>CAZEFW010000041.1:0-47578 GCA_964511535.1 uncultured Myxococcales bacterium | reverse complement strand
GTGCACCTTCCCGGAGACCTGCTCCAGCTGCTCAAAGGACTGCGGCCCGTGCAAGCCGTACTGCGGCGACGGCAAGTGCACCTTCCCGGAGACCTGCTCCAGCTGCTCAAAGGACTGCGGCCCGTGCAAGAGCTGCGGCGATGGCAAGTGCGACTCCAACACCAAGGAGGACTGCGGCACCTGCCCCAAGGACTGCGGCAAGTGCACCGGGTGCGATCCCAAGCAGAGCCCGGGGTGCAGCGGTTGCGCCTGCGAGAAGTGCGTCTGCCAGTACCTGCCCCAGTGCTGCAAGGGCAGCTGGAACCTGCTCTGCGCCGCGGCGTGCAAGTACGCCTGCGGCGGCAAGTGCCCCTGACCTTGGGCTGACCGCAACCTCCCGCTGACATCCCCGCAACAGAGCCCCGCCCTGCTGGTAAGATGGGCGAATGATCAGCTCCAGATTACTCATGTGCGGCCTGTTGGCGGCGGCGCTCGGCTGCTCCGACTCCTCTGGCAAGTGGAGCTCCAGCGACACCGGAGGCAAGCTGCCGCCGGGCAAGGACAGCAAGGTGTCGGGCAAGCAAGACCGGGGCGTCAAGCCGGGCACGGATGGTCCGGGCCAGAAGAAGGACAAGGGGAACCCCAACAAGGCGCTCTGCGACTGTCTGGCCAAGCAGCCGAGGATGGCCTTCTGCTACAAGCAGAAGAACACCTGCGCCAAGGCGTCCGACTGCTGCTACGCCCACGGCGGGGTGGCGTGCGGGTCGTACTCCAACAAGTTCTCGTGCAAGAGCGGCAAGTGCGTGCGAGAGGGGTGCAAGGACGCGGCCGAGTGCCGCTCGTACGCCCAGTTGGTCAAGGCCAAAAACTGGGCAGATCACATCTGCCACGCGCCGATGTGCCCGACCCAGACCAGCTACTGTGCGGCGAAGGTCAAGTCGTGCAAGACACCGTCTGACTGCTGCACCGGCACCTCCTCATCTCCCTGCGGCGTCTACCCGGACCACTGGACCTGCGACGGCGGCAAGTGCAAATTCTCCGGCTGCACCAGCGACGGAGAGTGCGTTCAGATGGCCAAATCGGCGGGCCAGTCCAACGCCAGCGGGTGGCGATGCCAGGGCAACCAGAGCCCGTGCTACCCCAACAACCGCTACTGCGTCCCGCCCACGACAAAGACTTGCCAGAAAGCGGGCGACTGCTGCGTCGCGGGGTCGAACATCCCGTGCGGGACATACGGAAACCGATACCGCTGCGCCGGAGGTATCTGCATCACCGATTACTGCAAGGACAACAACGACTGCCAGGCCTACGCCGCGGCGTCCAAGCTGCCTGACCCCGGGGAGTACAGCTGCATCAGGTTCTGAGGATTTTTTGCCTCAGTATCCCCACAGCCCGGATAGCCATTCCACCAGCTGCATCTCCTCCTGCGACACCTCGTCCACCACGGCCATGTCTTGCACCGCGGTGAGGATCAGCTCGCGGGCCTCCTGCCGATCCAGGGCCAGGGCGGCCTTCTGGATGTCGTCCATTGTGGCGAGCCGGGCGCGCGCCTTGACCGCCGTGGCGTTGTACACCTCGGACCCCAGGGAGGCCGAGATCCGCTCCACCTCGGCGGCCTCCTCCTCGCTGAAACGATCGTCGGCACGGATGACCAGGTCCAGTAGCGCCACGAGCACCAGCCGCTCGTCGCGAGTGAGTTCGCTGTACTCCATCTCTGTTCTCCCTCGATCGGGTGGTTTGACCGTGGAAGTTATATAGCAGCATTTGCCCCCGGGGGTGAAGCAGGGGTATGCGAGATCGCTCAGGACCGCGCGTTGCGCGGCGGGTCGCCAGGACATAGCCTATAGTGATTCACGGAGAGCCAGCATTTACTCGTAGAACGGAGCCTTGGTGAGCCGATGCGACCGTCCGCAGGAACATGTTGCCCATGGCCAGCGGCCGCGGCCATCGCGGTGGCGGCTGTAATCTTCACGCCCACGCTTGCCGGCGCCGGAGATGGCGTCGATCTGCGCGGCCAGCGAAACCTGTTTGAGCTGGGCGTCTACCTGGGCGGGTACTTTCCGCTGGAGGAGCACGAGCTGTACGACATCACCGTGCGTTACGCGCCCATCGAGCCCGCGTCCCTGGAGGTGGGGGGCCGCGTGGCCTACCTGCCGATCCCCTACTTCGGCCTGGAGCTCGAGGGCGGCGTGATGCCCCAGAAGACCGTGGACGGGGAGGACGCGCTGGTGTTCACGGTACGCGGCCACGCGCTGGGGCAGCTGCCGCTGGTGGTTTCGAGGTTCACCGTGGCGCCCTTCCTGCTCGCGGGCTACGGGGCGCTGGGAGTCTCCTCGGGCGAGGCCTCCCTGGGGGACGACGTGGACGGCGCCTTTCACGCCGGCCTGGGCGTGAAGTTCTATGCCTTCCGGTGGCTGGTGGTGCGCCTGGACGGCCGCGCCATCATCAGCGGCAAGGTGGGGGATGGCGGGAACAACGCCCACTTCGAGGCGCTGGCAGGGGTCAGCTACATGCTCGGCTACGCGCCGATCCGCAAGGACAGCGACGGGGACGGCGTGTTCGACGACAGCGATAATTGCCGCGACCGCCCCGGCGTACCGCCCACCGGCTGCCCCCCCGATGGCGACGGGGACGGCGTGTTCGACGAAGATGATCGCTGCCCCGAGCTGGCCGGCGACAAGCCCACCGGCTGCCCGCCGGACCGGGATGGTGACGGGGTGTACGACGCGGACGACGAGTGCCCGGACCGCGCAGGGGCCGCCCCGCGCGGTTGCCCGCCGGATCGGGACGGCGATGGCTTCGTTGACAGCGTGGACCGCTGCCCGGGCGTGGCCGGCGTCAAGCCCGACGGGTGCCCGCCGGACAAGGACGCAGACGGCATCCCTGATGGAGACGATCGATGCCCTGACCAGCCCGAGAGCAAGAACGGGTACCAGGACGACGACGGCTGCCCCGATGAGGTGCCGAAGCAGGCCAGGCGGTTCAGCGGCGTGATCAAGGGGATCACCTTCGACCTGGACCGGGCCAGCATCCGGCAGAGCTCGTACAGGCTGCTGGACGAGGCGGTCAAGGTGATGGGTGAATTCCCGGACCTCAACCTGCTCATCCGGGGCCACACCGACCAGACCGGCACAGCCGAGTACAACCTGAAGCTCTCCCTGGAGCGCGCAGAGGCGGTCAAGGCGTACCTGGTGAGCAAGGGAGTGGCTGCCGGGCGCCTGCGCAGCGAGGGAGTGGGCGCCGCCGAGCCGGTGGTCGAGGGGCGGGACGACGCGGCGCGAGCGAAGAACCGGCGGATCGAGTTCCGCATCGTGTCAAAATGATGATGCGGCGCGGGCAGGGAGACCGGGGAACCACATGAGGAGCGAGTCGATGATCCCAGAGCAACGGATGCGGGGCACCCACACCAAAGGGCTCCTGCCCGTCGTCACCCTGGCGGCCCTGCTGATGGTCAGCGGCTGCGACGAGGACGTCTCGGGGGTGACCCTGGACAGCGGCGCCGGCGCCGACGGCGTGGCGTTCAAGTGTGGCCCTGGCATGAAGGCCTGCCCCGGCGGGTGCACCGACCTGTCCCGGGACCGCCAGAACTGCGGCGTGTGCACCAAGCGGTGCAAGGAGGGCTACCTGTGCGTGGCCGGCAAGTGCACCACCACCTGCCCCACTGGACAGACCGACTGCGGGGGGACCTGCATCGACACCCTCACCGACGCCGAGCACTGCGGCCTGTGCTACAGCAAGTGCAAGGCGGGGGATGTGTGCGCCGCGGGAAAGTGCGCCACCAACTGCGGCCCCACCCTGACCGCCTGCTCAGGCAAGTGCGTCAACACCAGCAAGGACCGGCAGAACTGCGGCGCCTGCAGCGTCGCCTGCAAGGCAGGCGAGGCGTGCGTGGCGGGCAAGTGCACGCTCAATTGTCCCTCCGGCTTCACCAACTGCAGCGGGGTGTGCGTCAAGATCGCCACCGATCAGGCCAACTGCGGCGCCTGCGGCGTGTCCTGCAATTCAGGCGAGATCTGTCAGGCCGGCAAGTGCGCGGCGGTCTGCCCCAAGGGGCTCGCCGACTGCTCCGGCAGCTGCGCGAACCTGCAGGCCGACGCGTCCAACTGCGGCGCGTGCAACACCGCGTGCGCCACCGCCGAGGCGTGCGTGGCCGGCAAGTGCGCGCTCAACTGCCCCACCGGATTCAGCGCGTGCAGCGGCGTGTGCAAGGCCACGGCGGCCGACGCCATGAACTGCGGCGCCTGCGGCAAGGCGTGCAGCAAGAACGAGGCGTGCCTGGCGGGCGTCTGCACCCTCAACTGCCCGCCTGCTCACACGGCGTGCAGCGGGGTGTGCCGCAACCTCGGCGCCGATCCGCTCAACTGCGGCGCTTGCGCCAAGCAGTGCAGCGCCGGGCAGGTCTGCAGCGTCGGCAAGTGCGCCCTCACATGCCTGAGCAACCACACCGACTGCTCCGGGTCCTGCGTCGACCAGAAGACGGACCCGGCCAACTGCGGCGCTTGCGGCAACGCGTGCAAGGCGGGCACCACCTGCAAGGCAGGCAAGTGCGTGCCCATCCAGTGTGACGTCTTCACCTACGGCCTGAGCGCGCGGCCGGTGGACATCACGTTCATCGTGGACCAGTCGGGCTCCATGAAGGCCGAGATCGCCGGCGTCAAGGCGACGCTGAACACCTTCTCCACCTTCATCACCGGGACCAACATCGACTACCACGTGGTGATGCTGGCCAAGCGCGGCACCACCACCTACGACATCTGCATCCCGGCCCCCCTGGGCGGGGTCAACTGCGCGGACAACACCCGCTTCAAGCAGGTGAGCGTCAAGATCGCCAGCCGCGACCACCTGGTGCGGTTCCAGTCCAATATCGCGGCCATCGAGTCGTTCATGCGGGAGGGCAGCCTGCGCCACATCGTGGGCGTCTCCGACGACGACACCCAGACCAACCCCACCGTCACGAGCTTCAACAGCTGGCTGACGGCGCGCAAGGGGTGGAAGGACTATGTCTACCACGCCATCGTGTCCACCAAGCACAAGAGCGGCTGCACGGATCGGGTCGGCACCAACCACATGGCCCACGCCAAGCTCACCGGCGGCTACGTGGGGGACCTCTGCTCGGGCAACTGGAAAAGCCTGTTCAACCAGCTGGGTCAGTCGGTGACAGGCAAGGCGGTCAAGCAGTACAAGCCGACCAAGGCGCCGGTGGTCACCTCCATCGAGGTCTACTTCAACAGCAAGCTCAAGGTGCAGGGGACCGACTGGAAGTGGGACACCGCCAACAGCCTGATCGAGCTGCTCGGCACCGCGCCGGCCATCGGCACCAAGATCATGGCCTGCTACCTGCTCCAGTGATGGGGGACCACGACATGCGCGAGATGAACAGCAGCTCCCCACGCAGGCTCTCTGGCAAGTGCGCTCCCCTCGCGTTGCTCCTGGCGGTGCTCTGGCTCGGCGGCTGCGACGACGACGCCCTGCGCCAGCTCACCGAGGCGGGGGTGGTGATCACGGACGCCATGATCGACGCCCGCGTGGACCTGCCCTGCGGGCCGGAGGCCACCCGGTGCGGCAACGTCTGCGTCAACCTGAACGTGGATGACCAGAACTGCGGCACCTGCGGCAACCAGTGCAAGCCGGGGCAGATCTGCGCCGCCGCCAACTGCATCACCTCGTGCCAGGGAGGGCTGACCCGGTGCACGGGCAAGTGCGTCAACACCAACAAGGACAGGTACAACTGCGGCGCCTGCGGCAACGTGTGCAAGCCGGGAGAGGTGTGCTCTGCAGGCAAGTGCACCAAGGAGTGCCAGCAGGGGCTCACCGACTGCGCGGGCGTGTGCTCCAACACCCAGATCGATCCGGACAACTGCGGCGCCTGCGGCACCAAGTGCAAGGCCGGCGAGGTTTGCGCGGCGGGCAAGTGCGTGGCCGGGCAGTGCCCGGCGCCCCTGTCCACCTGCGGCGGCGGCGACGCCGGCGTGAAGTACTGCGCCAACCTGACCAACGACCCGCAGAACTGTGGCGCGTGCGCCACCGCTTGCACCACCGCCCATATCTGCAGCAAGTCCAAGTGCGCCCTGGTGTGCGCGACGGGGTTGTTCCAGTGCGGCGGCGGCGATGCCGGCGCCCCGTACTGCGCGGACCTGAACGGAGACAACACCAACTGCGGCGCCTGCGGCAACAAGTGCAACGCCGGAGAGAGCTGCAGCGCGGGCACCTGCGTGCTCACCTGCCCCGCGGGCAGCGTGCAGTGCGCCGGGGCCAGCGGGACCATTTACTGCGCTGATCTGTTCACCGACCAGAAGAACTGCGGCAAGTGCGGGACGGCGTGCGGCGCCGGCGCGTTCTGCCTCAACGGCAAGTGCGCCCTCTCATGCCCGTCGTCCATGACCATGTGCTTCTCTGGCGCGCCGGTGTACTACGACGCGGGGGTGCCGGACCTCGGCCCGCCCGACGGCGGCGGCGCGGCCGATCAGGGGGCGGCAGACGCAGGGCCCGCCGACGCGGCGGCGCCGGACATGGCCCTGGACGCGGGCGCCTCCACGGACCTGGACGCCGGGGCGGCCGCGGACAAGGGGCCGCCGGCCAAGTATCCGTACTGCGCCAACCTGACCACCGACAACGACAACTGCGGCAAGTGCGGCGACAAGTGCCCGGCGGGCTACGTGTGCAGCAACGGCAAGTGCGGCTTCACCTGCCACGCGTCCCACACCCAGTGCGGCGGCGGGGACTCGGGGGCGGCCCCCACCTGCGCCAACCTGCAGACCGACTTCCACAACTGCGGCAAGTGCGGCAACAAGTGCTTCCTGGCCCAGGTCTGCAAGGCGGGCACCTGCACCCTGTTCTGCCCCGGCGGGCTGACCGACTGCAGCGGGATCTGCGTCAACCTGCAGTACGACGACGCCAACTGCGGCAAGTGCAACAGCGCCTGCACGCCCAAGACCCACGCCTGCTACCAGGGGACCTGCCAGACCAAGTGTCAGGGGTACGGCGAGATCCGGTGCGGCGGCAGCTGCGTCAAGGCCAAGACCGACCCCAAGAACTGCGGCGTCTGTGGCAACACCTGCGCCTCCGGCGAGGTTTGCAAGAACGGCGGGTGCACCTGCCTGGCGGGGGCCACCAAGTGCCCGGGCGGCTGCGCCCTGCTGGCCAGCGATCCGAAGAACTGCGGCGCCTGCGGCACGGTGTGCCCGGCGGCCACGCCCTACTGCGCCCAGAGCAAGTGCACGGCCACGGCGCCGTCGTGCAAGGCTATGCTGGCCGCCACGCCGGGGGCCAAGAGCGGCGTCTACACCATCTCGCCGGCTGCGGCGGCTGCCCCGTTCAAGGTCTACTGCGACATGACCACCGACGGCGGCGGCTGGACCCTCGCCGCGCGCTTCTCCAACAAGGACGGCACCCAGTGGATCGACTCGGCCAAGTACTGGTACGACAGGACCACTGAGGTGGGCGCGCCCACGGTGCGCGGCACCAACGCCGACGCCCTGTCCGCGGCGTTCTGGACAGTCCTGGCCGACGAGTTCAAGCTCGCGCGCACCGACGCCACCACCGACGCGCACCTGCTCAAGACCAACGCCAAGTGCCTGGGCGGCAAGACCTTCCGGACAAAGGTCACAGGCTTCGGCAACTACCGCACCGGGGCCTGGGCGAGCAGCGCGGTGCGCGGCACCTGCGCCGCCGACCTGGCCAGCGGCGCCACCAGCACCTCCGGCTTCAAGTACGCCACCTGCTCCAGCTCAATCGGCAAGCCGAAGTCGGTGAGCTTCTTCGCTGACTGGAGCTCCGGTGACGGCGCGGTGATGATGATCGGCGGCGGCGGCAGCTGCAGCCGCGCGGATCACGGCATCGCCATCACCGAGGCCAACGATGCCCAGTTCGGCACCAGCTGCTCCGGCTGCAGCTCGCGCAAGGACTTCGGCGACGAGAGCAGCTCGGGCAGCACGTCTTACGGGATCAACCTGTTCGTGCGGTAGAACCGGAGGGGTTGTTTCCGGCGCCGCCGGTTTGGGGCTATCCTGGGGCGGTGAGACCCTGCAAATCGTCATGTCGTCTCGCGGCGCTGCTGGCCGCGGCCCTCACCCCCACCCTGGCCCACGCCATCGGCGGCGGCGGCAAATCCGGCGGCATCGTCGTGGCGCTGATGGGCATCGTCCTCGTCTCGGCGGGAGTCCTGACGGGCGCCATCATCGGGCTGGTGCGCTCCCGCGGCGACGCATCGCACGGCCCCTCCGATGACATGAAGCGCGCCCTGGCCGGCGCCGCGCTGGGGGACGCAGCCGGCAGCGTTGCCACGGTTGTGCTGTTCGGGCTGGATGCTCTGGCGGCGTTCGGCTTCTTCGTCTACTGCCTGGTGCCGGCGCTGATCTGCGGCGCGGTGGTGGCGATCACCGCCCAGGCGTTCAAGCCGCGGCCCTCGCCGGACGAGGGCGAGGACAGCCTGTGATCACGGAACCGGCTTGAAGCTGAACACCACCCGCTTGAGGTCGGAGCCGCTGCCGCAGTAGAAGATCTTCGCCTCACCCTTGGTCAGCTCGTACTCGAAGATCTGGGTGGCGCACTTGGCGATCTCCTGGGACGGCGGGATCGGGTCGTAGTCCATCACCTTGATCTGGAAGTTGCCCTTGGTCATCAGGTCCTTGGCCGTGGCGGTGAGCAGGTACTCGTTGAAGGTGGCCTTGTAGGTGTTGTCCTTGGTCTTGGTCTTCTTGGTGGTGCTCCCCACCTGCAGCTCGACGTAGATGTCG
Organism: uncultured Myxococcales bacterium; assembly: GCA_964511535.1. Classification (GTDB taxonomy): domain Bacteria; phylum Myxococcota_A; class Polyangia; family CAZCFB01; genus CAZCFB01. The sequence continues at coordinate 38,864 of CAZEFW010000041.1, read as the reverse complement.
GGCTTCTCGAAGCCGGGCAGCACCCAGCTGTCCCACTTCTTCGAGCTGTCCACCTCCACCTCCACCACGGTGACGGTCCACTTGCTGTTGGGCTTGACCACGCACTTGTTGCTCTTGCACTCCATGTGCGGCGGGCACACCTTGCACGCCTGGCCCGACGAGCCGCATGCGTTGAACTGGTTGCCAGGCTGGCACTGGCTGTTGAGGCAGCACCCCTTGGGGCAGTTGCTGTAGTTGCACTTGCTGCTGTCGTTGCAGGTGCCGCTGACGCACTTCTCGTTGGCGCTGGTGAGGTTGCATTTGGCGCACGGCGTGCCGTACAGGCCGCAGGCGCCCACGCTATTGCCGGGCTTGCAGGTGCTGCCATCGCAGCAGCCGCTCGGGCAGTTTTTCAGGCCGCAGCCGGTCTTGCAGGCGCCCTTGTCGCACACCTCGGTGGCCTTGCACTTGGAGCACTGCCCGCCGCCGCCGCCGCACGCCTGGGACAGGTTGCCTGGCTGGCACTTGTCCCCCTCGCAGCACCCCTGGCCGCACGACGCCTGGGTGCAGCCGCACTTGTTGGCATCGCACGCCTGGCCCGTGTCGCACTTCTCGCACGCGCCGCCGCCCTTGCCGCAGGCGCCCACGGTGTTGCCCTGCTCGCATTTACCCTGGTCGTTGCAGCAGCCGTTGGGGCAGCTCTGGGCGGTGCAGGCGGGGACCTCGCACTTGCCCGCGTTGCAGATCTGGTCCTTGGGGCAGGTCTGGCAGCTCTGCCCCCCGACGCCGCAGTTGGCCTCGGTCAGGGTGGTGATGCAGTTGCCGCTGGCGTCGCAGCAGCCGTTGGAGCAGGTGGACGCGTTGCACGCCTGCTTGGTGCACACCTGCTGCTGGCAGGTCATGCCGTTGCCGCAGTCCTGACATGGCTGGCCGCTCTTGCCGCAGGCGCCGGCGTTGCTGCCCGGCAGGCAGGAGCCCTGGTAGCAGCAGCCGTTGGGGCATGTGGACGCATCGCACGGCTTCTTCTCGCACACGCCGCCGTTGCAGCGGTCCGACGAGGCGCAGCTGATGCAGATGTTTCCGCCGGTGCCGCAGAACTGGGAGCTCGCCCCGGCCTTGCAGACGTTGCCCGCGCAGCAGCCGGAGGGGCAGGTCTTGGCGCTGCACGGCTCGGCGGTGCAGATGGAGCTCATGCACTGCTGCCCGGAGGCGCACTGGCGGCAGGACTCGCCCTTCTCGCCGCAGGTCAGCACGGTGGTCCCGGAGACGCAGGTGCCCTGGGAGTTGCAACATCCCACGCAGTTGGACGGGCCGCAGCCGGGAGGAGAGTCGCCGCTGGCGCCGCAGCCGCCGAGGCAGAGCAGAAGGAACAGACAGGACATGATGGGGAGCGTTGTGCGCATCTCGTGAGGCCTCCGAAGGGGTTACCGGTGCTGGTTCCCCATGCTACCTTCTAAATCCCATGAGTCGCCAGCTACGATGTCCAAACTGCGGTGGAGAGCACACCCTGGTCAATCCTGGGATCACCATGCTGGTGTGCGATTTCTGCAGCACAGTGGTGTACTGGGACGACGAGACCGCGCTGAAGACCGGCATGCAGTCGGTGCTGCCCGAGGGGGATTCGCGGCTGTACATGCACGCCACGGGAAAGCTGGCCGGCAAGCCCTATGAGGTGGTGGGCCACCTGCGCTACAGCCACGGCGCGGGCACCTGGGACGAGTGGTACCTGCAGATCGCGGACGGCAGCGTGGCGTGGCTCAGCGAGGACGAGCGCGAGCTGAGCTTCGAGCGCGCGGCCAGCACCGGCGATGTGCCCCCCGCGGGCGACCTGTACCCGGGCCTCGCCATCGCCGTCGACGGCGAGGCCTACACCGTCAGGGAGGTGGGCGAGGCGCTCTGTGAAGGAGGCGAGGGGCAGCTGCCCTTCACCATCCACCCGGGCGAGATGTACCCCTACGCCGACCTGGCCTCCAGCGACGGCGCCCGGTTCGCCACCCTGGAGTACGACGAGGACGAGGGCGCCACCTGCTTCGCGGGGCAGGTCCTGACCCACGAGCAGCTCTCCATCGACGACGAGCGCCCGCCCTCCACCGCAGGCGGCCACGAGGGCCAGAACATCCGCTGCCCCAACTGCGACGCGCCGCTGGAGCTCGTGGGCGGACGGGACGTGGAGACCCTGATCTGCGACTACTGCGGCGCCCAGAACGACCTGACCGGCGCCCAGGCCAAGGTGGTGGGGGTCAACCCCAAGGACCTCGACCCCGGCTTCTACTTCGAGATCGGCCGCGGCGGCACCTTCGACGGGGACGTCTACGAGGTGTGCGGGCGCATGATGTACGAGGACGACGAGGGGTACGTCGCCCGGGAGTACCTGCTGCACAACCCCGACGCCGGCTACCTGTGGCTCGCCGAGGAGAACAACCACTACATCCTGAACCGCCCGACCCAGGCGGCGCCCAACGTCAACCCGTTCTACCTGGCGCCCAAGCAGACGGTGAAGGCGGGGGACCGCACCTACAAGTTCTACGAGAGCGGCTCCAGCCGGCTGGTCTACGTGGACGGCGCCCTGCCCTGGCAGGCGCGCTCCGGCGACCGCAACTCCTACGCGGACCTGGTGGCGCCGCCGTACATGTACCAGGTTGAGCAGACCGACAAAGAGGTGGAGTACTTCATCGGCGAGTACATGAAGCCGGAGGACGTGTTCGCCGCGTTCTCCTGGGATGAGCCGGTGCCAGGCACCTACGGGGTGCACCCGGCGCAGCCGTTCCACCGCGGCCCCCTGGCCCGGACGCTGATGGTGCTGGGCGCCATCTTCGCGCTGGTCAACGGGCTGATGCTGTTCGCCTCCTTCGGCAGCGACCAGGACGTGATCTTCAACAAGAAGTATGGACCCGACGCTTACCTCAAGGAGAGCCTGAGCGAGCCGTTCACCATCGGCGAGAGCAACATCATGGGGCTCAAGATCGCCGCGCCGCTGAACAACTCCTGGATCGCGCTGCAGGTGGCGCTGGTGGATTCGTCCGACAAGGTGGTGCAGGAGATGGAGAGCGACATCTCGTACTACCACGGGGTGGAGGGCGGCGAGAGCTGGAGCGAGGGCTCGCGCTCCAGCTCCACCTACGGCAAGTCGCCGCCGCCCGGCACCTACAGGCTGCTGTTCAAGGCCAGCGGCGGCATGGGCAACCGCGGCACCCGCGCCCGGGGCGAGAACCTACAGATCGCGCTGGTGCAGGGCGTCATGTTGAGCCGCTACTTCCTGGCGGCGTTCATCTTCTCCCTGCTCTTCCCGGTGTTCGAGTTCGTGCGCAAGCGCCTGTTCGAGGCGCGCCGCTGGGCCGCGGTCATGGGAGACGACGATGACTAGAGCACCGGACAGGTTAACCCCCGTCGCCAGGCAGGAGGCCTGACATGCTGCGATGGATCGTCGCAATCGCCTTCTTCATCAGCGTCACGGGGTTCGCGTACCTCGCCTCGGCTCAGGGCTGGGGTCTGCCCGGCTTGCTTGAGAAGCCCGTGAGCATCCGCCAGTCCAGCACCAAGGCGGGCTCGGGGCACCGGGGCCCAATGTTCATCTATTTCGGCAGCCGGCGACACTACGGCGGCGGCTTTCGCGGCGGCAAGTAGGAGTACTGGGAGACAGCAATGGATTTCATCAACGAACTCAAGCCGGCCCTCATCGTCTCGACCATCATCTACTCGTTCCTCGGGATGATCATCTTCGGCATCGCCTTCGCCATCTTCAACAAGCTGATGCCCTTTTCGGTGCGTAAGGAGATCGAGGAGGACCAGAACACCTCCCTCGGCATCATAATCGGCGCCTTCCTCATCGGGCTGGCGCTGATCATCTCGTCGGCCATGCACTGATCCCCGGGGCCTCGTCCCGCCCCCGCATCGCCGCCTCGCCCACGTTGAGCGCCCCCCCTCCCAAGGCCACCCCCCCGCCGCCTGTGCCCGGCACCGGGCTCGTGCTGCTGGCCACCGTCTTCGTGGTGGCCATCTGCGGCCTGGTGTACGAGCTGCTGGCGGGCACGCTGTCCACCTACCTGCTCGGCAGCTCGGTCACCCAGTTCTCCATGGTGATCGGGCTGTTCCTCAGCGCCATGGGGATCGGCAGCTTCCTGTCGCGCTTCTTCAAGGCCGACCTGCTGCGGGCCTTTCTGCTGGTGGAGATCCTGGTGGGCGTGGTGGGCGGCTTCGCCACCCTGGTGCTCTTCTTCTCCTTCGCCGCCCTCGGCTCCTACCTGCCGCTGCTGGTGGCCACCTGCCTGCTGCTCGGGACCATGGTGGGGCTGGAGATCCCGCTGCTGGTGCGCATCATGCGCCGCCACAGCAGCCTGCGCGCTGCCCTGGGCAACGTGCTGGCCCTGGACTATCTCGGCGCCCTGGCCGCGTCCCTGCTCTTCCCGCTGGTGCTGGTGCCACGCCTCGGCCTGGTGCGCACGAGCTTCCTGTTCGGGCTGCTCAACGTCGTGGTGGCCCTCATCGGCGTGCGCGTGTTCCGGGGCCGGGTGCGCGGCGCCCGGGTGATCACCGGCGCGGGCCTGCTGGCCGCCGCGGCCATGGTGGTGGGGCTGGTCACCGCCGGCCGCACCACCACCCTGCTCGAGGATATCCTGTACGACGACGCGGTGATCTACGCCCGGAGCACGCCCTACCAACGGCTGGTGGTCACGCGGTGGCGCGATGACGTGCGGCTCTTCATCGACGGCAACATCCAGTTCTCCAGCGTGGACGAGTTCCGCTACCATGAGGCGCTGGTGCACCCGGCCATGGGCCTGGCGCCGTCGCCTCGCGCGGTGCTGCTGCTGGGCGCGGGCGACGGGCTGGCCGCCCGCGAGGTGCTCAAGCACCGGTCAGTCCAGCGCATCGATCTGGTGGATCTGGATCCGGAGATGACCCGGATCTTCTCCACCCTGCCCACGCTGACGAAGCTCAACGGCGGGGCGCTGTCCCACGCGAAGGTGAAGATCTTCCACGAGGACGCGCTGAAGTTCCTCGAGCGGGCCGAGCGGCGCTACGACGTCGTGATCATCGACCTGCCGGATCCCAACAACGAGGGGCTCGGCAAGCTGTACAGCCGCTCTTTCTACCGGCTCGTGGCCCGGAGCCTGACGCCCACCGGCGTGATGGTGACCCAGGCCACCTCGCCCTTTTACGCCACGGCCGCGTTCTGGTGCATCCACAACACCATGGCCGCGGCCACCCTCTCCAGCGCGGGCGGTGGGCAGGTGAACACCTTGCCCTACCTGGCCAGCGTGCCCTCCTTCGGCCAGTGGGGGTTCGTGCTCGGCTCCTTGCAGCCCCTGGCGCCTGCCCGAGTCAGGCTGGACGTGCCCACCCGCTACCTGACCCGCCAGCTGCTGCCCGGGCTGTTCCAGTTCCCCCGGGACATCGGCCCCCGCAAGACGCCCATCAACCGCCTGGACAACCAGGTGCTGGTGCGGCTGTACGAGAGGGGCTACCGGACCTTCAACAAGTAGCCGTAGCCCACGCGATAAAATGTCAAGTGGAGGGGTCAGACCCCCACACTTGACATTTTATCGTGTGGGTCCCGCGGGGGGGGTTGTTGGCACTAAACAGGGTGAAAGGAGCCATCATGGCCCGCGCCCACATCATGGCTGCCACCTTGCTGGTGGCGCTGGCAGCCCCTGGCTGTACCGACCCGCCTCAGGCGCCCCCGGGGGCGCCCGACCTGGCGCCCCCGGCCGACGCTGGCACCGCCGACATGTCCCTGCCGGCTGCGCCCTCACCCTGCCTGGGTTACATGGTGTTCAGCACGCCCACCAGCACTGACCAGACCCCGCTGACCCGGATGGTGGACATGGCCGGCCGGGAGGTGCACAGCTGGCCCTTTTCGGGGTTCCCCTCGGTGATGCTGCCCGGCGGGTCGTTGCTGACCTCCAGGCGCATGCGCGACGTGGACCTGAACCTGCTGCAGGACACCGTGGAGCTGATCCAGGTCTCCTGGGAGGGGGCGGAGCAGTGGTCCTTCTCGGCATGGGACGACGACGGCGGGCGGGAGATGATGTCCCGCCAGCACCATGACCACCAGCGCCAGGGCAACCCGGTGGGCTACCACGCGCCCGGCCAGCTGGCGCTTCAGAGCGGGACCACCACGGTCCTGGCCCACGAGACCCGCGCCGTCCCGTCGGTGAGCCCCTTTCACCTGACCGACGACGTGATCTACACCGTGGACAGGGCCGGCGCCATGGTGGGCAAGGTCTGGCGAGCGGCGGATCACGTGGCCGAGTTCGGCTTCGACAAGACCGCCAGGGAAGACATCCGCAAGGACCCAAACTACGACGACGCCCGGGGGACCGGCGACTGGCTGCACATCAACAGCATGTCGCTGCTGGGTCGGAACCGCTGGTTCGACCAGTACGGCGACACGCGGTTCCACCCGCGCAACATCATCATCGCCTCCCGTCGCGCCTCGTTCCTGGCCATCATCAGCGCGGACACCGGCGCCGTGGTCTGGCGCCTCGGGCCGGATCTCTCACCCGGCATGGTGGGCGCCGGCGTGGGGCAGCTGGTGGGACCACACCACGCGCACATGGTCCCCCAGGGGCTGCCCGGCGCTGGCAACATCCTGGTGTTCGACAACGGCGGACGGGCCGGCTACGGCGGCGCGACGGGCTACCCGCGCTACGAGCGCTGGCACTCCCGGGTGGTGGAGATCGATCCTCGTGACATGCAAAAGGTCTGGGAGTACGGGCCCACTGTGGGCACCGACATGCTGTTCAGCGCGGCCCTCGGCTCCGCCCAGCGACTCCCGAGCGGCAACACCTTCATCACCTCAGGGCTCGAAGGGCGGCTGCTCGAGGTGACGCCCACAGGGGACGTGGTGTGGCGGCTCCAGATCAAAGACGGGTCAGCCATGGCGGCCATCTACCGCGCCTACCGTGTGCCTCCGGAGTGGCTGCCCGCCAAGGCGAACATCGCCGGCTACTCACCGTGGAGCCTGACCTGCCGCGCAAACTAGCGTGTCAGATCTTCGTCCATGCGCAGCGCTGATTGGGGGGTACGACGGGAGTGAGACCTGCGGGGCCAGCTGCTATATGAAGGCCAGCTGACCCCGGCAGGTGCGGGCTACGGCAGCTCCTCGATGTCGAACTGGAACTTGTAAGTGTCGTAGGTGCCCGTGCAGCAACCGTCGGCGATGAAGTAGATGTCGCCGACCGCGGAGGTGATGGTCTTGGTGGAGGTGGAGCCGCCGGTGACGAAGGTGTAGCCGATCTTGCCGCACTCGGTGGCCAGCTTGGTGGCATCACAGTTGTGGTTGCCGTCCCACACGCTCCACCTGCCGCCGCTGCCCTGGGGCTTGAAGGTGAGCTTGTACTTCTTCCCGATGGTCGGGGTGAACTTGTAGAACAGGTCGGTTGAGGCCAGGGTAACCGTTCCGCACTTCTTCATGTTGTCGCCGTCAGCGGCGGTCTTGAAGCCGGAGACCGTGGCCTTGCCGCCGGTCAGGGTCAAGCTCTGGGCGGTCTGGCAGGTGGTGTTGGTGTTCGCCTTGAGCGTGGAGATGTCCAGGGTGAACCCGCCGAAGGAGGAGGGGGCGGTGCTATCCACGCCGATCTTGTAAGTCCCGGAAGTGGTCGGCTTGAACATCATGGTCGTACCGCTGGTGCCAGTGGAGCTGGAGGTCACGGCGCCGGTGCTGCCGGAGCTGCCGCAATCGGTCTGGATCTTGGTGGCGCCGCAGACATCGGTGAAGACATAGCCGTACAGGCCACTGGCGGAGTCGGCGTCCAGGCTCATCAGGTAGTTCTTGCCGGCAGTGAGGCCCACCGAAAAGTAGACCTGCGGCCCGTCGAAGAGGACGCTGGAGTAGCACTTGAGGGTGCTGTATTCGTCCGGAGTCAGCAGCGGCCCGACGTCGGACCGCACCTTCGCCTTGTCGTTGGTCAGGGTGATCGCCTTGGCCTTGGCGCAGGTGCTGTTGTCCGGCGGGGTGATCTCCTCGAGGTCCACGGTGAACTTGCCGCCGGTGCTGAGGCTGTCCACGGCGAAGTAGGCGAAGCCGGTGCTCTTGGCCTTGAAGTACATGGCCCGCTTGTAGGTGGTGCCCACCGAGCCGATGGCCCCGCCGTCCTTGCCCGCGCTCTGGCAGTCAGTGCTGATGGCGGACTGGGTGCACGCGGGGTTGGAGAACACGTACAGGTACTGGGAGTTGTCCTTGGGCGACAGCACCAGCTTGTACCACTGGTCCTTGACGGTGGCCCACTTGTAGTACAGCTGGTTGCCGTCGAGGTTGGAGGTGGTGGAGGTGGAGCCGATGGTCTTGCACTGCAGCGTGGTGAACTCGTCGCTCGCCTTGTCCGTGTCACCCGAGACGGTGACCTTTCCGCCGGTGAGCGTCACCAGCTGCGCGCCGGAGCACTTCTCGTTGACCGGCGCGGTGTACTGCTCCACATCCAGCGTGAACGTACCCGACTTGTTGGTGGAGGTCTTGTTGTCCGAGTCCACGCCGATGTACACCTTGCCCGAGGTCTTGGCGGTGAACTTGATCGACTCCTTGACGCCGTTGTAGCCCAGGTCGGCGCCCTTGATGCAGGTGCTGTTCTCCGAGCCGCAGGTGGTGAAGGCGTAGAGGTTGACGTTGTAGGTGGACGCCGGGGTGGCGGTGATCTTGTACGACTTGCCCGCCGTGGCCATGAAGGAGTAGAACAGGTCCGGGCCCTCGGTGTCGTCGCCCACGCACGAGGCGTAAGGCAGGTTCACCGACGGCGTCGCCTTGGTGGTGTCCCCGGTGATCGTGCCCTTGCCGGCCGTCATGGTGATGGCCTTGGCGCCGGAGCAGATGTCGTTTGTGGGTGGGGTGTACTCGGTAATCTTCAGCGTGTATGTGCCCTTGTCGTTCTTGTAGTCCGAGTCGACGCCCACGATGTAGGTGCCGCTGGTCTTGGCCACGAAGGCCAGCTTCTCGCCGGTGGAGCTGGAGGAGGAGGCGTCAGCCCCGGCCACGCAGCTGTTGATGGAGCAGGAGGTGAGCACGTAGATGGCGCTGTCGAACGAGGTCCCCGTGGTCTCGACGATGTAGCCCTTCCCCTTGGTGGCCTGGAAGCTGTAGAACTGGTCCGGGCCGATGGTGTCGTCGCCCACGCAGGAGTTGTAGCCCATGACCATGTCGTTGGTGGCGGCGGTGGTGTCGCCGCTCACCGAGACCACGCCGCCGGAGAAGGTCAGCGCGGTGGGGCTGTTGCAGAACTCGCCCTTGGACGGGGTCACCTCGCTGATCTCCAGCGTGTAGGTCCCCTTGCCCAGGGAGCTGGTGGAGGCGTAGCGGCTGTCCACGCCGAGGATCACGTTGCCGGTGGTGGCCGCGGTGAAGGTGAACTCGCTCGGGCCACCCGACGACGTGCCGTAGTCGGAGCCGCCGATGCAGGACTTGGTGGAGCAGCTGCTCAGGGCATAGACCGACGCGTACCAGCCGGAGCCCGGGGTGACCTTGACCTTGTAGACCTTCCCCTTGGTCACCGCCGCGCGATAGAACACGTCCACGCCCTCGGTGTCGTAGTAGGTGCAGCCGTAGGAGGACAGGTTGAAGTAGGCGTTGAAGCCGGTCTTGGTGGTGCCGGTCGCGGTGGCCTTGCCGGCTGACCAGGTCAGCGGCAGCGGCTTGGTGCAGTAGTCGCCCGTGGTCACTGTGCCCAGGTCCGACACGGTGAGGGTGTAGGTGCCGTAAGACAGGCTCGATCCGGCGGTGTAGCGGCTGTCCACGCCAACCCAGTAGGTGCCGGTGGTCTTGGGCACGTAGGTGAACGTCTCGGTGCTTCCGGAGTACTGGGTGTCAGCGCCGGCCACGCAGGCGCTCAGGGGCTGCGCGCAGTCGTTGAGCAGGTAGACGCCCTGGTTGTAGGACGAGGACGGCACCACCGAGAACATGTACGGCTTGCCCGCCACCAGCTGGATCCGGTGGATGTCCTCGGCGCCGGGCTGCTTCTGGCCGGTGCACTTGGTGTCGGTGAAGCTGACGTCGTTGTCCTTGCGGGTGGAGGAGATGCTGCCCGTGGCCGTGGCCTTGCCCGCGGAGAAGCTCATGCTCTTGGCCTTGGTGCACGCCTTGCTGGCCAGCATGCCGTCGCTCAGGTTCAGGTCCGGGTAGACCACGCCCTTGTCCGGCTGGATCACGTCGGCCTTCATCATGTCCGGCGGCGCCATGTCGGGCTGGGCCATGTCAGGCGCCGGGCCGTCCGCGCCGGCCTCCTTCACGGACGCCTCGGCCTTGGGGCCCTTGTCCGGCACCGAGGCCTCCTTGGCTCCCGCTTCAGATTTGGTCACCTTGCTGTCTGCTTTGCTCATGTCGGGCACGCCCGTGTCAGGGGTCGGGCCCTCGGTGTCGTCGCTGCATGCCGCGAAGGCGAGCAGGGAGGCGAGAGAGATGGCGTGCAAAAATCTGGAGTGGGTCATATCACCTCGTTCCTTTTTTGCGGGGATTTGGTCCATAGAGTGATGGGTTATTTTAGGTACAGCATAGGCTGTTAAGTTTGGCTTAATCGCGCAGCGCGATCAATGTAGATTACATGGGTCGCACCCCGACCCAACGCCTCAGGAGGCACCTCATGCGGCTCACCCACCACTCCCTGGCCCTGGCCCTGGCCCTGGCCCTGGCCTCCGGCTGCAGCGATGACGACACCAACGCGCGCAAGGACGGCGGCCCCCCCGCCGGCGATCAGGGCGCGGCCACCGGCCCCCACTGCAACCCCATCTCCACGGATAACTGCCTGCTGCCCTGGCCCTCCAGCTTCTATCTGAAGAAGGACAGCGCCTCCAAGACCGGCTGGCGGGTCAACTACGCCAAGGCGGCCATGCCGAGCAACAAGAGCGGCGTCACGGTGGATCCTGCCCGCTACAACCTGGCCGACGGCTTCTCCGTCGCCTCCCAGCCGCTGGTTTATCTGGCTGAAGGTTTCTCCCTGGACACCCTGCCCGGCGTGGACGCCCTGGCAGACTCCACCGGGGACAAGAGCTTCATCTGGCTGATGAACATGAGCTCCGGCGAGAAGGTGCCGCTGTGGGCCGAGCTGGACGAAAACGGCGACGCGGACCAGATCAAGCCGCTGATCATTCGCCCGGCCCGGGCGCTGAAGTTCGACACCAGCTACGTCATCATCCTGCGAAAGGGCATCAAGGACGCCAAGGGCGCCCTCCTCACCACGCCGCTGCCGTTCAAGCAGATCCTGGACGCAGGGCCCCTGAGCGAGCCGACCCTCAAGGCGGAGGCGACCCGCCTGGCCCCGGTGATCACCTTCCTCACGGGCAAGGGGATCAAGAAGGACGACCTGGTGCTCGCCTGGGACTTCCACACCGCCAGCAAGGAGTTCGTGCGCAGCAACCTGCTGGAGATGGTCAAGGCCGCCCGGGCCAAGATCCCGGCCACCGGCCCCAAGTACAGCATCACCAAGAGCGTCGACACCCCCACCGACAAGAACCTGCTGCGCTACGTCATCGGCAAGATGACCGTGCCCTCCTTCCTGCAGACCGACGCCGTCGACGCCACCCTGAAGCTGGACAGCAACGGCAAGCCGGTCTACCGCGGCGAGCAGCAGTTCGCCTTCCGCATCAACATCCCCAACTGCGCCAAGTCGGCCACCAAGCCGCTGCCGATCCTGTACTACGGCATGGGCCTGTTCTCCCAGCCGGTGGACGACATGGACACCTTCTTCGATCGCAAGTTCCCCAACACGCTTTGTATGATCACCGCCTCCACCGCGTGGATCGGCCTGTCGTTCCCCGACCTCGCGGTGATCATCGACAAGGTGATCACCAAGGACTTCACCAACCTGCCCGTGGTCACCGACCGACTGCAGCAGTCCCACGTGAACTTCCACACCCTGGTCAAGCTGATGCAGGGCGACCTGCTCAAGGACAAGGCGCTGCAGGTCGCCGGCAAGTCCATCGCCGACGGCAAGGAGCGCTACTACGTGGGCATCTCCAACGGCGGGATCCAGGGGGTGAGCGCCGCCGCGCTGGAGCCGGACATCGAGCGGTTCGTGTTCAACGTGTCGGGCGGCTTCTGGTCGATGATGATGCAGCGATCATCCAACTTCAAGAGCATGGCGATCCTGCTCAAGGCGCGCTACCCGGCCCTGGTGGACCGGGCCATCCTGGTGAGCCTGTCCCAGCACCTGTGGGACCACACGGACCCTGCGTCGTTCGCCGATATGCTGCTCACCTCGCCGGCAGCGGGCATGTCCAAGAGGCGGATCATGTTCCAGGAGGCGCTGTACGACGACCAGGTGCCCAACATCTCCACCGAATCCGTGGCACGCTCCATCGGCCTCCCCCAGCTCACGCCCACGGTCAAGGCGGTGTTCGGCCTGACCCAGAAGGCAGGCCCTCAGGACTCGGCCTTCACGGTCTGGGACATGAAGGTGAAGCATATCCCGCCCAAGAAGAACATCCCGGCCTACAAGCCGCCGGCCAGCGAGTCGGCCCATGACCGGCTGCGCCACACCGACCCCAACCTCAACGCCTGGAAGAAGTTCTTCACCGCCACCGGCAAGGTGGAGAACACCTGCACCGGAGCGTGCGACCCGGGCTGAGCTCGCTTCGCTCGCAGGCTTGAGGCTTGAGGTGGTGAGGCTTGAGGCCAAGCAGTCCGGGACAAGCTACCCTCAAGCCTCAAGTCTCAAGTCTCAAGCCTCAAGCCTGTCATCCCCGCAGGGGACGCATCATTCCACCGGCAGCTTCTTGATCAGGCGCGCGGTCTCTCCGGCGACTATCTTCACGGTGTAGTGGAACTTCTTGCCGCTTACCACGAAGGTCACCTTGTGATTGCCCGGCTTGAGGCCGATCTTGGCCCGGGGCAGGATCGGGGTGGTCTTGCCCGTGTCCTTGCCGTCCACCAGCACCTTGGCCCACGGCTTGGTGTTGGCCACCAGGAAACCCTTGCCCTTGGCGCTCGCGGCCACCTTCGGCTTCGGCCTGGTCCTGGGCTTCGGCTTGGGCTTCGCGACCGGCTTGGGCTTCGCGGCCGGCTTCGGCTTGGCCACCGCCTTGGGCTTCGGCTTCGGCTTCGCGGCGCCGGGCCGGATGACCCTGGGCTCGGGCTTCGGCTCGGCCTTGGGCGCGGGCGCAGGTTTCGGCGCCGCCTTGGGGCGAGGCCTGGGCGCCGGGGCAGGCTTGCGCGTCGCCGCCGCCACCTTCACGGGCTCCTTCTTGGCCGCGGCAGCAGGAGCCGGAGCCGGAGCAGGCGCGGCCTCGGGGTTGGCCTCCAGCTTGATCTCCCGCTGGAGGTCCTGCCCCCCTGTAAGCTTCAGCTTGAGGCTCTGTGCCACGAAGCCCTCCATCTCCACCTTCACCTCGTGCTCCTTGTCGGCGGACAGGGCGATGGCCTCTGCGAGCTGCGCCTTATCAACGGGCTTGCCGTCGATGGTGACGGTGGCCCCTGCGGGCACGATATTGAACGTCACCTTGCCCTCGGTTTCGGGCGCGGGAGTGGCCTTGGGTGTCGGCGCCGGCGCGGGCGTCGGTTTGGGGGCCGGAGTGGGCGCCGGCGCCGCGGCCATGCCTGCGCCGCCCAGGGCGATGGTCAGCACCTTGACGTCCCCCGGCTCAAGGTTCACCGTCCGCCGCACGTCGGGCAGCCCCTTGCGCTTGAGCGTGATCACGTGCTCCTGGGCCGACATCTCCTTGAGGGTGAACGGGTTGCCCGGCACCATCTTGCCCTTGGTCTGACCGTCCACCACCACCTCGGCCTGCTGGGGCGGCGAGGTGGTGATGACCAGGGTCGCGGGGCTCGCCCCGCCCAGGCCACCGGCCGCAAACAGCCGCCACACCACCACCGCGAGGATCACCACCAGGGCCACCAGCACCCCGATGAGGATGTCCTTGACCATGGAGGGCGACTTGGTCTCGATCTGCACCGGCATGGTGCCGCTGATATGGTCCGGAGGCAGCGTCCCCTCACCGGTGGGGATCCCGACCACCGCCATGTCAGGCACCTGCTCGGCAGGGCCCGAGCCGGGCTTGTTGGCGTCGAACAGCACCGTCTCGCCCTGGGGAGGCATCTCCTCTGCTGCGGCTGCCGCGCCGCCGTTGCCGTTGCCGTTGCCGCCGTCCATGCCGAAGATCACCGTGGACTCGTCGGCCATGGCCAGCGCGTCGGGCACGTTCCCGTCATGCTGGAAGATGAAGGTCGACTCCGACGCCATCTCCCCGCCGGCCTGCTCCGGATCCAGCCGGCTGGCGAAGATCTGGGTCGCCCCGTCGTGCATCTCCTCCGGCACGCTCATGCCCGGGGCGGGCGATGCCGCCGCCAGCACCTCCGCCGGCGACGCGGGCGCCCCCCCCTGAAGCTCGGGCAGCAGGAAGCCGGGGTCACCCACGGTGGTCGCCTCGCCCTCCATCTCGTCCTCGGGGCGAATGTCCAGCGAGGGGTCCTGGTCCCCCTTGACCGGGTCCAGCGGGAGCAGCGACATCACCATCTCGCCGCTCTGACCGCCCGCGGCAGGCTGCGGCCGCGTGAAGTTGTCCATCTGGGACTTGTCGATCTTGTTGTATTCCTCGAGGCGCGCCATCTCTCGCTGGCGCTCGGCGGTGAACATCTCCCGCACTGATGCGCCCAGCGCCTTGCCCGAGAAGATCGGCTCGCGGGTGCGCAGGTAGGTGGCCAGCTCCTCCTGCATGTCGCTGGCCCACTGGTAGCGCTCGTCGGGGTTGCGGCGCAGGGCCTTGAGGATGATGGCGTCCAGCTCCGGCGGCACCGCGGGGTTGACCTGGGAGGGCGGGATGACGTCGGCGTTGCGCACCTTGTCCAGGGTGGCGAAGTCGGTCTCCCCGATGAACAGGCGCTCGCCGGTGACCATCTCGTACAGCAGGGTGCCGATGGAGAAGATGTCCGAGCGCTGATCCAGGGTGAGCCCCCGCACCTGCTCGGGAGACATATAGCCGAACTTCCCCTTGAGCACCCCGGCCTGGGTCTTGGAAGAGCGGCTCCGGGCCTTGGCGATGCCGAAGTCGATGATCTTCACCTCGCCCGAATAGGAGACGAGGATGTTCTGGGGCGAGACGTCCCGGTGGATGATGTGCATCTCACGCCCGGTGGCGTCGGTCTTGCGATGGGCGTAGTCCAGCCCCTCGCAGACACCGGCGCAGATATGCGCGGACATCTCCAGAGGCATCTTCTGCCGCAACCGGCGCAGCCTGTTCTGGATCTGGAGCACGTCCTTGCCCCAGACGAACTCCATGGCGATGAAGTGGGCGTGCTCGATCTTGCCCAGCTCGAAGATCTGGCCGATGTGCGGGTGCGACAGCTCGCCGGCGATCTTCGCCTCGTCCACGAACATGCGGATGAACTGCTCGTCCTCGATCATGGAGGGCAGGATCCGCTTGATGGCCAGGATCTTCTCGAACCCCTCCTCCCCGAAGTACTTGGCCTTGAACACCTCGGCCATACCGCCCACGCTGATGCGCTCCAGCAGCAGGTACTTTCCAAATACGATGGGCTGTCTCATGGGTCCGTCGGTATCCGGGAATAGTTGGCCATTACGAAACTACTGCATTTGTGAACTACGTCCACCCAATATTAGGCAATTGAATGTAACCTGGTCAACGAAAATTGTGGTCTGCGAGCCAGGGCGGCCAGCCCTCATCACCGCGATCTGGGGGCTGCAAACCATGGGCCATAGACCCCAGATCGCGCCTCCAGCAGAGGATCCAGAGGCAGCGGGACCCGATCAGAACCGGATCAGCGCAGGTTGTGCAGCCACTTGCTCATCCCGGGAGTCCGGTCGGTCCCTGTAGTAGTAGTACAACCCATCCACCACACCGTACACGATGACCGCGGCCAGCGCCGCGAAGGTGGCGTAGTTGACGGCGGACACGGCGGTGTAGTCCTCCTCGTGCCCCGGGAACCTGCCCTGCTTGTCACGCCAGCTGTAGAGCAGCGCGGCGGTGGTGATGCTGCCTGCCGCGAACAGGAGCTCCCCGCTCAGCACCAGGTACCCCTTGACCCGGTGCCGGTTCTGGAATTGCCCCCATGGCGGCAGCAGGTTGGCCACCAGGTAGCGCGGCGTACGCCGGCGCACCTCACCGGCGAGCTCAGCCTGGTACTGACTGCGCAGCCGCTCGAAGTAAGCCACCACCTCGGGCCGCACGAAGTTGGGATCCAGGCGCTCCTCGACATCCATGCGCAGGAGGGCGCGGAAGGCCCGCTCCGCCCCTGCCCTGGCCCCGCTCAGGTACAGCGAGACGCCATAAGCCCTCAGCGCCTCCTTCTGGTCGGCCTGGTCTGCCAGGACCCGCTCCTCAACCAGGGGACGCAGGCGCGCCGCGGCCTCTGCGTAGCGCCCGCTGGCGTACAGATCGATGGCCTTGCGCAGCAGCTTGCGCGCCTCGGCGGCGCTGTCCGCGCTGTCCACCGGAGGCGGCGCCGGCTGCTCCCCGGGCAGGGGCGGCGGCGAGCCCGGATCCGGCGGCGACTCCTCCTGGGCGTGGACAGGTCCAGACCAGGCGAGGGCCCCCAGCGTGGTGGCCATGAGCAGGGCGCGAAAGGTCATCTTCCGGCCCAAGATACCACGCGGAGCGGCCCCGCGATGCCAGGCAGCACGCTACTTCACCCCGGGGAGGCGCAGCTCGAAGGTGCCGTCGGACAGGGAGCGCGTCTCGTCCACCAGGCTCTGGCTCGAGCAGGCCGGATCGCTGCACCAGGACCGGATCAACGCCCCGGCCAGGCTCAACCCGCCGGAGGTCTGGACCTTGCCGCGGATCATCACGGCGCGGGGCAACACCAGGCTGCCCAGATCCCTGGCGCCCGAAACCTTGACCGCAGGCTGAACCAGCGTCCCCGACGCGGTGTCGCTGCTCAGCGCCCTGGCGAGCAGCCGGTACTGCACCCCGTCGTCCAGCTCGAGGCTGAACTTGCCGTCCACGGCGGTGACCGCCTGGAACGTCCCGCCCGTACCGCGCGCGGTCACCTGGGCCCGCACCGCCTTGCCGCCCTGCCCTGACACGGTGCCGCTGATCTTCACCCGCTGACCCAGCTTCAACGTCACGGTTGCCTGGGCCGACGCGCCGGTGAGGTCCACGCTGGCCACGCTGTAGCCCTGCCCCGCCTTGGCCCCGGCCGCAGGCCAGAGGGCGACCTGGTACTTGCCCCGGGGAAGGCTCACCGGTCCGGACGCGCCCCCGGGGAGCGCCAGCTCACCCTTGCTGTCGGCCACGAAGGTGCGCCGCACCAGCGGCTCGGCGGAGAAGGTGCCGCCGGCAGCGAGCACCAATTGCCCCACGCTTGTGGAGCCCTTGACCAGGGTGAAGGTCGCGGTGGCCCCGGGCGCTGGCGCAGCGCCGTCGGCGGTCCTGGCCGCGGCCTTGACCTGCACGGCGTCGGCCTTGGCGTAGCTGAAGGCCCAGCCGAAGCTGGACGCCAGCACCTGCAGGGACGCGCCCTTGACCAGGGCCGGCGAGAGGCCGCTGGCTGCCGGGGGGACCACCGTCATGGTCGCCTTGCCCGCCCGAGCGCGCACCTTGAACCCGCCGGCCTGGTCCGCCACCGAGACGGTGGAGGGCACATCCACGCCAGCCGGGTCGCGGGTCGTGATGGAGACCCTCGCCCCCGCCAGGGGCGATCCGGCGGCGCCACGCACGGTCCCGCTCACCAGCAGTCCCGGATCGATGGTCACGGGCCAGGACATGGGCAGGCTCGCCGCCTTGACATACGGCTTGAGCAGCGGGGCGAGGTCCAGGCCGCTGGCCGGGATGAACAGCGCGTGGAACAGGCCGCTGACCCTGACCTTGCCCTGGCCCGACGGGAGGTGGAAGTCCCGCGGCAGGGGATCGCCTCCACCCGGGCTGGTCAGGCGCAGGTTTGCCGCCACCGCCTTGCCGGCGCCATCGCTGAGCTTCAGCGTCACCTCCTGGCCAGCGTCCACGGCCCAGGTGAGGGCCTCCTGATTTACCGACCCCACCTTCAGGGTGTGCTCCGACGGCGGCAGGCCAGCGCTCACCGGCGGGAGCACCCGCACGGTGTAGTTGTGGCGGATGGCCGCGGGATCCGCGGCCTGCAGCGCGGCAGAGCTGCTCAGGGACGAGCCGCTGCCGGGAAACTTCACCGTGCAGGTGACCCGGTGGGTCCCCTCGGCCTTGATGGGAAAGGAGATCAGCTGACCCACCTTGTCGTCCACGGTGTGCTTGATGGTCTTGTTGCCAGGCGCTGTCACGGCCCAGTGGAAGCTGCCGGGCACGTAGGCGCTGCTCACCACCGCCTTGACCCGGGCGATGTCCCCGGGGCTTGGCGTGGCCGACGTGAGCAGGGTGACGGTCACCATTGCGGTGGGCTTGTTGGTCCCAGCCTCGTCCATGGCGCCGCATCCTCCCGTGAGGGCGACGAGGATCAGGGCCGGGGCCATCAGGTGAGCTCTTGTCATATCATCCTTACCTTCCAGGTGATCCCCTGGTAGCAGGCGGGCGGGAGCCCCGTGTGGGGCGCGCAGAGGGCCGAGTCCCCGCAGGTGGGCCACGGCGCCATGTCGTCCGTGACGCGCACGCGGAGCTCGAACGCGTCGCCGGGCAGGCGGAACCACGCCGGCATCTGAAACGCCGCGCCGGTCTGGCCGGGCAGCTCAATGAAGGTCTTGTCGCCCGCCGGGCGGATGGCCCAGCTGTAGCGCGTGCCGAGCAGCACGTCGTCGCTGACATGGGTCGCCTCGAAGCGGCGGCCCAGAGCGCTCTGTACCGGCACGCTGGCCACAGTGGAGAGGGGCGGGTCGCTGCCGGTGATGCAGGGCGGCCGGTTGGGCGCCAGGGTCACCGGCGGGGATAGCTGGCCCACGCCCTCTCCGCCCTGGCCGTCGGTGACGGTGGCCTTGATCTGCAGCAGCACGCCCTGGGTCAGGGCGGTGGGCTTGAAGCGGAACCGGAGGCCGGGCAGCTTCTCGCCGTACTGGCAGGGGCGCTGTTCCTTCTGCTGCAAGGTGAGGGCGGTGCCGTGGCTCAGTGACCAGGTCACCCCGCCGCCCTTGCCGCAGCGCAGGTCCCCCTCAAGATCGGTGACCTCGGCCACGCGCGCCAGGTAGTAGGCGTGGGCCGGGTAGCTCCCGTTGACGTCGGGCACCCGCACCAGGTCGCGGTAAGCGTCATCCGCCTGGAGCATGATCTTGATACCCGACGGGGCGGTGTTCTTGACGGTGAAGGTCTTGGAGCGCACCTGGTCCGCGCCGCGATCGTCCTCGAACCGCAGGGTCGCGGTGTAAGTCCCGCGCAGGGGCAGCAGGTTGAGGGTCAGCGAGGAGGCCTCGCCGATGACCCTGGGGGTGGCGCCGCGCAGGTAGTTGATGTCCAGCTCGTTGTTCCGGGAGGCCCGGGTCAGGGCGTAGCGGTCGTTGGCGCTGTCCACCACCGCGACCCGCCACTGGTACTTGATCGGGTCATCATCGGGGTCGGTCACGCTCGCCTTGAGGGTGACCGACCCATTGACCTCCAGCCGGGCGGAGGCGCTCTCGATGGATATCTCGCCATCGGGGTTGTGGTTGATGCCGCCGATGTAGAGGCACCCCTGCGCGAGCAGGATCAATGTCAGAAGCAAGGGCATTCGCATGGGATCACGGTAACATACTTGGTACTCACAGGAGCAACGCCCGTGCCATGCGCAGGATCGAGCTCAACCTCTCGGGATCCAAGGCAGAACTGCCCTGATAGCAGCCCGCCGGGATCCCCGGATCGGGCTTCAGTGTGACATTTCTGTCATGGCCTCCGAGGGTGACCTGAGGCGCGGGCGCCGGTCAGCTGGTTGACCAGGGGTCGCCCAGCCAGGCGCGCAGCTCGGGGTTTGCAGGATCAGGGTGCTCCGCTCGGAGTCGGGTCACCACTGCCGCGCGCCGGGCCGCGGCCGCCACCTCGGCCGCCAGCGCGTCGGCCTGTCGGGCCACTGCCGCGGCCGATGCGGGCCGATCTTCGGGCCTTCGCCCCACCAGGTGCCTGCACAGCGCCAGCGCGCCGGGGGGGAGCCACTGCGTCCCGGCTGCCTCCTGCCAGGGCTGCTCCAGGTCGAGCAGCGAGACCCCCTGCAGCGCCTGGTTCTTGTCCAGCGGCGGGCGCCCCAGCAGCATCTCCAGCAGCAGCACACCGCATGCGTACAGGTCCGCGGCCGGCCCGCACGGCTGGCCGGCGCGCTGCTCCGGCGCCATGTAGATCAAGGATCCGGCGGCGTCTTGCCCCGCCTCGTCGTCCGCGGCGTTGGCCAGGCCGAAGTCGGTGAGCACCAGGGAGCCCGGCTCCCCCTGCCGGCGCAGCAGCAGGTTGCGCGGCTTGAGGTCGCGGTGCACCACGCCGCACCGATGGACCAGGTCGAGGATGCGAGCCACCCGGGCCACGGTCTTGAGCGCCGGGCGGGCCGCCAGGGGCAGCAGGTCGGCCAGGGTCCCTCCGGCGCAATACTCCATGACCACCATGTTCAGCTGCTCGTCCAGGTCATGGATGGTGACGATGCGGGGATGCGCCAGGGCGCTGGCGATGCGCGCCTCGCAGAACATGTGCTCGCGCGTGCCCGCCTGTCGGCTGACATGCGGGTGCAGCACCTTGAGCGCGACCTTGCGCTTCAGGGTCTGATCCAGGGCCAGGTACACCGCGCCGCCGCCGCCGCGGCCGAGCTCGCGCTGGATCAGGTAGCGCGTGGCCTCCCCTTCTTGCTGGGCGCCCAGCAAGGTCGGCGCCGCCTGGGGCTGGCGGCCCCGGTCCACCTTGCGCCGCAGCTGATCGGCCCTTGGCCGCGCGCGCGGGTGGTCGAAGTCGTGGGCCAGCACCGCCTCGTAGTGAGCCAGCGCCAGACGGTCGCCCTCCGGCCCGCCGGTGCGCCGCTCGAGGTCCTCCCCCAGGGCAAGGTGAGCGTCCACGCGGTGGGGCAGCGCGCCGGGCAGATCGAGGTACCGCTGCAGCAACGGGGCGGCCCGCGCCTCATGGCCGAGCGCCAGGTTCAGCCGGGCCAGCTGGAAGATCAGGGCGTGGCGTCGGGGGTGGAGCTCCAGCAGCCGCTCCAGGCGGGCTGCCGCCTCGTGCTCCAGGCCACGCTCGGCCAGGGCGGCGGCGAGGTTCATCCCCTCCGCCTCCGCCGCCTCGGGGGTGAGCCCCTCGCCCTGCCCCGTGCGCAGGCGATGGAGCAGCTGGTCAAAGGCCACCAGCGGCGCTGGCAGTGGCGCGGCAGGCTGATCCCCGGCTTCGCCCGCGTCGGGCCCGGGCGGCTCGCCGCCCTCCTCGGGGAGGGGTGGTCGCGCTTCCCCGCGCAGCCGCTGCAGGAGCCGGCTGAACCAGGACACCCTCAGGCCTCCGCGCTGACCTGAGCGCCGGCGGCCTCTAGCGTATCGCCGGCCACGAGCTGGATCACGCCGCGGGCGGGCTCGCCGTTGAGGGTGAAGGCTCCTTCTCCCTCCACGACCGGCCGCCCACGCTCAAAGCGGATGGCCAGGTCGGGTGCGCCCGGGATCAAATCACACAGGCGGGCGGTGCCGGGCAGGTACAGGGCCCTGGCGCCGATGTCCCGGCCGGTCCGCACCTCAAGACTGAGCCAGGGATCACGGGTGAAGCTCACCTCGCTCCCGTCGCCCAGGCCGAGGACGCCGTCCTCTGGCAACGGCACACGCCCGCCCAGGGGGATGCCGCCCAGGGTGGTGCCGTTGCGGCTGCCCATGTCCTCGAGCGACAGCGCCGAGTCCGGCGTATCCTGGACCACGCTGGTGTGCCGCCTGGAGACGGTGTGACCCCGCACCACCAGATCACAGTCGGCGTCCCTGCCGATGATCAGCGGCAGGCGGCCCACGAGCACCAGGCGGCGGTCGCCGCTGCGCAGGGTCAGCCTGCCGCCGAGCAGCAGGCGCTGCTCCAGATCTCCAAGCAAACGGCGGTACTCGCCTGGCTCGTCCGCTGCGGCGATGCAATGCCTCAGCGCCTCGGCCGCCAGATCGCGCTGGCCCAGCTTCATGCGCAGCTCGTATTCCTTGAACTGCTGATCCTCGCGCAAGGCCCGCTGGCGGCGCTGCTCTTCCTCACCCAGGACCTCCTCGACGCGCTCCACAAGGCCGCCGCGGGCATAAGCCTGCGCCGCGCGGTCACGCTCCTCGAGCTCCAGGTAGCAGTCGCCCGCCTGCTGCCACCCCTCGCCTTCGAGGAACAGCTCGGCCGCCTCCTCCATGAGGGCCCTGCCGCCCGGAGTCCCGGCGCCGCGGGCCCGGCCCAGCTCGGCGATCTCCTCCGCCAGCAGCCTGAGCACCATGGGGCGGCGGCGGTCGTCCTCACGGGCGAAGTGCAGCGCCAGCCGGAGCTCACGGACCCGGTGCTCGGCGTCTTCGGCCTGCCGCGCCAGGGCCAGGTGCATGTCCACCACCTTCTGGGGTTCGTCGCACAGCGCGTAGAAGCGCGCGGCCGTGAGGTAGTCCCCCTCCGCCTCGGCAGCGACGGCCCGACGGAAATCAGCGGAGAAGATGCGACGGAAGAGACCCATGGGGGGTAAGGCTAAACAAAGAACAAAAAACAAAAAACAAAAAACAAGAAATGGGGCGGCGCCGTGGCCGCCAGCCGAACAGCTCGGCGGCGCCGTGGCCGCCAAAGCATGGACGCCACAAAGACCGAACGCGAGGGCCGAGACCGAGGGCTTGAGCCGAAGATCATTACCCTGCTCGCGCAGCAATCGTGGTCACTGGCAAGGAACGACGAGGGCGCGTAGCAGAGCTACGCAACCGAGGAGTGACGCAGCCAGAGGCCGCCAAAGCGTAGAGGCCATAAAGACCGAATGCGAGGGCCGAGACCGAGGGCTAGAGCCGAAGATCATTACCCGGCTCGCGCAGCAATCGTGGTCACTGGCAAGGCGGGAGGATGGAGCGTAGCAGCGCTACGCGACTGACGACCAACGCAGCCAGAGGCCGCGAGGGCAAGCGAGGCGGGTGATGATCGAGGCGAAAGCCCTCGGTATCGGTTTAATCGAAGCCCAGCAGCGCCTTGATGTACTGGCCGCGCTCGTAGGCCCAGGGGTCCTTGACGTTCTGCTTGCTGGCGATGCCGCGGAAGTCGGCCAGGTTGGTGTGGCCCTTCTCGTCCATCCAGCCGCTGAACTGCTCGATCATGTCGGCGAGGAAGGAGATACGGTTGGCGTACAGGGCGCTGACGACCTGCACCGCGGTGGCGCCGGCCATGACCATCTTGGCGGCGTCGAGCCCCGAGACGATACCAGTGGAGGCGACCAGGTCGACCTCGGACCGGCCGTGAAGCAGAGCGGTCCAGCGCAGGGTGTTGAGGCCATCTCGCGCATCGCTGAGCACCAGGCGCTTGCGCTCCTCACCGGTCTGCAGGTTCAGGTCAGGCTGAAACAGCCGGTTGAACAGCACCACGGAGTTGGCGCCTCTGCTCTCGAACTCGGCCACCACGTTCATGACGTTGGTGTAGAAAGGGTGAAGCTTGACGGCCAGGGGGATCTTCACCGCTTCGCGGATCTTGGAGAAGATCTCCAGCTCGCGCTTCTCGATGTCGCCGCCGGCGAGGTTTGGATCCAGCGGGAGTGAGTAGAAGTTCAGCTCGAGGGCATCCACGCCGGTCTCTGCCAGCTGCCTCGCGTAGTCGACCCAGACATCCTCGTTGACAGCGTTGAGGCTGCCGATGAGGGGCAGATCGGTGGCTTTGCGCGCCTCGGAGACCCAGTACAGGTGCTCCTTGGGGCCGGCGTGCGAGACGTCCGGGAAAAGGTTGACCGCCTCGGCGTACATATCGTCGTACTGAGAGAGGGCCTCATCCAGGTCGGCGTTCTCCAGCTGGACCTGCTCCTCGAAGAGAGATTTGATGACCAGGCCCCCGGCGCCGGCGGCCTCGATCTCTTTGATTGAGTCGATTTGGCGGGACAGGGAACATGCCCCAACGATGAACGGGTTCTTCAACTCGATGCCCATGTAGCTCGTTCGAAGATCAGCCATTTTCCTGCTCCTTTGCGTACGGGTGGGGCAATCTATCACCGGCTAGATGCCCTGTCTAGCGTCCTGCACAGGTCACGGTCAAGCGGTAGGACTCGGCGCTCCAACACTTGCGGAAGTGCCCGCAATTACGACATAACTTAAGCAATCCGCGACGATCCATCAGCTCTTTTCCGGAGAGATATCGCTCCTGCGGTGTTGGCTCCAGGGCCACGCACAGCGGCTCGCTGGTACGGCAACCGTGGCGGTTGTCGCAATTGAGACAGAATCCAGTGTCTTTGGGGGGCGGTCCAGCCATCTCCACCTGTCCAGGACATGGGTACTGAAACTTGAACGCCGGGGCGCCTGGAGTCAAGCCAGACCCGTGCTAAAACCGCCCGGACCCCCAGGAAAAACGGGTACGACAACTTGCGCACGCCCTGTTCGTGCGTGCATTATTCAGGCTCGGGAAATACATGCCTCAAAGCAAAGCAAAACTCGGGAAAATTCTGCTGAAGCTGGGCCTCCTGACAAAGGACGAGCTCAAGCAAGTGTTGAGCGCTCAGCAGATTTTCGGGGGCCGGCTGGGGACCAACACGGTGAACCTCAACCTGCTCACGGTGGATCAGGTGAGCAACGCCCTGGCCGCCCAGAAAGGCATGCCCGAAGCGACCCAGGAGCTTTTTCTGTCGGTCTCCGCCCGGGCCCTTGACGCCATCGCGCCGGACATGTGCGGGCGGTACAAGGTATTCCCTCTGCATGTGCAGGGGCGGATCTTGCACTGCGCCATGCGCGACCCGGACAGCTTGACCCTGGTGGACGAGGTCGCGTTCGCCATCGGCATGCGGCTTCGCCCCTATGTCGTTCCCGAGCTGCGCCTGGCCTACTACCTGGAAAAACACTACGATATCCCGCGCGAGCGACACCTCCAGGCGTATATGGACACTCCCGAGGAGGGCGCCGTAACTAGCAGAGCGACGCGAGCCACCATGACCGGGCGGCCAGGTATGAACCGGCGGCCGAGCGCGCAGAACTGGCCGGTGGCGCCGACCCCGGTGAGCGAGGCGCCCGAGGCTCCGCTGGCCCGGGCGCGGCGGTCCACGGGCAAGGCCCCTTCCCGGCCGGGTCCGGAGATGCGCACCGGAATCGGGCATGACTCTCCCACAGGCCTGCCCCTGTCCCGGATGGACACTCCGGCGCCAGGAACCGGGCCAGTTCCTGCCCCCCGAAAACGCCCATCCGGTACCCGGACACCAGGCGCGCCGCGGCGTAAGCGCCAGGTCACCGGACCACACCAGCCGGCCGCCGCCGGGCCGGAGACCATCTCGCTGGACGACTACCAGGTCCCGTCCGAGGTGACCCGGAAACCGCCCCCGGGGCGGCGCCGGATGCCCACGGGCCCTCCCCAGGCCACGTCCATGGGCCACGGCGGCGGCGCACCTGCGGCGCCTAAAGAGCCGCTGCCCGAGCCCGAATATCAGCCTGGACGCCCCATCGCGCAGCAGCCGACTCCGCCCTCACCGTGGGATGAAGCGACCCAGGACGAGCAGGACCAGCCGCCCACCAGCGAATGGCAGCAGGTGAACGGTGCGGCGGGATGGGACGATGAGCCGTCACAGACGGACGTGGGCTACCCGGATGACGCCCTCTACGACCCGGTCATCCCCCTGCGGCGGCCCTCCAAGAGCCTCACCGAGTCCTCGCTGGAGTTTGAGCTGTCCGACCTCGAGGAGACGGACGCTGCGTTCGCCAACCGCGGGCCCGCGGGTTTTCACCTGCACCAACCCGACGCGCCGCTGGAGGGCGAATCCATCAGTCAGGGCAGCTTCCCGGAAGGGCACACCCCCCTCGGGTACGAGGAGGCCACCCTTGACGACCCGCCGTCCATCTTCGACGACGTGGAGGGGCAGAGCCCCGCGGTGGAGGTCACCGTGGAGGAGACGGTGCCGTCGGCCTTCTTCGAGGAGCAGGCCGCGGCCACCGTGGCGTCAATCAAGGAGCGGCTCGACCCGATCCTGGACAGCCTCGACGCTGCGCAAACAAAGGACGCCATCCTGTCGGCGCTGGTGGATCCGTTCCTCGACATCACGCCGCTGAGCGTGATCTTCATCCCGCGCAAGGACGAGGTGGCCGCCCTGCTGGCCAGCGGCGCGGCCGTGGATCAGAAGACGTTGCGGGGCATGTCTTTCGCGCTGGAAAACTCGCCCCACTTCAAGCGGGCCTTCAAGGATCGTCAGGTCACCTGCGGGCGGGCCGAGGATGACCCGATGCAGGAGATCATCGCCAACCACCTGGGGACCGAGACCCCAACCGAGGTGATGGTGGTGCCGATCCTGATAGGCGAGCGAGTGGTGAGCCTGCTCTGCGTGCACGCGACCCCCGGTCGGTCTTTCGACGCCCTGGCCCGGGCGCTGTACCAGCGCCTGGCGCACCAGGCGGCCCTTGCCTTCGCCCGACTCATTGCCAACAAGAAGTAGGTCCGGAGACCAAGGAGCGGCACAGCCCATGAGCCACTACGACGTCGTGGTCATCGGATGCGGCCCCGCCGGCGAGCGGGCCGCCATCTACGCAGCGCGTGCAGGCCGGAAGGTGGCCGTCATCGAGAAGGCCAACGTCGTGGGCGGCACCCGCATCAACTGGGGCACCATCCCGTCGAAGACCTTGCGCGAGAGCGCGCTGTTCGTGCACGGCCTGACCCGCGGCAAGCTGCACGGCATCTCGGTGGAGGTCCCCGACCGCATCTCGGTGGGCGACTTCACCTTCCGCGAGCGACAGGTGGTGCAGCAGGAGCTGGAGCTGATCAACCGCTCCCTCGACCGCTACGCCATCGAGGTGTTCCACGGCGAGGCGCGCTTCGTGGACTCCCACAAGGTGGCCATCGTGGGTCCCACCGGCCAGGCGCGGATGATGCTGGACGGCGACCTGTTCGTGGTGGCGGTGGGCACGCGCCCCAACCGCCCCGCCGACGTGCCCTTCGACGACGAGTGCGTGTTCGACAGCGACAGCGTGCTCGCCATGCCGCGCATGCCGCGCTCCATGCTGGTGCTCGGCGCGGGGGTCATCGGCACCGAGTACGCCGCCATCTTCGCCGCCCTGGGCAAGGACGTCACGCTGGTGGACACGCGCGACATGCTGCTGCCCTACCTGGACCGCGAGATCGCCGGCGTCATGGAGCGGGAGATGCGGCAGCTCGGCATGGTGATCGTGCACGATGACCACTACGAGACCATCGAGCGCATCCCGGGCGAGGAGGGCGGCCGCCCCATGGTGCGCTGCCAGACCCGCAACGGCAACAGGATGGAGGCCGACGCCCTGCTCTACTGCGTCGGGCGCGACGGCGCCACCGCGGATCTCGGGCTGGAGAGCGTCGGCATCACCCCGACGCCCAGGGGGCTGCTGGAGGTCAACGAGTTCTACCAGACCGCGGCGCCGCACATCTACGCGGTGGGCGATGTCATCGGGTACCCCGCGCTGGCGTCCACCTCGATGGAGCAGGGCCGCCAGGCCATGCGCCACGCGCTGATGATCGAGGGCCCCACCGGCGCCACCGAGGCCCTGCCCTACGCCATCTATTCCATCCCCGAGGTGAGCTATGTCGGGGAGTCCGAGGAGGCGCTCAAGGAGCGGGGCGAGCCGTACCTGGTGGGGCACGGGATCTACGAGTACAACCCCCGCGGTCAGATCATCGGCGACACGGGCGGCATGGTGAAGCTGCTGTTCCGCCGCGATGAGCTGACCCTGCTCGGGGTCCACGTGGTGGGCACCGGCGCCAGCGAGCTGGTGCACATCGGTCAGGCGTTCATGCGCACCGGGGCCACGGCGCACGACATCGCCGAGACCCTGTACAACTACCCCACCCTGTCCGACATGTTCCGACACGCGGCCTACGAGGCGCTGATGCGCCGCCGCGACGGGAAGTCTCGCCACGCCCGCATCCCGCCCGGTCGGTGGCGTTGACCCGGACGCCAGGCAGGGGGCGCGCCCTGCTGCTCGGGGGGGTGATGCTCGGCTCGGCGCTGCTGTGCGCCGTCGCCCTCCTGCAAGGCTGGGTCACGAGGGACAGCATCACCGCGCTGGTGGACCGGAGCGGGCCCCTCGGCATGGCCGCGTACGTGGCCGCGGTGGTGGTCATGGAGCTCCTGTGGTTTCCCAGGGCCTGGGGGCTGCTGGCGGGCGGCGCGCTCTTCGGGCCCCTGGCCGGGACGCTGCTGTCCATGGTGGGCGACCTGCTCGGGGGCCTCATCTGTTATGCCCTGGCGAGGGGGCTGGCCCGGCAGTGGGCCGAGGGGGTGGTGGCGCGCCGGCCGCGAGCGCGGGAGGTGCTGGAGCTGCTGGCGCGGCGTCACGGCGGGCTCACCGTCGCGCTGCTGCGCATCTGCCCCGTGGCCCATTACACCGCGTCGAGCTACGCGGCGGGGGTGGCCGGCGTGCGCCCCCTGCCCTTCACCCTGGGGACCGCCGTGGGGCTGGTGCCGGCCGCGGTGATCTACCCGCTCATGGGGCACGCGGCCCTGAGCCCGGGCAGCCCGCTGTTCTGGGCCGGCCTCGGGCTGGTGGCGCTGTTCCTGGTGGCCACGGGGCTGGCGAGCAGGCGGCTGCTCCGAGGACGTTGAGGCGAGGCGAGTGAGGCTGTAGACTTTAACTTCAAGGGCTGACCAAGGATTTCACAGTGATCACCATATTAAAGCTCGTCGGCGGCGGGTGCATCGGCTTCATCATCGGCTTCGTCCTCGGAGGCGCGACCTTCGGCGGTATCGGCGGGATCATCGGCGGCGTCCTCGGCGGCGGCGTGGCTACCGCCTTCATGGCCCTGGTCCTGGCCAGCGCCGGAAAGAAGCCGGTCTGAGACACCCCCCGCCTTGAACCTCGAAGCGCTGCTGCGCCGCCGCAGGCGCGTGCGGATGGTGGGCATCGACGACGGCCCTTTCGAGCGCGGGCGGCGGCGCGAGGTGCTCGTGGTGGGCGCCATATACAGCGCCGACGAGTTCGAGGGCCTGCTCTCCACCCGGGTGCGGCAGGACGGCTGGAACGCCACCGACAGGCTGATCCAGATGGTGGGCCGGTCCAAGTTCCGCGCCCAGCTTCACTGCGTGCTGCTCGACGGGCTGACCCTCGGCGGGTTCAACGTGGTGGACCTGCCCCGGCTGGCCGGCGCCCTCGACCTGCCGTGCATCGCCGTGACGCGGCAGGCGCCGCGCAGGGGCTCCATCGACGCGGCGCTGGAAAACCTGACCCGGCCCGCCGCCCGCAGGCGGCTGATGGACGCCGCGGGGGAGGTGCACCAGGCTGGCCAGCTTCACTTCCAGGCGGTGGGCGTGACGCCAGGTGTCGCGCGCCGGCTGCTCCGGTCGAGCGCCACCCGCGGCCACATGCCTCAGGCCATCCGCGCGGCCCACCTCATCGCCAGCGGGGTGGTGACCGGCGAGAGCGGCAAGCGCGCCTAGGCGCGCCGTACGGGGTATCATCCTGGCTCCACCACTTTGACGCAGGGAGGCTCTGGAGACTCATGGTCTACGAGGAGAAGGGGACAAAGGCGACGTACGTGGCGGTTCACCCGGACGGGCAGCGCCTCGCGGTGGGCTGCTCCGACGAGCGGATCATCCTGTGGGACATGCCGTCGGGCGCGGTCGAGGGGATCATCTCCGCGGGCGGCTACCCCTCGCGCGGGGTGTGGCTGCCTGACGGATCGGGCCTGCTGGCGACCACCCTCGAGGGCGCCCTACGGGTGTACGAAGGGACCCAGGTGGCGCGGGAGGTGGAGTCGGGTCACGAAGGGGATCTGCGGAGCCTGCACATTCGCCCGGGGGGGGACCAGCTGGTCACCGGCGGCGGCGACGGCATGCTGCGGGTGAGGGACCTCGCCTCCCTGGAGGTGGTCTGGGAGAACGGCTTGTCCGGCCGCTCCTTCGACTGCGCGGCGCTGTGCGGCGACGACGTGGTGGTGGGCATGGACGACGGCCGCTTCGTGGTCTACACCGGCCCGGGCGAGGACGGGGCGCTGCTCAACGGCACGCTGTTCAACCGCGGCGTGAGCGCCGTGGCGGTGCGCCCCCAGGGCGACGTCGTGGTGCTGGGCGGCGCGGCGGGCGGGCTGCACTCCATCTCGTCAGACACCGAGCAGATGTGGCCCGATCTTCACCGGTGGCCGCGCACCCCGCCGCGGCCCATCAGCGTCAACGAGCTGAGCTTCTCGCCTGACGGATCCAGGTTCCTCGCGGCGTGCAGCGATGACTGCGCGCGGCTGTTCCGCTGGGGTGAGGAGCAGGATCTGGTACCCACCCATCTTGGCCAGCCGTTCCATCACCGGAGCCCGAACCCGGGCTGGCACGAGCGGTTCATCGTCTCCGGCGCGCGCTTCTCGCCTGACGGGCAGCTGGCCTACACATGCAGCTTCGATGGGAAGGTGCGCCGCTGGGTAATCGGCGAGGGGCACGACCCCTACCCCGACAGCGACGTGGTGTTCTCTATCAGAGACGTATAGCTACCCCTTGGCCTCATCACAGGCAGCGTCGGCGGCGCGCAGCTGCTGCTTGGCGTCCTCCACGTAAGCGGCCATCAGGTCGGGGTTCTCACCGGCGTTGGCGATGAGCTGGGTGATGAAGGTCTGGGCGTTCATGTACCCCTCAAGGGCTCCGGGGCAGTTGGCCGCAGCGGCCCCCATGCCCGAGGAGGCGTAGAACATGGCGTCTTCCAGGTTGTCGATCTTGTCTATCGGCTTGAGCTCCATGGCCCTCTCCTTTTCCACAGGATGATCAGGAGCAGGAACCATAACACCCCCGGGGGCTGCGCGCTGTTGGTCTGCGTCACGACGCAGCCCCCCTCCAGGGCGCTGAACCCCGGGCCCCGGGCCGGAGGGGTGGTGCCGCCGCCATCCGGCGCTGGCCTGGATCCATCGGCGGGCCGCGCCCTGTCGGGCGACGGGCTGCCGCTGTCGGCCGGCCCCGAGTCGGGAGAGCAGTTCAGCCCCTCGTCCACCTGCTTGTCACAGTCGTCGTCCTTGCCGTTGCACAGCTCGGCGGCGCCGGGGTGGACCGCCTTGTCCTGATCATCGCAGTCGGTGCAGTCGGAGTGGCCGTCGCCGTCGGCGTCCCGCGGGGTCACCTTGATCTTCAGCGACACCGCCTTGTCCGACGGGCCGCCCTGCCCCGCGTCCGAGAACCAGGCCTTCGACTCCTGTACCAGGCTAATATACTCAATGTACTGAGTCGCCTTGCACACCTTCGGCGCGGTGAGGGTGAAGGAGAAGGTGGCCTTGGCGCCCTTCTTGGTCGACGACGGCGCCGCGGCGAGGCGGTTGGCGCTGATCCAGCTCCCCTTGGTGTAGAAGGCGCTCTTGCGGTCCCGCGGGTTCGATGTGGCGAGGCGAGTCTTGCCGTCCCAGGTGGCCGTCCCCTCGTTCTTGTAGATCACCTTGGCGCTGGCCGTGGCCCCCGAGACCATGGTGGCCGGCGCGCTCTTGCTCACCAGCGACGCCTTGTACTTGGGATCGGTTGTCAGCACAGCGCCGTACACCGTGATGAACCACTTGGTCCCCACCTGGGACCATGAGTAGCGCGCGCCCTCCCCCTTGTAGTTCATGTACCCCTTGTTCTTGTCGCCGTAGGGGTCGTTGGCCACCAGCTTGCCCGCGCTGTCGATCCCCTTGATGGTGACGATGTGGCCCGCGCTGGTGAGCTTGGTGGACAGCACCACCACCCGCCCCATCTTCAGGTACTTCTTGACGTCGGACAGCCCCTTGCCCCAGTAGAAGTCCGACTTGACCGGCTTGCTCGAGGTGCCGTGCTTCTTGGCGTAGTCCTGCATGCGGTAAGCCCAGGCGGCGCCCTTGTCGGTGCACCAGCCGTAGCCGCCATAGGCGGCCTTGCCGCTCGGGTCCTTCTGCATCCGGCTGAAGGTGGTGCCGGTCTTGGTGTACTTGTTCGACACGTAGGCGCCGTAGTCGCTGGTGTGCTTCTTGGGGATGTTCACCGTCACCGGCCACTTCTTGAGCCGCCCCAGGTGGCACAGCGCCATCAACGTGGAGGTCGGGCCGCAGGCCCAGTAGCCGTTGAAGCTGTTGGGCGTGTCGTACACCTGGTGCACGTAGGGCATGGAGAGGTTGGCCGACAGCTCGGTCATGGGGGGTGGCTGGCGGACCACCGGGCCCTCCGCCGCGCCGTCCACCCGGTAGCGCAGATCGCGCCCGTCCCAGCGCAGCGCCACGGGCATCACCCCGGCGGGCAGCGGGTCGCGGCGCAGCACCTCCCCGCGCCAGGGATCGGACACCACCAGGTCGAGCCGCTGGTCAGGCAGCGGCAAGGTGATCACCCTGGTGCCGCTGTCGGCGTACAGCAGGCGGTCCCCTGACAGCGTCACCGAGTAGATGAACCTCGACGGGTCCAGCGGCGCCACCCGCCGCATCCACAGACCATCCAGGTGCAGCACCCACACCGACTCCGTGGGCAGGTCCCCCACCTCGTGGCGCGTGTACAGCAGGCTGCGTCCGTCCGGGGACCAGCCGAGGAAGCGGGACGCGTCGCGTGGCAGGTCCAGCTCCTCCCCGTCGAGCAGCAGCTCGCCCTGGAACTGCAGCGTGGGAGTGCTGGCCCCCTGGACCCACGCGGGGGCAAGCTCGCGGACGTTAGCGGTCTGTTTGGTTATGAAGTGTTCGAGCCCCTGAACGGGACCCGACTCAGGGGAGCAGCCGCAGATCAACAGGGCGGCCAAGCAAAAGGAAATCCAGCGCACCACCACCCAATTCTACACTCTTTGCTTTTTGCTTTTCGCTTTTTGCTTCTCTGCTTCTCAGTCGCCGAACTTGATCCCCTGGGCCAGGGGCAGCTCGTCGCCCCAGTTGATGGTGCAGGTCTGGCGGCGCATGTACGCCTTCCAGGAGTCGGAGCCCGCCTCGCGGCCGCCGCCCGTCTCCTTCTCGCCGCCGAAGGCGCCGCCGATCTCGGCGCCGCTGGTGCCGATGTTGATGTTGGCGATGCCGCAGTCGGAGCCGGCGTGGCTCAGCCAGCTCTCGCCGTAGGTCACCGAGTCGGTGAACATGGCGCTCGACAGGCCCTGGGGCACGGCGTTGTTCATCTGGATCATCTCGTCCACGGTGTCGGCCTCGACGATGTAGAGCACCGGCGCGAAGGTCTCCTCCTGCACCATGGGCAGGTCATGGCCGCACTTGACGATGGTGGGCTGCACGTAGCAGTCGCTCGGCATGTCCTTCAGCTCGTCGCCGCCGCAGAGCACCTCGCCGCCCTGCTCCTTGATCTTCACCAGGGCGTTCATCATGTCGTCCACCCCGCCGCGGTTGACCAGCGGGCCCATCACCGTGCCGTCGGCCAGCGGGTCGCCGATGCGCACCTGCTTGTAGGCGTCCAGCAGCCGCCGGGTCACCTCCTCGGCCACCGGCTTGTGAAGGATCAGGCGGCGGGTGGAGGTGCAGCGCTGGCCAGCGGTGCCCACGGCGCCGAAGAGCACCGCGCGCACGGCGTTGTCCAGGTTGGCGCCCTCGGTGACGAGCACGGCGTTGTTGCCGCCCAGCTCCAGGATCGTGTTACCCAGCCGCGCGCCCACCTTCTGGGCCAGGCGCTGCCCCATGGGGGTGGAGCCGGTGGCGCTGATGAGCGGCACCCGCGGGTCGTTGACCAGGCGCTCGCCCACCTCGCGGCCCTTGCCGATGGTGAGGCAGAACACGCCCTCCAGGCCGTTGCGCTCCATCACCCGGTTGCAGATGTTCTGCACCGCGATGGCGGTGAGCGGAGTCTGGGAGCTCGGCTTCCACACGTTGACG
This sequence comes from uncultured Myxococcales bacterium, assembly GCA_964511535.1. Lineage (GTDB taxonomy): Bacteria > Myxococcota_A > Polyangia > CAZCFB01 > CAZCFB01. Next base: position 5,243 of record CAZEFW010000041.1, on the reverse strand, counting down.
TCGCCGCACACCGTGGCGATGGCCGCGTTCCAGGACCAGACCGCCACCGGGAAGTTGAACGCGCTGATGGTGCCCACGATGCCCAGCGGGTGCCACTGCTCGTACATGCGGTGCTGCGGCCGCTCGCTGTGCATGGCCTTGCCGTACATCATCCGGCTCAGGCCCACGGCGAAGTCGCAGATGTCGATCATCTCCTGCACCTCGCCGATGCCCTCGGGCTTGATCTTGCCCATCTCCAGGGTCACCAGCTTGCCCAGCTGCTCGGTGTACTTGCGCAGCTCGAGCCCGAGCTGCCGCACGATCTCGCCCCGCTTGGGGGCCGGCGTCATGCGCCAGGTGACGAACGCCTTCTCGGCGGCCGCCATCACCTGCTCGTAGTCATCCTCGCCCGCCTGGATGATGGTGGCGATGGGCTCACCGTCGATGGGCGAGTAGGAGACGAGCTCCCCGCCGCTGGGGTTCTCGATCCACTTGCCGTAGCAGGCGCCCGAGTTGACCTCTTTGATTCCAAGTTCTTTGACGAAATCCAGCATGGGGGTCCTCCTTGAGGGGGTGTGGCTCGATATCTCCGGACGCTACGCCTTTAGCAGATTTTCCATTTTTGTTCCCTGTTTTTTGCTTTCTGTGCCTCGCTTTTTGCCATTCGCCTCCTGCTTTTTGCGGCATTACCAGGGCGGCTCAAGCTGCGCCTTGCAACCCGGGATATTTCCTGTAATACATCCCCCCCATGCAACGCGCGCCCTTGATCCTCGCCGTGGTGCTCGCTGGCTGCACGCCGGCCATCGAGATGCCCGCGCCTGCCGAATTCAAGGCCAAGCAGGTGGGCTACGGGCCGTCGGCCGCGGTGGAGCTGAGCTGGCGCGTGGTGATCCGGGCCGGGGGATACCTGCTGGAGTACGGCGACCACAAGGGCGGCCCCTACACCGGCGCGGGCGTGGGGGTGGTGCTATGGGCCCTGGGGTGGGGCTATTTCGAGGGGGGCGCCGCGCCGACGCCGGCCGACGCCGGCGCCACCGAGGCAGGCCCCGCGGACGCGGGCTGGCCCGCCTACGCCGCCACCTCGCCGGTGCGCATCCCTGCCAGGTGGTGCCTGGAGCTGGCCAACACCTACAGCGACGCCGGCTTCCAGCCCTCCTCCACCCCGGCAGCCCGCCCGCGGGTGCGCCTCTCCGGGCTGACTCCGGGCAAGACCTATCACTTCATCGTGCGCTCCTTCCGCCTCGCCTCCACCAGCGCCTCGAGCGCCGAGGTGGCCTTCACGCCGGCGCAGGACGCCCCCAAGGGGAGCGAGTGATGCGCGCCCGGCTGCTGATCCTGCTGGCGCTGTTGCTCTGGTCTCCCGGCGCCCGGGCCGACCTGGCGAGCCACTTCGGCATGAACCCCCGCTCCATGGCCCTGGGCGGCGCCTACACCGCCGTGGCCGACGACGTGAGCGCCATCTACTACAACCCGGCGGGCCTGGTTCAGCTGCAGGGCATCACCGTGGCCACCGGCGTCCTGCACGGCTCCGCCTACCTGGACGAGGACGACACCCGGGTGGGCATGGACGACGAGAACAGCTTCTACCTGCACGTGGGGGTGCCGCTGTCAGGCAAGGCGAAGGACCACTTCGCCCTGGGGGTGACCCTGAACATGCCGTTCGGCCGCCAGCTCCACGGCCGGCTGTACAAAAAGGACGTGCCCTACTTCGTGGCCTACGACTCGGCGGTGCAGCTGATGCAGTTCCGCGCCGGCGCGGCGTTCCGGATCCCGTGGGAGCCGCTGTCGTTTTTGACCTTCGGCGCGTCCATCCAGGTGCTCGGCTCGGTGAGCGGCGGCGTGACCATGTACGTGCCGCTGCAGCAGGAGAGCGAAGGCAAGGCAGCAGATCCGGACTCGCGCATGGAGGCCTGGATCGAGCTGGACGTGCCGACCACCGTCTTCTACACCGTGGGCGCCATGGCCGCCATCGGCCATCACCTGCGCCTCGGCCTGGCCTACCGCTCCGAGCAGTCAATCGAGATGCTCCTGCCGGTGAACATCACCGCTCGCATCGCCGCCTCGGAGAAGATGAAGATCACCATCCCGGTGGCCGGCCTGGCGGAGTTCAACCCGAAGTTCTACCCGCAGCAGGTGGCCCTGGGCGCGTCCTACCGCCGCGGCCGCATGCTGCTGACCCTCGACCTGACCTGGATCGATTACTCCGCCTACCAGATCCCCTTCGCCCGGGTCTCCCTGGACGTGGAGAAGCTGAAGCAGGATCCAGGGCTCAAGCTGCTGGTGGGACCGGACGGCCAGATCCTGCCGCCCCACGTGCCCGAGGTGGAGTGGACCGACATGATCGTGCCGCGGGTGGGGGCCGAGTTCTCGGTGCTGCAGTGGCTCACCCTGCGCAGCGGGTACTTCTACGAGCGCTCTCCGCTGATGAACACCGAGATCCCGTCCTATGACTGCGACAAGCACGGCTTCAACCTGGGCGCCCGGGCCTCGTTCCTGCGCCCCCTGGGGCTGCTGCCCGGCCTGCTCAACATCGACATCGCCCTGGAAGAGATCTGGTACGTGGGCCGCGACATCCTCGGCTCCGACGTGGGAGGCCATGTCTTCGCGATCTCAGGGGGGGTCGAGGTCGTCTTCCTGTAGCCGAACCGAATTCACCAACATTTTTAATTTCTTGTTTCTTGTTTCTTGCTTTTTGTTCTAGCTTTTTCCTGTGCGCACAACCGACTTCCACTACCACCTCCCCCCCGACCTCATAGCCCAGCGTCCGCCCGAACGACGCGACGGCGGCCGCCTCATGTTGCTGCGCTCGAACGAAGATCCAGCGCACCACCAGATCACCGATCTCCCCGGCCTCCTCCCCCCTGACGCCCTGCTGGTCATCAACGACTCGCGGGTCATCCCGGCCCGCCTTGCCGCCCGCCGCGCCACCGGCGGGAAGGTTGAGGTGCTGCTGCTCGAGCGCCTGGCCCCGGCCGACGACGGCGCCGCGCGCTGGCGCTGCATGACCCGGGCGTCCAAGCGGCTGAGGGCCGCCGAGCAGCTCTGGCTGCTGGACCCCGAGGGAGCCGACGCATCCACGCCGCCGCTGACCCTGGAGGATCCGCCCTCGGCTGGCCGCGCCACGGTGCGGATCCCGGACGAGGCCGCGGCCCTGGCCCTGGGCGCCATCCCGCTGCCGCCGTATATCGCGCGCCCTGCGGATGAGCAGGACAGCAGCCGCTACCAGACCGTCTACGCCCGGCCCGAAGGATCCGTGGCCGCGCCAACGGCGGGGCTGCACTTCACGCAGGCGCTGCTGGCAGCCACCGAGGCGCGCGGCGTGGAGGTGGCGCGGGTCACGCTGCACGTGGGCCCTGGCACCTTCACGCCGGTACGCGCCGACAGGGTGCAGGACCACGAGATGGAGTCCGAGGCGTACGAGGTGCCGGCCGGCACCGCCGAGGCCATCCAGCGCGCGAAACAGCAGGGCCGCCCGGTCATCGCGGTGGGCACCACTGTGGTGCGCACCCTCGAGACCAGCGCCGGCCAGCAGGGCGCAGGCCGCAGCGAGCTGTTCATCTACCCGGGCCACCGATTCCAGGTCGTCGACGGCCTGCTGACCAACTTCCACCTGCCCGGGTCGACCCTGGTGATGCTGGTGGCGGCGCTGGGGGGCAAGGAGCGCGTGCTGGCCGCGTATGAAGAGGCGGTGCGCCTGGGGTATCGCTTTTACTCCTACGGCGACGCCATGCTCTTGATATAGGATTAGAGCCGGCAGAGGAGGAGACCATGAAGAAGCTGATCATATTCGTCGTGATCATCGGCTTGCTCGGCGTGGGCGGCTGGCAGCTGTACGTGCGCGTGTTCAGCCCGGGCCACCAGGTGTGCCACAAGCTGGCCGACCTGTGCGCCAACGGCGAGATGAACGCCGACCAGCTCAAGAGCTGCAAGGAAGGCCTGGCCAAGCTGGAAGAGGTCACCGGGCCGGACAAGGCGCGGAAGGCTGGCAAGTGCGTGCTCAACAGCGACTCGTGCATGGGCGCCGCCGGCTGCATGGCCGGTGCAGGCCTCGGCGCGGCGGCGGAGTTCCTCACCGGCATGAAGCGTTCGCTGCAGGACTGACCTCGGTGCGCCTGACCTACGAGCAGCAGGCCGCGGATGGCAACGCCCGCGCGGCCCGGGTGACGCTACCCCGGGGCGCCTTCGAGACTCCCATCTTCATGCCCGTTGGCACCCTGGCCACGGTCAAGTCGCTGGATCCCACCGACCTGGAGGCCCTGGGCGCGCGGGTGATCCTGTCCAACGCGTACCACCTGTTCCTGCGGCCCGGGGTCGGGGTGGTGGAGGCAGGGGGCGGGCTGCACCGGTTCATGGGCTGGCCTGGGTTGATGCTCACCGACTCGGGGGGCTACCAGATCTTCAGCCTGCGCCAGCTGATGAAGATCGACGACAGCGGCGTGGACTTCCGCTCCCACGTGGACGGCTCCGCCCATCACCTGGATCCGGTGTCCTCCATGGAGGTCCAGGCGCGCCTCGGCGCGGACATCGCCATGGCCTTCGACCACTGCCCGCCCAGCGAGGCGCCGCGGGACAAGGTGATCGAGGCCATGGATCGCACCACCCTGTGGGCTCGCCAGTGCGTGGAGCAGCCCCGGCCCGCGCACCAGGCGCGCTTCGGCATCGTGCAGGGTGGGCTCGACCTGGAGCTGCGCCGCCGGCATATCGAGCAGATCTGCGCCCTGCCCTTCGACGGGTTCGCCCTGGGCGGCCTGAGCGTGGGCGAGACCCCGGAGCAGATGCACGAGGTGCTGCACGCCGTGGCCCACCTGCTGCCGCAGGACCGGCCGCGTTACCTGATGGGCGTGGGCCGGGCCGAGGATCTGGTGGCCGCCATCGGCGCCGGCATCGACATGTTCGACTGCGTGATGCCCACCCGCAACGCGCGCAACGGCCAGCTGTTCACCCGCACCGGGCGCGTGGTGATCTCCAACTCGCGCTACCGCGAGGATCACACCCCGCCCGACCCCGACTGCACCTGCTCCACCTGCCAGCGCTTCACCCGCGCCTACCTGAGCCACCTGTACCGCAGCAAGGAGATCCTCTTCTCCCGCCTGGCCACGCTGCACAACCTGCACTACACGATCCAGCTGGTGAACGACGCACGGGCGGCGGTGCTGGAGGGAAGGTTCGAGACGTTCGAGAAGGATTTCCAGGCAGCCCGGGGGGCCTGACGTCCGGGCACTGGATCTCTCACGGGGACACAACTGAATTTCTCACAGAGACAC
>CAZEFW010000040.1:0-57006 GCA_964511535.1 uncultured Myxococcales bacterium | reverse complement strand
GGCTTGAACCGCTGGTACATGTGCTCGTGGCCGCCGAAGACCCAGTCGACCTTGCCCGTGAACAGATCGGTCACCGGGCGGGTGCTCTGGTTCTGGTTGGCGTGGCGGGTGCCCGCGTTGTAGGGCGGAATGTGCCAGGCCGCGAACCGCCAGGTGGCCGCCGCGGGCAGCTTGTTCAACGCGCCGGTGAGCCAGGTGTACTGCTTGCCGCCCGGCTTCCAGTCGCTCTTGCTGACCCAGTGCTGGGCCGTCTCGGAGTTGAGCCCGATGAACACGGCCGCCCCGTAGCGCAGCGCCCAGTAGGCGGACGTGCCGGAGGAGCCGGCCAGGGGGAAGAGCGCCTGGAACGAGGTGGTGTCAGGATGGCTGCCGTAGGTGGGGGTGTCGTGGTTGCCCACCACCGGCAGCAGCGGCCGGGTGGCCAGCAGCTCGCGCCCGTGGTGGAAGAAGGTCCACCAGCGGATCGGCTTGTCGTCGCCAGCCAGGTCGCCCGCGATGAGCACCAGGCGCGCGTCCGAGTGGGGCGGCTTGCTCAGGGCGGCTGCCACCTGATCCCACTTGTCACCGGCCAGCCCGTTGTCCTGGGGGTCGGCCAGCACAGCCACCTTGAAGCTGGTGGCGTTGGCCGGGGCGGTGCGGAAGGTGCGCACGCCGGAGCGGGCCTCCACCTTGCAGGCAGCCCCCGGGTCCACGCAGCCCACCCGGTAGAAGTACTTGGTATTGGCTGCCAGAGTGCCCGGGATGTGCAGGTGGTGGTCAGCGCGCGCCCCGCCGGTCTCGGCCACGGTCTTGGTCAGGGCGCCAGCGGTCAGCCCGTAACGCACGCGCCCCAGGCAGGGACGGTCGCTGCGGAAGTTGACCGTGACGCTGTGGGCCGGGTTGCGGTCCTTGCTGGCGCTCACCAGGTTGTCGCGCAGGGTCAGGTACGGCCCGAGCATCGGGTCCGCCACGGATCGGTGCCAGTCGTTCTTGTTGTTATTGTCCCAGGTCTTGCTGCCGCCGGAGCTGGTGTAGAACACCATGTCCAGCAGCTTGCCCCCCTGTGGCAGGGGCAGGGTCACGGTGAACCCGCCGCCCGGCGCCTTGCCCATGGGCAGCACCTTGTTCTTGGCGCCGCCGCCCATGTCCAGGGTCCAGTGGTTGAAGCCGTAATGGATGTACAGGTTGGACGCCTTGCCCAGCTTGGCCCACCCCGGGTAGGTCACCGTGGCCTTGCCGCCCAGGGCCAGGTTCGTGGGCCAGACCCGCACGCCGCCCGTGAGGGACACCCCCGGGTCCTTGCACGGCAGGTCCGGTTTGGGCCAGGCCTTGTCCGGCTTGGGCATGAACTTGTCCTTCTTGGGCGCCGGCTTGTCCTTCTTGATCATGTTCTTGTCCGGCGGGGGCGGCGCCTTGTCCTTCTTGGGTTGGCCCTTGTCCTTCCCGGGCTGGCCCTTGTCCTTCCTGGGCTGACCCCGGTCCTTCTTTTTGCCTGCGCCATCCTTTTTGCCCGGGCCGCGGTCCTTGCCGGCGCTCCCCTTGTCGGACTTGACGCCCACGTCAACGCCTGCGGGGGCGCCGCCGTCGCAGCCGCTGGCCAGGACCAGCAGCAGGAAGGCCAGGATCAGGCCCGTGGGGACCAGGAGCAGGTGCAGCGGGGCCTTGGGGCCGTTGATGGTGTTACGTGTCGTTTTCATGAGGGAAAAACCGATGAAGGGGGGGACTCGCGAACTGCTTGAGGGGAGGCGGCCGGCCTACTCGTAGGACGGGCGCTCCTTGGCCACGTTGACCGTGTGCTGGATGCGGCCCCAGGCCCAGTTGGCCTCGTGCTGGCCCAGGTACTTGGTGGCCATATTCATGAACTTGCCCTTGTCCAGCGCCCTGAGCTTGTTGACGAAGCCCTTCTCGAAGCGCTGGGGCAGCATGTTGTCCGACAGGTACTGCTTGTGGGTGTGGCCCGAGGCGTTGTCGATGAGCATCAGGCGCTTGCCGGTGCCCGGGGTGGCGATACCCACCGGGAAGCCGGAGCTCTTCTGATGCGCCACCAGGATGTTGCCCTTGTTGCCGCCCATCAGGCTGGAGGGCACATGCTCCACCGAGCTCATGATCCAGCTCATGGCGCGGATGGTGTCCATCTGGCGCACGCCCTGGCCGGACTTCTCGAAGCCCTTGAACTCGTTGCGGGTGTCCTTCCAGTTGTTGCCGATGGCCTTGCTGCCGGGCATGAAGTACTGCATCGAACCCATCACGTGGCCCGCGCCGGGGACCTTGATGGCGGTGGCCGAGGTGGGCGGCACCAGGCTGGTGCCGAGCATCTTGTCCAGCCGGTAAGCGAACACCTCGCGAGACATGAAGGAGTAGGCGCCGCCGCGGCCGTTGAGGTCGCCGCTGAAGCGCAGCCAGTTCTCGGCGTGCTTGGGGCCGGTGGGCTTGAACACCGCCTTGACGTTCTCGCCGTTGACCTTGTTCTTGAAGGTCACCAGGTAGGTGTCGAAGGCGTGGTGGTTGTCGGTGGACAGGGGCTTTACGCTCTGGATCTCGCCGCCCTCGAGCACCTTCTCCACCTGCGCCTTGGGGTCCTTGATGCGAGAGAGGTCCAGCAGCGACCGCTTGGGGGCGAAGTTGCCGTCACGGGCGCCGATCTTCGCCACCGCCTTGGCCACCTCGGGGATGGTCTTCTCGCCGCCCTTGACCATGGCCCAGTGCAGCGAGCCGTAGGAGCTGGCGTCGCCCATGTCGGCCAGCTTGGACGCCGCCGTGGACATCATGGTGTCGCTCTTGGAGTCGCGCACCAGGGTGTTGAGCGCGAAGACCTGGGCCTGCTTGGGGGTCAGCGCCTTGACCGCCTGCTTGAAGGCGCCCTCGTTGAAGCCCTTGGGCTTGTGGTTGGCCTTGCGGCCCACGGCGTTGAGCAGCGCGCTGTCATTGCCGTACTTGTTGGTGAAGTGCTTCTTGACCAACAGACCGGCTGCGTAGGCCCGGTGGGCATGGGGCAGCTTGCGCAGCGGGTTGACCATCCGCTTGGCCGCAGGGGCGGGCCGCACGCGCGGCTGCTCGGCCTGAACCGTGGTGGTGGCCAGGACGGAGGCGAGGATGGTTGCCAGCAGGGTGTTTTTGAGGATGTTTTTCTTGGTCATCATGCCCGTCAATAAAGCACCATCCGTGCCATTTTTCAAAGTCGGCTAACCCATTGAAATTTCTGAGGCGAAGTTCCAGGCCCATCGGGATCCGGCCACTGGATCCTCCAGACGGGGCCTTTTGCCCCCACAATTTCGGCAACTCGATCAGTCACCTGGGCGCCACCGGGTGGACCAGTGGCCGGTACAGGAGCCGGGGTCCAGGACGCCTTGACCACCTGCCTGCGCCGCCGGATACTACGAGCCGCACACCATGACACGCACTGCTCGACTCCGCCCCGCGCTGGTGCTCACGGCGCTGGTGGCCATGGCCCTCTCCTGCGCGGATGACCCGCGCCCCACCCGGGCCCTGGTGCGCGCCGTGTTCGATCCCTCCGGCGGCCAGATCCCCCTGCCGTCCGATCTGCTGCTGGACGACAAGACCGGGCTGCTGAACATCCCCACCGAGGGCAAGGGCTACTCCCAGGCCGAGGTCGAGCTGTACCAGTTCATCAACACCATGACCGCCTGGCCCAGCAGCTCTCAGGCGAAGGTGGACTTCTCGGGCCCCCTGGATCCTGCCTCGGTCACCGCCGACACGGTCCAGGTGTGGCGCTGGGACGGCGCTGCGCCGGCTCGCTACACGGCTGGCAAGCTCGCCGTCAGCGCCGACGGCACCCGGGTGACCGTGGACCCGCCCGAGGAGGGCTGGCCCCGGGGTGCCACCATGATGCTGGTGGCCAGGGGCGGCGCCAGCGGGGTCAAGGGCAAGGGCGGCGAGGCGGTCGAGTGCGACGCGGCGTTCTACTTCCTGCGGCTGAAGCGCAACCTGACGCAGGACAAGACAGGGTTTTTTCGGGCTTTCCCGGGAGAGACCGTGGCCAAGCGCAAGGAGGCGGCCGAGTCCCTGGAAGAGGCGCGGGCAGACCTGGCGCCGTTCATGGCTCACCTGGAGAAGTCAGCCAGTCTCCCCCGGGCCGACGTGGCGGCGCTGTGGACCTTCAAGGTCAACAAGCACACCGAGGTGCAGATGGACAAGGCGACGGGCAAGATGCCCCTGCCCATCGACCTGCTTGTGGACCCCGCCACCGGCAAGGTGGACCTGCCCGTGCGCTCGGGCGACGACAAGAAGACGAAGGAGCTCAAGGTCGACCTGAAGAACCTGGACGGCTTCGGCACCACCACGGGCCAGCTGTTCGAGATCTCGGCCAAGGTGGACAAGGCCACCGTCTCGGAGGCCACCGTGCGGCTCTACCGGGTCAAGGACGGCGCGCCCGTCTCGGCCACGGTGGCGGTGGGCGCCGACGGCCAGACCATCGAGGTGATGCCGCGCAGCATGCCGCTGGACGCCGAGACCACCTACGCGGTGGTGGTGAGCGACGCGCTGCGGGACGCGGCCGGCGACAAGGTGTGGCCCATGCTCACCGGCCACTTCCTGCGAGCGAAGCAGCCCCTGCTGGACGTCAACGGCAAGTCCACCCTGCCGACGCTGGCCGACGCGGACGCGACCAAGCTGGAGCGGTCCCGCAAGCGCCTCGCGCCGCTGCTGGACAGGGTGGGCCGGCAAGGGGTGCTGGCCGCCTGGCCCTTCACCACCATGACCATCAACAAGCACCTGGTGGAGGCCCAGCGCGCCGCGGAGTCCAGCGGGACCCCTGTGGATCCGCGCAACGTGAAGTCCAGGAGCGCCATCAAGGCGGCCCTCGACTTCCCCATCGGCGTGACCTCACTGCTCCAGGTGAGCAAGGTGTACGAGGGCGAGATCGCCACCGCCGACTACCTCGACCCGAAGACCCGGCGCCGCTACGCCGACGGCAAGCCGCGCACCAGCTACCTGCCGTTCATGCTCACCATCCCGTCCGGGGCCAGCACCTCCAAGCCGCTGCCGGTGGTGATCTTCGGCCACGCCATCGCCACCGAGCGGCGCTTCGTGCTTGCCGTGGCCAACCACCTGGCGCGCAGGGGGTTCGCGGCCATCGCCATCGACTTCCCGTACCACGGCGTGCGCACGCACTGCGCGTGGAACGGGCCGCTGTGCTGGCCTGACCCGATAAACAAGAGCGGCCAGATGCTCTGCCCTGCCCAGTGCAAGAGCGGCTCGACCTGCGGCACGGACGGCAAGTGCCGCGACAAGAGCGGCAAGCAGACGTCCCTGCCCAAGTGGCCGATCCTGCCGTTCCACCAGGCGTCCGGGGCGGCGTTCATCGAGCTCTCCTCCATCCCGGGCACCCGGGAGCATTTCCTCCAGGCGGTGGTGGACCTGGGCGCGCTGTCCCGGTCGCTCCAGAAAGGGAACTGGAAGAAAGCCACCGGCTACAGCTTCAAGACGGACAAGCTTTACTACCTGGGGCAGTCCCTGGGCGGCATCATCGGCGCAACCTACACCGCGCTGGACCCGAAGATGGACCGGGTGGTGCTCAACGTGCCGGGGGCAAACATGGTGCCCATGTTCCAGGGCTCCAAATACTTCGGCGAACATATCAAGGCGTACCTCAAGCGCGAGGCCATCACCAAGGGGTCGGTGGAGTACCAGAAGTTCCTGCACATGGCCAAGTGGTTCATCGACGCCGTGGACCCGATCAACATGGCTCGCTACCTGGTCAAGGGGCCGCTGCCCGGACAGCCAGCGCATCAGCGGCAGGTGTTGATCCAGATGGCGACGCTCGATTTCATCATCCCCAACGCCAACACCAAGCTGCTGGCCAGCCTGTCCGGGGCCCGGCGCAAGGACTACATCGCGGAGCACGCCTTCCTGGTGATCCCGGTGGAGCCGGCGTACCTGCCGGGCGGGCGCGACGCCGCCGACTTCCTCGCGGGCAAGCTCAAGTGACGCGCCCTGCCCCCCTGGCTCTCGCCCTCGCCCTGGCCCTGGCAGCCCTGGCCCCCTGCCCCGCCCACGCCTCGGGCTTCATGATCGCCGAACAGTCCCCCGTGGCCGGCGGCACCGGCGGCGCCGCGGTGGCTCGCGCCGACGACCCGGGAGCGGCCTGGTACAACCCGGCCGCCCTGGCCGATGGCAGCGGCTGGCGCATCTCGGCCGGGGTGCTGCTGGCCTTCCCGGAGATCACCGCCGAGGACCTGGACGGCAAGTGGCGCGCCCAGACCGCCAACAGCCCGCCCAGCACGCCGCCGCACCTCTACCTGTCCCACGCCCGGGGCTCCTGGGTGGCGGGGCTGTCGTTCAACGTGCCCTTCGGCTCGCGGGTCAAGTGGCCCGGCGTGTGGACCGGTCGGTTCGAGATCGTCTCGTCGCGGTTGCAGAGCTTCCGGCTGGCGCCCTTCTTCGGCTGGCGCTTCGGCCAGGTGCGCATCGCCGCGGGCTTCCACCTGGACATCACCCAGCTGCAGGTGGAAAAGAGCCTCGACTTCGTGGACCAGGAGGGCACCGTGGCCCTGGACCTGAACGGCGTGAGCGCCGGCGGCCATGTGTCTCTGCATCTGCAGCTGCTGGACGGGCTGGCCCTGGCCGCGTCCTACAAGAGCCGCACCGTGCTGGAGCTGTCCGGCACCGCCGCCTTCGACGACGTGCCCCTGGCCTTCCAGGGAAAGGCCCATGACCAGACCGCCACGGCCAAATACACCCTGCCTGATCTGATCACCGTGGGCGCGCACTACACGCCCCACCCGAAGGTGAGCATCGCCCTGGACGCGGGGCTGGTTGTCTGGTCCGTTTACGGCGCGCTGGACGTGGACTTCGCCGACGATGCCACCACCGACCTGCACCAGGAGGCGCGCTGGCAGACCATGCCCTACGTGCGCGGCGGCGCCGAAGTCCGGCCACTGACCTGGCTCACACTGCGCGCCGGACTGTTCTACGACCCCACGCCCATCCCCGGCGAGACCCTGGCCCCAAGCTCCCCCGACTCGGACCGCCTCGGCTTCTCAGCCGGCCTCGGCGTCAAGCTGCCCTACGGCTTCTCCATCGACGCCTTCTACACCCACGTGCTGATGCTCGGGCAGCCGAGCACGAGCGCCGAGAACCTGCACGCCGACTACGGCGGCGGGATCCACCTGGCAGGAATCGGCGTGGGCTGGAGATCGGCGAGCATAAAGTAAAAAGAGAAAAGCCGGCGGGCCCCGGGTCACCCTTCGTCTTCTGAATCCCTCCGCAGCCGATCCAGGCCCTCGCGAACGGTCTCTTTTATGCGCGGCGCCCGGTCGAGCATCTTGACCCAGAGGGCCAGGCGGGGGTCGGTGATGGCGTCCGGCTCGAGCCGCTCGACCACCTCGTGCCGGAACTCCAGGTAGGGGATGTCAAAGGAGTCGGCCCTCGACTTGTGCTTCATGGACAGCGGGCAGCGGCTCGGCGGCCGCTCCGGGCTCACGGTCACACCGTAGGCCATCTGCTCCAGGGTCAGGGTGACGAAGTAGAGCCGCACGAACCACTCGCCGTCGTCCGCCTGGTGCAGCTCGAACACCAGCTGCCCTGCTGGCGGCGACTGGTTCTGCACCCAGCCCCGGGGAATCCAGGACACCCCCAGCAAGCCGGCGAGGGCCTCGATGTTGGTGTCATGGCCAAAGTACCCGATGAGGCGCTTGTCGCCGTCGTGCGGCAGCGCGTCCACGTCTCGCCCGTTGACCAGCTGGTCCATACCGGCGAGGACCCTGGCCATCAGGTTGGACGCCTGATACTCGCAGTACTGGGGCGCCTCCATGAGCAACCCATCAACGAAGACGCGAGCGCGGGCCACGTCCAGCAGCTCGTGGGGGTCCAGGCGCCCCCAGGCGACCTTGGACATGGTCCACCCGTTGGCGCGCTGCATGATGAACATGTCGGACGCCACCTGGGCCACGCGCAGCGTTCCAGTGCAGTCGCCGGTCTCCAGGACCTCGTTCTCGTGGCCGTACAGCTCCGGGGAGCAGATGGCGGTGCCGAACACCCGCTGGATCAACTCCAGCGAGCGCATGATCGACTCGATGGCGTTCTGCGGATCGCCGCCCATGCGGCCCAGCACCGCGTGGCGCACGCCGCTCACCTTTACCTTGCCGGTGTACACCGGCATGTAGAGCGGGTCGTACTCGGTCTTCTCCTTGATCGGCTCGTGGTGCACCGCCACCTCGTGGTCCGTGGTGCCCATGCCGCCGTCGAGCCACGCGTTGGCCGTGTCCACACAGCGCGGAACGGAGTTGGCGTGCACGAAGACCCAGCGAGACGGATCCGGATGCCCGGGCTGGATCTCCATCCGGGGGCCGTAATGCTTGCGCCACCAGCTGCCGAGGTTTTTGGCCAGCCATCGGCCGTGCTCCGAGACATGCCCCAGGGGGACATCCCATTCGGGCCACGGCTGAGTTACGAACTCCTTGATCTGCTCCATCTCACCCGGCAGAGGCGATCGGACGGTGTGGCGGCTGACGAACTGGACCTGCTTCAGCTGGCTGGGCAATGAAGCCTCCTTGTGGGTAGCTGGCTCAAAATGATTCACGCCCCGAGGCGGACCCCTTCCATGAAGAGCACGCGCGCCGGCGCCGCGGCGACGCCAGGGATGGGGAGCGGCAGCGCGATGATCGTGCCCTCGTCGGTCTGGACCTGGTGAAGGTTGACCACCGGCGCCACCAGGAGCATGTCGGGGCACCGCTCGTAGAGCCCCCCCAGGAGGTCCTGACCGATCTCGCTGGTTTTGGGCGGGTCCACCTTGTCAGCCCACAGGCAGGGGGCCACCGGGGTATCGCCCGCGAGGATGGAGAACCGCTGCTCCACGAGCCAATCGAGGGTGTCGATGGACCACGCGGGGGCCGCGCTGATGTAGTCGGGGCTGTCCACCCGGCGGCCCCAGCCCGTCTCGACGATGAGCGCCTCGCCGGGCTCGATGCCCGGGTCGTGGCGACGGAAATCCTCGACGTCGTACAGGGTGTACGGCTCGGCCTGCGGCAAGCGCATGATCTTGGCGGGGCGGACCAGGCTCGACGCCTCGAACGCGTCCAGCCACGGGGCCTCGGGGTTCATGTGCCTGGCGGTCTCGACGTAGCAGTTGGACAGGCCGGTCAGCTGCATGGAATGGATGCTGCAACCGTTCTGCTCGATGGAGCAGATCTCGTCCACCTGAACGGGCGGCAGATCGAGCCCCTCGCCCAGGGCGTTGTAGTCCCACATACCGGTGCTGATGCTCCCCGTGAGATCCACGATGCGCGGTCCCTTGTTCCGGGTCTCCATGCTGAGCCTCCTCGGCTGATTCGTCGCAACACGCGCGGGGCGCGACGCGCGCCAACCCGCGCATGGGAGGATAGCAGCGGCGCACGGATCATGGAACATCAGGCCATTGCTCGCCCGGCCCCTTGTCGCTATGGTGCGGCCATGCCGCTGGCCTCTCATTGCCCCCACTGTGGCGCCCCGGTGCGTCCGCGCGGGCCCTCGGCGGGGACCTGCACCGGCTGCGGCCGCGAGGTCTTCGCCAACGCCAAACCCGCGGCCGGGGTGTTCCTCGTGCGCGGTGGGCGCGTGCTGTTGATCCGCCGCGGCGCCGAGCCCGCCAGGGGGCGGTGGGATATCCCGGGCGGGTTCCTCGAGGAGAACGAAGCTCCGAAGGACGGCGCCGTCCGCGAAATCCGGGAGGAGCTGGGGCTCGACCTTCAGGCCGGGGACCTGAAGCTGGTCGCCACCTCGCTCAACGTCCAGCCCGGCGGGACGGTGCTGGACATCCTGTTCGAGGCTGACGAGGCCGCCCTGCACGGGCAAGAGCCCCGGCCGGGCTCGGACGCGGCCTCCTGCAGGTGGTTCCCTGTGGATGACCTCCCGGATGACCTGGCGTTCGAGGCCACCCGATCGGCCCTCGAGAGGTGGCGGGCCAGCAGGTCCCGGTAGCCGGGGTTCAGGGCCGGGCCAGCAGGGCCGCGCGGTGGGTCGGCCTGGCGCCCAGCCGGCGCAGCAGCGGCGCGAGCAGGCGCCGCAGCGCCGGGTTTGGCAGCACCCGCTCCACGCGGCCGTAGGCGCAGACATGCTCGGCGTATAGCGCGCGCCACCCGTGGAAGATGGCGGCCGGATCAAGGACGTCTCCGCCCGCGAAGCCGTGGGCGCGCTCCAGGTCCCAGTAGAAGACCACCCCGCCCGGGCCCAGCACCCGGCGGATCTCCCCTGCCAGGTGCTCGCGCGCGTCCCCACCGCCCACGGATGACATGACAGTGCACACCGAGACCCAGGTCACCGAGGCGTCACGTTGCGGCAGCCGCTGCCCGTCTTGGACCGAAAACCGGATGCCCTCGTGGCTCTGGCGGGCGAGCTCGATGGCCGCGGGGCGCAGGTCCACCCCCTCGAGCTGGCCGGGCAACAGGCCGAAGTCGAGGTAGACCCGGGTGCTGCGCCCGTTTCCGCAGCCCACGTCGAGCACCCTGAGATCGGCCGGGGCCACGGGCGAGCACCGAAGCGCGCGGCAGATCTGCTCGTAAAGCGCGAGCCGATGGACCAGCTCCTTTTCGCGGACCAGCGGATTCCAGGTGTCGGCGCCGTCGGGCTCGAGGCGGCGGTAGACCTCGAGCACCGGCTCGCGTCGCTGATCGTCGCGCGGGCTCACGCTGCCCCCGAGGCGGCCAGCGCCGCGCCCAGGCTCTCGCACACGAGCTCAGACTGGGCGCGGCTCAGGGTGGGAAACAGCGGCAGGGTCAGCTCCCGCGGGGCCACGGCCTCCGTGCGCGGCAGCGGATCTTCGGAGGCGTACGCGCGGAGCTGATGAACGGGCGGGTAGTGGATCGCGGTCTGCACCCCGGCGCGCCTCATCTCGTCCATGACCCGGGTCCGATGCACGCCAGGGGGCAGCAGGACCGGGTAGATGTGGTGCGCGACGGTGTCGCCGGGTTCACCGCGGGCCGGGGCGCCAAAATCGGGGACCTCCACGGGCAGGCGGCGCAGCAGCTCGCCGTAGCGTCCAACGACGTCGGCGCGCCCCTGGAGGAACTCGTCCAGCCGGCCGAGCTGCGCCAGCAGCAGGCTGCTCCGCACCTCGTCGATGCGGTAGTTGTACCCGAGGTCCACCACGTCGTAGCTGTGGGCGCGCCCCTGGTGGCGCTCCATGGCGCCCGCGGTCATGGCGTGGGAGCGGAGCAGGCGCAGGCGATCGGCCAGCCGCTCATCGCCGGTCACCACCGCGCCGCCCTCGCCGCAGGTGATGTTCTTGTTGGAGTAGAAGCTGAAGCAGCCGCAGGCGCCCCAGCTACCGCAGGCGCGGCCCTGCAGGGTGGAGACGCAGGCGTGGGCCGAGTCCTCCACCAGCGCCAGGCCGCGGGCCTCGCACAGGGCGGACAGCCGCGGCAGATCGGCGGGGAAGCCGCCGTAGTGAACCGCCAGGACCGCGCGGGTTCGAGGGGTCAGGCGGCGCTCCACGTCATCGGGATCCAGGTTCAGGTCGCCAGGGCCGACGATGTCGCAGAACACCGGCCGCGCCCCCACGTAACGGACGGCGTTGGCCGTGGCGACGAAGGTGAGCGAGGGACAGATCACCTCGTCTCCCGGGCCGATGTCCAGGGCGCGCAGGCTCAAATGCAGCGCCGCGGTGCCGCTGGACACAGCCACCACATGGGCAGCCCCCGTCGCCTCGCCAAAGGCGCGCTCGAAGCGCTCGGTCCTCGGCCCGAGGGTCAGCCAGCCGTCCTGAATCGGCGCCAGCGCGGCGGCGCGCTCCTGCTCGCCGAAGCTCGCGTCGAACAGCGGCACCCGGATCGGTGTGCTCATGGCCCGGCGCTCCGCCCGACGCTCAGTTCTGCCCCGGCGGGCGCCGCTCGCGCCCCGCTCCGGGCCGCCTGGCCATGCGCCCGGATTCGCAGAGCAGCTCGAACTGCCTGGTGGCCACGGCGCAGTCCTCGGGTCCGGCGAGATCGATCCAGGAGCCCTCGAACGGGTGGACCCGAACCTTCCGCCCGGCGTCCAGCAGCGCCCCCACCACGTCGTCCACGTCCGAGGCGCCCGCCTCCGGCACGAACTCCAGCGCCTCCGGGGACATGACGTAGACGCCCATGCACGCCCAGTACGGCACCCTCGGCTTCTCCTCGAACGCCTCCAGCTCGAGCCCATCGCCCACAGTCAGCCGGCCGAACGGCAGGGTGTAGTGCCGCTTGCACGCGGCCACGGTCATGTCGGCGCCGGAGCGCAGGTGGTCATCGTGGAGCTCCCGGAAGTTCAGGTCAGTGAAGATGTCGCCGTTGACCACCAGGATCGGCTCGTCCACCCCTGAGACTTGCTTCAGCGGCCCGGCTGTCCCGAGGGGCTCGGTCTCGGAGCGAAAATCGATCTCCAGGCCAAGCCGCGACCCATCTCCGAAGTACGCGCGGATCAGGTCGCCCAGGTAGCCCACGCAGATGGTGATCCGGTTGAACCCACGCTCGCCCAGCTGCCGGAGGATGATCTCCAGGATCGGGGCGCCGTCCACGGGGACGAGCGGCTTGGGCAGCACCTGGGTGTACGGCGCCATCCGGGTGCCCTTGCCCCCGGCCATTATCACTGCTCGCCGGCACTCAGATGGCATAGGCCCCCCCGTCACGGTAGACCGACGCGTGGGCGCGGATATGGTCCGCGACCTGCTGCAACCCCGCCGGCAGTTCCACGGTGGCCGACCAGCCGAGCAGCCGCCGCGCGAGCGTCGCGTCGCACTCCAGCTCCTGGACCTCGCTCGCCTCGGGGCGCACACGCTGGGCGTCCTGGACGATGGGCTTGTGCACCCCGACCACCTCCATCAGCAGCTCAGCCAGCCGGCCGATGGAGACGCTGCGGCCAGTGCCGGCGTTGATCGTGCACCCCACCGCCTCGTCCACCTCGGCCATCCTGCAAAAAGCCTCGCATGTGTCAGCGACGAACAGGAAGTCGCGCGTGGGCGACAGGGCCCCGAGCTGCAAGCTCTCGCCTCCCCACAGCAGCTGAGAGATGATGCCAGGGATTACAGCGCGTGGGCTCTGCCTCGGGCCGTAGTTGTTGAAGGGGCGCAGCGTGCTCACGGGCAGGCCGAAGCTGAGGTGATACGCCTCGGCCAGCTTGTCGGCCGCGATCTTGGACGCGGCGTAGGGCGACTGCCCCCGGAGCCGGTGTTCCTCGTCGATGGGCGTCTGGCGGGCGGTGCCGTAGCACTCGCTGGTGCTCGTGAGCACGAACCGCTCCACGCCGCGCTTCAGGCTCGCCTCCAGCAAGTTCAGCGAACCCTGGATGTTGGTCGCCACGTAGCTCGACGGCGCGACATAGCTGTACGGGATCCCCACCAGGGCCGCCAGATGGAACACCACCTGGCACCCTTCGACGGCGCGGCTGACGAGGTGCGGGTCCCGGATATCACCGGCCTGCACCTCGATCTCACCCCTCGCCTGCGCACCCAGCAGGTCCAGGTTTCCGTGGCCCGGGCGGGAGTCGTAGTGCACCAGCGCCCGCACCGCGCACCCGCGACCGAGGAGGTGCTCCACCAGGTGCGAGCCGATGAAGCCGCCAGCCCCCGTTACCAGGACCTTCGCCCCGTCAAGCTGCAAGGGTGGCCCCCGGTTTTCGGCGTGAAGATGGCCTGGCTCCCTGGTACATGCGAATACTCCGTCGGCTACGTCTGAGAAGCCCTTCGAAAGAGGAATCAGGCTATCATTCAGCACGTAATTGGGCCAGGATCACCCATCAATGATCAAGGGAGGATTGGTGAAAGAGCAAGCCGACCGCGGCGGGGGTTGGGCCGACGGGCTCCGCGCCCGGGTTCTGTGCGTCGCTGCGCACCCGGACGACGAGGTCATGGGCGCCGCGGGCACGCTATCCCTCCACGCTGAGGCTGGCGGCGAGGTCGCGATCCTGGTCCTGTCGGAGGGCGAAGCCGAGAAGCTGCCGGGGGCGCCCAGGTGCGAAGATCGGCGCGCCTGCACCCGCGCCGCCGCCGACGTGGTCGGGGCCAGCGAGGTGATCTTCGCCGACCTGCCTGATCAGCGCTTCGACGCCGTGCCCTTCATCGACGTGATCAAGCCCATCGAGGCGGCGGTGCGGGAGCTGAGCCCGCATATCGTCTACACGCTCCACCGCGGCGACGCCAACACGGATCACCAGGTGGCGTTCAAGGCCACCTACGCCGCCTGCCGCGCCATGAGCGCCATGGCGCGATCAGTCAGGAAGATCCTGTGCTACGAGGCGCCCTCCTCCACGGAGCAGGCTCCCGCCTTCCCCGAATACCAGTTCCTGCCCAACGTCTACGTGGACATCTTGCCGACCTGGGAGAAAAAGCTCCAGGCCTTGCAGTGCTACCCGACAGAACTATGCGAGTGGCCCCACCCGCGCTCGCTCCCCTACTTCGACGCCCTGTCCATCAAGCGGGGCGCCGAGGGTGGCTTCTCCCGGGCCGAAGCCTTCGCGCTCGTACGGGAGAGCATCACCGCCGCCCCGCTCACCGAGTCATGAGAGAACGGAGTTCGAATGCCCCTGCTCAACGACCAGTATGACGTCGAAACCCGCCTGTACGAGGGAGCGCGCTTCGAGATTCTGCGCGCGCGCCGCCGCGTGGATGACCTGCCGGTCATCCTCAAGCTCCTCAAGAACGCGAAACCGAGCCCCGCGCAGATCGCGCGGCTGAAGCGCGAGGCCGAGACGGTCCGCTCGGTGGACTCGCCCTTCGTCGTCCGCTGCTACGGCTTCGAGACCGACCAGAAGCGCTGGGCGCTGGTGCAGGAGGACTTCGGCGGCGTGCCCATCGCGACGATGATCGGTGAGGCGAAGTATGAGCTGAAGGCGAAGCTCGAGGTGGCGATCTCCCTCGTGCGCGGCATCAGCGACCTGCACTCCAGATCGGTAATCCACAAGGACATCAACCCCACCAACGTGCTGTGGAACGCCGCCTCTGGAGCGCTGAAGCTCATCGACTTCGGCATCTCCACGGTGCTCTCGCAGGAGAACCCGGACTTCTTCACCCCCAACAGGCTCGAGGGGACGCTGGCCTACATCTCTCCGGAGCAGACGGGGCGTACCAACGCGCCGGTGGATTATCGCACCGACTTCTACTCGCTGGGTGTCACGCTCTACGAGCTCTTCACAGGCGCGCGGCCCTTTACGTCCGAGGATCCGCTCGAGCTCGTCCACGCCCATATCGCCAGGCGCCCGGCGTCCCCCCATGAGACATACCCGGAGCTCCCGGCCGCCCTGGGCGCGGTGATCATGAAGCTCCTGGAGAAGTCTCCCAAGGCCCGCTACCAGAGCGCCTACGGGATCCTCTCCGATCTCCAGCGATGCCGGGACGAGCTGACCGAGGCGGGGGAGATCCCTGCCTTCCCCCTCGCCGCGGAGGACATCTCCGAGCGGTTCATCTTCCCCAGGAAGCTGTACGGCCGCGAGCACGACGTGGAGCAGCTGGTCGCAGCGCTGAACCGGTCCGTGGAGGCGGGCGCGTCGGACGGGGAAGATGACACCCCGAGCGCGGCCACGCTGGTCCTGGTCACCGGCAACGCGGGCATGGGCAAGTCTGCCCTCGTCCGGGAGCTCCACCGTCCGATCACCGAGCAGCGCGGCTACTTCATCATGGGCAAGTTCGAGCAGTTCCACCGCGAGCCCTACTTCGCCATCGTCGCCGCCTTCCGCTCGCTCATCGGCGAGCTGTTGCGGGAGTCGGAGGACCGCCTCGAGGCCTGGCGCGAGCGGCTCACCGACGCCCTGGGCCCCAACGGCCGGGTCATCACCGACGTGATCCCCCAGGTTGAGCTGATCATCGGCCCGCAGCCGGAGCTGGTGGAGTTGGGACCGAACGAGCAGCTGAACCGGTTCAACCAGGTGTTCCGAAACTTCATCCACGCCCTCGCCCGGCCGGAGCACCCGGTCACCGCCTTCATCGACGACCTTCAGTGGGCCGACGCGGCGAGCCTCGAGCTGCTCAAGCAGCTGCTGGGCGACGATCGGCCGCACAGCTTGCTCGTGGTCGGGGCCTACCGGGCCTCCGAGGTTGACGCGAACCACCCGCTGACAGCCACGCTGAGTCAGATCCGGAGCGAAGAGGCCGCCCCCGTGGAGATCTCCGTGGCTCCCCTCGAGGTCGCCCACGTGGCCCAGCTCATCGCTGACACCGTCGCCACGACCGTGGAGTCAGCCACGCCGCTGGCCGAGCTCGTGACACGGAACACCGAGGGCAACCCGCTGTTCATCAAGGAGTACCTCCAGGCGCTGCACGAAGAAGGCCTGCTGCGCTTCGAGCGCAGCAGCGGCCTGTGGCAATGGGACCTGGGCCAGATCGAGGGCCGCGGGACCACCGAGAGCGTCCTGGATCTGACGGTGGAGAAGCTCAAGCGCCTGGGCCAGGAGACCCAGCGCGCGCTGACCACCGCCGCGGTCATCGGCAACCGCTTCCGGCTCGACGAGCTGGCGAGCCTCAGCGGCACCCCGCTGGAGGAGACGTTCGAGACCCTCCTGCCGGCCCTCCGGGCCGGGGTGGTAGTGACGACCTCCGAGGCCGCCGCCCTCACCGCGGCCGGCGACACCGAGGGCGGCGACTGCCGCTTCTTCCACGACCGGGTGCAGCAGGCGGCCTACTCTCTGCTCGACGAGTCCGAGCGAGCCGACCTCCACCTGCGAATCGGCCGCATGCTGCTCGGCTCCGCCTCGGGAGACGAGCGCGGCGAGGAGATCTTCGAGATCGTCGACCAGCTCAACCAGGCGCGGGAGCTGATCACCGGCCCGGAGGAGCTCATTGAGCTCGCCGAGCTCAACCTGGAGGCCGGCCACAAGGCTGCATCCTCTGGCGCCTACGCGGCGGCCGGTGAGTTCCTCGAGGTCGCGCGGGCCGCAGCGACGCCGGGCGGCTGGCAGACTCACTACGAGCTGACCATGGCGATCCATCGTGAGCTCGCGGTGGCCCAGCACCTCGTGGGCGACCACGACCGCTCCGACGAGCTGACGGGCGCCGCGCTGGAGCACGCCCGGACCAAGTTGGAGAAGGCCGAGATCCTGGTGACCGTCGTGCGGCTGTTCACCACCGCGGCGCGGTACGCCGAGGCTCTCGAGGCCATGAACCGCGGGCTGAAGCTGCTCGGCCACGAGCTGCCCCCCGGCGACGTCCAGGAGGCCATGGGCGCGGCGTTCGGGGTGGTCCAGGAGAAGCTGGGGGACGCGACGCCGGCCTCCCTGGTGGATCGACCGACCATGAGCGACCCGGAGATCCGGGCGGCCACGCGGCTGCTCATCGCCGGCATGGCGGCGGCCTTCTACGTCGACCCCTTCACCTACAGCTTGATCATCTTCTGCGCCATGGCGCTGGCCCTGGAGCATGGCCACCCGCCCGAGGGCGTGGCCGTCTACGCCTGGTACGGGCACCTGCTGAGCGCGCTGTTCGGACAGCCCCAGGCGGGCTACGAGTTCGCGAAGCTCGGCCTGGAGCTGAGCGAGAGGCGGCGCAGCTTGCAGGACAAGTGCCTCAGCTGCTTCGTCCTGGCCAACTGGACCTGGAGCTGGGTCAAGCACCTCCACGAGACAGCGCCCATCTCCGAGGCAGGATTCAGGGCCGGCATGGAGTCAGGCGAGCTCATGTTCGCGGGCTATGTCCTGTACTACGGCGATCACAACAAGTACTTCTGCGGCGCGCCCCTGGACGAGCTGGCCGAGGACTTGCATCACCATCTGGCGGTCAACCATCAGCTGAAGAACCACATCGCCACCGACGGCGGCGACTCGCTGAGGCTCGTCATCGGGAACTTGCGCGGGGAGACGTCGGGGCCCATGGACTTCGCCACGGAGGACCTGGAGGAGGCCGCCCTGCTGGCCCGCTGCGAGGGCAACCAGAGCGTGATGGTGATCTGCTACTACTACATCTTCAAGACGATGGTCCTCGGCCTCTACCGTGAGTTCGACGAGGCCCTCGAGGCCTCGGCGGCGGCCGAGCCGCTGCTGCAAGCGGTGGTGGGCAACGTGGCCACGGTCCGGCACCCGTTCCACACCGCGCTGGCGCTGTGCGGAAAGATGGAGAGCGCCAGCGAGGCGGAGCGGCCCGAGCTCATGGAGAAGGTGGCAGGTACCCGGGACCAGCTCGCGCAATGGGCCGAGGGCTGCCCGGAGAACTACGCGCACTTGCACGCTCTGCTCGCGGCGGAGCTGGCGCGCCTGGACGGGGACGCCGAGGAGGCCGCGGTGCAGTACCAGCGCGCCATCGAGCAGGCAGCCGCCAACGACTATCCACAGGATCGCGCCCTGGCCAACGAGCTCGCCGGGCGGTTCCAGCTCGGGCAGGACGAGGCCGACCTCGCGGCCGGCTTCCTCTCCGAGGCGCACCACGGGTATCTGCTGTGGGGCGCGAGGCACAAGGTCCAGCTGCTGGAGGCCGAGTTCACCATGCTCGCCGCCACCGCCTGGTCCCCCACAGAGCGCACCATCGAGACCACCCGGACGGCCAGCCTGAACACCTCAACGGAGCTGGACCTCGCCAGCGTCATGCGGGCGTCCCAGGCGATCTCCGGCGAGATCAGGCTGGATCGGCTGCTGGAACGGCTGATGGCGCTCGTCATCGAAAACGCCGGCGCTGACCGGGGCGTGCTCGTGGTCTGCTCCGACGACGATCTGCTGGTGGAGGCCAACGGTGCGCTGGAGACCCGGGACGGAGCCCAGCACCTCGCCATCGATGTTCAGCAGGGCACCCCCCTGGCGAGCTACGACGGCATCCCGGGCAGCGTGGTGCGCTACGCGGTGCGCACCAACGAGGACGTGATCCTGGGTGACGCGAGCCAGGAGGGGAGCTTCACCCGGGACTCCTACATCCAGCGCGAGCGCCCCAACTCCGTGGCTTGCTTGCCCATGAACAACCAGGGGCAGCTCATGGGCGTGCTCTACCTCGAGAACCAGCAGGCCACCCACGCCTTCACCGAGAATCGGGTGGAGCTCCTGCGCATGCTGTCGGGCCAGTTCGCCATCTCAATCGAGAACGCGCGACTGTACCGGGAGATGGAGCAGAAGGTGGAGCAGCGCACCGAGCAGCTGCGCGACAAGAACCAGGAGCTGCAAGAGACGCTGGACAACCTGCGGGCGACCCAGTCGCGCCTCATCCACTCGGAGAAGATGGCTTCCCTGGGCCAGCTGACCGCCGGCGTGGCCCACGAGATCAACAACCCGCTGAACTTCGTCAACAACTTCGCCTCCCTCGGTGTGCAGTTGATCGAGGAGATCGAGGAGATCAGGGACGAGGAGACCGACGCCAAGCTGGAGGACGTGGCGGACATCGTGGAGGACCTGCGGCTGAACGTCGAGGCCATCCACAAGCATGGCGAGCGCGCCTCCGGCATCGTCAAGAGCATGCTCGAGCACGCGCGCGGGACCGTGTCGGAGCGAGAGCTGACAAACCTGAACACGCTGGTGGAGCGGTTCTCCAAGCTCGCGGGCTTCGGGCGGTCGAACCCGGACGCCAGGGCGCCGGTGGCCATCGACCTCCAGCTGGACGACTGCGTCGGCGAGATCCAGATGGTGCCCCAGGAGATAGGGCGGGTGCTCGTGAACCTGCTCAACAACGCCTTCGACGCTGTGACCGAGCGAGCTCAGGACGCCGGGGAGCCGTTCGATGGCCTGGTCAAGGTGCAGACCCGGTGCCTGGACGGAGAGGTGGAGATCCGCGTGACCGACAACGGGACCGGCATCCCGGAGGAGATCCGCTCGAAGATCTTCGAGCCGTTCTACACCACCAAGTCTGGCCAGGAGGGCACCGGACTTGGGCTCTCCCTGTGCTATGACGTGGTGGTCCAGGGCCACAACGGCGACCTCCGGGTGGAGAGCGAGCCCGGGCAAGGTGCGGCGTTTATCCTGCGGCTGCCGACCGCCTGACAACAGATGACGCGTGGGACCGGCGGACGCGCAGTCGGACCGGCTCCACGCAGGAGGTGAACAAGATGTCGCTAATGGACAGCTTGAAGAAATACAAAATGGTGCTGTGCCCCACTCCGGATGATCAGGAGGGCTACCGGCTCGACGTCAACGAGATGGAGGTGGTCGCGAGGTTCGACTCGTTCGAGGCCATGCCCGATGACTGGCACGAGGACCAGATGACCAGGGGCTCGGGCAAGTGGTTCGTGGAGGACGGGTGCCTGTGGTGCGACATCGAGGTGCAGGAGCCGTCGGTCATGTGGTACGACCACGCGATCCCGGGCAGCCACGCCATCGCCTACCGGGGGGCCGCCATTCCGGGCAGCAACCGTCCCATCGCCGACGCCGGCCAGATCGGCGAGCTCAACACGTTCTGGAACAGCTCGGGGGACTCCGGGCCGCCGGACGGGGACTGGTCGCTGACCCTCTCCGGTTTCTACGGCTGGTACACCGGCTTCAGCGGGATCGAGTATGTCAAGGGCACGGGCGCCAAGGATGCGCCGGCCGGTCATGTGGTCGCCCATCAGCTGGAGCTGCAGTCGAGCCGCAACTACGACATCTTCTGCGGGCGCTTCGGCACCCAGGACTTCCAGTTCGTGGACGGCGCGGCGGTGATGCAGGCCCAGGCCGGCTTCCCCCGCCTGCCCGAGTCGCATGTCGGAGTGGGCACGTTCGGCGACATCGGTAACACCACGATCATCCGGATCGAGGAGATCATCATCTTCCGCATCCCTGACCCTGACGAAGGGAAGTGAGCCATGGGCTCTGCCGCACCGGGGCTCGGCGACCTCGAGTTCCGCTCATACGCGCCCGGCGATGAAGAGGCGCTCATCGCGCTCTACAGCCAGGCTTACCAGCGCCCGTACGACCTGGAGCGCTGGCGCTGGCAGTACCCGCGCCACCCCCGCGCGGACCTGGACGGCATCATCCTCTGCTGGTCCGGCGAGAAGCTCGCCGGGCACATCGCCTACGCGCCGTACAACTTCCGCGTGGACGGGCGGGTCGTTCCCGGCGCGCTGCAGCAGAGCGTCTTCGTGGACAGCGCCTTCAGGAGACGAGGCATCGCCGGTCGGCTCGTCGCCGAGCTGTGCGACTACCACGACACGGTGGGGCTGGAGGTGGACATCGTCTACCCGAACGATCGCTCGCTGGGCGCCACGGCGGGCACGGGCCGCTGGGAGCATATCTGCGACATCTTTCCCTACGAGCTGCCCGTGAGCGAGGCGCGAGCCCCCGCGGAGGTGCCGCTCCGGATCGAGGTCGCGGATGAGGCGAGCTTCACGCAGCAGGACATGGCCTGCTTCGAGCGCGAGATACCGCGGGGGGCGATCTGCCGCTGCCGCGAGGCCGAGGTGCTGAGCTGGCGCTTCCACGCCGACTCGGGGCGCGGCTACAGGGTCGTGCGCGCCATGGCGGGGGATCAGGTCGCGGGGCTGGCGGTGATCAAGCCCTACGCGCCGGACCGGTGCATCGATCTCGTGGAGCTCGCCGCCCCGGACGACGAGGACCTGCTCCGCGCCCTGCTCCAGGGGGCAGCGGGGGCGTTCGGGTGGGACGACCAGGCGCAGCTCAAGGTCTGGTCCATGGAGCACTACCCGCTGCACGGCGCGCTGCTTCGCATGGGGTTTCGCCGTGAGGAGCGTCCGACCCATGTGCTGGTGCGGGTCACATCGCCGGGGGTCTCGGAGTCCTGGACCGACCCGGCGTCGTGGTACCTGAGCATGGCCGACTCGGACGTGTATTGAAAATGAACCAGCCCGGAGGAAACCGGAAGAGGAGCACCGTGGACCCAGAACCAAAAAAGCTGCTCATCGTCGACGACGAGGAAGATATCGTCCTGCTCTTTCGCCAGCGGTTCCGCCGCCAGGTGCGCAAGAAGGAGGTGGAGCTGCTCTTCGCGCATGACGGCCGCGAGGCGCTGAAGGTGCTGTCCCAGCACAGCGACATCCGCGTCGTGCTGAGCGACATCAACATGCCGCGCATGGACGGGCTGACCCTGCTCGGCGAGATCCAGCGGCTGGAGCGCATCCTGGAGGTGGTCGTCGTCTCCGCCTACGGGGACATGGATAACATCCGCGTCGCCATGAACCGGGGCGCCTTCGATTTCCTGACCAAGCCCATCGACTTCCTCGATCTGGACGCCACCGTCCAGAAGACGCAGCAGCGCATCGAGGGGCTGCTGGAGGCGCAGGAGGCCGGGCGGCGAGCCCGGGAGCTGGAGCAGAAAAACCGCTTCATCCGGGACACCTTCGGCCGCTACACCAGCGAGGACGTGGTGTGCCAGCTCCTCGACGAGCCGGAGGGGCTCTCGCTGGGGGGCGAGCGCCGCCCGCTGACCGTGCTCTGCTCGGACCTGCGGGGGTTCGTATCCCTGTCCGAGGTCCTGTCACCCGAGCAGGTGGTCTCCCTGCTCAACCGGTACCTGGAGGTGATGTTCGAGGTCATCCTGCGCCACCAGGGCACCATCAACGAGATCTCGGGTGACGGGCTGATGGTCTTCTTCGGCGCCCCGATCCAGCAGCCCAACAGCGCCCAGCGCGCCGTGGCCTGCGCCATCGACATGCAGCTGGCCCTGGACCGCCTCCAGCGCGAAGCGGACTGGCGCGAGCGCTTCCCCATCGTGGAGATGGGTATCGGCGTTCACACCGGCAACGCGGTGGTGGGGAACATCGGCTCGCAGCAGCGCACCAAGTACAGCGCCGTGGGCAGCGACATCAACCGCGCGGCCCGCGTGGAGGGGTGCACGGTGGGCGGCCAGGTCCTCATCACCGAGGAGACGCTCCAGGCTGCCGGGCCCGACGTGCAGGTCAACGACTCGCTGGAGGTCACGCTCAAGGGCGTCACCACCCCCGTGACGCTGTTCGACGTGGCCGGTATGGGGGGCGAATACGACCTGCGCCTCCAGCGCACCGCCGCCCCGCGCGCGGAGCTGAAGAACCCCTTGCCCGCGCGCTTCTGGGTGCTCAAGAGCAAGGCCACCGACGGCGACGCCTGCGAAGGCGAGCTGGTGCGGCTCTCACCGAACGAGGCCGAGATCGCCACGGCGGCGCCGATGGAGCCGCTGTCCGACCTGCGCCTCGAGCTCCTCGGCGAGGGAGGCCAGCCGCTGCAGGGCGAGCTCTACTGCAAGGTTTTGGCCGAACCGCCCCGGGCCGAGGGGGCGATGGTGGTGCGCTTCACCTCGGTCCCGCCCGAGCTCCAGAAGCTCTTCGAGGAGCTGC
This sequence comes from uncultured Myxococcales bacterium, assembly GCA_964511535.1. Taxonomy (GTDB): domain Bacteria; phylum Myxococcota_A; class Polyangia; family CAZCFB01; genus CAZCFB01. The sequence goes on along the minus strand of CAZEFW010000040.1, from coordinate 33,937 downwards.
TGCTCCCGTCAGCCTAGGGGCAGCAGCTCCTTGCTCACGGTGGCGCCTGCCTCGCGGAGCAGCTCCAGCAGCAGCTCCCCCATCCGCTGGATCGAGTCCAGGGAGTTCTGCATCACGAGTTGCCACGGGCCCGCGCCGAGCTCGGCCATCCCGGTGAGGCTGCCGGTTCCGGTGCTCACGCTGACCTGATCCTTGTGGGGAGGCTGCGCCGCGCGCTGCATCGAGGCGAACCATTTGCACACCCGCTCGGCGGGCAGGCGGGCCTCCACTCGCTGCCGGTGGACATTGGCTGAGAGCCAGACCCGTTCCCCCAGCGGGATCAGCTCCATGTACACGCGCTGGTGGGAGGGGTGCCACCCCGCGCTCCACATGGTGAAGCTGGCCGGTCCCACCAGCGAGCATGGTTCCGGAGCCCGCGGGGGGTGGCCCACTGGCCGGGGTGCTTCGGGGATAGGCAGCGCCCTGGACTCATCCCTGGCAGCCGTATCGGCCAGGCTCCTCGCCTCGTCCATGGCAGCGGTCAGCTCTTCAACGTCCACATGCCCCTGCCGCGGCCGCCCGTCCCGGAGCCGGCGCGTGCGGGCCACCTCCAGGGGCAGACGCTGGGTCAGGGTGAGGCGGTCGGCGTTGTCCGCCTCCAGCCAGGCCTCGTACAGCGCGGCCATGGCCTCCTCGTGGCGGCCCTGAAGGTTCAGCGCCGCGCCCATACCCCGCAGGCTCACCAGCGCCCCGGCTGCAAAACGTGTGAAGCGGTGGATCTCCAGCGCGGCGGTGAAGCAGGTCAGGGCGTCCGCCCCGTCGCCGAGCCCAAGGGTGGCCTTCCCCAGGGCGTCCATGGCCTCGGCGTATGCAGACCGGTTGTCCAGCTCAATGGCCAACGCGACGGCCCTGTGAAGGGTCTCGCTCGCCCGGAAAAAATCCCCTGCTTTCAGGTACCCGCGCCCCTGGTTGAAGAGCTCGTGCTGCTCCTCGGCGCGGGCCAGGATGTCCTCCCCGCCAATATTGGGCACCCCGGGCCTGGTGCTCGTTCTGGAGAGCTGCGCGTCCGCGTCCCGCTCTGGCGGGTCTTTATCACTCATATCTGGTTCTCCAGTTGAGTACCGGAACATGATTCCCCCCGGATTGCCAGCGCGCCGCGGCGGCCGCGCGCCAGATCCCGGGGCGCGCTCCACGGCGGTACGGATTTTGCTCACCCCTCCTGCGCGAGGAGGATCCATGCGCCTGGGTGCTATTCACCGTTTAAAAAAGCAACTGATCGTGACAGCCGTGGCACTGACCATGGCGCAAAGCGGCTGCGGCGGGGCGCCGGCCTCCACTGACGTGGGGGCAACGGCCCACGACTTCGGCGGGGGCGGCGCGGACGCCGGGGTGATGCCCGAGGCGGGGGTCGGCGCGGACGGCGGGGCCGACCTGGCCGCGGAGGACAGCGGGCCGCCCGCCACCAAGCCGAAGGCCAGCGCCGGCCAGCCGCGGCTGGCCACGGTGAACGAGGCCAGGTACCTGGACGGCTCCGGCTCCGCGGTGCCCAAGGGGTGCACCCTCTCCTGGTCTGCGGACCCGGGGGTAACCCTCACCGGCGGCTCCAGCAAGGCTCCCAGGGCCTCGGCGACCAAGGCTGGCCGCTACTCCGTGACCGTCACGGTCAAGTGCGCCGGCCAGACGCTGACGGACCGCACCGCCCTGCTGGTGTACGACAAGCCCCTCGCCTCTTACCCCGACCAGACCTTCTTCTACTACGAGGGCGCCGTGGCCGGCGACGACACCGAGACCGGCTCACAGGGGCGCAAGTACCTGTTCGTCCCGTCGCAGCACCCCAACGTCAAGGGCGCGGTCAAGGAGGTGTGGATCGACGTCAAGGGACAGCGGCTGAAGATGACCCAGAGCGGCGGGTCCTTTTACCGCTGGGTCCCGGGCGCCGGCTCCGGCGAGGTGCACAACTACTGGGCCTTCGTGGACAAGAACCGCTTCGCCAGGGTGCCGGTGCTCTCCACGCGGCTCACCCCCGCCACGGCATCCGCCGGCGCGCAGCTGCAGGCGTCCGTGCCCCTGAGCGCGGCGTTCGGCGGCGGGTCCGCGACCTACAGCCTGCACCCCCACCCCGGCAACCCGGCCCAGGTCAAGGTGACCGCCGGCGGCGCCGGGGCCTTCACCATCGGCGCGGCGAAGCTCTCGGGGACCCATCGGTTCTACCTGGTGGCCCAAAACGCCCACTACCGTTCACCGCCCCAGCTTGTCACCCTGCCCGCCCCTGCCAAGCCCGCCGGGCTCCCGAAGCTGGGGGTGATCTACGAGGTGTACGTCAAGCACTTCGCCGACAGCGATGGCGACGGCATCGGCGACCTCAAGGGGCTGACGGGCAAGCTGTCCTACCTCAAGAATGACCTGGGCATCCACACGATCCAGCTGATGCCGATCTTCAAGACACCGGGGACCGTCTCCTGGGGCTACGCGCCGGGAGACTTCACGAAGGTGCACCCGGACTACGGCACCATGGCCGACCTGCGCGCCCTGATCACCAAGGCCCACGCGCTGAAGCTGAAGGTGCTCATCGACTTCCCCATCAACCATGTGCACGTCAGCTTCAAAGCAGCCGCGGCGGCCAAAGGGCAGCCGTCCGCGCCCACCTCGAACTGGTTCCACTTCTTCACAAACAACACCACCTGGTTCGGCTGGGACTTCCGCGACACCGGCTCCCGCTCGCACTTCTTCGCCCGACGCACCACCGGGGACATCGCCTTCAACCTGGCGCAGCCCGACGCCCGCGCCGCGGTGATCAAGGCCGTGACCCGCCTGCTGGACCTGGACGGCGACGGCAAGACCGACGACGGCGCCGACGGCTTCCGCCTGGACTACGTCAAGGGCCCGAGCCGGGATTTCTGGCGCCAGCTCAACGCGGCCTGCCGCGCGGTGCGGCCCGACGTGGCCCTGGTGGGCGAGGCGTGGAGCGGCCCCAAGACCCTCGGCATCTACCTCGAGGAGGGCGGCTTCAACGGCGTGTACGACTTCCCGTTCCACTACGCGGCCAAGAAGGCGCTGAAGAAGCATGACGCCGGCGCTCTGTACTGGCACTACACCGAGGCCAAGCAGTACTACGGCAGCCACGGGGCGCCGGTGCCCTTCGTCTCCAACCATGACGTCAGCCGCGTGGTGGCCAGCCCCAAGGGGGCGGACATCGGCATCGCCATGGCCGCGGCCAGCCTGACCCTCACCGCCCCGGGCAACCCCCAGCTCCAGTACGGCGACGAGCTCGGCATGCTCTCCCAGACCTCCACTGCCATGGACGCCAAGAACGGCGGCGCCTTCCCGTGGGGCGGCGCAGATCCGGCCCAGACCAAGGACCCGTCGGGGGTCAAGCTGACCAAGCCGGCGGAGCTGGGCAAGCAGCTGCTGAACAAGTACAGCGTGTTTGGTCACCACAAGGCGCTGCTGGCCGCGCGCAAGCAGCTGCCCGCCCTGTCAGACCCGGGCGCCTTCGGCTACCAGTACAGCGAGTTCACCGACAAGTCGACCTACGCCATGGTGCGGCAGTCGGGCAAGAGCCGCGCGCTGGTGGTAGTCAACCTGGGCCCCACCACCAAGACCGTCTCCTTCTCCGAGCTGAGCAAGTCCACGCTGGTCTACCGGCAAGGTTACGGCTCCGGGGCCACCCTCGGCTCCTACGGTACGCATATCTACAAGCTCCCGTGAGGGGTATAATCGGGCCTCCCAATCACCAACGGAGAGTGCCCATGTCCCACGTCTCGAGGGTCGCCTTCACCGTCCTGCTATCCATCGCCCTCGCCGTCGGCTGCGGCGACGACACCGGCACCGTGCTCTGCCCCGATATCGGCGTGCAGGACCAGGCGATCAAGGCTGACGCGCCTCCCCCCGACGGTCCGAACCCGGACATGGTCGCGGTGGACCAGCTCCAGCCGGATCAGCTCGCGCCCGACCTCCTGAGCCCCGACACGCGCTCGCCCGACCTGGTGCCGGTGCCCGACGTCAACCCGTGGTGCGGCCCGGGCACCAGCCTGTGCCAGGGCAAGTGCGTGGACCTGCAGAAGGACGGGGCCAACTGCGGCGCCTGCGGCAAGGCGTGCAAGGCGGGCGAGGTGTGCAGCGCGGGCAAGTGCGCCTTCGTCTGCCCGGCGGGCCAGGCCATGTGTACGGCCGCCAGCGGCGCGCCCTACTGCGCCAACCTGCAGAGCGACAACAAGGACTGCGGCGGCTGCGGCAAGGCGTGCGCCGCCGCCGAGGCGTGCGTGGCGGGCAAGTGCACCTTCACCTGCCCGGGCAACCTGACCAAGTGCTCCCCAGCCGGGGGCTCGCCGTACTGCGCCGCCACCGACAGCGACAACAAGAACTGCGGCGCCTGCGGCAAGGCGTGCGCCGCCACCGAGGCGTGCGTGGCGGGCAAGTGCACCCTCACCTGCCCGCCGGCCCAGACCAAGTGCGCGCCCGCCGGTGGGCCCGCCTTCTGCGCCTCGACCCAGAGCGACAACAAGAACTGCGGCCAGTGCGGCTTCGCCTGCAAGAGCAACGAGGTGTGCACGTCGGGCGTGTGCGTGCCCTTCTGCCTGCCGGGCCAGACCCAGTGCAAGCCCGCCGGCGGGGGCGCGCCGTACTGCGCCAACCTGCAGACCGACGCCAGCGACTGCGGCAAGTGCGGCGCGGCATGCGCGGCGCCCCAGAAATGCCTGGCCGGCAAGTGCCTGGCCCAGTCCTGCGTCGGCCTGTCGAGCCACTGGCAGCTGGAGGAGATGGCCGGCACCGCGGCGAACGACAGCGTCGGCACCAACCACGGGACGCTCACCGGCGGCCCGGTCTGGACCTCGGGCAAGCTCGGCGGCGCGCTGCGCTTCAGCGGCAGCAACTACGTGCGCATCAAGGACAGCGCGGACCTCGACCCGCGCCTGGGCGACTTCTCCGTGGAGGCCTGGATCCTGATCCCGAGCGGCCAGAAGGGCCAGCGGCGGGTGGTGGCTCACGGGACCCACGGGCCCAAGGGGCACGACGGCTTCGCCCTGATGGAGTGGTGCGCCTGGGGCAAGGTCCCCTGCGGCGGCGTGGGCCTGCTGATGGGACAGGACGGCAAGGGCGAGAACCTCGTGGGCACCTGCGCCGCCATGGATGACGGCAAGTGGCACCACTACGCCGCGGTGGCCAACCGAAAAGGGAGCATGCAGTTCTACGTCGACGGCAAGCTGCTGACCTCGCCCTGCTACGGCCTGTCGGGTGGGCACAAGTGGGGCAACAACAAGCCGGGCGACATCTCACACCTGGCGACGGTGGACCTCAACAGCGCCTGCTCAATGTGCCTGGGCCAGGCTTGCCAGAGCTCGGGCAGCTGCAGCGGCAACGCCGAGTACTTCAAGGGCAGCCTGGATCAGGTCGCGTTCTACAAGCGGGCGCTCTCCTCGGCGGAGGTGGCAGCCCACTACAACAGCGGCAAGGGGGCGGAGCTGTGCAAGCCCGCGGGGGCGGCCAACGGCTGCGCCGACGGCACCCGCGAGGGCCTCGTCAGCCAGGCCGCCTTCCCAAAGATCGCCGCCTGCGCCGGCAAGTGGAGCGGCGATGTGTCCGGCGCCGGCGCCCTGTGCGCCCAGGGCTGGAAGCCTTGCCTCGGAGTCGACGCGTCCATCAAGAAGGTGAACTATGGCCAGGCCAGGGCCTTCGGCGGCTGCTTCGCGTTCGACTCTGCCCACGACAACAACAAGTGCTACAGCGACTGCAGCGCGGCGGTGGCCAAGGGCGTGGACAACGCCAAGAACATCGACATGGGCGGCATGGGCGGCGCCTGCAAGTACGCCTACAGCAGCGCCGGCAGCTGCCTCGCCAGCGGCCGCATCGACGCCAGCACCAACTCGGGCACCGGCTGCAACTACTACAGCGGGCTCAGCGGGGTGATCTGCTGCGCGCCGTGAGCGCTACTTGCAGACCACGCGCATGTAGCTGTTGTCGCCCTCGGAGATCTTCACCCTGAAGCGGTTCTTGCCCTCCGCCTGCCAGGCGAAGCTCGGCCAGCACGTGGCCGCCGGGTCGGACGGCGTGACCTGCACGACATGCTCGCCGCGCGGGAGGTTCCACCAGAGCAGGTGGCCGTGGCTGGCCGTGGCGCTCATGCTGGCGTCGGGCTTTTCGTCGTCGCCGTAATAGATCGGCCCGTCCCCTGCGTGCTTCACCAGGGAGACCCTGGCGTCCTTCAGCCCGCCTGCGGGCCCCATGATGGCGATGCCCAGGTGGCCCACCCCGGAGGACTTGATGCTCACCTTGGCCAGGGCAGCCTCGGCGTGCTGCTCGACCATGTTCATGGCCCACCCGGAGAACCCCGCGCCGTCCCGCTTGCGCCCCAGGGGCAGCCGCAGCGGCACGTACCCCGGCTTCAGGATGACCAGCGCCTCGTCCTTGAGGTACGACATGGCGGGCACCTTGAAGCGGCCGTCTGCGTCGGTCTTGACGCAGCTGGAGGCGGGGCTGCCCTCGGGGCATACCGAGAAGTCCCCCATGCCGGCGCCCTGCCCGGTCTTGCGGTTCAACACCTGGCCAGTGGCGTCACCGCTGGTGGCCACCTTGTAGGTCAGGCCGGAGACGAAGCGGGCGCACAGGTAGCTCTTGGCGTCCCGGTCCGCGCAGTGGCCCACGCTGGCGTCCACCGGGTCGGTGCCGAGCAGCCGAGGCAGGTCGGCGTCCGCCGGCGGATCCGGCAGGGCGATGCTGGTGGTGCCGGCCGGGGCGCGCACGATCCAGAGCAGCTGGTTGCGGGCGATGATCGCCACCTGGGGGATGGCGCTCTTTTCGCTGCTGCTCCACGCGGCCGGCAGCCACAGGTTGACCGGCTTGGCGGTGTCGGTGGGGCTGATCAGCCGGGGCGGGTCGAGGAAATCTCCGACCGTGGTTCCGTCGCCCGGGGCGCCGATGACGTTGATGGTGGAGGTCATGCCGCCGCCCACCGAGAGCATGTACTGGGTGATGAAGTTATTCACGCCAGGGGGCCGGACGTACTCGGCGTCGATGGTGAACGACTTGCCATCGACGAGGCTGCTCCTGCGGGCAAGGCCGAGCGCCTGGTTCAGGCCCGACTCCAGGCTGGTCACGCGCACCATGGCGCGGGAGCCGGCGTACAGCACCGACGAGGTGGAGGTGGGAAGGACGATGGTGCTCCGGAATACCTGGGGCTTGAGCGCCTTGCCGAAGAAGAGGTCCACCGTACCGTCCCTGGTAAGCCCCACGCTGTAGGACATGGCCCACGCCTTGTGCTCGAAGTGGATCGTGCGCTCAGTGGACTTGGAGTTGATCCTGGAGTTCAGGCCCACCAACGAGAACGCCCGGTCGGGCGGGACCTGGAAGCTGTAGGTGTTGCCGATGCCCTCGTAATAGCCCGAGCCCGGGGCGGAGCTGGTCACCAGCAGGTAGGGGTAGCCTTGAGCCATGTTCCTGGCGGTCCCGCTCACTGTTACAGGCTTGGCCGTGGAGAGCTTGACCAGCACCACCTCCAGGGCGTTCTGGAAGGCGGTCACCCCGGTCCAGGAGACGAGGCTGTGATCCTTCTTGTATGCGGTGAAGGAGGCGGTCCCCCGGGTCCAGTCGAGGTTGTCGAAGGTGACCTTGCCGTCGGCGCCGGTGGTCTTCTTGCTCAGGGTGCCGTCGGGCAGGGTCGCCGTCACGGTGATGCCGCTGGCCACGGTCCGGGTGGCCCAGCTGGATCGATCGGCCACGACATAGGTCGTCACGCTGAGGCTCTTGCTCGGGGTGGGAGTGCCCACCCCCCAGTCAACGATGGCGCCACCCCCTGCCGAGCCCAGATCCGGGCTGTTTCCTGTGCCCCCTGTGGCGCCACCGTCGTCGCTGCAGCCAACGGTCATGGCCATCGCGGCCACCAGCACCAGGATCTCGTGTCGTCGGTTCGCCATCTCGTCCTCCTTGGGGCGGCGAGCGCCCCAGGAGCCTGTCGCGCATGGATTAACGCTTCGCCAGGCTCCTAGATTGGTTTCATTCACCTCTCCGTTTAGTTAGTCTTGGCTTATATAATTAATGGCGCCTGCTTTCGGCGACATCGCCAGCAGATTGCAGATCTGATCAGTGATGGGCGGGATGGTCCAGAGGGGCGCCGCGTGGCGAGGGTAAGCGGAGGGTCGGTCTGCTCTCTACTTACAGATCACGCGCATCCAGCTCAGCGAGCCGGCGGTGATCTTGACCTTGAAGCGGTTCTTGCCCGGGGCGGTCCAGGCGGAGCTCGGCCTGCAGGTCACGTCCGTGGGCGGGGTGATCTGCACCACATGCTCGCCGACGGGGAGGTTGAACCAGCCGAGGTGGCCGTGCTTGGCGCTGCTGGTCATGCTGGCGTCCGGCTTGATCTTGTCGTCGAAGTAGATGGGCCCATCGCCCACATTGGTCACCAGCGAGACCTTGGCGTCCTTCAGCCCGCCGCTGGGGCCCATCACGGCCATGCCGAGGTGTCCGGCGCTGGCATTGGGGCTCAGCTTGGCCAGGGTCATGTCCGCCTTGAGCTCGGCCTCGGTGGCGGCCCAGCCGATGAAGCCGACGGTGTCCCGCTTGCGGCCCATGAACACCCGGGTCGGCAAGTAGCCGGTCTTTGTCATCACGAGCGCCTCGTCCTTGAGGTACGAGACGTCGGACTGGGTGAACCTGCCGTCGCTGTCGGAGGTGGCGCAGCCGGTGGTCTGGCCCTCGACGCACACCTTGAACCCCACCTGGCCCTTGCCCTGAAGGGTGTCGCGCTTCCAGATCTGCCCCTTGTAAGTGCCGCTGGTGGCGAACGAGAAGTCCGTGGCGCTGGAGAAGCGTGTGCACAGGAACGAGGTCTTGTCCCGATCCGCGCACAGGGCCATATTGCCGCTCAGGTCGCCCGTGCCGAGGATCTTCGACAGGTCGGCGCTGGCAGGCGGCTCCGGGAAGGAGATCCGGGTGGTCCCCGGAGGCGCGGTGGCAAACCAGAGCGCCGCGCCGTCGCGCATGATGGCGACCTGCGGGGCCGCGGCCTTCTCGCTGGCGCTCCAGCTCACCTCCAGCCACGGGTTGACCGCCGTGGTCGTCGAGTTGGGCGTGATGAGCTGGGGCACATCGAGGAACTTGTCAGCGGACATGCCGTCCTTGGGCTCACCGACGGTGTTGACCACCGAGAACACGCCGCCGCCCACGACCAGGTAGTGCTGGGTCAGGTACGTCTTGACGCCCGCCGGCTTGACGTACTCCGACTCCATGGAGAACGACTTGCCCGCGGCGAGGGTTGATTTGCGCGCGATGCCGAGCAGCTGCCGCAGCCCCGAGTCGAAGCTGGACACCCGGACCATGGCGCGGGAGCCGGCGTACAGTTGGCTCGCGGTGGAGGCGGGAAGCTTGATGGTGCTCTTGAACTTGATCGGGGTCATGGGCTTGGACAGGTCCAGGTTCACCGTGCCGTCGGCGGTCAGGCCAGCAGAGGTGGCCCTGGCCCACGACTTGATGTCGTAGTCCACCGTGCGCTCGGTGCGCTTGGAGTTGGCCTGCCAGTTCAGGCCCACCAGGCTGAAGGGAGCGCCCGACTCCACCTTGAAGCTGTAGCTGTTGCTGGGGGCCTCGTGAAACCCGCCGCCCAGGCTCGAGCTGGTCACCGTCAGCAGCGGGTAGCCGGTGGTCATGCCGGCCGCCGTACCGCTCACCGTCACCAACTTATTGCCCAGCTTGCCCATGACCAGCTCCTGGGTGCTCGACTTGTCGGTCAAGCCCACCCAGGAGCCCAGGGCATAGCCCGCCTTGTAAGCGGTGACCGAGGCGGTGCCCTTGCTCCAGTCCACCTTGTCGAAGGTCACCTTGCCGTCGGCGTTGGTGGTCTTCTCTGCCTTGGTGCCGTCGGGCAGCATGGCCGCCACGGCGACCCCGGCGGCCTTGACCCGCTTGGACCAGTCGGTGCGGTCGTCCACGGTGAACACGGTCACCGTCAGGCTGCCAGTGCTGGCCCCGCCGTCCGCGGAGCCGCCGTCACCACCGCTGCCGCCGTCCTGGACGCCCATGTCCGGGGTGTTGCCCCCGTCCACCGCGGTCACCCCATCGTCGTCGCTGCAGCCGACGCCGGCGATAAGCAACGCCAGCCCCGCTGCAATACAAACCCCGCGAATCCTCTTCATGACACCTCCTCAGGTCACCGCTGCCATCTCCCTGGCACGGGACTCCTGCAAGTTAGCCGAAACTAGTTGCGTTAGTCTTGCGCAATTCCGGCAAAGAGCCAGCGGGAATTATGCTGGGTTAGAATGGGAAGGGTCATGAACATCCTCGGACGCATGTGCTGCATCTGCTTGTTGCTCGCCCCGGCTTGCAGCGATGAATCGCCAGCAGACCCAGCCGGGGACAGGGGCCCCCCGACCGGAGACCTGAGCCAGGACATCGGCACCCGAGACCTGGCGAGATTCGACCTGCCCTCAACGGACTCGGCCGCCGCCCCTGACGGAGGCGGAACCATGGATCAGGACCAGGCCAGGGATCAGGGGCCGAAGCCTGACGCCGGGGCGCCCGACGCCGGCCCCGCCCCTGACGTCAAGGTCAGCCCCCACCCGGTCGGCTACTTCAACAAGAAGCAGCATGGCATGGAGGCGAAGCTGCAGCAGAAGGACTGCCGCAGCTGCCACGGCAACAACCTCAAGGGCAAGGGCAAGGCGTGGTCATGCGACACCTGCCACAAGCCGGGCTGGCGCACCAACTGCGTGTTCTGCCACGGCGGGCACCTGGACAAGACCGGCGCCCCGCCCCGGGACCTGAACTGGAACAAGGCCCCGGCCAAGCTCACCTTCGCGGCGCATACCAAGCACATGGCGCTCACCATGATGTCGCCCATCGGTTGCGAGGCGTGCCATGTCAAGCCGGCCAACGCCACCAGCAAGGGCCACATGTTCGACGGCACCGCTGGCAAGGCCGAGGTCACCTTCGCCGGCGGGCTGTCAGCGGGCGGCAAGTACAAGCAGGGCACCTGCTCGGCCCTCTACTGCCACGGCAACGGCCAGGGAAAGAACGGCACGGCCACCACCAAGGGCAAGGCCCTGGGCTGCGCCTCCTGCCATGCCTACGTCACCAGCTCCACCACCGCCCTGGGCAACATGGGCGGCAGGCACAAGGCGCACCTGTACCAGAAGAAGATGGTGTGCGCCGACTGCCACGGGTCGGTGGACAAGAGCGGCAAGATCACCAAGCTCAGCGATCATATCGACGGCAAGGTGGCCACGCCCAAGCTGTATAACCCCACAAAGAAGACATGCACCGGCCTGTGTCACTCCAGGCCGCACATCGCGAGCAAGTGGTGATGACGAACCCTCGACGACGCCCCCCCATTTCTTCGCGCGCCCTGGCGCTGCTGACCCTGCTGTTCGCCGCCGCCTGCGCGGACGGAGACGGCGGCAAGGCGGTCAACGAGCCGTGCGTCGCCGCCTCGGACTGCGCCAGCGCCATCTGCCACGGCGGCATCTGCGGCGCGCGCACGCCCAAGATCAACGGCGAGCGCTGCACCGGCGACGGCGAGTGCCGCAGCTTCAACTGCAAGACGCCGCTGTGCGCCCCGGGGGACCGGGCCAACGGCCAGGCGTGCCTCTCTCAGCACGAGTGCGCCTCGGGCAACTGCCTCAACGGGCTGTGCGTGGCGGCCGGGGGCAAGGACGCCGGCGTGGACGCGGGCCCGCCCGCGGCGCCGTCGGACATCAAGGCCACCGGCGGCAACAACCAGGTGGTGGTGAGCTGGACCCCCGTGGCGGGCGCCACCAGCTACAACCTGTACTGGAAGACCTCCGCCGGGGTGACCGTGGCCACGGGCACCAAGGTGCTCGGCGTCAAGAGCCCGCACACCCACGCCGGGCTGCAGAAGGGCACCACCTATTACTACATCGTCACCGCCCTCGGCCCGGGGGGAGAGTCGACGCCCTCGGGTGAGGCCAGCGCCACCGCGGGCGGCGTCGTGAAGCCCGACATGGGCCTGCCCGCGGACCAGAGCGTCCCGCCCGACATGAGCGCGCCCCTGCCCGACACCGGCGTCACCGGCTACGGCGCCGTGTCGAGCAACCTGACCAAGGGCGCCTACGGGCTCATCGCCCTGACCAATACCTACACCGGCGCGGGCAAGATCGAGGTGTACGTGTTCACCTCCGACCCGAAGATCTCGGGCAAGGCGATCCTCGGGCTCACCGTCATCGCCCCCACCGGCGGCGCGGTGAGCGGCAAGCTGACGCCCAACAGCAAGACCGGCGCCCACACTGGCCTGACCACCAAGCCGCTGCTGCCAGGCAACTACACCTTCACCGTGTCGGGCGCGGTATCCGGCACCATCAGCGCCAAGGTGAACAAGGTGCCCACCTGCGCGGTGACAAAGCCCATCGCCGGCTCGACCCACACCGCCGGCCAGAACCTCACCATCACCTGGCTCTCCTCCAACAGCCAGCGCGCGACCTACCTGCTCACCGACAACAAGGGCACCGTGATCCCCAAGGCGCCGCTCCAGCCAGACCCGGGCGGCATCATCATCAACGGCAAGGACATCCCCTACGCCTCGCCGCTGGACATCAAGATCACCGCCGCCTGGTCTGCCAAGGCGGTGCCCAACACGGGCGGCATCGTGTGCGCCGCCGAGGGGTGGACCAAGATCACCCTGAAGTAGGCCCGGGGCCGTCGCGCCCTCCTGGTCCCTCACTCCTCGTCGGTGTCTTCCAGCAGCCGGTCGGCCACGGCCTGGAACACCCGCGGCGAAAAGAGGACGCCGAGGTGGCCCAGATCCGGCAGGTGCAGCTCGTCGGCGTGGGAGGCGAACACCCGCGGCAGGACGATGTTGTCGGTGCCGCCGGTGATGGAGAGGAACCGCACCGGGCGGCTGTCCTCCACCGACGCGTTGAGCCGCTCGATGAGCGGGGAGTCGGGCCGCAGCTCGCGGCCGATGCGCGACGGGACCCAGTAGGAGTTGTAGGTGCCCTGGTGAGGCGTGCCGAGGGTGACGCAGTTGTCCACCCTGCGCTTGCCGCCCAGGTCCTGGACGTAGACCCGCGCCACCAACCCCCCGAGGCTGTGGCAGACCAGGTCGATGCGGCCGCCGCGCACATGGCTACGGAGCCAGTCGCGCAGCGCCAGGGCGCCCGGCTCCACCCCGTCGCCGGAGCGGTAGTTGAAGAAAAGCACCTGGCGCAGGCCGCGCAGCCGCAGGTAGCTCGCCAGGGGCAGCAGCGTGGAGCGGTTGGCCATGTAGCCGTGGACCATCACAACCGTGCGCTGGGCCTTCTTGCGCGGGGTGCGCCGCCGGTCGCGGGAGAGGCCGAACGGCACCAGCACCCCGGCCGCCACCGCCGCGAGCAGCTCTTCAGATACTTTGCGCCAGACAGGCCGCTGCGAGGGGGGGTAGTCCTTGACCGCCATGCCCTCCAGCTAACGGCCTGCGGCAGCAGAAGTCAAACCCGGTCACTCCACGATGCTCTCCCGCAGGGCCCCCAGGTGGGGCACCGGGATCGGCGAGTAGGTCCCGCGGGCGGGGTTGTACATCATGCGACAAGAGATCCCCCGGTTCCCCTGGCGCGCCATCACCTCGACGCTGTTGAGCAGGTGGGGGCACGCCGGGTCGCTCGAGGCGCCCTACCCTCCCCGGGATTTCTCGTCGGGAAGAGGCCGACGCACGCCGGCCCCGCCGGACCGGTCGGCGAACACCGCATAGATCGGGTCGGAGTAGCGCTGGACATCGGCGTAGTGGTCACCCTCGGGCCGCGGCTTGCCCCTGGAGACATGGACCCGGTGCGGGTCGAAGCACCCGCTGAGGGCGAACAGCTCGCTGACCAGGATCAGGCGCTCCTCCTCGGTGCCCTCGCGCCAGACCTTGACCGCCTTGGTGGGGAACATGCGGTTGGAGAACAGCACCAGGAACAGCCCGCCCGGCTTGAGCACCCGGCCCACCTCGCGGAAGACGTCCAGCGGCCTCGTCAGGTAGTCCACCGACAGGGCGTTGAGCACGACGTCGAAGACGGCGTCTCCAAAGGGCAGCGTCGGGTCCCGGTTCAGGTCGTGCAGCTCGTACCTGTCGAGCGCAGCGTTATTCTCCAGCTCCGCGCTGTTCATGCCGAGGCCCACCACCTGGTCCGGCTGGAGCCTGGCGGGGAGGTGCGAGTCCCAGCTGGCCATCAGGTCGAGGATGATCGGCGCCCGCTCGGTTATCAGCGAGCCGATGACCGACTCCACGCTGGCCAGGGCGGTTGGCGTCCAGGTGCTGCACCATCCGCGGTTGTTGGTAGAAGATGGCGTCGTCCGCCTCGTCCAGTCGGCTCATGGGCCCGCTGGCCAGGTTGACGCGAGGCGCTTCGCTGGTGGGGGGCGTATGTGTGTTGTTATCCATGGCCGCACAGTGTTTGCCTATTCTGAAGCATGCTTGATAAGCGTAGCGCGCGATGCCCGCTCGTCAAGCCCGATCCGCGAGGAAGTCACTTCTGATATCCTGTCGCGATCCAGCAACCAGAGGACGTCACATGGCTCCGACCCAGATCCCCGACCAGGCACGCGTCGTCATCATCGGCGGCGGCATCATCGGCTGCTCGCTGGCCTATCACCTCGGCCACCTCGGCTGGCGTGACACCGTGCTGCTCGAGCGCGATCAGCTCACCTGCGGCACCACCTGGCACGCCGCAGGGCTGATGACCACCTTCGGATCCACCTCCGAGACATCGGTCGAGATGCGCACCTACACGCGCGACCTGTACGGCAAGCTCGAAGCCGAGACAGAGCAGGCCACCGGCTTCGAGCCGTGCGGCTTCATCGAGCTGGCCGCCGACGAGGATCGGCTGGAGGAGTACCGGCGCGTGGCGGCCTTCAACCGCCTGGTGGGCAACGACGTGGAGGAGATCCCCCCGGAGGAGATCAAGCGCCTCTTCCCGCTGGCGCGGGTGGACGACATCCTCGCCGGCTTCTACCTGCCCCAGGACGGCCGGGTGAACCCGGTGGACGCCACCATGGCCCTGGCAAAGGGCGCGAGGCTGCAGGGGGTGACCGTGAAGCAGGGGGTGACGGTCACCGGCGTGACCACCGAGCGCGGCCGCGTCACGGGGGTGGACACCGACCAGGGGCATATCCGCTGCGAGTTCGTGGTCAACTGCGCGGGCATGTGGGCCCGGCAGCTGGGCGCCATGTCCGGCGTGACCATCCCAAACCAGTCCACGGAGCATTACTACCTGATCACCGAGCGCATCGAGGGCATGCGCCATGACCTGCCCATCATCGAGGACCCGTCCTGCCACGGCTACTACCGCGAGGAGGGCGGCGGGCTGATGATCGGCCTGTTCGAGCCGGTGTGCGCGCCCTGGGCGGTGGAGGCCGTGCCGGACGACTTCTCCTTCGGCGAGATCCCCCCGGACTGGGAGCGCATGACGCCCTTTTTGGAGCGGGCCATGAGCCGGGTGCCCATCTCGCAGGAGTCGGGCATCAAGAAGTTCTTCTGCGGGCCGGAGAGCTTCACCCCGGACATGGGCCCCTGCTTCGGCGAGGCGCCGGAGCTGCGCAACTACTTCGTGGCCGCGGGGCTCAACTCCATCGGCATCATCACCGGCGGGGGCATGGGCAAGATCATGGCGCAGTGGATCACCACCGGCGATCCGGGCGCGGACATCACGGGCATCAACCTCGACCGGTTCCACGCCTACCAGTGCAACCCGGAGTATCGCAAGACGCGGGTGGTGGAGACCCTCGGCATGGTGTACCGGCGCCACTACCCCACGCGCACGCCGCAGACGGCGCGGGGGGCGCGCCGCTCTCCGTTCCACGACCGCCTGGCAGCGCAGCGCGCCTACTTCGGCGATGTCAGCGGCTGGGAGTCGCCCGCGTGGTACGCCCCCGAGGGCGAGGAGCCGGTGGTGGATAAGCTCTCCTGGGGACGGCACAACTGGTTCCCCTGGTGGGAGGCGGAGCACCACGCCTGCCGCGAGGGTGTCATCGCCATGGACATGACCTTCATGGGCAAGTTCCTGGTGCAGGGCCGGGACGCCGGGCGGGTGCTGGACCATATCTCGGCCAACAGCGTCAACGGCCCGGTGGAGACCATCACCTATACCCAGTGGCTCAACGAGCGGGGCCTGCTGGAGGCCGACATCACCGTGGCCAAGCTGGAAGAGGAGCGGTTCATCGTGGTGGTCACCGACACCATGCATCGCCACGTGGAGACCTGGCTGCGGCGGCACATCCCCGACGACGCCCACTGCTTCGTCACCGACATCACCGGCGGCACCGGGCAGCTCAACATCCAGGGCCCGCGGTCGCGCGAGCTGCTCTCCATGGTCACCACGGCCGACCTGTCCAACGCGGCGTTCCCGTTCCGCACGGCGCGGGAGATCGACATCGGCTACGCGCGGGTGCAGTGCAACCGCATCACCTATGTGGGCGAGCTGGGCTACGAGCTGGTGATCCCGGCGGAGCAGGCGGTGCATGTCCACGAGCGCATCGTCGAGGCGGGAGAGGCGGTGGGGCTGCGCCACGCCGGCCTCCGGGCGCTGGGGTCCCTGCGCATGGAGAAGGCGTACCGCGACTACGGCCACGACATCGACAACACCGACGATCCGTTCGAGACCGGCCTCGGCTTCGCCGTGGACCTGGACAAGCCGGACTTCATCGGCAAGGGACCGTGCGTGGAGAAGAAGGCCCAGGGCCCGGCCTACCACCAGCGGCTGCTGCAGGTGCTGGTGCTCGACCCGGAGCCGCTGATGTACCACGGCGAGGTGATCTACCGCGACGGCGTGGCGGTGGGGCATGTGCGCGCCGCGTCCTACGGGCACACCCTCGGCGGGGCCGTGGGGCTGGCCATGGCCCACGCGGGGGAGCCGGTGAACCGCAAGTACATGAAGGGCGGCGCCTGGGAGGTGGACATCGCAGGCAAGCGCTACCCGCTCAAGGTCGCCCTGCCCGCCCGCCCGCTGTACGACCCGAAGATGAAGCGGATCAGGGGGTAGCGCGGGCCAGCTGCTGCAGCAGGAACGCGAAGCAGCGCTGGACCGTGCCGTTGGCGGCGTAATCCCGAAACGGGTGGGTCCCGGGCAGCGGGGCCATGACCCGCGCGCCGAACTCGCGGCCCACCTGCTGCATCTCGTCCTGGCTCTGCACCGGGTCGTCCGCGTTGCGGCACAGGATCATGGCCAGGGGGTCCAGGCCCTCCCGCCCGCGGCCGTCGAGCACTGCGCGGTTCTCGCGCATGGTGCGCAGGATCCCGGCACCACCGAACACCGCCAGGGCGCGCGCCTCGGCGATGGCCGCCACATGCGCCGCGTAAGCGCCGCCGGCGGAGTTGCCCATGCAGCCCAGGGCGGTGGGCGGTGATCCCAGAGACGGTGTGAGCTCCAGGTCCAGGTGGTCCGCCATCCAGTCCAGCCCATCGCCGTCGGTGTCCACCGGGCAGGGACAGATGATCAGGTCCACCCGGGGCAGCGCCGCCCGCCGATGGGCCGCGTCGAACTGCTCCAGGATCGCCGTGGGCGCAGTGCTCCGCCGCCGCTCATACTCCGCCGCCGCGATGGAGCCGCCGACGTAGAGGATCAGCGGACCGGGCGCCTGCGTGTCGCCGTACCGGTACAGGTGGGCATAGGGGCTGATACGGCCAGCATCCTGTTGGAACTCGAGCACCTCACCCTGGCCGCTGCTCATCGGATTCTTCCTCCCGTTCGCCTGGTAGGACTGCTGTCCCCGGGACATGTGGCCGGGGCAAGGTCTGACAGCCACGGCCCGTCAGAGCCGGCGCTCTTCATGTGCTCACCGTCGCCTCTTGCTGTGCCAGGGACCACCAGCAACCATCTTCCATCAGCCGGGTGCTGCTCCAGAGCTCCCTGAACATCTCGGGGTGCTCTGTGTGAATGGGCACCAACATGCCGGGCTTCACTGCCTCGATCAAGCGGCGCAGGTCCGACACCCCGGCGTGGCCGGAGGTGTGGATCTGCTCCATGGGGATGCCACGGTCCTGAAGCCAGGCCATAAACGGCTGCTGCTCTTCCTGCTCCAGGTAGCCGTCCCACATGGAGTAGATCAGGCCGGCGCCCTCCAGGCAGCCTGCCCGCTCCAGGTCCTCCATCATGCTGGGTCGGAAGAGCATGACCGACCGGGACGCCGCCGCGGCCAGCTCCTCCGGGTAGATCCGCGCGTCGCGGTACAGCCCGGAGACGTCGAACGCCTCGCGCGCCAATACGCGACGCTTTTGAAAGTGGGGCAGGAACACGCGCACGCCATCCCAGCGCGCCTGGGGGATGTTCGGGTTGCCCGTGGCTCGCAGCACATGCGCGGTGTACATGTCCAGGATGAGCTGTCGGCCCGTCCGCTTGCACGCGCGATGGACCGTCACCAGCCGGTCGACGTTCTGGCCCGAGCACCAGACCAGGGCCAAGCCGGCGGCCCGGCTCATGGCCTCGACGAAGCGCGGCTCGAGCTCGGCCTCGGTGGCGAAGCGCGGCTCCCGGTCCGGGCTGTCGAGGGTGGTGCCCTCCAGCAGCAGCGCGTCCACGTCCCGGGGCGGGCGCCGCATCAGCTGCTCGAACAGCGCGCCCTTGCGGCCGTGGGCGCGCAGGTCCCCGGAGTAGAACAGCCGAACGCCGTCCGCCTCCACCAGCACCGCGTGGGCGTCGTATGCAGAGTGGTCCACCAGGTACGGGGTCACGGTGAAGGGGCCAAGCGTCAGCGGAACCCGGTGCTCCATGTGCAGCGTGCGTTGCAAGGCGATCCCGGCGGGGGAGAAGACCTCGGCGGCGGCCAGGATACGCTCGGCCGCGGCCCCGATGATGAAGCGGGTTTCATCCGGGAGGCGGTGCGCCATGCCGTAGTGGTCCTGGTGCGGGTGGGACAGCACCACGCCAAGCAGCCGGGCATCGGGCTCCATGAAGCCTGGCACCGGCGGCACCGTCGCGTCCTCCAGCGCCACCTCCAGCGGCAACCCGGCGTCCAGGACGAGGCGCTCGCCCCCCGACGAAGCGAGCTCGACGCAGGTGCCGCCGATCTCGGCCGCGCCGCGATGGATGCAGACACGCATCAGCCGACGGCTCCTGCATTGCTTGCGGATGTGGCACGAAACGTCACTGTCACAGCATTGCATGGGGGGATGTCAGCAGAGGTCACAGGTGTGTCGGGCAGACAACGGCCTCCTGCTGCCCAAACCGTTTTCCCCTTGTAAGAACCTGCCCGAAATCTATGATGGATCGATCATTCATTCAGGAAACACCGAGGCGGATCTCCTGTGAACTTGGGGGTTTTGGGCATGTTTCGTAGTGGCGCCACTCAGCACTTTCCGACCTGGAGGGGTGCAAACCGCCCCGGGGAGCGGCGCGCGTGCATGTTGGCGCTCCTGTTGCTGATGTTGCCGGCCCCTGCCATGGCAGAGCGCCAGGAGCCGCCGCCAGACCATACGCAGTTCCTGCTCATCGTGGACGACTCCAAGAGCATGGACACGAGGCCACCCCACACGGACCGGGACAGGCTGGCCATCCTCGCCTCCAGGGCCTTCCTCTCCTTCCTGGCCGACGAGGACCGGGTGATGGTGGTGGGCATGAACGCCCTGGCGGCGAAAGCCGACTCCGGCGGGGACAGCCTGCAGCCGCCCCAGCTGCCGAGCCAGGCCTCGGTGCCCGGCGGACTGGAGAGATACGACGGCGGGAACACCCCCTGCAAGACAGCCCTCGAGGGCGCGCGGAAGCTGCTCAACGCGTGGCACGAGCGAGACGCCAAGGCACGCCAGGTGGTGCTCTTCCTCAGCGACGGCAAGTGCACCGAGGAGCCCACCGCCGCGGGGGAGTGGATCGGCGGGCTGAAGCGCGCCAGGGCTGGACATGACGAGTTCTACTTCTATCTGGTCCAGTTCTTCAGGACGGATTTCGACCCGGGGGCGCTGGCCTCGTACACGCGCCAGACCAGCGGCCACGGCCGGCAGTTCAAGGTCAAGGCCGACGGGGACGCGGCGCACGCCATCGTCAAGGCCTTCGCCGACGTGTTCGCCGACGCCCTGGGCTGCCCGGTGCGCCAGGTGAGGCCGGGCGGCAGCCTGCGCTGCTGCACCCGGGCCGAGCGCGTGCGCGTGCTGGCCATCCGCTCGGGGAGGGCCGATTTCGAGCTCAACCTGGAGGCCAAAGATCCTGACGGCAACGCAGTGAAGCCGGTCTCGAGCGTCAGCAAGGCCCACTCCCATCGCCGCGGCCGCAAAGCGTACCGCTACAAGGTCGTCACCCTGGTGCCCGGCGACAGGGCGCTGACCATCAAGTCCCCCTCCACACGGCTGCTTGTGGTGCCTGACTACCGACAGCTGCGGGCGGAGCTGAGCGTCGTCAAGGACGCGTGCCCCCAGCAGAGCGATGCCCCCTTGAATACCAAGCAGGACGTCGACTCGGTCACCGCAGGCGACACCGTGTGTGTCCAGGCCGCCCTGCGCTCCAGCCGGGGCCTGCTCTCCCCGCGCACCGACCTGCCCTTCGTGGCCGCGTACCGCCAGCGTCCCGGCCGCACCGAGGAGCGCTTCGCCCGCGAGCAGGCCATGGTGGAGCGCCTGGACGGCTTCACGCACACCCTCATCACAGAACCCGGGATGGATCTGGAGCTGCAGGCGCGGGTCCGCTACACCTCCTCCGAGTCGGGCAAGGTCCTCAACTCCTCGAATCACCCGCTCAACGCCAGCACGCGGCAGTGGTCTGTAAAGCCGCTGTCCGGCGGCAAGTGGGAGGCTGGCCGCCTCGACATGGGCACCGTCCATGCGGGCGACGACGTGGAGATCAAGGCCCACTTCCAGGGCAACTTCCCTGGCGAATTGAATGTGACCCTGGCCACCCTCGACGACCTCAAGGGGCACCCCTGCCTGGAGTTCGTCACGGTCAAGGGGGAGGAGACCTTGCAAGTGGGCCCGGGGCAGAAACGGGAGCTCCGCCTGCTCAGCCGCCGCTGCCGCCGTGGCGGCACCCTCGAGGGCGCCCTGCTGTTCGACCACGATCACAAGGGCCTCAACCAGGCCCGCGTGCCCGTGACCCTCGTCTTCGTGGCCACCCCGTGGTGGGCCTATTACGGGTTCTGGGTGCTGCTCGGCCTGGGCAGCCTGTTCGGCCTCATCACCCTGATCTGCTTCATCAACGGCTGGCGCAAGCCGGCCCGGGCGCTGCCCCGGGGGCGACTGAAGCTGGCCTACTTCTTCTGCCGCGACCCCAGGCTGCTGGAAGAGAGCGCCTCGGAGTACGCCTTCCCCGACGAGCGGCGCGGAGCCTACGCGATCAACCCACACATCAAGGGGAGCGGCGGCTGGTACCGCAACGCGGCGCTCCGCCTGGGCCAGGGGGGCTCGCGCCTGCCCCACCCGAACCTGCCCTTCGACCTGGAGCTCCAGCCGGGGCCGGGC
The DNA here is from genome assembly GCA_964511535.1 of uncultured Myxococcales bacterium. Classification (GTDB taxonomy): domain Bacteria; phylum Myxococcota_A; class Polyangia; family CAZCFB01; genus CAZCFB01. Next base: position 12,624 of record CAZEFW010000040.1, on the reverse strand, counting down.
GAGTTTCGCCTCGCCGTGTCCACCAGGGGCACGGCGGTGCACAAGGTCACCGAGCCGGCGCTGGCCCATCGCTCCGAGGATGCGTTCATGGAGGAGCTCCTGCCGGCCGAGCCGGCCGCCACGCTGGAGCGCCGCGTGGGCTCGATCTGCCGGCTTTACGCCCGGCTGTTCGGGCGGATGCCCGCGGTCTATTCGCTGCGCATCGACCGCGGCTACTGGTACCGGGTGGGTGGTGAAGGGGCGCGCTTCTTTTTCAAAATCGACGATTCGCCGTTTTAGGAGGGTTCCACGATGATCATTGGTGAAGTTACCCCAATCCTTTACGTCGGGCTGGGCGGCGCCGGAGGCCGCGTGGTGGGACGTATCGCCAAGCTCCTGCACCGCAAGTGGGACCGCCAGAACTTCCAGGACCTGGCCGAGTTCGTCATCATCGACACCGACGCCTCCGCCACCAAGGCGCTACGCCAGGGCCGCGAGGGTTACGGCCCCGTGGATGAGACCTACGTCATCTCGGACTTCGACAAGCAGCAGTACGCTGACCTGTGTCGAGGGGACACCTTCGACGTGGCAGACCCGTACTTCACCCAGTGGGTCTACCCTGACTACAAGTTCCGCGGCGGCGACACGGCCGGCGCGGGTCAGATCCGCATCGAGGCCCGCCTCGGGCTGTACCACGCGCTGCAGACCAGCGACCTGTACACCAAGCTCAAGGCAGTGCTCCAGCGCCTGCGGGAGCATACCCGCACCGCGGCAAACGTGGACAAGGCGGTGCAGGTGCACGTGGTGTTCAGCGTGGCGGGCGGCACCGGCTCGGGCACCTTCATCCCCTTCTCCTACATGCTGCGCAACCTCGCCGAGTCGGTCTGCCCGGTGCAGATGTACGGCTACGCCGTGCAGCCCCATGTCTTCGAGGAGGTCACCGGCGCAAACTTCGACGGGGTCTGCGCCAACGCCTATGCCTCGCTCAAGGAGCTGGAGCACATGAACCAGCTCGACGTGCAGAAGGAGGGCGCCCACTCCCAGTTCCAGCTGCACTACGACATCCCGGATCGCGCCGGCGGCGAGGAACCTCAGGTTGACGTGCGCCCGTTCGAGTTCTGCTACCTCATCGACGTGCCGTCCCACTACTACACCAGCGAGCTGGTAAACGCGGTGGGCGACGCCATCTACTTCCAGATCTACTCGCCCTTCGGCGAGAAGCAGCACTCCGACGTGGACAACTACGCGAAGCACACCCGGTCCCTCTACCCGACGGACCTGTTCCGCAACGCCAAGGAGGGCTACACCCAGTTCTACGGCACCTTCGGCATGTGCGCGCTGGTCCTGCCCGACGACGACCTGCTGCGCTACTGCTCCCTGCGGTTCGCGGCGGACGCGGTGCGGGCGTACCTGCTGATGACCGACCCCTCCATCGTGCCGCCAGAGCGGCAGGAGGAATTCAACCGCTTTCAGGTCTCGGAGGAGGAGCTGCGCGTGCTGCACGAGGAGGCGCAGAAGCGCCGCCTCGACCGGGTCTTCGTCCAGAAGGTGGAGCTGCTGAGCGGCGAGTTCAAGAACCGCCCCGAGACCTTCTGGGGCAGGCTGAACGCTGTCACCGACGGGCTGGCTGACCGCTTCGAGAGCGCCCTCGACGACCTCACCGACCAGGTGCTGGGCGATGAGGTCGTGGGGCTGCCCCAGCTGGCGGCGGAGTCCATCGCGTCGCCCAACTGGTCCGGTGATGCGGCCCACCAGAACCTGCGCGTCAAGCTGCACGGCGCCATGGACGACGTGGAGGCGAACCTGAAGGACACCCAGGAGCAGGTGGCCTACGACTGGTGGCCCAGGTTCCTGGCGGAGGCTGGCCCCGCCGAGAGCCCCCGGCTCAACCCGTACGAGCAGCGCTACGCCATGCTCGCCCTGCGCGGCAACACCGCCGCCATGCGAGGGCCTGACGCGCCGCTGTCCGACGCGCGCATCAAGGACGCGGTTGCAGATGAGGACCGGGCGACCCGCGCCCTCGGCGAGAACGCCGACACCGACTTCGGGCGCACCCTGGAGTCCAGGGGGGATGAACTCCGCGCGGCGGCGCCGAGCTCGTTCTGGGACCGCTTCAAGAAGTCCGAGCTGGATGAGAAGTTCGAGGAGGCGCGGCGCAGCGCGGTCAACGCCTTCAACCAGCATGTCGGCTCCATCCGGCAGGCCGTGCGCACCCGCGTCAGGGCGAGGTTGCTCCAGGGGCTGCACCGCTCCTCGGACAAGGTGCTCGACACCTTCCGGGACATCGACCTGCGCGGGCCCCAGATGGCCCAGGCCCTGGTCAACAACGCGGAGAACTACCGCCGCGTGGGCGCCCTCATGGAGAAGCTGCCCGACGGCAGGGTGGTGGAGCATTTCAGCGAGGCGAACCAGTACACCATCGACGAGGAGGCGCTGCTCGGCCCCACCCGCGAGCGGCTCTGGCACTGGTACTACGAGGACCAGATCGCGCCGCTGCTGCGCGGGCCTCAGCAGATCCGCGCCGTGCAAGAGGGCCTCACCGAGGCACTCAAGCCCCAGTTCAACGCCCAGGGCAAGGAGATCCCGCGGGACGGCGAGCGAGTCATCGAGGACATCGTCTTCGCCATCCGCGAGCGCGCCGAGTCGAAGCTGAACGACACCATCCGCGGGCCGGATGAAAACAGCGGCCTGCTGCTGGAGGACGCCATGGCCCTGGAGGCGCTGTACATGTACCTGCGCAGCCGCCCCAATCGCCGGGACCGCCGGGCGGCGCTCAAGGAGTATCACACCGACTCCGACAGTGTGACCCCGAGCAGCCTGTGGGAGCACCCCCTGGTGGGGAGCCATGTTCAGGCCTACGTGGGCGAAAAGATCGCCCGGGCCGGCAGCCACAAGGCGCGCATCTTCGGCGACATCAACCCGGAGAACCTCAAGGAGGTGCCCTACGCCGAGAAGACCCTGGTGGGCGCCCACGAGGCGTACCGCGGCGACGGCAAGCTGGCCGAGGCGCTGCGGCGGGTCACCGGCGCCTCCTCCGACGACTTCGCGCCCGACTGGAAGGACGCCAAGCGCATCGTCTTCTACCACTACATCGTGGGGGTCCCCCTGTACGCCTTCCCGCGCGTGGTGGGCGAGCTGCAGCTGGCTTACCGCAAGCACCAGGAGAGCCCCCACAAGGCCTGGTACCTGCACTGCGACCGCAACTTCGAGGAGCTCCCCGACCTCGATCCACGGGAGATCCTCAAGAAGTTGATGGCCAAGAGGCAGCTCTTCTTGCCGCCGCTGTTCGCCTCCGGGCTGCTCGACTTCGACGAGGACGGCGGCGTGCTCTTCGTGCAGCCGGGCACCGACCAGGTGCGGACCCTGGCCAGCACCCTGGCGGGCGCCCTCACCGCCCTGAGCAGCATGGAGCAGGACAAGCCAGAGCTGTACCGGCAGACCTTCGCCCCGCGTTTCGAGGAGCTGGAGCGGCCCTTCAGCCGGAAGAAGCTGGATGACGCCTTGCGCGAGGTGCTGACGGCCTACGAGGAGACCCTCTCCGGTCACCTGGTCCGCCTGGAGTCGGCGGACAGCGAGGACCTGCCCCCGGAGCTGGTCGGCAACTTGCGCGATCTGCTGGAAGCGACGCGCACGCTGCTCACCTTCAAGCGGCCCACCCGCCTGTTCGGCGGGCCGCCCAAAAAGTAGCGACCGGCCCCTCCTGGGAGCGCCTTTGCCCTCGGCTCGAGACCGGCAGCGCCACACCTTGCCCGCGGCCCTCACCCTGTTCGTCGGGGTGGGCGACCGGGGCGGGCGCGTGGTGGATGGCCTCGGACAGTGGCCTCCGTTCAGCCCGGCGGACCTCGATCCGGACAGCCACCTCGGCCGCATGACCCTGCTCCACGAAGGCGCGCGGCCTGTCGCCTCCAGCCCTGCGGTGCGTGACGTGGGCCGGCTGCTGGCCGGCGAGGTGGTGGGCCGGCTGCAGCGCATGCTCGCCCACCGCGGTGTGGACCAGGCCCGGGCCCGGGAGGCCCGGGGGCAAGAGAGCGCCCAGGCGACCAAGGTGCTCGTGGTGCTCCTGGCGGACCTGGGCGAGGAGGCGGTTCGGGAGGCGGTGGGCCCCACCCTCGACTCCCTGGAAGATCTGGCCGCCGAACGGCTGCGACCCATCTTCGCCAGCCACCGCCACGGCTGGCAGCGCAACCTGGTGATCCTGCCTGTCCTGAGCACCCCTCATGTGCCTTCGGCCGGCGGCGGCAAGCAGATCGCCGCCCGGCTGCGGGAGCTCTACCGCCAGGTGCAAGCCAAGCCCGTGGAGCGGCGGTCGGTGCCCCAGCTCTACCTGCTGGAGAACGTCACCGACCTGTCGGTGCTGGAGGAGCCCGACGTCGACGCCCTGCTCGAGAATTTCTGCCTCTTCATCTCCGAGGGGGTCGCCCGCTGCGGCAAGAACACCGCGGACTCGCCCGGCGCCCTCGGCTTCGGCGCCGAGACGCTGGAGCATGTGCTCCGGGGGGCTCAGCCCGAGCACCCACTCGGCACCTTCAGCGTCGCCCGCACCGAGACCGGCGGCCACGACCTGCAGGAGTACCTGCGCTGCACCCTGGCCCTGCAGGTGCTGCGCAGGGTGCGAGACGCGCCTGTGGCACCGGAGGGCAGCGCCGGCGCCCAGGAGGTGCGCGCTGACGTGGCCGCGGCCCTGGAGCGCCCGGCGCCGGTGGACATCCACGCCCGCGTGCGGGAGATCGTCAGCCAGGCCCGCCTGGAGCCGCGGGACCCGCCCCCCTGGCACCGCTTCCGCCGCGAGGTGCTCCAGTATTATGGCCCGGACGAGGGCGACCCGACCATCGAGGAGGACCGCCCCACCGGCGAGGATCAGGGCTGGCTTCGAGGCGCGGTGGATCGCATCAGGGCCAGCTGGCGAGAGCTCATCTCCCGCGGCTTCGACGAGCTGAACGAGGAGTTCCAGCTGGCGGTGGCTGACTGGGAGAGCGACCGCGTGGGCGGGCCAGGGGTGCGTGACCGGTTGCGCAAGCAGCTGGACGAGGCGCTGCTGCCCGCAAGCGGAGACCGCCCCACCGCCGCCTCATATCGCGAAGCGCGACAGCGCACCGCCTACATCGTGGGCGAGCTCGAGGATCAGCTGGGCCGCGCCGTGACCCACCGAGACCGATGCGAGATCGAGCTTGAGCCGTCCTTTTCGCCCCTGCGCCGGGCCCACGGTGAGCTGCTGCGCGCCGCGCGCGCCGTCCCGCCGCTGTGGCCCCTCGGTCTGGCGTGGCTGCTCTTTTGCGGCGCGCTCACCGCGCTGCTGGGGCCGCCCCTGCGCGCCTGGGGTCTGTACAAGGGCTTCGCGGACGGCACGGTGAAGCACTGGCTCACCGTCGCCCACCCCCATGTCAGCGTCGGGCTGCTCGCAGGGCTGGCGCTCGCGGGCGTCGGCATATACGTCTTCATGCGCCGCTACCAGCCGGCCAGAGAAGCCCACGCCGCGCTATGGGACGCGGCCGATGAGGTGGTGCTCGGCCAGCGCCGCTCCTTGCTCTCCTATTTCAGGGGCAGGCTGGAGTACGCCTGGCAGCTCGCCCGGGTAGGTGTACTCAACCGTACCCTTCGCGGCCTGGAGCGGGACCTGGCGCGGCTCCGGGAGATCGACCGCGCCATGGAGGGGGCCATCGACCGCTACCACGAGCGGCTGGCCGCCATCGGCGTGGTGCGCAGCCACGACGGCGAGGACGACCCCACCGCCCTCTTTTCGGAGCTTCGCAGCCCGCTCGTCTGGCCGCTGCTCGATCCGGCGCAGGTGGCAGCCTATATCAAGCGGGAGGCCCGCGCCGACGCTGACAAGACGCTCTCGCTCGCCGAGGAGCAGCACGGCATCTACTCCCGCTGGCGACAGCAGCTGCCCTACCTCGACGACTGTCCGCTGGACGACGCGCTGCAGCCCGAGGTGGAGCGGCTGATCCCGGATCCCCCGTGGGAGCGCGACCCGCTGGCAGAGATGGTCGACCGGAGCCTGCTGGAGTTCTCCGAGGCCCAGCGCCGCAGCCTCCCCATCGGGCTGCCGTTCCGGGGGGCCGCCCACCTGGACCGTAGCGGCGTGGCCCAGGTCGCCGACGGGCTGCTCGTGCCGGAGCAGGTGCACCGACGATTCATGGAGGGCAAGGAGGAGTACCGCCAGACGCGCCTGGCGACCCTGCTGTCGGGCGCAGGCGCCGAGCGGATCTACAGCGCCCGCGTCTACAACGGCGTGGACGCGGCAACGGTCTTCTGGTGGAAGGACGCCCCCGGCGTGGGCAAGGGGGGCAAACGAAGATGAGCCCCGCCCTGCTGATGCTCCAGGCTGCTGACGCCGAACCCTCTGGCCTGTCCGAACTGACCGGCAAGGCCGAGGCCCTGCTGCGCTGGCTGTTCGATCACGATTTGCTCGGCATGATGATGGCCCTGGGCGCGGTGGCCGTGTTGCTCACGGTCATGGGATACCTCTACTTCAACCGGGGCGAGAAGGGCGTCGGCCGGGCACCGCGCATCCCGATCATGGTGGGGTCCTGGTTCATCTGCGCCGTGCTGTACAGCGTGGGCCGGGCGGTGGACTTCTTCAAGGCGGGGAGCCCCCCGGAGAGCTCCCTGCTGCCGGCGGCGGACGCCGCTCGCGCCGGCTACATCGAGCAGCTGCTGCTCGGCCGCAGCGAGCTGTGGTGCCTGCTCCCGCTGTCCGATAATCCGGCCCTCGCGGTGCTGGTGCACGCGCTGCTCTGGGGCGGGCTGCTGGCGCTGCTCTTCTTCGGCGGGCTCAGCGTCGGCGGCGGCAAGGAGCTGCGGGCCAGCACAAGCCGCCGCCGCGTGCCGTGGCACTTCAGGCTGGCGGGGTGCAGCACCACCATGGGCCTGGACAGCGCGGTGCGCATCTTCCTGGCGCCCTTCACGCTGGTGCTGCTGGCGGCGCTGGTCATCGGCTCCCTCACGGTGCCGGTGGCCTCGGGCAGCACCGTCCAGCAGCTGGCACGCTGCGCGAACATGAAGGTCAGCGGCACCGTCACGGAGCCCGCGCTCGCCAGCCTGTGCGCAGACCCCGGGCTGCTCGTGCTGCTCTGGCTGCTCGGCTTCGTGCTGTTCTTGCTGCTCAAGGAGCCCACGGCGCGGCTCGAGCCCGAGGAGAGCAAGCCCACCGAGGAGGAGGTGGCCAAGCCGGTGGACCCGCTGAAGGTCTTGCGGGAATCCCTGAGTCAGGTGGTCCCCGGGGCCGACGTGGCCGAAGAGCTGAAGGTGCTCGAGCCGGAGCCGGCCGACCACGCCGACCTCCCCGCCGGCCTGCCGGCGATCTTCGGCGACACATTCGCCGACGACTGGCTGGACGGCGGCGCCCCTCATCGCACCCTGGCCCAGCTGCTCGACGTGGTGCACGGCTCCCTGCGGCTCTCCACGGTGGAGGCGATCACCGAGCGGGAGCTGACCCGCCAGGTGGACCGGGTCACCGAGGGGGGCGAGCTGCCCGATTGCGACACCCTGGTCCTTTGCGGCCCGGACAGCTGCGGGCGCAGCACCGCGCTGGTGGCCGCCGGCATCCTCGCCCATCTGGAGCGCGGCGGCTGCACGCTGCTGCTCTGCCGCGACGCCGACCGCCAGGAGGAGCTGTATCAGGAGGTCACCAGGGGGCTGGGCGACAGCGCCATGCGCTGGCTGGTGACCATCGCGCGAAGCGGCCATGGCCTGCGCGACTGGCTCGCCTCGGGGAGGGTGCCAGGCCTCGTGATCTGCGGGCTGGCCAGCTTCGAGGAGGAGGTCCTGATGGACCGCCGCATGCGCTCCCTGCTGGAGGCCATCGACCTGGTCCTCGTTGACCGCCTCAACGAGCTGACGGGCCCCCGGGAGTTGCACGCCGCCCTCTGCTTGCAGCGCCTCTGGCTCTGCATGGCGCACACCGACCGGCCCCCCGAGCTGCCGCTCACCTTCGCCAGCGCGGGCCCCACCTTCCCCGACGCCTCCTCCTGGGCCACCTCGGCGCTGGGGCGCCGGGCGGTGGCCGTACCCTACCGCGGCCCGGCCCTGAAGGAGCGCGTGGTGATCCGTCGTCGGCACCTGCTCTCCCCCGACGACAACGAGCTGCCGGTCTCCCAGCTGGCCCTCGCCTGCGAGGAGGCCGGCCTCACCTGGCACCTACGCATGAGCGGCGATGGCAAGCGCTCCATCCAGCGCATGGAGGGAGAGCTGCAGGCCTTCACTGGCCAGCGGGTCGCCGACCCGGACCGCGCGGCCGTGGTCATCGTCGAGGGCCACTTCGGCGAGGTGGAGCGAGAGCTGGCCGTCACGTCAAGGGTGGGCAGCGACCCGCGCTTCTTGCGCGGCGTGCAGGTGGCTGCCGCGCCGCGAGAGGAGGAGGCCGCCCTGGAGCCGCTGGGCGACGGCTTGCCCTGGATCGCCGTGCACCTGCAGCCCCCGGCGGACCTGCGCCTGAACCACGCGGTGCGCGCCACCCACGGCCGGCAGCTGCGTCGCTCTCTGCTCAAAGACCGCGTGCTCGGCGGCCGCCTCGGCAGCCGGCTGGATCGCCTCGTCCAGGAGGGCGTGCTGGAGGAGCGGGAGCTGCTCACCCTGCCCCCCTCGACCTTTCAGCCGGTGCGAGACAGGCTGCTGGTGCGCTCGTCCTCGGCGCCGCCCCTGCCCGCCCTGGATCCAGGCTGCGTCACCAACCGCGTGGCGCGCCTCTTCGACGACGCCACCGGCAGCAGCCTGCGCAGGCTGGACGCCAGCACGGCCCCCATCGACTGCTACCCGGGAGCGGTGCTCCTGCTCCCGCTGGGCCGCTACCGTGTCTCGGGTAACCCCCGAAGCTGGCGCGTGGAGGGGGAAGGATACGCCGCCTCTCTGCTGGACGCGCCGAGCCGGTCGGTGGTGGAGCGCGAGTGGTTACCCGACGAGGCCAGCCTCTGGAAGCTCACCACAACAGATCGTGGCCTCGGCCGCCGCCTGGTCCGGTGCCGCAGCGGCCTGCTCACCGTTCGCCAACGCCTGCTGCGAGTGAGGCGCTACAACGCATTGCGCAGGCAGGCCATGGAGGAAGCCCGCGATCTGAGCCCCAGCATCGAGACCTCGCTGGCCACCAGGGTGCTGCTCCTATCCTGCGAGGGTCCGGACGGCCGCCCTCCCCTGTCGGTGCTGGCCCCGGTGGTGGGCGTGATCTCCCTGACCTCGCGTTCGGTGCTGCGCAGCGCCGAGGAGCTGCTGCATGTTGGTCTGGTGGAGCACGGCGGCAGGGCCTACGTCGGCTTCATCGACAAGACCCCTGGCGGCAACGGCCTCTCCACGGCAGTCGACGAGGGGCTCATCGGCACCCTGCTCGCCACCGCCCGTTCCTTCCTGGACAACCTGGACGAGGCGCTGCTCGACCGGGTGCGACACCACCATGACCAGGTCCCTGGCGCCCTGAACCGCGCCTGGGATCTGGAGGGAGCCCGTCGGTGGCTGGCCGATCTCGTGCTCCCCCCCGAGTCGGGCAAGCCCCTCGGTGGATTGCCCGACCAGCGCGTCGACTCCGCGCTGCTCCGGAGCCTGGAGCAGGTCTTCCCCGCGGTGCAGTGGTACCCGCCCCAGGAGCTGTCGCTCTTCCTCGAGGCGGTGGAGGGGTGCCTCTCTGCTGTCCCCATGCGCAGCCGCCACGGGGGCAAACCCACCGCCGAGGACCGCGTCTGCGCCGCGGCTGGCCTGTGCGCTGTCTTCTACCGGCGGCCCGACCTCGCCCTGCCCGAGGGGCTCCATATCGTCTTCGAGCCGGGGCGCGAGCTGCGCGACCGGCCCGGCGTGGTCGGTTACTGCCAGACCGGCAGCGACCCACATATCGCCGTCGCCCTCGAAGCGCTGCGGGCGTCAATCCCCCTGGACGGGGTCTCCCTGATGCCCCACGAGGCGGGCCACCTGTTCGACGCCCTCGACGGCACCTCCGATGGCCTGCTCCCTGGAATGACCAGCGAGGACACCAGCCGCTGGGCCGAGGCGGCGGCAAGCGAAATGCCCCGGGCCGAGGCAGGCGTCTCCCTGCTGTCGAATTACGCCGCCACCAGCATTCAGGAGTTCTGCGCGGAGGCCATCGCGGCCTTCGTGGAGCACCCGGTGGAGCTGCAGAAGCGCTTGCCTGCGGTGTACCGGGTGTTGCGCTCAGCCCTGCGCCAGGACCCGGCCTCTTATCTGGCCGGCGGTGATGGCGGGGACGCGGGCGCCTGAGAGCGCGCTACGCTACCGCCTGCCCTGCGGCTCTGCTAGCTTTCATCGATGCACACGACCATCGAGCAGGCTGAAGAGATCCTCGCCTTCTGGTTTGGCGACCTGAAGGCACATGACGACTATGACGACTCCCGGGTTCCGCTGTGGTGGTACGGCCGCAAGGAGGACGACGACGCCATCCGTGAGCGGTTCGGTGACGCAGCCGCCCAGGCGCTGCGAGGCGAGCTGGATCACTGGGCCGAGACACCGCGCGGAACGCTGGCGCTCGTTATCTTGCTGGACCAGTTCTCCCGCGTGCTCGGTCGCGGCACGGCCGACGCCTTCGCGGGCGACCCGGCGGCACGGCGGCTCTGCCACGAGGCGATGGAGACGGGCAAGGACCGCGAGCTCAGGCTTGTGGAGCGCTCCTTCCTCTACATGCCGCTGATGCACGCCGAGGACCCCGACGTGGCAAGGCTGAGCGTCCAGACGTTCACGGCGCTCTCCGAGGAGGTCGCTGCCGCGGACAACAAGAAGCTCCCTGACTCCCTGAGCCACGCCCAAAAACACAGCGAGATCGTGCTGCGCTTCGGCCGCTACCCCCACCGCAACGCGCTGCTGGGCCGCGAGTCGACTCCCGAAGAAGAGGCCTTCCTCGCCGACGGTGGCCCCACCTTTGGGCAGGACAAGAAGAGCTAGGCCAACCTGCCCGGCGCCCCTGCCGACACCCGCCTCGCGGCCCCTCAGGAAATGAAAGCGCAGAAAGTGGAGAACCATCCCCGAACCCGTGCGTTGAACTATCCCTGAAGGCAGTCGTCAGAATGTAAGCAGCGAGGACGTTAACAGCATAAGGGACGGAAGCTGACGGTCACCGGAGCCCTACCCCTACTCGGGAGTACGAAAGGGCGCTTCTCGACGGAAAAAGATCAGAAAAAGTGATAATAGCCGTTGACAAGCTAACGCCGAGTGTTCATAACTGTGTCCCAGGAACCAAGGACCAATGAGAAGACTTACCGCCATACATACCGCGAAACCCAGCGTCGCCATGCCAGGCACGTGTCACGGGATTCGTGCGTACCGCGTGGCCTCCTTGTGGAAGCCCTTTGGGGTCCAGGTCAACACCCTGGAAAGCGCCTCTGAGGGTACCGATGGGAGGCCCCCGGGCGGCTAGAGCTCCTCGAGCAGAACCAAAAGGACCTCAAGGCCGCCCGGGAAACCAGGCGGCCTTTTTCGTTTCCAGGCTCTGCTGACCTTCGCCGACGGCCCAATCCAAACAGGCCGACGCGATTCGCAGGACAGAGATAGCGCCATAGACCAAATCCCCTAAAGGGATAAAGGGATGCCTGCGCTCAAACAGCATAAAGCGGCTATGCCGCTAACAGGAGAAGTGCGCTTAAACGTATAAGGGTGACTAGACGGCTATGGAGACCGGGCGGGCCGTAACCCCGTCGTCCAGAGGGACCATGGAGGTTCGATTCCTTCGTCACCCACCAGGCGAGAGGTTGACTTCGGAGGCTCTGCCTCCTCGTCGCTGCAGCTGAACAATTCCGCTCCGCGGAATTCTTCAGATCGCAGTGACTGCGGAGGCTCTGCCGCTGCTGTCCCCCGCCGAGAAAAGGAGAGGAGAAATGCTGAAGACCAGACTCAAACGCAGCCGGCCGCGCGCAAGCAATAGCGGGTCGGTGGTGTCAACGGAGAGCATCCCGGACTTTTAATCCGGCGGGTCCAGGTTCGAATCCTGGTCGGCCCAATCGGGGGCAAAGCATTGATGGCGATGCACCGGGCTCTTACCCCGGACAACCAGGTTCGATTCCTGGTGCCCTCACCAGAAGTAGTGATTCCGGAGTCGTCCAATCGGACAGGACGCCTGGCTCTGACCCAGTCGATGGGGGTTCGAATCCCCCCTCCGGGCCCGTGCTGACTCCCTGCGGGGAGCAGCCGTCGAACCTTGGCAACTGAATAGTGGGTCGTGGTCACGGAGCTTCATGTGCATCGCAGGCATGGAGCTCCACCGTGCGCCGGTAGCTCAACAAGTAGAGCGTCCGCCTTATAAGCGGGAGGATGGCGGGTGCAAATCCCCCCCGGCGCACAGTTCCACCTGTAGCTCAAGAGGCAGAGCGGTCGGTTGAAGCCCGGCAGATAGAGGTTCGACTCCTCTCGGGTGGATAGCAAGTTCCTCAAAGAGGCACGTCGCTGCACGTGCACAAGTACAGACTGCATCTTGCCTGTGCTTCTGCACATCGCAGTCGACTCCTCTCGGGCGGGCTGAGCCCCTGTCTGCCAACAGTAGGCGATCCGGCTTTGACCCGGAGGATGCAGGTGCAAATCCTGCCAGGGGTATACGCAGCTGGACCTCAAGCTCATGTGGAAGAAGCGCCGGGCCGTTAACCCGGAGGTTCTGGGTTCGAACCCCAGGAGGTCCGCCACACAATGTCCACCTGTAGCTCAATGGCAGAGCAGTCGGCC
>CAZEFW010000039.1:0-57856 GCA_964511535.1 uncultured Myxococcales bacterium | reverse complement strand
ATTGTGCCGGGGTGAAATCTTTGTATACGGAGCAATGCCAGGATGGTCCCGAGCTGTTCCAGTTGAAGGTTGCTATTGTGCGCTCCGTGCATCCGCCCAAGATCGCGCTATAAATCTGGCCAGCGCTTAATCTCACAAAGGAGCAGAGCATGTCGCGACCTGAGCGGTACGATGAGTTGATGGGTCTGTTGGCTGCAGTGGAATCGCCCAACACCGAGCCGATGGATGAGATCGCAGAGCTGCTGGAGGAGGTGATGGAGGACGGCGCGTGGGGTGGTGGGCAGGCCTGGGCGGAGGGGCTTCTGGGCGCGGTGGCGGCCAGCTGCGTTTACGCGGATGTGGCTGAAGATGTCTACGGGGGCCAGCGCATCACCATCTGGGAGGACGAGGAGGGCCCGCTGGGGGATGGATGGTATGACGAGCCCTACAGCCTGCTGGAGCCGGTGCTGGAGGCGCTGAAGGTGGCCGGCGATCCGTTGCCGCCGCGGTGGGGCGAGGTGCTGCTGGCGGTTGCGGGGCGGTTCGAAGAGTGCGGCCTGCCCGACTTCGACGTGCTGGTGGAGGCGTGCGAGGTGGGCCGCGGTGTGCCGGAGTACCCGAAGGTGCTGGAGCTGGTGAGCAAGCTGGCCAGCGACCACCCGGACCAGATGATCGACATGGACGAGCTTCCGTCCGTGGCCTGAGGCGGCGCGGGCCCGGAGCCGGCCATCGGCCATCCGTTGGCGGGCGAGGACCACGCGCTGGTAGTATTCGCCTGCTGGTCATTGAACGATGAGCAAGGCTCTCCTCAATATTCTGTTGGCGCTCCTCGTCGCCTGTGCCGCCTGTGATCCTGTCGGGATCGGGGACGCGAGCGAGGATGGAAGTGCGGGCAAGAAGGACGGGCTGGCGAGTCGGGATACGCAGGGGCTGTCTGAACAGGGAGGTCCTGGCGACCAGGGGGCGGCGGACACCCTGCTGTTGGATTTGATGAAGGCCGATGGGCCGGCCACGCCCAAACCTGATGCCCCGGCGCCGTACTCCAAGTGTCCTCCGCCAGGGGGAAAGCAGTGCGGCTCCAGCGGCAAGAAGTGCACCTGGGGCTTCAACCCTTCTTCCTGCTACTACGGCAAGGTCCGCAAGGCGATCCTCAAGACGGTGTCCAGCAACCCGACCTGGTTCAAGCGCGATGACACGCTCAAATGTGACGTGGTCCTCACGGGCTACAAGACCGCCTATGTGGCCGCCACGGTGAAGAACATCCTGGGGCAGGGGCTCTGCGCGCGGGTTGACCCGGCCGACGACGTGGAGGTTCAGGTCAAGACCAACGCGACGTACTCGGAGCAGTTCAGGATCTACTCGTCGGCCAAATGTGTTCGCACGGGCGGCGGCATCTACAACGGCAGGAATGTGCCGGCGTGCTGGTGACTGGCGTCGCGCGGCTGTTGACGCAACGGGGGAATCAGCAATGCTTCGGGAATTGGAAGCAACTGAGATCTGACGGAGGGAAATCATGGCCAAGGTAACGGGAATCGGCGGCGTGTTCTTCAAGACCAGCGGAGACAACAAGGCTCTGGCTGAGTGGTATCGGAAGCACCTGGGCATGGCGCTGGAGGATTTTGGCGGCGCCATCCTCAAGTGGGCCGAAGACCGGGCCGAGGATGGCGGGATGACGGTGTGGCATGTGGCGGAGAAGGACAGCGAGTGGTTCAGCCCGAGCGACTCTTCGTTCATGATCAACTACAGGGTGGATGACCTCGACGAGCTGCTGGAGCAGCTTCGCGCCGGCGGGGTGGAGGTGGTCCAGGGGCCCGAGTCACACGAGAACGGCAAGTTCGCGTGGGTCATGGACCCGGATGGCAACAAGGTGGAGCTGTGGGAGCCGATGGTCTGGGACGACAAGAACAAGGACGCCTGACGCGGCCCTTGTCGGGGCCCCGGGGGAATGGGCCGACTGTGACGCCTTCCGCGCGGTGTTCAGGTACGATCCTGATTGCATCGACCTCGTCTCGAGGGTGGTGAGTGGATGCTGCAAGGGCCAGCAGATCAAGGGACACCCGTACCAGTATTCCGTGTTCTGCTCCCTGTACTCCGACAAGGCAGCCCATTGCAGGTGGCTGCTGGAGAAACCTTCGCAGCAGATATGCGCCGGCGTGAAATCCATGTATCCCGGCGATTGTTAGAGAGGATATCGAGGCCACCGCCATGATGACCGAGACCAAGCGGAACCTGCTGCTCATCATCGCCCTCGGGTCGTTGTTCATGGCCGGGGTCGTGTGGTTCGGCATGGAGCCGCATGAGTCGGCCATCAACATCTGGGTCTGGCGCATCGGCACCATCGGCGTCTTTGCTGGGAGCACCTTCGCGTTCTTTCACAACTACATGCGCCAGGAGAAGGCGCCGGATCTTCTCAGGATGGTGGATGAGGAGCCGTTCGAGATCAGCGGGGTCTGCTTCTCCATCTCGCCGTCATTTGACGACGGTGTCGTCGCGCTGAAGGTGCTGTACCAGAACAGGTTCTCGGGCCCGGCGAAGATGACGATCCGTCTGAAGCCCAGGAGGATCTCGATGATTCGCAAGGCGGTCCATGGCCAGATGAACATCGAGGTCGCCATGGGCCCCGGGGAGTTCGGCTACGCCATGGTGCCCATGGTCCTGCCCGATGAGGCGAGGGGGCAGAAGCTCAGGTGGCGGCTGGCAGGCAAGACCATCTACCCGGAAGGGCGCAAGGAGCTGCTTCGCTTCAACGAGGGCAGGACGGTATCCTCCATCAGGGGGCGCAAGGAGGTGCTCATCACCCTGGCCGGACTGCTCACGGGGCGATTGTTCCTCTACCAGTGGTCCAGGTATGAACTGGAAATACCGGAGGACTTTGCCTTGAGAAAGCCGCCGGACATGAGGATGACGACCCACCCTCAGTGGCGCCTGGAGGATGAGCAATCTTTCGACAAGACCAGGCTTCATTCATGACTGCTGCTTTGCTCCGAGGAAGGCCATGACCAGCAAGGACAACCCCTACAACCAGCGGATGGACATCAAGTACCGGCATCACGAGATGATCGATGTGCCGGGCATCGTGGCGGCGTGTCAGCATGACTGGTTCAACCAGACCCTGACCAAGGTCAACGCTTCGGTGGTACGGCTTGGCGTCGTGGAGGGGGAATATCACTGGCACAAGCATGACGAGGAGGACGAGTTCTTCTTCGTCCTGAGCGGCAAGCTGATCGTCGAGCTGGAAGATGAATCCATCGTCCTGGAGCCGAACCAGGGCGTCACCATCTCAAGAGGGGTGCTGCACAGGCCACGCGCTCCTGTGAAGACGGTGATGTTGATGGTGGAGTCGGACTCCATCGATCCGCTGGGGACCTGAGCCCGTGGCTTGCCGCTTCATGTTCAGGCTGTAGGGAGACGCGATGAAACGAATCAGGGGAGACCTGCTCGAGCTCGGACGACGGGGCGTGTTCGATGTCATCGTCCATGGCTGCAACTGCCAGTGCGTGATGGGGGCGGGGATCGCGCGGGCCATCAGGGCGACCTATCCGGCTGCTTACCAGGCGGATCGAGAGACGCAGAAGGGGGATCGGGGCAAGCTCGGTTCCACCAGCGAGGCGGTCATCGACGTGGGTGGCCACGAGCTCACGGTGGTCAACGCCTACACGCAGTTCGACTACAGGGGCCGCGGGGTGAAGGTGGACTACGAGGCCGTTGGGGCGGCGTTCAGGGCAATCAGGGCCCGGCACACAGGCCGGCGGATCGGGTATCCTCTCATTGGAGCCGGTCTGGCAGGGGGAGACTGGGACATCATCGAGGCCATCATCGACGAGGAGCTTGAAGGCGAGGACCACACGCTCGTGGAGTTCGATGGGTGATGGCCGGTGCTCATGCAAGAGGGGGACGCACAAATGAAGAGCGCATTGTGGGCAGTGATTCCGCTCCTGGCCCTGGCGGCCTGTTCCGGCAGCGGCGGCAAGGCCGCTGACGGCGGCAAGGACCTCCTGGCCAGCGACACCGGGCTGGTGGACGCCAGCGCTGACTTGGCCCCTGACAAGAGCGCTGCCCCGGACAAGGCCGTGGATCAGGCGGCGGCGCCAGACAAGAAGCCATTGATTCCGGACCTGGCCGCGGATCAAGGCCAGTGCAAGTGCATCCCCGAGAAGGACTGGGGACAGTGGCGGACCTGCAACTGCCCGCAGGTCAAGTGGGGCTGCGTGGGCGCATCGCAGATCTACAGCGGAATCTGCGACCTGAAGCCGGAGTGCTGGGACGTGATGATCGACAAGGCCACCGGCTGCCCCAGGCCCACCACCAAGTGCAGCAAGTCATGCCTGTCTTCTGACCTGTTCATCAAGCTTGATCAGGGCCCGGATATCTGGGGCACGGGGGGATAAATTAATTATGCGTAAAACCTGCAGATGCGCAGTTGTGGCCCTTTGTTTGCTGGCCAACGCCTGCGGCGATTCCTGGGACGATTGCCGGGTGCGCGGCGCTCCTCCGGACGGCACCTACGTGCTCAAGCGGCTGCACATGAGCGATGGGCATGAGACGACCGAGTACAGCTTCTCGGGGGGATTGGCGTTCACCTTCTCCACGCTCTCGGGGGACCCAGCGTCCATGATGCTCAACGAGACGATGCGTGGGACCATGGCGGTCGGCACCTCCGAGATTCGGTGCAGCACCCCCCAGGAGTCCATCCTCAACGTCAAAAACGGCGTGGTCTACAACACGGTCAGTCAGACCAACATGTGTAAGGCGACCGGGATGTTTTCGCAGGGCTCCACCGGCGCGGAGTACCGGCGCTGCACGGAGTCGGGGGTGATCAAGAAGATCCTGCAGATCAATGTGATCAATCCAGCGCTCACGCTCCACCGAAGGTGAGCGGGCGCCACCCGGCGTGGCCTGCTAAAGAACTCTCTCCACCATCTCAAGGAGGCCGCCGATGAAGATCCTGATGACCAGCGTGTTCGTGGATGACCCGCTCAAGGCGCATGTGTTTTACACCGAGGTGTTGGGCTTCAGGAGCCAGCAGTTCGTGCCCGAGGCTCAGGTGGCCATCGTGGTGTCGCCGGAGGACCCGGACGGCACATGCTTGTTGTTGGAGCCGCGCGGGGACTCTTTCGCGAAGACATATCAGGAGAGCGTGTACGGCGCCGGGTTGCCGGTCATCGTGTTCGGGACGCAGGATGTCCAGGCCACGCGCGAAGAGCTGGAGTCGCGCGGCGTGCGCTTCCGCGACGACCTGGCCAAACCGGATTATGGGTTGAAGAACATGTTCGAGGACGGCTTCGGCAACCTGATCATGCTGCACCCGCAGGGCGCCGCCTAGACCAGCCCCGCGCTGCGCCTGTCAGCCGCGGCCCGGGATCACGGCGCCTTGCCGAAGCGCAGCCGCGTCCCCTCGATCAGGTATGGCTTGTTGGTTGCGCTGGCGATCCAGATCACCATGTACTGGCCGCCGGCGTAGGCCAGCGCAGGCGCGCTCTCACTCGGGCTGCTCGCCATGGACAGCGGGATGGCCGACGGGTCCACTGCCTTGCCCGTGGTCGGGTCCATCCTGATGCCGCGGATGGTCCCGAGGCACCCCTCGGCCCAGACCACCAGGTAGTGCTTGCCGTCAAACGCCACGGCCGGGTTGCACTTGAGCTTGGAGCTCACCGAGACCCACCCCGGCTTGGACACGGTGCCGGTCTTGTTCACGCGCACGCCGTTGATCTCCCGCCCACCGGACTGGGTATCTTCGAAGGTCACCATGGAGCCAGCTGCGCTGCCGGCCGCGGCGGGGTTGCGCTGGGTGCCCGAGGCGTTGGAGATCACCAGGTTCGCGCTGTTCAGCCGCACTCCTGCCGGGCTCACCCTGGCGGCGTGGATGTTGTTGAGGTCGCTCCAGACCACGAGGTAGTTCAGCCCGTCGAAGGCCACTGCGGGCGGGGTGATGCCGTAGGATTGCAGGTAGTGGGTGCCCGCGCTGACCTTCAGCGCCGCGCCCACCGCCGCCGGCGCGGTGCTCACCCGCTGGGCCCAGATCTGGCGGTTTTTGGAGCTGCCGCCCGAGTCGAACCAGTGCACCAGCAAGTTGTTCGTGCCGTCGAAGGCCAGGCGTGGCGCATGGCGGCCTGCCGGCTTTTTGACCAGCTGTTTGCCCACGGGGTCGGCCACAGAGCCCGCCGTGCTCACTTGCGAGCCCCGCACCTCACCCGGCTGGCTCCAGACCACCAGGTAGTCCTTGCCGTTGAAGGCCACGTCCGCGTCGTACTTGGCCGGCGCGGTGTTCACCAGGTGCTTCTGCTTGACCGACACCTTGCCCTGGGCGTCGACCATGGCGCCCTCGACCCAGCTCGCCGTGCCGCCCCCAACCTTGAAGCCGGTCCAGACGGCGAAGAAGCTGGACCCATCGCTGGCCACCCTGGGGTGATTGAGCGCCCAGGTCGTGCCGTTGGTTCCCATGTACAGGTGCTTCGGGTCGCGCACCTCGTAGCAGAGCAGGGTGTCGAGCTTGCACGCCTTGCAGGCGAGGCTGCCGCCGGTGAAGCCCTGGGTCTTGCAGGTCTTGCCCCCCAGCAGCGCGCCGTCGCACACCTCGGTCGGGTCGAGCTTGGCGTTGCCGCACAGCGAGGCGTCGGGCTGAAGAAGGTCCGGTGGCGGCATGTCGGGGAGCGGCATGTCGGGGACAGGCAGGTCGGGCCGGGGTATGTCTGGCGTGGGAAGGTCAGGCTTCCGCTGGTCCGGGATCCGAGCGTCCGCCCGCGGCATGTCCAGCCGGGGCGCGTCGGGTGGGCCGCCGTCAAGCGCCTGGTCACCGCATTTGCCCGTGGGGCCGCAGTAGCCAGAGCGGCACTCCTCGTCGTGGATGCACGCCACCCCGTCGGCCGACTGCCCCTTGCGGCACACCCCGCCGAGGCAGTTGAAGCTCTTGCACTGGCCGTTGCCCTGGCACGGATCCCCCTGCTCCCCGCGGCTGGACGCGGCGCACACGCCACCATGGCAGACCCGGTCCGCGCAGTCCTGGTTGGTGTTACACGGGCTGTTGGCCGGCAGGCCGTCGAGGCCATCGCTGCAGGCAGCCGGCAGTGATGCAACGAGCAATATGGCCAAAAAGCGCGTCGCAGAAGCTGGCATGGGTTACACACTCCCCGGAGGTTCTTTGCATTGATTTGGCGTGATTGAGAGCCTGCCTGAACCTTGGATCAATATTCCGATGGTTCAAGCAACCAAAGCGGCGAGACGCCGCTTCTACCGCGCGGACTCTCTATCCAAGTACCAGGACAAGCAACCCGGCGCAGCCGCGCGGAGTCAACCCGGATATCTGTTCGGTGCGAGGAGGGGGATTTGACTGCGATGTGAAGAAATCCACGCAGTGGATTTGTTCACGTGCAGCGACGAGCACGGCGCAGCCGCGCGGAGTCCACCCGCGTTTTAGTGCGAGGAGGGGGATTTGAACCCCCACACCATTTGGTACTGGTACCTAAAACCAGCGCGTCTACCAGTTCCGCCATCCTCGCGAACCGCACCATTAAATACGGCGGCGCAGGGGCGGCGGTCAAGGTCCCCTGCTATACCAGAGGTTGTCCCAACGCACGCAGGGAGGAACTCTCATGAGCAAGGTCATCATCTTCGGCAAGCCGGGCTGACCGTACACGGACCAGGCCCGGGAGGCCTACGAGGCGCGCTCCGACGTGGAGCTCACCTACATCGACGTCACGGTTGACCCGGACGGGCCGGCCAAGCTGCTCAAGCACAGCAAGGGCCGCCGCGCGGTGCCGGTCATCGTGGAGGACGGCCGCGCCACGGTGGGCTACGGCGGCACCTGAGGCTTCTAGTCCGATGACCCGGCCGGTCGGCCGGGCGGCGCGGTCTTGAGCCGCAGCAGGTGGACGCCGACGCCCACCGCCACGGCGCCCAGCAGCAGGCGCACCCAGAGCAGCTCCACGAGGTAGGCGGACGCCCCGCACCCGATCCAGAGCAGGGCGAGGGACATGACCTTGGCCCGCAGGGTCATGCCCCGTCCCTCGCGGTAGTTGCTGATATAGCGGCCCAGCGTCGGGTGCGACAGCAGCCAGCGCTCCAGCCGCGGCGATCCTCGCGTGTAGCACGCCGCGGCCAGCAGCAGCAGCGGGGTGGTGGGCAGCAACGGCAAGAAGATACCGATCACCCCCAGACCCAGGGCCAGGGAGCCAAATCCCACGAGCAGCGCCCGCCTGGTTTTGGCTGGCAAGGACCTCATCGAGGTCAACGTAGCACATCCCCGCAGCCGCGAGCGCGACGCCTCAACCGGTGGAGTTATGGCTCGTTTTGGCTTATAAAGCATGTCCATGACCGACAAAGTGAAAGCGAAGCATCCCCCCGGGCTGTATGTACTGTTCTTCACCGAGATGTGGGAGCGGTTCGGCTTCTACACGATGCTGGCCATCTTCACCCTGTATCTCGACGAGTTCTTCCACTTCGACAACAAGGGGCAGATCTACGGCGGCTTCCTCGCCCTGGTCTACTTCACGCCCATCGGCGGCGGCTACATCGCCGACAAGGTGCTCGGCTTCCGCCGAACCATCGCCCTGGGCGCGGTGTTGATGGCCATCGGCTACGCCACCATCGCCATCCCGTATCCACAAAACCCCGAGAACGAAACCAGGGTGCAGGCGGCCGAGGCGCAGTTCGCCGAGGCCAAGACCGGCTGGGAGGAGCGCTCCAAGGCGGCGCAAGATGCCGGGCGCACGTTCACCGAAGCCGCGCCCAAGTACGCCGGCCCGCCGCGGCTGGACGGCCGCTGGCTGTTCTACCTGGCGCTGTTCATCCTGATCATCGGCAACGGGCTGTTCAAGCCGAACATCTCGGTGATGGTGGGGAACCTGTACAAGGAGGGGGATCCGCTCAAGGACTCGGCGTTCAACATCTTCTACATGGGGATCAACATCGGCGCCTTCTTCTCGCCCGTGGCGGCCGCCACCTTACGAAACGCCATCGGCTGGTCGGCGGCCTTCGGCGCCGCCGCAGCCGGCATGGTGGTGAGCCTGGCCATCTTCATGATCTGGAAGAAGCACATCATGCACGCCGAGATCGGCCAGGAGTCCGAGGGCTCGGTGGCCGGCGGCCTCTCCCTGACCCCCGAGCAGTTCCGCGCGCGCGTCATCGCGCTGTTGATCATCTTCGCCATCGTGGTGCTGTTCTGGATGAGCTTCCACCAGAACGGCTTCACCCTCACACTGTGGGCCCGCGACAGCACCGGCCCGCTGTGGGGCGACTTCCGCATCAGCCCGGAGATCTTCCAGTCCGTCAACCCGTTCTTCGTGGTCACCCTCACCCCGGTGCTGGTCTGGTTCTGGACCCGGCTGCGCAAGCGCGACATGGAGCCCTCCACCCCCGGCAAGATCGGCATCGGCATGGTGCTCACCGCGGCCGCCTTCGGTATCATGGCCCTGGCCGGCATCTCCGGCGGCGACACCGGCCTGGTCTCGCCCCTGTGGCTGGTCGCCGCTTACGGCGTGGTCACCACCGGCGAGCTCTGCCTCTCCCCCATGGGGCTGTCCTTCGTGTCCAAGGTGGCGCCCCCCTCCATCCGCGGCCTGATGATGGGCGGCTGGTTCGGCGCCACCGCGGTGGGCAACTACCTGTCCGGCGCCGTGGAGGTGCTGTGGCACAAGTGGCCCCACAGCCAGTTCTTCGGCTTCCTGGTCGTCACCAGCCTGTTCGCCGCCATCCTGCTGCGCATCGTGCTCAACCGGCTCAAGAAGGCCACCTCCGATTGATCTGACGCCGCTTCTGCGGTCCAATACCCCCTCGAGCGATTGACCTGAGTCGACCAACGGCAGGCGTCCGCCCCTCGGCGCCCTGCCAGGGGGTAGAACCGCCATGAGATCCATCACCGCGCTGCTGTCCGTCCTCGTCGGATGCCTGGCCGCCGGCCCGGCCGCGGCCCAGACCGTCAAGCTGCCGGTCACCGCCGACAACTCCATCATCGACGTGCGCAAGGAGCGCACCATGAACAGGGGGGCGGTGAGCCTGATCCGGCTCAAGGCGTACCAGCACCACCTGGTGCTCAAGTTCGACAGCTCGGCCATGGCCGGCAAGAAAGCCACCAAGGCGATCCTGCGCTACCGCAAGGGCGCCGAGACCCTGGACCACGTGACCCTCTCCACCATCCAGGGCGACTGGGCCGAGGGCACCTCCAAGAGCTTCAAGGCCCAGTCCGGATCTTCGTGCTACATGGCGGCGAAGTACCACAGCGACCCGACCCAGGTGACCCCCTGGTCTTTCCCCGGCAGCCGCTTCGTGGATGTGGTGTACGGCAACGGCCACTCGCTGATGGGGTACTCCAAGTGCCCGGTCAGCGCGGGCTTCTACGAGTGGGAGGTCTCCCCGGATCTGGTCAACGCCAACGCCGTGGGCGCGGCTTACGGGCTGGCGGTGTTCGAGAGCAGCTCCATCGCCACGCGCAACCCGACGGTCTACGCGCGCGAGGGGTCGAACAGCAGCAACAGGCCCGAGCTGGTGGTGACCACCGCGGCGGGTGATCCGGCGCCGGCGGCGGTGGGGGCGCTGGCGGCCAGCACCAAGGGGGTGGACCTGGGCCGGGCGCGCCTGAGCTGGACGGTGCCCAAGTATGCCTTCGCCTACGAGGTCACCGTGCAGGGCGGGGCCTACACCAGCGCCACGGCGGCGCCGCGCTACCTGATCCCGTTCGCCGCGTCAGCGGGGGCGACCCAGACCGTGGAGCTGCGCGACATCCTCGAGGCGGGCAAGCAGTACACTGCCAGCGTGGTGGCCGTGGCCCGGGGCGGCGCGAAGTCGCCGGCGGCCACGGTGAGCTTCACCGCGGCGACCATGGAGAAGTACCCCGACGAGGCGCGCAAGGTCACGCTGCCCGCGTCAGCTGGCTCCGGCCACAGCGCCGGCGACCTGTCGGTGTGGGCTGTCCCGGTCACCGACAAGGTGCAGCCCGACGGCACGGTGCTCGAGGCCAAGTCCACGGCGTACCGCACCCACAACGCGGTGTTCGATGGCAAGACCCTGCGGCTGAGCGGCGGGCGCAACGACCTGCTGTCGTTCCTGCTCGTGCTGGAGAGCACCGGCGCGGCCCAGACCGGCGTCAGCGTCTCGGCCACGCTCGGCTCGCTGACCGTGGAGCACCGGCGGGTCGGCTTCGTCAACACCGCCAAGGGCCTGTTCGCTGAAGTGATCCGCTCCACCGCGGCCACCTACGCCACCAACGGTGACGAAAACGCCGGCGCCAAGGGTCAAAAGGTCCAGCCGGTGCTGGTGGAGGTGCAGGTGCCGTCGGGCACGGCGGCGGGCAAGGTCACCGGCGAGATCACCATCAAGGCCCCGGCGGGCACGGTGAGGGTGCCGCTGGAGGTGCAGGTGGTGGCCCTGGACATCCCGGACGCGCCCACCTTCAAGTGCGAGATGAACGACTACGGCTACCCCGACAAGCTGGCCACCTACAACGCGCTGCAGCGCCTCGCGCGCCGCTACCGGACCCATGTCAACCTGCTGCCGTACAGCCACACCGGCCGGACCCGCATGGACATGGTGATGCTCGACGGCAAGCGCATGAGCGAGGCCAAGTACAACGACATCAAGCCGGGGGACAAGACCGGAAACTGGGCCGAGTTCACCACCTCCTTCGGGCCGCTGCTGGGGGGCAGCCTGTTCAAGGCCGGGCCGTGGCCCACCGCGGCGCTGCCCGGCTTCTACACCTCGTTCCACGAGAGCTGGCCGCTGCAATCGGATTCCCACTACAAGACGGGCACCAAGGACGCCTTCGCCGCCTTCCCCACCTCGTACGGGGAGACGTTCAAGGCGGTGCTGTCCGACTTCGTGGCCCTGGCGAAAAAGCAGGGCTGGACCGGGGCGGGGCTGCAGGTGTACCTGAACAACAAGCCGTACCCCGACGACCCGGCGTGGAAGCTGGTCGCCGGATCCACGCCGTGGATCCTCGACGAGCCCAAGAGCTACTGGGACTTCCGCGCCCTGGGCTACTTCGGCAAGCTGTTCCTCGACGGCGCGGGCAAGCATGATCCGGTCAAGATCGACTACCGCGTCGACGTCAGCCGCTACCGCTACCACCGCGGGCAGCTCGACGGGCTGGTGGACCTGGCGGTGGTCAGCAGCGAGCTGTACCTGCAGCGGCGGCTGGTGTTCGATCACGCGGCGCGCAACAAGGCCGAGATCTGGAACTATGGTATGGCCAACAAGGTCTACTCGAGCAACCTGGCGGCCGCTGGGTGGGTGCTCTCCTGCTACGCCATGGGGTGCCGCGGCGTGCTGCCCTGGAGCACGGTGAAGCACGGCACCAAGTACCTGACCGGCGTGACGTCCGGGGATTCGCAGCAGCGGGCGCTGTTCATCGTGGCGGCGGACAAGCAGACGCCGGAGGTGTACGGCAGCCTGCGCCTGGCCGCGTTCCGCGAGGCGGCGCTGCTGGTGGAGTACCTGGAAGCGCTGCGGGCGCGCAAGGGCGCCACGACGGGGCAGATCGAGCGGTTGATCCGCAACTACCTCTCGCTGGAGGCGGCGTTCTCCATCTCGGGCAAGTACGCCGAGGACGCTGGCACCATCTCGTTTTCGGACCTGACCTCCACCCAGCTCTGGCAGCTGCGGCGGCATGTGCTTGAGGTGCTGGACAAGACCCCGGCGCTGCCCGACGCGGGGGCGCCAGGCGGCGACGCCGGGGTGGACTCCGGGTCGCCGTCCGGGGACGCCGGGCCGGAGGCCGGGGACGACGGCGATGGGTGCAGCTGCGCTCACTCGACGGGCGGGGCAACGGTACCGGGGGTGGTACTGGTACTGGTACTGGGGGTCCTGTTCGGGATCCGGCGTGGGTGGCTGATCCTGTAGCCGGCAGGCGCGCGCTCTCTTTTTCATAACCCGTTGAAATCAAACGATCCCGATCCCGGGTGCGGGCTGGTATGAGCGTTGCATCCATACCGGGGTAGGGAGAAAAACCTATGAAAATGAAAAGTGCAGTTGCCGCCGCCCTGCTCATCCTGATGGTCGCCGCCCCGGCGGGCGCCACCGTGCTCCAGTACATGGAGCTGCCGGAGATCGCCGAGCGGTCGACAGCCATCTTTCAGGGCAAGGTCGTGGGGCAGCGGGTGGTGGAGGCGGACGGTCACCTGTGGACCGACAGCCAGATCCTGGTGAGCGAGACCCTCAAGGGCAAGCTGGCCAGCAAGCTGGTGGTGGTGCGCACGCTGGGCGGCGAGACAGCCACCCGCGGCGAGCTGGTGGCGGGCATGGCGCGCTTTCGGCTCGGTGAGCAGGTGGTGGTCTTTGGCCGCGCGGTGGGACCGCGGGCCTACGTGACCGTGGGCGCCTGCCTGGGCAAGTTTCGCATCTACAAAGATCTGAAGGGCAACGAGCGCGTGCGCCGCGACCTGAACGACGCGGCCTTCGCGCGGTTCGACGACAAGGGCCGCACCGTCATCAGCCACGGGGTGACCCTGGCCGAGCAGCAGGACATGCCGCTGAGCAGGCTGCTCAAGCTCATCTCCGGGCAGAAGAGCGCGGGAGGTGCCAAATGAGAGCGCTGCTCCCGACCCTCGCTTGCCTGGCGCTGCTGGTCAGCTCGCCGGCGCACGGCTACCAGATCAACAAGGCCCAGTCCACGGGCAAGCCCCTGCGCTGGACCTCCCTGCCGATGAAGTTCAACATCGAGAGCGGCTCGCTGAGCGGCCTGGGCGCGTCCCAGTGCCAGGCAGCCATCCGCGCGGCGTACAAGGCGTGGACCGACGTCAGCTGCTCTGTGTTCACCACCAAGGACCTGGGCGTGGTGGGGCAGGGCAGCAACACCACCAAGGACCATGTCAACACGCACCTGTTTCCGTCCAACTGGGCCGGGTCGTACCCTCAAAACGCCCTGGCCTTCACCCGCACCACCTACGACCCGTCCAGCGGCAAGATCCTGGACGCCGACGTGCTGTACCACCCCGGCAAGAAGTGGTCGAACTCGGGCGACTTCTACTCCTACGATCTGCAGTCGGTGGCGACCCACGAGATCGGCCACGAGATGGGCTTCGGCCACTCGTCCCACGCCACGGCCACCATGTACTTCGCCACCCCCAACGGCGCGACCCACCAGCGGTCGCTGCACTCCGACGACATCGCCGCGGCCTGCCACTCCTACGGCAACGGCGGCACCCTGCCGCCCGAGTGCACCACCGCGGCGCACTGCGCCCAGGGTGAGCAGTGCAAGAGCGGCAAGTGCGTCAAGGGCGCCGTGGTCAAGAAGTCGTACGGCGCGAGCTGCAAGAGCAGCAGCGAGTGCACGTCGAACCTGTGCCTCAACACCGGCAGCGGCGGGTCCTGCTCGCAGACCTGCACCTCCAGTTGCCCCAGCGGCGATTCCTGCGTGGGCCTGAGCGGCGGCGGCAAGGCGTGCCTGCCCGGCAGCGCGGCCAAGGCCAAGGGCCTGGGCGAGACCTGCCAGAGCAGCAGCGACTGCAAGAGCAAGCTGTGTGTGTCCTTCTCGGGCAGCGTGTTCTGCACCCAGAAATGCAGCCCGACGGCGCAGAACTGCCCCGACGGCTTCAAGTGCACGGCCACCACCACCGGCGGCATCTGCGAAAAGGGCCAGAAGCCCAACACCAACCCCACCAACCCGCCCCAGAAGAAGGTGCTCGGCGCCACCTGCGCCAAGAGCAGCGAGTGCAAGAGCGGGCTGTGCGGCAAGACCGCTGCGGGCATGGCGTGCGTGACCCTGTGCGACCGGAGCAAGCCCAACAGCTGCCCCACCGGCTTCAAGTGCGATGCCCTGGCCGACACCGGCAAGGGCGCCTGCGTCAAGGGCACCAGCAACGGCGGCAACAACGGCGGCAACAACGGCGGCAACAACGGCGGCAATAACGGCGGCGGCACCACCACCAAGAAGGGCAAGCTCGGCGCCACCTGCTCCAGCAACGCCGGCTGCAACAGCGGCATCTGCGCCGTGGACAGCGGCAGCGGGCGCTACTTCTGCTCCACCCTGTGCGACCCGTCCAAGGGGTGCGGCAAGGCCGGGTACCAGTGCGTGAACGCCGGCGCGGGCAAGTACGCCTGCAAGCCGGGCAAGGCCAAGACGCCGGGCAACCCGGCTGGACCGGGCAACGGCGAGTACGAGGCGGGCGGCTGCAACATCTCGTCCGCGGACGACCACTCCGGTGCCCTCTCGCTGCTCTTCCTGCTGCCGGTGCTCATGCTCTGGCCGCGGCGCCGCCGGCGCTAGCGATTCAATAAAACCAGCGTCCATCGCGTAGAATCAGGGCAGGAGGCCGCTGCCCATGATCACACCCGTTCGTCTCGCCATCATCGCCGCGTGCTTGTTGCTCGCGCCGGCGCCCCGTGCCCACGCCTGCAGCTGCGTGGAGATGACCCCCGCCCAGTACATCAAGCAGGCCGACCAGGTCTACCTCGCCAAGGCGGGCAAGCTGCAGACCCGGGGCAAGGAGCGGCGCCGGACCTTCGAGGTGCTGCTCACCATCAAGGGTGAGGCGACCAGGAAGTGGACCCGGGTGACCGACGCCGGCGCCGAGAGCCCCTGCCCGGTGCGGTTCGACGATGGCGCGGCCACCCTGCTGTTCATCAAGAAGGGGACGCTGTTCCTCTGCTCGGGCAACTTCCCCATGGGCGGGCACCTGCAGGACATGGGCAAGTACCTGGCGAAGGTGAAGCCCACCGCGGCTGACAAGGGGGGCGTCCCCCTGGAGGTGATGAACGCGGCCCTGTTCAAGGCGCTGGCCGGATACCTGCACGGCCGCCCGAAGGTGCCCCTGCACCACAAGGCGCTCAAGGGCAAGCAGCTGAAGCTGGGCAAGACCACCATGCCCGTGGTGGGCCGCGCCAAAAACCCCCGCAAGACCAAGGGCGTGGTCATGGGGCGCGCCATGCGCCGCGGCGACGTGCACTACATCACCGGCACCTACCCCACCGAGGGCCTCGCCTTCTCCGTCCTGCTGCTCAAGCGCCAGGGCAAGACCCTGATCCTCGGCTCCTCCACCGTCGAGCGCTAAGCCCCCGTGAGCCGCCGCCTCCTCCCCCCATTTTTTGTTCCTTGTTTCTTGTTCCTTGTTTTTTGTTCCCACTCCCACGCTCGCCCCCCCAAATACGACCGCAAACAGATCGCCCTGCTCAACCACGGCGAGGTGATCACCCGCTACTGGAAGCACAAGAGCGGCGACGTGGGCAGCGGCTGGGCCGCCGGCATCATAAGCGCCTCCCCCGAGGCAGTGTTCGCCGTCGTCGCCGCCGTGGAGAAGTACCCGGCGTTCTACGAGCGCATGGCCGCCGCCCGCATCACCAAGCGCCGCGGCCCGGGGGACTACGATTTCTACTACCGCATCGACATGCCCTGGCCGCTTTCGGACCACTGGTGCTTCACCCGCAACACCCACGAGGTGGACCGGAAGAAGCGCCGCTACCGTCGACGCTGGAAGATGATCAAGGGCACCTTCCACCACAACCGCGGCTCATGGACCGTGCGGCCCTGGGGTGACGGCAAGGCGATCCTGCACTACGAGGTGACGCTCAAGCCCATGGTCTCCGCCCCGGACTTCGTGCTGCACCATGTCTCGCGGGTGGCCCTGCCGAGGTCGGTCACCGCCATCCGCAAGCGGGTCATGGCGCTGGAGAAGAAGAAGAAACGAGGGCGACGCCGGTGAACATGGGATAATCGACGGCAACCTGGTGGGAGGAGGTCTCCATGGGTCGTCGTTGTGCAGAGCTGGCGCTCTTGATCATGTTCGGGCTTCTGGCCGCCTGCGTGGAGCAGGACGACGCGCAGAGCCCTGACCTGGGGCAGGCAAAGCAGGAGGTCGGCACCGCGCCCTGCCAGGCGGGCAGCAAGCGCTGCGTGGGCGCCACCCTGGAGCAGTGCGAGGGGGGGAAGTGGAAGCAGACCAAGAGCTGCACCGGGACGCAGGTGTGCAGCGCCAGCCTGGGCGACTGCGCTGACTGCGAGCCGTCCAAGGGCGCGTGCGTGGGGGACGCGGCCCACGCGTGCACGGCCCAGGGCAAGGTGGGCGCCAAGATCAAGGTCTGCCCCGCGGGCACCTGCCTCGCCGGCAAGTGCGTGGACCTGTGCAACAAGGCGCGGGCGGCCCGGAGCTACATCGGCTGCGACTACTGGCCCACCGTGACGGTCAACGCCAGCCTGGCCGGCGACTTCTCCTTCGCCGTGGCCGTGGCCAACACCAGCACCGGCGCGGCCACGGTCGACGTGGCGTCCATGGGAAACCCGAAGCTCAAGAGCGTCACCGTCCCGGCCCGCAGCGTGGCCACCATCGCGCTGCCCTGGGTCAAGGGGCTCAAGCAGCTGCCGTCGGTGTTCGGCTCGGTGCAGCTGCAGGCCTCGGCCTACAAGCTCACCTCCAACCGGCCGGTGTCGGTCTACCAGTTCAACGCCCTGGACTATGTGCTGAACCATGACTGCAAGCTGGGGGGCGACCAGAAGCCGGGGGACAACAAGTGCTACTCCTACTCCAACGACGCCTCGCTGCTTGTGCCGGAGCACACCTTCGGCACCGAGTACATGGTGCTGTCGCGGCCCTCCATGCTGGTGCTCCAGCTGGGCAAGAAGATCAAGTCGCCCGGCTTCTTCTCGGTGGTGGCGGCCAGCGCCGGGAGCACCAAGCTGACGGTGAACTTCTCGGCCAACACCGAGGCTGGCGGGGGCAACGTCAAGGCGTACAAGAAGGGCGACACCGGGACCTTCACCCTCAAGCAGTGGGAGGTGCTGCAGGTGCTGTCGGCGCTCCCCGACTCGTGCAAAAAGGTCAAGAGCGACAACCTGGGCAACAAGTACTGCGACCTGTCGGACACCACGGACCTGACCGGCACGGTGATCAAGTCCGACCAGCCGGTAGCGGTGTTCGCCGGGCACAACTGCTCCTTCGTGCCGTACGACAAGTGGGCCTGCGACCACCTGGAGGAGACGATCTTCCCCACCGCCTCCATGGGCAAGCACTACATCGGCAGCCACAGCATCTCGTCGGGGGATGACCCGAGCCTCTACCGGGTGGTGTCGGCGGCCGGCGAGAATATCATCACCTTCAACCCGCAGGTGGAGCCCACGCGCACGCTGGGCAAGGGGGAGTGGTTCGAGTTCACCACCCGGCATGACTTCGAGGTCAAGGGGACCGGTCGCTTCGCCCTGGTCAAGTTCATGGTGGGGCAGAACTACTCCACCACCGCGGGCGCCGGCGCGCCCAACGACCCGGCCATGGCCCTGGCGGTGCCGGTGGAGCAGTACCGCGACAGCTACCACTTCCTGGCGCCCGCCTCGTACCAGAAGAACTACGTCAACATCCACGCGCCAGCCGGCGCCGCGGTGAAGCTCGACGGTGTCAAGCTGCCGTCCAGCGCCTTTCTGCCGGTGAACACCAGCTCGAAGATGACCGTGGGCAAGGTACAGATCACGGGCGGCGCGCACCTCATCGAGTCCACCGACAAGGTCGGCATCACCGTCTACGGCGTGGGCTCCTATACCAGCTACATGTACCCCGGCGGGCTCGACCTGAAGCTGCTGCTGTAGAGGTCAGCCGCGCGAGGCGGCGCTGTATTCGGACAGGGCCCAGAGGGGGAAGATGCGGCGGTAGTTGTCGTAGTCGATGAGCGTGGAGTGGTTGAACACGCCCTTGAGCGCCTCGCGGGGCCAGTCGCCGTCGTGGCGCTGGCGCTGCATCAAGAAGCGCGCGGCGCGGTGCGCGGCTGGCGTGTGCCCCCGACCGCAGGCCACCAGCACCAGCAGGGCCCAGGCCGTGTTGACCGCCTGGGGCTCGGGGTGCTCGGTCCACTTCAGCGTGCGGCAGGCGTCGGGGTGCTCGGCCCAGGCGCCGTCGTCGCGCTGGTGCTCCTCGAGGAACGCCACCGCCCGGGCCAGCGCAGGATCGTCCGGCCCGGCGCCGGCCGCCAGCAATCCGCGCACCGCGAACCAGGTGCCGTAGGTGAAGCAGACGCCCCACGCGCCGGGCCAGCCACCCTCGGGCTGCTGGCGATTGCGCAGGAACTTTACCCCTGCGGCCATGGCGCGCTTCACCTGCCGCGGCTCCAGGTCCGGGTACAGCTCCCGCGCCAGGGCCAGCGCCTCGACGCACGACCCGGTGCACTCGATGTGCGAGTGGTCCACCATGATGCCGCCGAAAACCTGCGAAGGGTTGAGGCGCTCCAGCCACGCGCCGGCGCGCCGCCGCTCGTAGGTGGGCCAGCCGCCGTCGTCGTTCTGGAAGTGCAGGATCAGCCGCACTGCCGCGCGCTGGTGCTCCTCGGCCACCGGCCGACCCCCCACGCGGTCCGCCAGGGACACCGCGCTGAGCAGCCCCTCGGCCGTGCAGTCGCTGATGGGCCAGCCGTGCAGCCGGTCTGAAAACGGCCAGCCACCCACGGACGGGTCGCGGAAGTACCGCTCCCGCCCGGGCACATCCTGCAGCACCTGGTTGTCCCGGATGAAGTCGTTGGCCAGCTCCAGCGTTTCGCCCCGGGCCGCCCCCGCCTCCGACCCCGCGGCGACCAGCGCCCGGGCCGCGAAGGCCGTGTCCCACAGCGCGGTGGAGTTGTAGCCCTTCATCACGACGCCGTGGTGGCCCGGCTCGATGTACTCGGCCAGCGCGGCGAAGGAGCGCCGCACCTGCAGCCGGTCGCCGGCGAAGTGGTGCACCAGCGTGTTGAGCAGCGCGTTGACCGGCCCGATGCGGATGTTGTGCGTGGCGCGGTCCTCGGCGCGGATGTGGTCGAGCAGGACGGCCAGCGCCCGGTCGCGCAGCCCATCGGGCCGCAGCCGCTCGAACAGCCCCTGGGCCCGGTTGACCAGCTTCAGCTCGGGCGATGCCGGGTACAGGTCGTCGCACGGGGCCACGGTGTCGCGGTGCGCGGCGAAGTCGATCTGCCCGTACGGCTCGACGTACAGCTCCTCGCGCAGGGCGACCACCTGCTCGTCGGCGGGCATGGCCGCCCGGGCGCCGTACAGGTATGCCATGGGCAGGTACACCTGCCGCGCGTGGCACCACAGGCGCCACGGGTGCACCGGCGCCGCCTTGGGCAGCAGCCACAGCTCGGGCAGCACCGGCGTCAGGCCCTCGTAGGGGTAGAGGTTGAGCAGGGCGAGGATGAACTTGCCCCAGCTCGCCGCGCCCACCGGCCCGCCGCGCTCCCGGAGCCACCCCCTGGCCCGCGCCATGTCCGGGTCGTCCGCCGGCACGCCGAGCAGCCGCGAAGCCGCGTAGGTCAGCGAGGTGGTGAACAGGGTGCCGGGCGCCTCGGGGTGCAGGCCCACCCCGCCGTCGGCGTCGATGACCCGCCGCAGCTGCGCCTCGACGCCGTCCCGCGCCCAGGCCGGCAGCTCCTGCCCCGCGATGCGGTAGGTCGCCACCGCCATGGGCAGCAAAAAGCCGGGGCCGCCATACTCGCTGCGCCAGGACCCGTCCTCGTACTGCAGCTCGCAAAGCCGCGCCGCCCCGCGCTGGAGGCAGAGGTTCAAGGGGTCAACTTGATCGTGTGGGATTGCACTCATCAAGGATCTCCTGAAGGTCCTCGGTGACCACCGCACTGCTCCGATCCTCAACCGAGGACCGTTAACAGTTGACGGTTCTCGGTTGAGAGGCGTCGCAGAAAGGCCGGCGCCGGTCCGCCACCGCCCTCAGCCCACCAGCTTGCGCGCCTCGTCGCCGATGGTCTGACGGTACGGCTCCCAGAAAGCGCCCTGGTCCAGGTCGTCCAGCAGGCCCTCGAGGATCTCGCGCGTATTGGCGCGCCAGTCCGGGTCGATCTTCACCGCCCGGGCTGCCCAATCATGGCAGTACTGGCACGCCTCGCAGTCCAGGTCCTGGCAGCCTTCGGTCTTGAACCGCTCCATGAACCCGTCCAGGTCGCGGTTGTTGACCTGCACCGGGTTCGGCCCGCGCAGCGGGTAGAGCACGCTCAGCGCCTGGCCGAACTCCATCACCTTGCGGAACCGCCACAGGTTCACCGTGCGCGGCCGGGCGAAGTACTTCACCAGCCGCCGGAAGGAGTAGGCGTCCTTCGCCTTGGGGCCCAGCTTCTCGTACGGGTAGGCGTAGTTCTGCACCAGGTCCAGCAGGTTGCCGTCGTAGCGGCGCTCGGCGTAGGCCTTCGTCCGCTCCACCAGGATCTGCGTCGGCGTGTTGCGCTCGACGATCTTGAAGTTGTGGAAGCCGAGCTCCTCGTACAGGGCGATGTCCTCGGGCCGGATCCAGTTGGCCCGCAGGTAGTTGACCGGCTCGCGCAGGCGCAGCTCGTTGCACACCACCGAGCAGTAGTCGAGGGGGAAGCCGCCGCCGCCCTTGTGCGAGGCGGCGTTGAGCCCCACGGCGTGGGTCCCGGCGATGGCGCAGTCGTAGCGGCACCAGTTGTTGACGATGAGCTGCAGCTCGGTGTCCCCGGCCGCCTCCGCCAGCGCCCGCAGCCGGCTGAAGTCCCGGTGCAGGTTCACCTCGGAGACCACGACGTAGTCGGCGCCGTTTTCGACCCAGAACCGCACCTTGCGCGGGCTGTCGGTGAACTGGTGCGCGCTGACCCGCACCTTGAAGTGCGGGAAGCGCTTCTTGATCAGGCGCAGGAAGTAGACATGGCAAACGGTGACGGAGTCCACGCCGATGTCGGACAGCCAGGTCAGCAGCTCATCTGCCTCTCGCTGCCCCTCCCGGGTGAACTCGCGGTTGCCCGTGGCCAGCGCGTTGAGCAGGTAGTTGAACCGGATGCCGGCGGCGTGGGTCCGCTCCACGTACCGCGCCAGGCCGGAGCGGTTCACCTCCGGCAGGTAGAACGACGGCCGCCCCCCGCCGAAGTAGTCGGAGGTGAGCTTGCCGTAGATCTCGTAGACGGGGTAGGGCTTCAGCCCCTCGAGCAGGTCCTCATCGAAGTTGCACGCGACGGATAGCTTCATGACGTCCTCTTGTTGCGTAAGGTATGTGGTCCCCGTCAGCCGGCCACGGCGCGGGGGCGCTCGGCGGGCGCCGAGGCGAGAAAACCGGTCTGCACCATGAACCGCGCGAACGCGTCCAGGTCGAGCTGCTGCTCGCTGTCGGAGCGGGCCAGCGCGGGCGTGGGGTGCACCTCCACCATCAGCCCCGACGCGCCGGCCGCCAGCGCCGCCTTGCCCAGGGGCGCCAGGATGTCTCGCCGCCCGGCGGCGTGGCTCACGTCCACCATCACCGGCAGGTAGCTCTGCTGGCGCAGCAGCGGCACGGCGGAGATGTCCAGGGTGTTGCGCGTCTGGCGGCCGAAGGTGCGGATGCCCCGCTCGCACAGGATCACCCGGTCGTTGCCCTCGAGCACGATGTACTCGGCGGACCAGAGCAGCTCGTCCACGGTGGCCGACAGCGCCCGCTTGAGCAGCACCGGCTTGCCGCAGCGGCCCACCTCCCGCAGCAGGTCATAGTTGTACATGTTGCGGGCGCCGATCTGCAGGATGTCGGCGTACTCGCACACCAGCTCAACCGAGCGGGTGTCCATCACCTCGGTGATGGTCACCAGGTCATGGCGCCGCGCCGTCTCCTGCAGCAGCTGCAGCCCGCGCTCGCCCAGCCCCTGAAACGAGTAGGGCGACGAGCGCGGCTTGAACGCGCCGCCGCGCATGAAGCGCACGCCGAGGGACGCCAGGGCCGCGGCCACCTGCTCCATCTGCTCCTCGTCCTCCACCGCGCAGGGGCCGGCCACCAGCGCCGGCTCCTCTGCCCCGATGGCCGCCCCGCGCACGCGCACCACCTGGTCGCCAGGGTGGCGCGCCCGGCTCACCTTGAGCTCGCCGTCCCGGTGCGCCTTCATCAGGTTCACCGAGGCCTTGAAGATCTCCTTGAACAGGTGGCGCACGGTCTCCGCCGAGAACGGGCCGTCGTTGCGCTGCTCCAGGGTCGCGAGCATCTGCTGCTCCCGCTGGGGCACGAAGGTGGGGACCCCCTCGCGGGTCTTGACCTGCTGGATTTCGGTCACCACCCCGGCGCGCTGGTTGAGCAGGTCGAGGATCTGGAAGTTGAGCTGCTCCACCTGGTCGCGGAGCCTGTCGAGTTCGCTGGTCGGTTCATTCATCATGGCCAGGCGCTCCTTGAGCATGGGTCATCCAAGCTCCCGTCGCCTGGCTCGCCCTTGGATTCCCTGGCTTTGTTGCTCGTCGGTCGCTGGCCACCAGCCAGCTCCCTCCTCCCGCCGCGCCAGGAAATCCAATCGCTTCGCCATACTCGGTCCGCTTGGCTGACCCCTGCTCCCTAGCAAGGGGCGCGCCAGCCCCACGGCTACCCGGTATGGGCCCCTGCGAGGGCCTACAGGGCCTGCTGGCACTCCCGCGGCCCCTTTGTGCGCGTGCGATATCGCACGCGCGTGCGCCTGCGCTCGAAATAGTGAAGCACCTGTCACGATAACAAGAGCATTATTAATAGGTTATGTGACCATGAACACTTGATTCCCGGGCGGCCCGTTGGCATTAAGGGTGGGATCGTCATGGACGCCCGCACCACAAGCCTCGAAGAGTTCCTCAAGTCGGTCCTGCGGGGCTCGGCCAAGATGCTCGGCTGCAGCTCCACCAACCTGGTGCTGATCAACCAGCGCACCGGCGAGATCTTCATCCGCCTGGGTGCCATGGCCTCCAGCTTCCCGGTGCTGGAGCAGCTCGAAGAGGTGATGGGCGGCGCCTTCCGCAAGATCAGCTTCACCACCGACCAGGCGGCCGACAGCCTCATCGTGCGCTCCTGGCGCGACCAGGCCATCCGGGAGACCTCGTCCCTGGAGGAGCTGGTGGGCAGCGCCATCCCGGCGCCGGCGGTGGAGCAGATCAGCGCGCTCATCGGCGAGCACTGCTACATGTGCGTGCCGGCCCTGAGCGGCGGGCGAAACTACGGCGTGGTGCTGTTCGAGAAGGAGGGCGCCCGGCCATTTTCGCGGCAGCAGTGCGAGGTGGCCCTGCGCTGCGCCAGGCGCATCGGCGAGACCCTGGAGAACGACCTGGTGTCCCACGGCAGCGCCCTGATGAGCGCCGCCGACGCGGCGATGGGCGGGGACCAGAAGGGCAACGGCGATGCGGACCAGGCGCTGGAGAACCAGCTGCTGCATCTGACCCTGGGCGCGCCGGCCCCGGCGCTGTTCCTCGATCCCGAGCGGGTGGTCACCTCCTGCAACGCCGCGGCCGAGGAGCTGTTCGGCGTGCCCTCGGCGGAGCTGGCCGGGCGGCCCGTGGCGCGGCTGTTTCACCGCCCCGAGGAGATCGAGCTGATCCTGGCGCGCCAGCTGCTGGACCCGGGCGCGCCGGCGAGCGAGGAGCGGGCCACGGCGCTGGAGCATGGCGGCGGGTTGCAGCCCGCGCGGGTGGAGGCGGTGCTGCTGGCAGACGCAGAGCACCGGGGGGTGGGGTTCATGGTGCTGGTGCGCACCGAGCCGTGGGACACCCGCGAGGCCACCGGCAGGCTGGTGCGCCAGGAGCGCCTGGCCACCATGGGCGAGCTGGCGGCCCAGCTGGCCCACGAGCTGCGCAACCCGCTGGTGGCCATCGGCGCCACCCTGGACAGCCTCGGCCATGATGCGGACCTGGGCGACGAGCACCGGGAGATCCTCGCCGCGCTGGCCCGGGAGGTGGACCAGCTGGACATGACCCTGCGCGACCACCTGGTGGCGGCTCGCAACGAGCTGCGCTTTACCGACGTGCCCCTGGCCGAGGTGGTGGCCGAGGCGGGGCGCGTCCGCCTGGGGCGTCGCTGGGCCTCGGGCGAGGTGCTGACCATGGCGGTGGCCCCGGACCTGCGCGTGTGGGGGGACCGTGATGCCCTCAAGCACCTGTTCTTCAACTTGCTGAACAACGCCCTGGAGGCCTCCGGGTCGGAGCCGCGCCTGCGCTGCGGCGCGCGGCTGCGGGGGCAGCATGTGGTGGCGGTGGTGGAGGACCGGGGGCAGGGGCTGCAGGCCGGCGCTGACGCGTGCCTTCAGCCGTTCTTCACCACCAAGGCCAACGGCTCGGGGCTGGGGCTGGCGGTGTGCCAGAAGATCGCCAGGGCCCACGGCGGGCTGGTGGAGCTGAGCGACCGCGAGGGCGGTGGCTGCAGGGTGGAGGTGACCCTGCCGCTGGACGGGGGCGGAGTCGACGATGCCTGACGAGACCTTCACCACCCTGGTGGTGGACGACGAGGAGCTGTATGCCAGGGCGGTTGTGAGGGAGCTGCGCCGCCACGGCGTGACCTGCGCCGTGGCCCACGACGCTGCGGGCGCCCTGCGCCAGGCAGAGGCCTCGCCCTTCGACGCCATCCTGCTGGACAACCGCCTGCCGGATCAGGAGGGGATCTCCCTGCTGCCGCGGCTGCTGGCACGCCAACCCCGGCCCGCGGTGGTGGTGATGACCGCCTACCAGACCATCCCCCAGGCGGTGGCCGCCATCCGGCGCGGGGCCGAGGACTACGTGGTCAAGGAGACCAGCCTGGGCCCGCTGGTGGAGCGGGTGCTGGAGATCCGCCGGCGGGTCTCCCTGCGCCGCGCGGCGGACGGCTGGCAGGAGCATCGCCGGGACGGGCTGCTCGGCGCCTCGGCGGCGGTGACCCGCGTGCGGGATGACCTGGAGAAGCTGCGGCGCGCGCCCGAGACCACGGTGCTCATCAGCGGCGAGACCGGCGTGGGCAAGGAGGTGGCCGCCCGCTCCCTGCACGACCTGACCTGCCCCGGGGCGCCCATGGTGGCGGTGGACTGCGTGGCCCTGCCGCCGACCCTGGCCGAGAGCCTGCTGTTCGGCCATGAGCGCGGCGCGTTCACCGGCGCCGACCGGGCGCGGGAGGGCGCCTTCGAGGAGGCCGGGGCCGGCACCGTGTTCCTGGACGAGATCGGCGACATGGAGCAGAGCCTCCAGGGCAAGCTGCTGCGGGTGCTCGAGACGCGCACCTTCACCCGCCTCGGCTCCCACCGCCCGCTGCCGCTGCGGGCCCGGGTGGTGGCCGCGAGCAACCGCGACCTGGCCGAGCTGGTGAAGCAGGGCAGCTTCCGCATGGACCTGTACCAGCGGCTGAGCGTCTTCCCGGTGCACTTGCCGCGGCTGAACGAGCGGCCCGAGGACATCCTGCTGCTGGCCGAGCACTTCCGCGCGTTCTTCGGTGTTAAGCTTGGCAAGGAGCTCGAGCCGCTCGGCGCGGAGGTTTCCCGGCGGCTGGAGGGCTACAGCTTCCCGGGCAACGTGCGGGAGCTGAAGAACATCATCGAGCGGGCGGTGATCATCACCGAGACCGGGTGCATCGAGCCGGACCACTTGCCTCGGCGGGTGCTGGAGGAGCCGCCCACGCGGCGGGGCGACGGGCCGGTCATCCCCCTGGACTACGTGCCGGGCGCCGACTCGCTGGAGACCGTGGAGCGGCGCATGATCAAGCAGGCCATGGACCGGGCGGGCAACGTCAAGACCGAAGCGGCCAGGCTGCTCGGCATCAGCCGCTTTCAGCTGCTGCGGCGCATGCAGAAATACGGGCTCGGCGCGGGCGAGGCCAAGTAGCGGTGCACGAGATCGTGATGCAGCTGGCGGGCGGGCGGCGCTCTCGCCTGCGCGTGGGCCGTGGCGCCATGGATCTGCTGGGCGAGGTGGGGGGAGACGGGGTAGTGGCCCTGGTGGGCGACGACAACGTGATGTCCCTGTACGGCGAGCGCGCGGCGGGGCTGCTGGAGCAGGGCGGCGCCCGGGTGATCACCGCGGACTTCCCCGCGGGCGAGGCGAGCAAGACCCGCCTCACCAAGGAGGCGCTGGAGGACCGGCTGCTGGCGCACGGTCTGGACCGTGGGGGCAAGGTGGTGGCCCTGGGCGGCGGCGTGAGCACCGACCTGGCCGGCTACGTGGCCGCCACCTACATGCGGGCGGTGCCGTGGGTGGCCGTGCCCACGTCGCTGCTGGCCATGGTGGACGCGTCGGTGGGCGGCAAGACCGGGGTCAACACGCCGTTTGGCAAGAACCTGGTGGGCGCGTTTCACCAGCCGGCGGAGGTGCTCATGGATCCGGACCTGCTGGGCACCTTGCCGCGCGCGGAGCGGCGCAACGGGCTGGCCGAGCTGCTCAAGCATGGCGTGGTGGCGGACCGTGAGCTGTTCGAGCAGCTGGAGCATGACCAGGAGTGGCTGGCGCGGGGGGGCGCGGTGCGAACGGAGCTGCTGGTGCGGGCCGTGCAGGTCAAGGCGCGCATCGTGCAGCAGGACGAGCTGGAGGCGGGGCAGCGGGCGGTGCTCAACTTCGGGCACACCGTGGGCCACGCGGTGGAGGCGGCCTCGGAGCACGCCGTGGCTCACGGCGCGGCGGTGGCCCTGGGCATGAAGGTGGAGGCGCGGGCGGCCGTGGAGCTTTGCGGCCTGCCGCGCGAGGAGCTGACGCGGCTGGAGTGGATGCTGAGCCGGCTGGGCCTGCTGCAGGGCGCGCCCGCGCTGACCTTCGAGCAGCTCGAGCCGCACCTGATGCAGGACAAGAAGAACCGCGGCGGCAGCCTGCGCGCGGCCCTGCCGGCGCGCCTGGGGCAGATGGCGGGCCAGGACGACGGGTGCACCGTGGCCGTGCCGGTGGAGCTGCTGCGGCGGCTCTGGCAGGACGCCGGGGCATGATCTGCGTCACCGGCGGTGAGCGCGAGGTCGGGGCCCTGGCCCGCCGGCTGGAGGCGCACCGGGACGCGGAGTTGCAGGAGGTGCGCCTCGACCTGCTCGAGGCGGTGGACGACGAGGTGCTGTCGCTGCTGGGCAGCACGCCCCGGCTGCTGATCACCTGCCGCGGTGAAGCCGAGGGGGGCGGTTTCTCCGGCAGCGAGGGCGAGCACGCCGAGCTGCTGCGGCGCGCGCTGGCGCTGGGGCCCGCGTACCTGGACGTGGAGGCCTCGGCTCCGGAGGCGCTGCGGCGCGAGCTGTTTCAGCGCCGGGGGGATACGCGGCTGATCTGCTCCATGCACCGCTTCGAGCCGGGGGGCGTGGACGCGGCGGACGCGGCGCGCCTGGCCCGGCAGCCCGCCGACCTGCTCAAGCTGGCGGTGGCGGTGCAGGACGCGGCCGAGCTGGGGGAGGTGCTGGGGGTGCTGCCGGACGAGCCGCGCGAGGTCCTGCGCATCGCCATGGGCGACGCGGGCCTGCTCTCCCGCGCGCTGTACCGGCGGTTCGGCTCTCCCTGGACCTATCTGCTGGCCGACGGCGCGCCGGCGGTGGCGCCGGGCCAGCTGTCCGTGGGAGAAGCGTCGGACCTGCGGCTGCAGCAGGTGGGGCTCGAGCCCCTGGGGCTGGTGGGCGGGCCCCAGGTGATGGGGTCGCCCGGGCCGCCGGTGTACAACCGGATCTTCTCCAGGCGGGGGCTGCCCTGGCGCTACCTGCCGGTGGTGACGCGCCGGCCCCTGGAGGCCCTGCCCGTGCTGCAGCGGCTCGGCTTCGTGGGGCTCACGGTGACCATGCCGGCCAAGCTGGAGCTGCTGCCCGCGGCGCGCGGCTGGTTGCGCCCCGGCGACGCGCACGCCGGCGCGTGCAACACCCTGGTCCGTCGGGAGGGAGGCTGGCTGGCGGCCAACACCGACGTGGACGCCCTGGCTCAGCTGCTGGAGCCCTGGCGGGCAGGGCCCGTGCTGGTGCTCGGCGCGGGGGGCGCGGCCCGGGCGGCGGTGGCGGCCTGCGCCAGGCTCGGCTGCACCTGCGAGGTCAGCGCCCGGGACGCGGTGCGGGGGGAGGCCCTGGGCGCGACATTTGTCCCCTGGGCGCGGCGCGGCCGGCGGCCCTTCGCCGCCCTGGTCAACGCCACGCCGGTGGGCAGCGACGGCCTCGGCGATCCTCTGCCCGCGGACATCTCTTTGGCGGGCAAGGGGGTGGTGGACGCTGCGCTGCGGCCCGGCGGCACCCCCCTGCTGCGGCGGGCGGCCAGCGACGGGGCGAGCACCTTCGACGGCGCGGACTGGTGGGTGCGCCAGGGCGCGGCGCAGATCCCGCTGCTCACCGGCGAGGCGCTGGAGCTCGGGGAGATCCGCGAGGCGCTGGAGCAGACCTGGAGGCGCGCGTGACCCCGCTGCGTTTGCAGGCGCCCGGCTCCAAGAGCCAGACCCAGCGCGCCCTGATGCTGGCCGCCCTGGCGCGGGGGCGCAGCGTGATCCGGGGCGCCCTGGAGTGCGGCGACAGCCGGCACCTGTCGGGCGCACTGCGCGCCCTGGGCGCGGTGATCCAGCAGGGGCCGGACGAGGGCCTGACCGTGGACGGCTTCGGCGCGACCCCGGCGCACCCTGGCGGCGCCCTGGACTGCGGCGAGGGCGGCACCACTTTGCGCTTCGTGGCGCCGCTGTCGTTGCTGCTGGCCGACCCGCTGCGGCTGGAGGGCCGCGGGCGCCTGGTGCGCCGGCCCATGACCGAGCTGCTGGACGCCCTGGACATGCTGGGGGTGCAGGCGGACCTGCCGGGCGGTGGCGCGGTGCTGCCCCTGACCCTCACCCGGCGCGGCGAGGCAGGGAGCGAGGCCACGGTGGACGGCAGCCGCAGCTCCCAGTTCATCAGCGCCCTGCTGCTGTCCGGCCCTTGCCTGCCCGGGGGGCTGGAGCTGCGGGTCACCGGCGAGCGGGTCTCCGAGCCGTACCTGCAGATGACCCTGGACATGATGGCTGCCTCCGGCGTGACGGTGGGCCGCGACGGGGAGCGGCTGTCGGTACCCCGCGGGCCGTATCATGCCCGGGAGATGGCGGTGGAGGGCGACTGGTCCGGCGGGGCGTTCTTGCTGGCCGCGGGCTTCATCACGGGGCGCGAGGTGCAGGTGCCCAACCTGAACCCCGACTCGGTGCAGGGGGACCGCGCCTTCGCGGCGCACCTGGAGCAGCTGCGCGGGCCCGCGCCGCGGGAGTTTTCGTTGCTGCACTGCCCCGACCTGGTGGCGCCCCTGGCGGCGGCCTGCGCCTTTGCCCCGGGACGCTCCGAGATCGTGGACGTGGCCCACGCCCGGCACAAGGAGTCGGACCGGCTGGCGGTGCTCGCCCGGGGGCTGCAGGCGGCGGGGGTCGCGGTCACCGAGCGGGACGACGGGCTGGTGATCACCGGCGCGGCGGACCCTGACCTTCGCCCGGCGCGGCTCGACCCGGCGCAGGACCACCGCATGGCCATGGCCTTCGGCCTGCTGTCGCTGCGCCAGCCGGAGGTGCAGGTGCTCGACCCGGGTTGCGTGGACAAGTCGTACCCCGCGTTCTGGGATGACCTGAAGCGGTTGGGCGCGCCATGAGCCTGCACCTGATCGGCATGCGGGGCGCGGGCAAGAGCGCGGCCGGCGCCCTGGCCGCCGAGCAGCTGGGCGTGGACTTCGTGGACGCCGACCGGCAGATCGAGCGCGTGGCGCGCATGACGGTGGCGGAGCTCTTCGCCAGGCAGGGCGAGCCGGCCTTCCGCGAGCTCGAGCTGGAGGTGACCCTGGAGCTGCTGGCCCGGCCCGATCACATCGTGGCCACCGGCGGGGGCTGCGTCACCATGCCGCAGGTGCGCCGGGCGCTGGAGGCATCGCCGGGCGTGATCTGGCTGCGCGCCCCGGCGGAGGTGCTGGCCAGCCGCATCGCCGGCTCGGACCGCCCCTCGCTCACGGGCGCCGATCCGGAGCAGGAGCTGGGCGCGCTGCTGGAGCGCCGCCAGCGACATTACATGGCCTGCGCCGGGCGAATTGTGGATACTGAGCGGCGCGGCGTGCGAGAGGTGGCCCTTGTCCTTCAACAGCTTTGGCAGCAACTTCCGCATCACGACCTTCGGTGAGTCCCACGGGCCCTGCCTCGGCGTGATGATCGACGGCCTGCCGCCGGGGCTGTACATGGACCTCGAGGCGGTGCAGGAGCTGATGGACCGACGCCGCCCGGGCCGCTCGGAGCTCAGCTCCAGCCGGCAGGAAGAGGATCGGGTCATGGTGCTCTCGGGGCTGATGGAGGGGCGGACCACCGGCGCGCCCCTGGCCATGACCGTGGGCAACCGCGACGCGCGCTCGGGCGCTTACGACAGGCTGCGGGAGGTGTTCCGCCCGGGCCACGCGGACATCACGTTTCAGGGCAAGTACGGGCTGCGCGAGTGGCGCGGCGGCGGCCGGGCGTCGGGGCGTGAGACCGTGGCGCGGGTGGCGGCCGGCGCGGTGGCGCTGCAGCTGCTCGAGCCGCGCGGCATCTCGATCTTCGCCCACACGGTGCAGGTGGGCGGAGCGCGCGCGCGGGCCTTTCGCGAGGTGCACATGGGCCTCAACCCGCTGCGCTGCGCGGACCACGCCGCGGCCCAGGCCATGGAGCAGGCGATCCACGCGGCGCGGGAGCAGGGGGACTCGGTGGGAGGCGCGGTGGAGGTGGTGATTCGCGGCGCGCCGGGCCCCTGGCTGGAGCACGAGGCGGGCCTGATGGTGCGGCTCTCCGAGGCGCTGGTGAGCATCGGCGCGGTCAAGGCCCTGGCCGCCCGGGAGCCCCGGGAGGCGGGAGAGCTGCGGGTGGAGCTGACGGTGAAGCCCACGCCGAGCATCAACTTGCCCCAGCGCACGGTGAACACCAGCGGCGAGGCGGTGGAGCTGCGCGTGGGCGGGCGCCACGACCCGTGCATCGTGCCCCGCATCCTGCCCGTGGCCGAGGCCATGGCCGCGCTGGTGCTGGCGGACATGCTGCTGGCGCCCTGACGCGCCTTGACGCGCCCTGCGGGCGCGAATGCCAGAGTGCCAGAATGCCAGGACGCCGGAATGCCAGAATGATCGGCCCTGTCCTGGCTTTGAAATAAGCTCCCGACTCGTGATCGATTTCGCACGCTGCGGCGCGTGCGCCTGCGCACGGTGTGCGCCATGGCACGCGCTGGAT
Organism: uncultured Myxococcales bacterium; assembly: GCA_964511535.1. GTDB lineage: Bacteria > Myxococcota_A > Polyangia > CAZCFB01 > CAZCFB01. Next base: position 26,159 of record CAZEFW010000039.1, on the reverse strand, counting down.
CCCGATTAACGCTGCATTCCTGCGCCTGGTACCCGGGCACCCGACTTGCAAGGCGGGGCGCCAGTAACGGGACCACCCACCGCGCAGGAGATTGCACAGATGGTCAACAGCGAGCTGTTCAAATTTTACCGCCTCAGCAGGGACGCCCGGTGCCAGCGGCTGGCCGACATGGTCGGCCTGGACGAGCAAGAGCTGCGTCGCCTGTCCGGCGACGAGGGGCTGAGCGCCCAGCAGGCGGATCACATGGTGGAGAACGCCCTGGGCATCATGGGGCTGCCCCTGGGCGTGTGCGTCAACCTGAAGATCAACGGCCGGGATCGCCTGGCCCCCATGGCCATCGAGGAGCCCTCGGTGGTGGCGGCGGCCAGCCACGCGGCCAAGCTGCTGCGGGCCGGCGGCGGCATCACCGTCGAGGCCACCGCCCCGGAGATGGTGGGGCAGATCCAGGTGCTCGACCTGACCGACCTCGACGCTGCCGAGGCGGCGGTGATGGGCGCCCGGGAGCAGCTGCTGGCCATGGCCAACGGCTGCGACGTCTGCCTGGTGACCGCGGGCGGCGGGGCGCGGGACCTGCAGGTGCGCCGAATGGAGCTGCCCGCCACGGCGGCCGCCCCGGCGCGGCCCATGCTGGTGGTCCACCTGGTGGTGGACGTGCGCGACGCCATGGGCGCCAACGCCATCAACGCCATGTGCGAGGCGCTGGCCCCGGAGGTGGAGCGCCTCACCGGCGGCCGCGTGCGGCTGCGCATCCTGTCGAACCTGGCCGACCGGCGAATGATAACCGCCACCGGCCGGGTGCCGCTTTCGGCCCTGGAGCACAAGGGCGGCGACAGCGGCGAGGAGCTGGCCCGCGGCATCGAGGAGGCGTCCCTGTTCGCCGAGGTGGACCCGTACCGGGCCGCCACCCACAACAAGGGGGTCATGAACGGCGTGGACGCGGTGCTGCTCGCCACCGGCCAGGACTGGCGCGCGGTGGAGGCCGGCGCCCACGCCTTCGCCGCTCGGGACGGCCGGTACACGGCCATGAGCCGCTGGCGCGTGGAGGACGATCACCTCACGGGGCGGCTGGAGCTGCCCCTGGCCGTGGGCGTGGTGGGCGGCGTGACCGGCAGCCACCCGACGGTGAAGGTGGCGCTGAGGCTGGCGCAGATCGACGGCGCCGCCGACCTGGCGGGCATGGCCGGCGCGGTGGGGCTGGCCCAGAACCTGGGCGCCCTGCGCGCCCTGGCCGCCGAGGGGATCCAGCGCGGCCACATGCGGGTGCACCTGCGCAACATGGCCGTGGCCGCCGGGGCGGTGGGCAAGGAGGTGGACCGGGTGGCCAAGACCATGAGCGATCAGCGCCGCACCAGCACCGACGAGGCCCGGGCCGCGCTGGAGGACCTGCGCGCGGCCGCGCGGGTGGCCGCGCCGTCGACCACCGACCTCAAGCGCAGCCTCGAGACGCTGCGCGTGGAGCAGATGCCCCGGATCATGGCGCTGCTGCAGCAGGTGCTGGAGCAGGAGGGCCCCAACGGCGCGTCGCTCATCGACCTGTGCACCTACCACCTCCAGTCCGGGGGCAAGCGCCTGCGGGCCCTGCTGCCGCTGCTCACCGCCGAGCTGCTGGGGCAAGACCCCGCGGCCATGGTGCCCTTCGGCGCCGCGTGCGAGATGCTGCACAACGCCACCCTGGTGCATGACGACGTGCAGGACGGCGACCGGCTGCGCCGGGGGCGGGAGACGGTGTGGGCGCGCTACGGCGCTGCCCAGGCCATCAACCTGGGCGACGCCATGTTCTACTACACGCTGCTGCTGGTGGACCGGCTCGACCTGTCGCCGGCGCGCAAGCAGGCGGCCAACCGGCGGGTGCTCCGCGACACCCTGCGGGTCATCGAGGGCCAGCAACTGGAGTTCCTGCTGGCCGCCGCGGAGCGCCCGCAGGTGGCGGACTACATGGCCGTGGCCGAGGGCAAGACCTCGGGCCTGCTGCGGCTCACCCTGGCCGGCGCGGCCGACCTGTGCGGCGCGCCCGCCTCGCTGGTTGAAGGGCTGGACGAGGCCGCGCTGCACCTGGGCGTGCTGTTCCAGGTGCAGGACGACCTGCTCGACCTGTACGGCGACAAGGGACGAGACGCCCGGGGCAGCGACATCCGCGAGGGCAAGCGCAGCATCGTGGCGCTGCACGCGCTGGAGCAGGCGTCCGCCGCCGAGGCCGGGCGGCTGCGCCAGATCCTCGACCTGGATCGCGAGCAGACCGGCGCGGCCGAGGTGGCCGAGGCGCTCGGCATCATCGAGCGCGCCGGCGCCCCGCGGCTGGCGGTGCAGGAGCTGAACCGCCGGCGCGAGGCCGCTCTCGGCGCCGCTGGACTGGAGGGGCACCCCGGCGCCCGAACGCTGGTGACGTTCATGGCCGACCTGTTCCTCAAGCCGCTGCATGGGGTGCTCGCCTTGCCGGCGCTGCGGGGGCCGCGCCTGCGCGCCGCCGCGGGCGGGAGGCCAGCATGGCACCGGTAGAGTCACGCAAGGAGAAGCGTCGCAAGCTGGGCGACGAGTGGAACGACTGGGACGGCAAGGACGCCGAGGCGGTGACCAGCGCGGGCAAGCGGCTGTTCGTGGTGATGAGCGGGCTGACCATCGCCCTCGCCGGCGTGCTGGCCGTGCTCGGCTGGTACATGGTCACGCCGCGGCTGCTGCAGTGGCACCCGGTGGTGCCGAGGGTGCTGCTGGCGCTGCTGCTGACCAGCGCCCTGCTGTTGGTGGCGGCCCAGGGGGTGCTGGTGTTCTGCCTGCTGTTGGGACGCCCGGTGCCGGGGCGCCTGCGGACGATCCTGGGGCTCCTGCTGGGCGCCACCGAGGCGCCGGTGCAGCGGGTGGGCCAGCGCCTGAGCGTGGACCGTGACCGCCTGGCTCACTCGTACATCAAGGTGCACAACGCGCTGGAGCGGCTGGAGCCGGAGCGGGAGCTGTCCCCCGACGAGCTGCTGGTGTTGTTGCCGCGCTGCCTGGCCAAGGATCAGCTCAGCAGCGCCCGCGAGATGTGCCAGGACCTGGGCGCGCACGTGGCGGTGGTGGCTGGCGGCGAGCTGGCGCGCAAGCGCATCAAGGAGCTGCGCCCGCGGGCCATCGTGGGCGTGGCGTGCGAGCGGGACCTGCTGTCCGGCGTACGCGACGTGGGCAGCGCCATGAGCGTGCTCGGCATCCCCAACGCCCGCCCCGAGGGGCCCTGCAAGGACACCGTCATCCCCCTGGACGAGCTGCGCGAAGCCATCCGCTTCTACACCAGCCGATAAAATGTCAAGCAGGGGGGTCTGACCCCACCACTTGACACTTTCCGAAGACCCCCGGCTAAAATGTCATGTATGGGGGTCAGACCCCCCCACTTGACATTTTTTATTGGGCCGCTCGCGGGCCTTGGCGCGTGCGTAGGTGTTTCTCGAAGAACATCACCGTCAGCTGCCAGAAGGCGTCGCGGTTCTCTTTTTTGCGGAAGCCGTGGCCCTCGTTTTTGGCCACCATGTACCACACCTCCTTGCCCACCTTCTTCACCGCCTCCACCAGCTGGTCGGTCTCGCTCAGCGGCACGCGGGGGTCGTTGGCGCCGTGGGCCACGAACAGCGCCGAGCGGATCTTGTCCGCGCTGTTGCTCGGCGAGATGCGCTGCAAGAAGGCGTTCATCTTCGGGTCCCGCTCGTCGCCATACTCGGCCCGGCGCAGGTCTCTCCGGTAGGCCTTGGTGTTGGTCAAAAAAGTGACGAAGTTGCTGATCCCCACCACGTCCACGCCGGCGATGATGCGGTCGGCGAAGTGCACCAGCGATGCGAGCACCATGTAGCCGCCGTAGGAGCCGCCCAGCACGCCGAGACGGGCGGAGTCCAGCTCCTTCTGTCCCTTGACCCAGTCCAGCAGGGCGCCGATGTCCTTGACCGAGTCCTCTCGCTTGAAGCCGTTGTCCAGCAGCAGGTACGACTTGCCGTAACCGTCGCTGCCGCGCACGTTGGGCACCAGCACGGCGACCTTGCTCTCCAGCACCAGGTACTGCACCACCGAGCGGAACGAGGGCCGCGCCTGGCTCTCGGGACCGCCGTGAATCCAGACCAGCACCGGGTGCGGCCCGGGGCCCGCGGGCTTGTAATAGAAGGCGGGGATCTTGCGCTTGTCGAAGGTGGAGTACTGGATCAGCGTCGGGCTGGCGAACCGCGACGGGTTCAGGCCCCCGACCTCGCTGGTGGTCCAGCGGGTGATCTTGCCCCTGCGCAGGTCGGCGGTGTAGGCGTCGCCCGGGGTGGCCGGCCCGGTGACGGACAGGCCCAGGGTGCCCGCGCGGCTGGCGAAGCGCATCCCCGTCAGCACTCCGCGCGGCGCGTCCTTCACCGGGCGATGCTTCAGCTTGCGCGTGTTGAGCACCCGCAGGGCAGAGAAGCCGCCCTCGTTGATGCTGAAGACCAGCTCGCGGCCGTCGGGGGACAGCGCCAGCTTCTCCACGTTCCACTTGAGCTCCCGGGTCAGCGGCCTCCACTGGTTCTTCTTCAGGTCCACCCGGTAGAGTTCCGAGAACTCCCCCTCGCGGTCGGTGGCCGCGAACACATGCGCGCCGTCATGGCTGAACAGGGCGTCGCGGTACATGGCCGCCGGCTTCTCCGGGCTGAGCCGGGTCACTTTGCCGGTGGCGATTTCGAAGACCCAGAGCCGGCTGTCATTGATGGACACATAGTGCATCAGCAGCATGCGCTTGCCGTCCCGGCTCCAGTCCAGCGGCAGCCAGTGTCCCTGGCGCTCGAGCACGAGCTTGCCGGAGGCCGGGTCCTTGCCGTCGCCGATGTAGATGTCCATGTCCTTGCCGTTGCGGGCGTTGCTGGTGTAGGCCAGCGCCTTGCCGTCGCGCCGCCAGCGGTAGGTGCCGTGGCGGCTCTTGCCGTCGGTGAGCAGGGTCGTGGTGCCGCTGTCCATGTCGAGGCGAAAGAGCTGATACGCCTCACCGCCCCCGACGTCGCTGACATAGGTCACCGCCCGGGCATCGCCCGGCACGAAGGAGGGCCCGCGCACGGGCTCGTCCTTGAAGGTCAGCTGGGTGCGGGCGCCTCCCGGGCGGCTCACCAGGTGCAGCTGGGCGGTGCGGCCGAAGCGGGTGACCACCAGCATCTGCTTGCCGTCGGGGCTCAGGTCGGCAAGGGACGCCCGCCGGGTGTTGAGGTACTGGCGCAGGCGCGCCTTGAGCGTGGCCGGGATCGCGGGCGTGCCCTTGAGCACCAGCGGGCCCGCGGCCTCGGCCTTTGCCGGCGCTGGCGGCGCCGGCGGCGTGGGCGGCGTGGGCGCCGGGCAGGGTGTCGGCGTGGGGCACGGGGCGTGGGCGCACGAGGCGCACAGCATGAGCGTTAGCGCATAAAGGGCAGTTCTATTCATTTTGATTTTTACTCCACTTTCCAGCGGGTGCAGTAGCCGTTGACGCAGCGGATCTTGGGGTAGTCACAACAGTCCAGGTCCTGGACGCACTTGTCGAACTCCTTGGCGCAGACCGGCTTGAACTTGCCGCAGACCATCTTGAGGGTCTTGGGGTCCTGGGCGCAGTAGCCGCCGCAGCACTCGTCTCCCCCCTGGCACTCCTTGCCGTCCGGCTTGCACGGGTCAGCGACCCAGAAGCCGCGCGTATTGCCGGCCATCAGCTCCTGCGCCGGCAGGTAGAACGCCGGGTGGCTCGGGTCGGTGCCCGCCTTGGGGGTTAGATCCAGGGCGGCCACCCACAGCTTCTTGGGCGTGGCGTACTTGGTGTGGTCGTAGCTGCGCGGGTCGCTCCACCACGGGTTGACGGTGCACACCGAGCCATAGAGGCGCCGGCTCGTGAACACCACCCAGGCGTAGCCGCCCGAGGCGATGGGGCTGACGGTGGGCTCGTAGTTGAGCACCGTGTCGTCGGTGTGGCCGTTGGCGCCGGTGGGCAGGTAGGTCACGCCCCCGTTCTTGCCGTTGAGCAGGTGCAGCGGCGCGCTCTTGCCTGACGCCAGGTCGACCCAGTACAGGTCACCCTTGCCGCCGTTGCGGGTGCCGAAGTACTCCTTGGCGCTGACGCCCAGCTCGCGCTGGAACAGCAGCGCCTTGCCGGTGGGCCAGAACGCGGGCCAGCCGGGTCTGCCCCCCGGCGCGCCCTTGTAGACCACCTTCGGGTTGGAGAACGCGCGCGTGGCGGGGTTGAAGTCCATCACCACCAGCTTGTTGCCGTCGCCGGCCCCGGTCGCCGCGGTCCCGGGCCCGGCGTAGAAGGCGAACGCCACCGCCTTTCCGTTGGGGGAGAACATGGGGAAGCCGGCCCGGGTGACGAAGCTGGATAGGCCGCTGGCGGAGAGCGCCGCGCCGCTGGCCATGTCGTACAGGGCGGTGTTGCCCGTGTTGGCCCCGCCCGGGATGGGCACGGCGTTGCCCAGCCCGAGCTTGCCGTCGGGGGTCATGCCGATCCAGCCCAGCTTGCCCTGGGTGGAGGAGGGGTAGGCGGTCTCCGCGTAGTTCTTCAGCAGGTCGTAGGACGAGGTGGCCTTGTAGTTGTTGCCGTGCTGCACCACCATGCGCCCCCCCTTGGCCGCCACCGAGTGGCAGACCCGGCACTCGGTGGTGTAGCCGGTCTTGCCTGCCACCAGCGACGGATCGGTGGACCCGCCCTTGATGGCCAGGGTGGCGCCGCCGAACTTGCCATCGCCCCCCACGGCGCCGCTGTAGTTCTTGGCCAGGTTGGTGCCGTACGACTGGTAGTAGACGGTGCCGCGCAGCTGCCCGCGCGCCACGGTCCAGGTCTGCCCCAGGGGCCCGTAGGCGGCCCCCGCCGAGGAGACCACCAGCTTGAGGGTCAGGGTGCTGCCCGCGGCCGAGCGGGTGGCCGCGCGCCAGATGTCCTGGGGGATCGGGTGGCGCACCAGGGCCGCGCCCTTGGCCAGGGCCGCCGGTCGGCCGAAGTAGCCCTTGTAGGAAAAATAGGTCCCGGTCAGCGAGATGAGCACCGCCTCGCCTGTCCCCTTGGGGGCGGCGGACCACTGCAGCAGCGGGGCCAGGATGCCCAGGGGCCAGACCGTCTTGTCGTAGGGGTAGATCAGCTTCATTGTGCCGGGGGCGGTGCCCGCCTTGTCCAGCAGCTTGACCACTGCGGAGGAGATGGCCGGCCCGAGGCCCTCGCCGCCCACGCCGCCGAAGCCGCCCGGGCCCGGGTTGCCGTTGGCCTTGGTCAGGCCGTTCTGGGTCAGGCGCAGCAGCACGGTGATCTCGGTGCTCACCGACAGCTTGCCCACCGTGGCCGTGATCTTGACCTTGCCCCCGCTCTTGCCCGAGGCGGTGAACAGGCCGTTCTTGTTCACGGCGCCGAACTCACCCTGGGCCAGGCGCCAGGTGGCGGTCACCGGCTTGGCTCCGTGGGTCACCTTGAACGCCACAGTGGGCAGGGCGCCGCCGGTCTTGACGATGATCATCGGCTTGAGCGGGGAGAGCGTCAGGCCGGAGGGCAGATCGCTGACAGGCGGGATGTCCCAGCTGACGACCCCCTGATCTGCCGGCGCGGCGTCGGGGGAGCCCGGGCCGCTGTCCTGCACCGGATCGCCGAGCACCGTGCTGTCGCAGGAGGTGAGCAGCGCCAGGATGGCGGCCAGCAGCAGCGAGAGCCGCGCAAGCGGGGGTATTTCGATCTTCATGGCTGTGGGCTCCTGAGCCGAAATCTTAGCACGGCAGGTCACCGGTCCGACCGGGCCGGCCAATACCGCTGGAGGCAATCGACTGTCCATTGTCGACGGTCGACTTGGCGATCTCGACATCCCCGGCAGATCGCGAGAACATTCCGCGCATGACCCGATCCATGCCCGATCCCCTCTCCATCTGCCTCGAAGACCTCGACCTGGAGCCGGAAGACGACCGCTACCTGCAGTGCGTCGCGCTCCCCGGCGGTGAACCTGGCCTGTCCCTCGACCGGCGAGGCCGCGCCCGCTGGATGCACGAGGGCATGGACGGCAACACCCTGTGGGTATCAGCGGACGGGCGCCTCGCCCTGGAGCGCGAGGCCGAGGCCGCGGCCGTGCAAATCCACCGCGCCGGGCGCGCGCTGAAGGCGCCCCGGGGCAAGCCGGTGATGCTGCTGGACCAGGACCTGCTGCACGTGGCGGGGCGGAGGCTGCGGGTGCATGTGCACGGCGAGGCCGAGGTGGTCCACCCGCCCGAGCCGCTGTCGGGCAAGGCCCTCGCGCGGCTGGCCCGATCCGCGGCGGCGGCGGTGGCCCTGGGCGCCATGGTGGGCGCTGGCGGCGCGGCGGGGGCCAGCCCAACGGACGCGCCCATCGAGGTGCGCACAAAGCCGCCCAAGGCGGTGCGGGTCTACTCGCGCATTTGCACCATCACAGCCGTGGAGAAGGGAGAAAAGGGCGGCCTGCTGCTCACGGTGCAGTGCCCAAAAGAGGCGAAGCTGAAGAAGGGCAAGGTGGGCGAGGTGCTCGCGCCGGGCAAGACCAGCGCCATGAAGGGAGCTCAGGTCACGGTGGTCAGCGTCAAGGGCACCACGGTCACCGCGAGCACCCCCCTGAGCAAGAAGCAGCTGGGCAAAGCCAGCAAGGTGCGGTTCATGACCCGGTAGCAGAGCCGGCTCAGTGAAGGAACTTCACGGCTACCATGGTGGGCGCGCGGGCTTCGCCGGGGGTCACGCGCAGCACCCGCGCCTTGACCTGCATCGGTCCGCGCGCGCCGGGAAGCGTGAGAGTGGCTGGCGCGGTGGGGCAGGGCTCCCACTCGCTGCTCAAGCGCGCCCCGCCCTTGCTCACCTCCACCATGGTCGCGTTGTGTCCCTCCCCCCTGGACCAGACGAGTACCCGGGCCGAGGTGTGCCTGCGGTTTTCCCGGCGGCGCTCCCTGGCGGGGCGGCGTTCCAGCTTGATCTTGGCCAATTGTCTCTGGCTCATGGTGTATTCCTATGAAGGTTCAAGTAGGAGTTTATCCTACATCTGACCACCTCGCAAGGCGGCCTGTCTTCTGTCATGATTTCACCATGTCAGGAGGGCGAGATGCTCAGATACGCGCGCGTGATGATGCTGGTACCGATGTTCATCCTGGGAGCTTGCGACGAGTCCACCACCAACCCCGCTGACTCCGGGGCGAAGGATCAGACCGCGGCGGCGGAGGGCGGCCCCGCCCCGGACGTCACGGGCGCCCCGGACAGCAAGGCGCCGGCGGACGCCAAGAAACCGGCGGACAGCGCCAAACCGGTGGACAGCGCCAAACCCATGGATACCGGCCTGAGCGCGGACAAGACACCGGCGCCCATGGACCAGAAGCTGGCGCTGGACAAGGGAGACGGCAAGGACCAGGGCGCCTGCCAGCAAAACGGCCAGCAGTGCGGCACCGGCTTCGGCTCCTGCTGCAGCGGGCTGAAGTGCTGCTCGGGCATGCCGATCCCGCCCGGCAAGTCGATCTGCTATGTCAGCTGCCCCATGAGCGACCGGGCGCTCAAGTACGGCGCCCGGCCGGTGACCTCAGCGGAGGTGCTCGAGCGGCTGTCGCGGCTGCCCATCAGCAGTTGGACCTACAACAACGAGCCGCCCGGGGTGCGTCACATCGGCCCCATGGCCCAGGACTTCAACGCCGCCTTCGGCGTGGGCGCCGACCCGCGCTTCATCTCGCCGGTGGACGCGGACGGGGTGACCATGGCGGCGCTCCAGGCGCTGGACAAGCAGCTCAAGCAGCTGCGCTGCGAGGTCAGCGCGCTGCGCAAGGAGAACGTCAAGCTGCGGCGGGAGGTTCGGGCGCTGCGCAGGTAGCTACTGCTTCTGCGGCGGCTTGGGCCGAACCTCCATGGCAGCCTTGATGGCCGACTTGGTGTACTGAACCGCCGACGCGGCGGTGACCACCATGACGATCCAGGACACCACGGCCATGGGCCACTGGCCGCCCACATGGTCCCAGTACAGCGGGCCGAACAGCAGCAGCGGGCCGGCGCCGCCCTGGATCACGGCCTTGATCTTGCCCGACAGCTTGGCCGCCACCGACAGCCCGCAGCGGGTCAGGGTGATGCGGCTGTAGGCCACCGTGACATCACGCAGGGCCATGATCAGCGGCACCAGCGGCAGGGCGAGGCCGGAGAAGGCGAGGGCGAAGAACACGATGAGGCGCGAGGTGCTGTCGGCGTAGGGGTCGAGCATGGCCCCCCACTCGGTGACCAGCTTCCAGCGGCGGGCCAGGAACCCGTCGAGCATGTCGGTGATCTCGATGGTGGCCAGCAGCAGGAAGCACACCGCCAGCAGCGAGATGGTGTGCTCCATGAAGTTGATCAGGAACGCGAAGATGATGGCCAGCGGGATCCTGGCCATGGTGAGCACCTGGATCGACAGGCGAGGGAGGTTATCTGCCTCTTGCGCGTCCTGCGCCATGGTGGCTCCGGCTCCTCGGGGGCTGTTTCAGGGCCAAGGTGCTGCTCTAGCAGGTTAGGTGGACAATTGCAATCTGGAGGGATGTCCAGTTTGGCCTTGAGGCGCGGCGGCCGGGCAGCCAGGATATCTGTGGGCGGTGTGGACGCCGGGACGCGGCAGCGCCGACAATGACGGGCCCAGGGGCCCACAACCGGGAGGAGACGTGAGCCTCAAGAAACCAGCAGATGACAGCCAGGGGCGGGACAACGAACTGGGGCGCAGGGAGTTCGTGGTGGGCTCCACCGCCTCGGCCGTGCTGCTGGGGGCAGGTATGGGCGCCTGCGGGGATGAGGAGCCGGAGCCCCCCGCGCCGGCGAACCTGGGCGCGAAGATCGTGGATCTCCATGACCCGAAGAGCGTGGACGCCAAGGGCAAGCTGGACGACGCGCGGGTGCGCGCCATGCTGCGCGCGGGGCTGCGCGAGCTCACCGGCGAGCAGGACCTGGGCCGGATCTGGCGATCGCTGATCCCGGAGTTCACGCCGGCCACGCGCATCGGGCTCAAGGTCAACGCCGCCTTCTACCGCGCGGCCAGCTCCCCGTCGCTGGTCAAGGCGCTGGTTGAGACCCTCACCAAGGACCTGGGCGCCTCGGCGGACAAGATCGTGGCCTGGGACATCACCGACATCCTCGTGCGGGGGGCGGGCATCACCGCCAGCGCCACCGGGGCCACGATCATGGGCACCACCATGTCGCCGGACGCGCCGGGCTACGAGTCGGCGAACCTGGACGTGGAGGGGCAGAAGCTGCGCCTGGCGCGGCTGTTCACCTCCATGACCGACGTGACGATAAACCTGGCCATCCTCAAGGACCACAACATCGCGGGCATGACCGGGGCGCTGAAGAACATCTACGGCTGCTTCAACAACCCGGGCGAGTTCCACAAGAACCTGGTCACCGCGCTGCCGAAGATCAACGCGCTGCCCCAGGTCAAGGGGCGCACGCGGCTGTACATCATCGAGGCGCTGGTGGCGGTGGCCAACGGCGGCCCGCTGGCCCCGGCCAGCCACAGCCCCGGCCGGCTGATGATGGGCGCCGACCCGGTGGCCCTGGACACCCACGCGCTGACCCTGCTCAACAGCATCCGCAAGACCCCGGTGCCCACGGCGAAGCTGGCCTGGCTCGACGGCGCGGCGACCCTGGGGCTGGGCAAGCGCAAGCCGGAGGTGGTCAAGAAGGTGATGTAAAAGGGGGAGCGTCCCACGGCCAGCAGCTTGAACAGATCCGGCCCGAAATGCACCATAGGGGCATGCGCGTGATGCTGTTGGTTGTGGCGGCCGGGCTGGCGCTGACCGGGTGCGAGGGGGCTTCGCCTGGAAGCTTGCCCGCCGGCAACACCGCGCGCGCCATGTCCCAGGATGGGGCCGTGCCGCCGGCCCAGTGTAGCCCGGCCAAGGTCAAGGCGCTGGGCCACGCCAGGGCTCAGAAATTCGAGTTCCCTTACGGCCAGTACTTTTCCGGGTGCGTCCACCAGCAGATGCCCAATGTATTGCCCCCCGCCTTCGACCTGGACGGCTCGGGCGGGGTTCACCTGCTGTACCAGTACAGGCCCAGGGCCTGGCTCATGCCCCTTCACGGCTACAACTGGAACGGGAAGTTCTCCGAGAAGTTGATCTACGCGACCCGCGCCTCGGGCGGCGCCTGGAAGGAGGTCACTTTCAAGCATGTCGCCGCCAGCTGCAGGGCCATCGGGGCGGTCTCGGCCAAGGAGGTTCACCTGCTGTGGGTCAACCAGAAGATGTCGCTGCAGCACGCCACCCAGAAGAGCGGCAAGTGGTCCATCGGCACCGTCAACAAAGGGGTCATCTGCCCCATCTCGGCCGCGGCAAGCAAGGCCGGCGTTGCCGTCAGCTATGTGAAGCTGTCGAACAAGACCTTGCACCACGCCAGGTACGAGGACGACAAGTGGCACAGCCAGGTCCTGGCCACAAGCGCTCACGATCCTTCACTCGTGCTCATGAAAGACGGGCGGCCCGCCGTGGCGTTCACCCAGGGCGACGAGGTGCATGTCATGGCCCACACCGCCAGCGGCTGGACCCGCGATCTGGTGTCCTCCGCCGGGAGCGTCCCGCGCCTGGCCCGCGACGGGGTCAACGGCGGGCGCCTGCACCTGGCCTACGGCTCGGCCCCCGGCGCCGATCCTGCGGTCCGCGTGGCCACCCGGTCCAACGGGGTGTGGTCCTCCGAGACGGTGATGCATGGGGCCGCGTTGCAGGCGTTCGCCGTGGACCAGGCCGGCAAGCGCGCCATGGTGGTCCACCGTACAACGCCCGCGGTGTGCCAGCCCCCGGCCAGCATGAACTGGTGCATGAGTGATCCACAAAAGACGACCTCCTCCTGCGCCTCCCGGCAGGGCCTCATGCTCGGCGATGCCGCCGGCGGCTGGGTCGCCTCCCCCCTGGAGATCATCCGGCAGACCGCCAAGTGCCAGGTGGTCTGGCCCGTCCCCGTGGGCGGCAAGGGGGTGATCAATGAAATCTACGAGCGGCTGGATGACGTCCACACCCTGAAGATCCGCGGAAAGCAGCTGCACATGACCCACCGCTCCAGCGAATTATGGGGCGAGGACCTGTCCGACCCCCACGATTACTTCTGCGGGCAAGTACGCAAGCTCAAATGGGGCTACAAGGTCTCCTGCTTCTAGCGCACACGCCGCCTCCTGCTCACCAGAGTGTTGATGAAACAGCCCTGTCCAGGCCATGATGGGTTCTCTCGTTGCGTCCGTCTCCCATCACGTAGGCTGCCGATGGCTCGCAAAGTGGGCGACGCGTTGAAATACCAAAGGGGGAATCCCAGTTGAACACGCGACAAATCCAAGCTGGCCAGGTGAAGGTGGTGAAACGATCAGCCCGGGCGGGATGCATCCTGGGATTCCTGAGCGTCTGGCTGCTCTGCAGCTGCGGCGGCACAGCGACCTATTCGGACGCGGGCAACGGAGCGGATCTGAAGGCGGACATCGCGGGCGCCGACAGGGGGCTGGACCTCACTGCCGGTGACGGTCCTGGCAAGGAGGCCGGCCCCGACGCCGGCGCGCCGGACCTGCCGCAGACCGACAGCGAGGTCCTGGACGCCAAGGGAGCACAGGGCGACAAGAAAGCTCCTCAGCCCGACCAGGGGTCGACCAAAGACAAGACGGTCAACCCACCGGACCAGGGGACGGCGCCGGACAAGAAGGTCCCTCCACCGGACCAGGCGCTGCCGCCGCCTGACAAGGCGACGCAGCCACCCGACCTGGGCCCCGCCCCGGATCAAGGGCCGTCGCCCGACGCGGGCGTGCCGCCGGTGGGCAAGGCGCATTGCACCAAGGACAAGTGGTGCTGGGTCAACCCCTTCCCCATGGGAAACCTGCAGGCCACCCGGGTCTGGACCAGCGGACCGGGGGAGGTCTACTACCTGGACAAGCGGGGGCCGCTCTACCGCTGGACCGCCACGGGGCTGAGCCTGGTCAACACCGGCGCCACCGAGAAGCTCACGGAGATCTGGGGATCAGGCCCCAAGGATGTCTACGCCATCGGAGCCAAGGGCACCATCCGCCACTTCGACGGCACCCAATGGACCGGCCAGGCCAGCGGGACGACCGCGAACCTGAAAGACATCTGGGGCACGGGACCGGGCAACATCCTCGTCTCCGTGGAGGGCGGCGATGTGCTGCACAACGACGGCAAGGGGTGGAAGAAGCTCACCACCGCGCTGATCACCGGTCACGGCATATGGGGCACCGGGCCCAAGAATGTTTTTGTGGTGGGCGAGCAGGGCAGGGTGCTGAGCTTCGACGGCACCTCGTGGAAGTCAGAGGTCTTCGGCATGACCGGCCGCTTCAACGCCATCTGGGCCGCCAGCGCCAAGGCGATCTGGGCCGTGGGCACCGGCGGGGTCATGGCCCACTACGACGGCACGAGCTGGAAGAAGGTGGCGTCGCCGACGCAGAATGACCTCACCGGGATCTGGGGCACCGGGCCATCCAACATCTTCGTCACGGGGGTGTCCGATACCCTGCTGCAGTACGACGGCGGCACCTGGAAGAAGAGCCCCGGGTCCGTCAGCGGAAACATGCAGGCTGTCTTCGGCAGCTCCGCCACCGACGTGCACGCCGTGGGGGACAGCACCGAGCCGGTGGGGCCGCTGCTGCGCTTCACCGGAAAGACCTGGGCGCTCTCGGGGGCCATCTTTCACCTGACCCAGAATGAGCTGAAAAAGGTGTGGGCGGCCTCGACGACCGATGTCTATGCGGTGGGCCAGTACGACACCCTGATCAAGTTCGACGGCAAGTCACTGGTCTTGAAGAACCTCGGCGTCAAGGCGGACCTGTACGATGTCTGGGGCAGGAGCGCCACGGAGGTCATGGTGGCGGACAGCAAGGGCACCCTCCATCACTTCGACGGGAAGACCTGGAAGACTGATTTTATCGGCGACTCCAAGATCATCAGAGACATCTGGAGCCCGGACCCCAATACGATTTACCTGGCCGCATACACCTCCCTGTTCATGAAGAGTTGGGGCACCTGGACCAGCATCCCGATGCCCGGCAACTACTACGCCCGGGCGGTCTGGGGCGCCAGCTCAACCAACGTCTATATCAGCGGCGGCCACAGCAACTCGGTGAACCCCAGCAAGATATTCAGATGGGACGGCATGAAGGTCCACACCGTCTACACGGGCCAGAGTCACGCCAACTACTGGAGCATCTGGGGGACCGGCGCCAGCGACATCCATGCGGTGGGGGCAAGATACACATACAAGTACGCGAAGCACTACGATGGGTCAGCCTGGTCCAACTCCCCAATCAAGACCTCCGCAAGCGGTGGCTTGTACGAGATCTATGGCTCCAGCGCCAAGAACATCTACGTGGTGGGGTTCAAGGGGGGCATCTCCCACTACGACGGCACCACCTGGACCCCCCAGGAGTCGGGCACGGATATCACCCTCCGCGGCGTCTTCACGCTACCCGGCGGCGCCGCCTACGCGGTGGGCGAAAAGGGGGTCATCCTGAAGCGGAACTGAGGGCCGCCCGCTACTTTCCCGTGATCTCCCGGATGGTCTCGAGGTGGTCCTTGACCGTGGCCTCGGAGTTGGGATCAGGCATGTCCTTGGCCCGGGTCAGGCTGAACTCCTCCCCCCGGTTCAACCTGTCGATCCAGTCCATCAGCCGGTTTCGCTGGGTGGTCCAGAACCGCTGGACGTTGGCCAGGTATTTGACGACAGACTCTCTCCTCCCACGGGCCAGCAGCTTGTCGGCGAGCCGCACATCGGGCCCGAACGTCCTCAGCTGAGGGCTGGTCTGTATCGTCGAAGCCTGAATCAGGGACTTGCACGCATCGTCGACCTGGCCCTTCTCGAGCGCGACGGCCCCGGCGATGATGTACCGGTAGTGAAGGTAGTTGCCGTAATCCCAACTCTTCTTGTAGTCGGCAGGGTGTCTGGAGAGCTGGTCGATCTTCTTCTGCGCTTCTTCGAGGTTGCCCGCTTCATAGCTCACCCGTGCGGCGCGGCTCATGGCAAACCAGCGCCCAAACCGAGATTTTGGCCTGCTCCTGGCCGCGGTCTCCTGGCGCTGGCGCGCTGCCTTTTTGTCCACGGCGACGCCTTCGCCCGCTGGCTTCCTTTCACAAGAGAGCAGCGCCGGCGCCGGCATCAAGGCCAGCAGGAAGATGATCAAGATCGGGAAGTTCGCGCTGCCTTCACCCGAGCTTGCGCTGGAGGTCTTGTTGACGGGGCGCATGCTTGAAGTCTTCCTCATTCACCCCTGCAGCGCCCGCACCGTCTTGTCCGCGAATCCCTCGTAGCTGAAGCACGCCTCGGCCCGTTCCCGCGCGGCCTGCGCCTCGGCGCGCAGCCGCTCGCCGTCGCTGGCAAGGCCCATCAGATACTTCCCCTGCGCAGCCAGATCCACCGGGTCGCCGCACCAGCCGCCCGGGCCGTCCACCGCCTCGCGGCTGCCGTCCTGGTCTCCCACCAGCGCCGGGGCGCCGCACGCCATGGCCTCCAGCGGGGTCAGCGGGATCCCCTCGCCCATGGAGGGCCCCACCTCGCTCGCCAGATAAAACGCATCGGCCGCGCGGTAGATGTCGGGCATGTGCCCCTCGTCGATGGGCCCGGTCAGGGTCACCCGGTCGGCCACGCCCAGCTCTGCCGCCAGCCGCTGCACATGCTCCGTGTCGTCCCCCTTGCCCGCGATGACCGCGTGAAAGCCGCCCTCCGGCAGCTCGGCCACCAGCCGCACCAGCCGCTCGAACCCCTTGTAGCGGGTGTGCTCGTTGATGCGCCCCAAAAAGAGCACCCGGAACCGGCCGTCATCTCGCACCCCGTAGCGCTCCAGCGCCGCCCAGTCCGGCTCCCCCGGCGTGTAGCGCGCCGTGTCCACGCAATCCCACACCACCTCGGGACGCTGCCGCACCAGCCCCAGCTCCAGGGCGCGGTCCGCGGTGTTGTGGCAGTCCGCGATGACCCGGTCCGCCGCCCGCAGCGCCGCCCGCCTGGCCCGGCTCAGGCCCCCCTCGACCCAGATCTCCCGCCCGTAGATGTTCTGCACCAGGCGCGCCCCCACGGCGCGGGCCAGCCCCAGACACAGGGGCCCCATGTTGACGTGGGCGCACAGCACGAGCTCCGGCCGATGCGCCGCCGCCGCCCTTGCCGCCTCCACCGCGAACAGCGCGCGGCTGGCCCGGCTCACCGGCATGGCCCCGGCGAAGTCCACTGAAAACGGCTCCTCCAGGTCGTCCTCCAGGCGCCCGGCCAGCGAGTGGACGCGCACCTGGTCCGCGCCGAACCCCTGGCGCAGCGCCGTGACCTGGAACCGGTTGTAGCGGGCGATGCCGCCCTTGTCGAACAGCCCTGGAGAGATATGAATCAGTCGCATTGAGGACACAGCATATATTATCAATGCAAAGCCCACGACACCCCGAGCACCTGATGATCGTCAACATAGACAGGCACGGCACCTTCACCATGGACGAGGAGTTCCTGCGCCCCTACCGCGAGCGCCCGGCGCCGTGGGGCTACGGCGCGCTGTCCTGGGTCACCTTCAAGCGCACCTACAGCCGCGACGGCGAGGCGTGGTGGGGGACCTGCCGCCGGGTGGTGGAGGGCATGTTCACTGTGTGGCGGGTCCACATGCTCGAGGCGGGTCTGCCCTGGGATGACGACCGGGCCCGGGCGCTGTCACGCGAGGCCTACGCGCGGCTGTTCCGGTTCAAGTGGATGCCCCCTGGCCGCGGCCTGTGGATCATGGGCACGCGTCACATGTACGACCGGGGCGGCGCCGCGCTGAACAACTGCGGCTTCGTCTCCACCCGGGATCTGGCCCACGACTACGCCGGGCCGTTCTCCTGGATGCTCGGCATGTCCATGCTCGGCGTGGGCGTGGGCTTCGACACCCGCGGCGTGGGCACGGTGACCATCCAGACCCCCCGCCGCGACGAGGACGTGCATGTCATCGCCGACAGCCGCGAGGGTTGGGGCGAGGCCATGGCGCGGCTGCTGTCAGCCCACGTGGGCCAGGCGACGCTGCCCGCGCGCTGGGACTTCTCGCGCATCCGCCCAGCCGGCACCCCTCTGCGCAGCTTCGGCGGCGTCGCCTCCGGCCCCGAGCCGCTGCAGGAGATGCTCGTGGCGCTCGAGGCGCTGCACGCCGGCTACATCGGGCGGGCGGCCGACGCGCGGCTGCTGGTGGACGCCATGAACATCGTGGGCCGCTGCGTGGTGGCTGGCGGCGTGCGGCGCTCGGCCCAGATCGCCTTCGGCGAGCCCACCGACGAGCAGTTCCTCGACCTGAAGCAGGACCCGGACAAGCTGCGGGAGTACCGCTGGGCGTCGAACAACTCGGTGCTCGCCCGGGTGGGCATGGACTATGAGGAGGTGTCCCGGCGCACCCGGAGCAACGGCGAGCCGGGCTACCTGTGGCTGGAGAACGCGCGCACTCACGGCCGCATGGCCGACCCGCCCGACCACCGGGACGAGCAGGCCATGGGCTCCAACCCGTGCGTGGAGCAGACGCTGTGGGACCGGGAGCTGTGCTGCCTGGTGGAGACCTACCCGGCGCACCACGAGAGCGCCAGGGACTTCATGACCACCCTCGAGCTGGCGTACATGTACGCCAAGGCGGTTACCCTGGTGCAGACCCACGACGCCCGCACCAACCGCGTCATGGCCCAGAACCGCCGCATCGGCTGCTCCATGACCGGCATCGTCCAGGCGATCCAGCGCCACGGCTACCGCCGCTTCCTGCGCTGGTGCGACCAGGGCTACGCCCACCTGCGGCGGCTGGACGAGGAGCACTCGCCGCGCCTGGGGGTCAACCGCTCCATCAAGCTCACCAGCGTCAAGCCGTCAGGCACGGTGAGCCTGCTGGCCGGCGCGACCCCCGGCGTGCACTGGGAGCACGCGCCCTACTATTTGCGGCGCATCCGGGTGGCGGAGGGGCACCCGCTGGTGCGACGGTGCGAGGAGGCGGGCTACGAGGTCGAGCCCGACGCCTACTCGGCGCGCACGGTGGTGATCTCCTTCCCGGTGCATGTGCGGGACGCGGGGCGCCGCAAGGCCGAGGTCACCCTGCGCGAGAAGCTGGATCTGGCCGCCCAGCTGCAGCGCTACTGGGCCGACAACCAGGTCAGCTGCACCGCGGAGTTCGACCCGGAGTCCGAGGCGGCGGAGGTGCCCCGCCTGCTGGAGGCGTACGAGGACCGGCTCAAGGGGATCTCGCTGCTCCCCTCCAGCGGGCACGGCTACCGCCAGGCGCCCTACGAGGAGATCACCCGCGCCCGGTACGAGGAGCAGCTGTCACAGCTGCGCCCGCTGACCGGGGACCTGGAGCACGAGCACGAGCTGGAGGCGCGCTTCTGCGAGGGAGGCGTCTGCGACCTTGAGTAGGAGCCCTGCCGGGGCAGGGCTCCGGAGCCCTGCCCGGCAGGGCTCCCGGGCCTAATCCTTGACGCGCGCCGTCGCCCGGCTGATCTCCACCGCGAAGATGACGGTCCGCGCGAACGCGCCCTCGTCCACCGCGAGGCCGCCGGCGCCGTACTTCTCGTTGATGGCCGCCAGGGCGATGCGCCGCTCCTGGTCGTCGGTGACCCGGTGCGCCTGACCCGCGCCCGCCACGCTCTCGAAGCTGTAACCGAAGTGGCACGCCTCGTCGGAGACCTTGGGCGCCATGGCTGCGATGGCGGAGAACGCCACCTCTGCCCCCGCGGTGAGCGCGGCGGCCTTGCGCCCGGCCTTGCCGGAGTGGATGTAGAGGGTCTGCCCCGCCTGGGCGAAGTTCACCGGCACCACGTGCAAGCCGCCTTCGTCGCGCATGGCAAGGTGCAACACCTCTGCCCGCGCCAGCAGCTGCTGCACCAGCGCCGGGTCGTCGCTCGCGCCCTTGCGGGTCATGGTCGCTCCATGCTGAACAGGCGCCGCGCGTTTTCCGTCGTGGCCCGCGCCACCTCCTGCTCCGAGATGCCGCGCAGCTCGGCCAGCCTCTGCGCCGTGTGCCGCACCATGCGCGGCTCGCAGCGCTTGCCCCGGTGCGGGGCGGGCGCCAGGTAAGGCGCGTCGGTCTCCACAAGCAGCCGGTTCAGGGGGAAGTCCCGGGCGCAGGCGCGGATCTCGTCGGCCCACTTGTAGGTGAGCATGCCCGAAAAGGAGATGTAGAAGCCGAGCTTCAGGCACGCCGCCCCGAGCTGGCGCGGGCCGGAGAAGCAGTGCAGCACGCCCGGGCTCCGCGTGGGCGGCAGCAGCGTGGTGTACCAGTTGAGGGCCGCCATCAGGTCATCCTCGGCCTCCCGACCGTGGATGACCACCGGCAGCCCCACGGCCAGGGCGAGCTTGAGCTGGTCCGCCAGGCGCTCGCGCTGGATCGACCTGGGGGAATAGTCGTAGTGGTAATCGAGCCCGATCTCGCCCACGGCCACGCAGCGCGGGTGCGCGGCGGCGATCATCAGCTCGCCGAGGTGGCGGTCCTCCATTTCTCCCGCGGCGTGGGGGTGCACGCCGGCGGTGAAGTAGACCCCCGGCAGGTTGTCGCTCAGGGTGAGGGCCCTGCGCACAGAGTCCGGAGACGTGCCCACGGTGACCAGCTGCTCCACGCCCGCCTCCGCCGCCTCCCGGGCCAGCACCGCGGCGGACTTGTCCCCGTAGTCATGGTCCAGGTGGCAGTGGGAGTCGATGAGCCTGACCTCATGCTCGAGCATGGCCACTTGTAACATACCGGGTGAAAAAAGGCGGGCGGGACGGTACGCTTTGTGACCCATGGACAACCGACGAAGCGACGAACGGTACCCGGTCTCCATCGCGGCGGAGCTCTACACCGCCGAGGGAGCCGTGCATGCCACCATCCAGAACATCAGCGCCGGAGGGCTGGGGCTGGTCATCTCAACCCCTGCCGAGCCGGGCTCGCTGGTGAGCCTGAGCCTCACCATGCTCGAGGACGACATCGAGGACCCGGAGACGCCGCCGCTGCCGCTGTCGGGCCAGGTGGCCTGGTGCGAACCGCACATGTCGAGCGCCGGCTTCGTCGCCGGGGTCCGCTTCGCCCCCCTCACCCCGGACAAGCAGGAAGCCTTGCACGATCTCCTGATGAGGATGAACAGCTGATGAAGGTGACCATCGTAAGAGATCTGCTGGAGGCCAACGATCGGCTCGCCGCGGAGAACCGCGCGCGCTTCGACGAAAGCGGCCTGCAGGTCGTCAACCTGATGAGCGCCCCCGGCGCCGGCAAGACGACCTTGCTCGAGCGCACCGCGCGGGAGCTCCGCGACAAGTTGAAGCTGGGCGTGGTGGAGGGGGACATCCAGACCTCCCTGGACGCCGAGAGGGTGCTGGCCGCCGGGGCGGCCGCGGTGCAGATCGAGACCCGCGGGGCGTGCCACCTGGACGCGGCCATGGTGGCGGCCGCGGTGGGCGAGCTCGACCTGGCCGCGCTGGACCTGCTGATCATCGAGAACGTGGGGAACCTGGTCTGCCCGGCGGAGTTCAACGTGGGCGAGCACGCCAAGGTGATGCTGCTGTCGCTCACCGAGGGTGACGACAAGCCGTCGAAGTACCCGCTGATGTTCCGGGAGTCGCGCCTGCTGCTGATCAACAAGATCGACCTGGCGCCCCACCTGGACGCCTCCGCGGATCGCATCGAGCGGCACGCGCTGGCCATCAACCCCGACCTCGAGGTGATGCGGGTGAGTTGCCGCACGGGCGAGGGCCTCGAGGGGTGGTACCGCTGGCTGGCGGAGCTCAAAGGCTAACCCTCACCCTCACCGGGAGGGTGCAGGGCGTGGGCTTCCGGCCCGCGCTGCACCGGCTGGCCGCGCGCCAGGGCCTCGCTGGCACCATCACCAACAGCGACCGCGGCGTGGTGGCCCACCTGGAGGGGGACCGATCCGCCCTGGAGGGGCTGCTCGAGCAGCTGGACGACGGGCTGCCGCCCCACGCGGAGGTGCAGGAGCGGGAGGAGGCCTGGTCCGAGGCGCAGGGAGCGCAGGGGCTGCGCGTGGTCGCCAGCCAGGACGGCGGCGCGCGCGGGGCGCGCATCCCGAGCGACCTGGCCAGCTGCGCCGACTGCCTGGCCGAGCTCTTTGATCCGGGCGACCGGCGCCACGGCTACCCGTTCACCAACTGCACCAACTGCGGCCCGCGGTTCACCATCGCGCGGGAGGTGCCGTACGATCGTGTGCGCACCTCCATGGCGCCGTTCGCGCTCTGCCCTGACTGCGCGGCGGAGTACGAGGACCTGGCCGACCGGCGCTACCACGCCGAGCCCACGGCCTGCCCGGTCTGCGGCCCGGCGCTGACCTACAGTGATACGCAGGCGCAAGGGGAGCAGGGCGCGGCGGCGCTGGCCGCGGCGCGGGACCTGCTCGACGCCGGCGAGGTGCTGGCGCTCAAGGGGCTCGGCGGCTTCCACCTGAGCGCCGACGCCACCCGTGACGACGCCGTGGATCGGCTGCGGCGGCGCAAGCGGCGCCCCCACCGGCCCCTGGCCGTGATGGCGCGGGATCTGCCGCAGGCGCGCGCGCTGGCCCTGGTGGATGCGGAGTCAGAGGCGCTGCTCACCTCGGCCGCGGCGCCCATCGTGCTGCTGCCGGCGCGGCCGGGGGGCGGCGGCCTCTCGGCGCTGGTGGCCCCCGGCACCGACCGGGTGGGCCTGATGCTGCCGTACACCCCGCTGCACCACCTGCTGCTGCGTGGGTCTGCCCCGCTGGTGATGACCAGTGGCAACCTGAGCGAGGAGCCCATCGCGGTCAACGGAGCGGAGGCGCGGCGCCGGCTGGCGGGCATCGCGGCGGGCTACCTGGACCATGACCGGGAGATCCTGGTGGCGTGCGAGGACTCGGTGGTGACGCCGGCGCGGACCGGGTCGCTGTTCATCCGGCGCTCGCGCGGGTACGTGCCCGAGCCGCTGCCGCTGCCCCGGGACGCGGGGTGCGCCCTGGCGGTGGGCGGCCAGCTCAAGAACACGGTGTGCCTGACCCACGGGCGCCAGGCGTTCCCCGGGCCTCACACCGGGGACCTGGACAGCGCCGCGGGGCAGGCTGCCTTCGTGCGCGCGGTGGATCACCTGTGCCGGCTGCTGCGGCTGGAGCCGGAGGCGGTGGTGCACGACGCGCACCCGGACTACTTCACCACGCGCCACGCCCAGGGGCTCGGCCTGCCGTCGCTGGCGGTGCAGCACCACCACGCCCACGCCGCTGCGGTGGCCGGGGAGCATGGCTGCGACGGGCCCCTGCTGGCGCTGTGCCTCGACGGCACCGGCTACGGCGACGACGGGGTGATCTGGGGGGCGGAGCTGCTGGAGCTGCCCGACCCGGGGCGCTACCGGCGGCTGGGCGGCCTGCGGCGCTTCCCCTTGCCCGGCGGTGAGCGGGCGGTGCGCGAGCCGTGGCGCGCGGCCCTGGGCCTCTGCTCGGAGCTGCTGGGCGACGAGGGCCTGACGCGGGCCGGGCGGCTGCTGGCGCTGGACGATGAGCGGACCGAGGCAGCGCGTGGCATGATCCGCGCCGGCGTGGCCCTGGCGCGCACCAGCTCTTGCGGGCGGCTGTTCGACGCGGTGGCCGCGCTGTGCGGGCTGGGCCGGGCGCCCACCTACGAGGCCCAGCCGGCGGTGGAGCTGGAGGCGGCGGCGCGGCGGGCGGGAGCTCCGGCGGCGCCGTACCCCATGGCCCTCGACGGGCTGACCCTGGACCCGGCCCTGGCCCTCGAGCAGATCCTCGCCGACCTCGAGCGCGGCGCGGAGCCGGCGCAGGTGGCAGCCCGGTTTCACCTCGGGCTGGCCGCGGGCCTGTCGGCGCTGGCCGCGCGCGCCGCCGCCCGGACCGGCACCTCGCAGGTCGCCCTGGCCGGCGGCTGCCTGGTCAACCAGGTGCTGCGCGACGCGCTGGTGCGCGGGCTGTCCCGCCAGGGCTTGCAGCCCCTGCTGCCCCGCCTGCTCCCTCCCAACGACGGCGCCATCTCCTACGGCCAGGCCGTGGTGTGGGCGTGGCAGCGGTGACGCGGCGCGCGCCGGCCCTGGCCTTCGCGGCCCTGATCCTCGGCCTGCTCTGCTCCGGCACGGCGGGCATCGTCAACCAGGTGGCCTGGCAGCGCGGGCTCAAGGTGTTCCTCGGCGGCAGCGAGACCCTCAGCAGCATGACCGTGGTGCTGGTGTTCCTGCTCGGCCTCGGCGCGGGCGCGGCCCTGGCCGCCCGGTGGGCCGCGCGCACCCGCAACCCGATGCTGGCGCTGGCAGGCCTGGAGCTGGGGCTGGTGCTGATCAACGCGGCCGTGGCGGCGCTGCTGTCCACGGACCTGTCGGAGACGGTCTACGCGGTGCAACGGCTGGCCGTGAGCGCGGGGGTGCCCCTGCGCGCCATGTACGCCCTGGGGGCCGGCGCGGTGTTGCTGCCGCCCACCCTGCTCATGGGCGCCACCATGCCCGCCGCGTCGGAGGCGGCCCAGCGTCAGCTCGGCGCCACCAGCCGGTCCCTGGTGCCCGCGCTGTTCTTCGTCAACACCGTCGGGGCGGCCGGCGGGGCGCTGCTGGCCAGCCTCTGGCTGCTGCCCTGGCGCGGCCAGACCGCCGCGCTCACCGTGGCCATCGGCCTCAACGCCCTGGCGGCGCTGCTCGTCGGGCTGCTCGGGCGCGCGCCCGCGGTGGCGCCCCGGGCGCTGGCGCCGGCCGCCGCCCCTCGCCGTCCGCTGACCCGCGAGGAGCGGCTCGGCTTCGCGCTCGGCTTCCTCTCCCTCGGCTACGAGATGCTGCTGCTGCGCACGTTGACCCTGTCCCACGGCCCGCTGCCCTCCACGTTCGCCGCCGGGCTGTGCGCCTTCCTGGTGGCCTGGTCCTGCGGCGTGGCCCTGGCCGGCCGCCTGGGACGGGTGGGCCTGCTGGTACCGGCGCTGCTCTCCGGGGTCCTGGTGGCCGCCCTGCCCGCGGCCATCCCCTGGGGGCGCACCCTGGGCGAGGTCTCCCTGCACATCAGCGCGGCGCTCATGGCGTTGCCGGTGGTGGGCTTCGGCCTGCTGTACGGGGTGCTCATCTCGCGCCGGGCAGAGTCCTGGGGCCGGGACGTGGGACGCTACGCCGCGCTGAACACCGCGGGCTCATGCCTCGGGGTGCTCTTCTTCACCCTGGCCGGCTACGAGGCGCCACTGATGGTGGGGACCGCGTCCATCGGCCTGGGCCTGGCCGCGGTGGGGCTGACCGAGCTGTGGCACGGCCGCAGCGAGCTGGAGCCACGGCGAGCCGTTCGCGCGGCCGCCGTGGCCTGCGTGGTTGCCGCGGCCGCGGCCATGGCGTACGGCGTGACGCTGCGCTTCACCGACTACACCGGCGCCCGGGTCTACTGGGGCGCCGACGGCGTGGTGGCCATCCGGCCCAGCGGCGACCTGTACATCGACGGGCTGTGGCACTCCAGGCTCACCATGGGCGAGGGCCACGTGGGCCGGCCCTACACCTGGTCCATGGCCGCCGCTGCGGTGCTGTCCCATGCCGCTCCGTCGCCAAAACGCGCGCTGGTGGTGGGCGCCGGCGTGGGCGTCTCCGGTGTCAGCCTGGCCGGCATCAGCGGCATCAAGGTCGACGGCTATGAGATCAACCGCACCCTGCGGCGCGTGCTCGAGGACCAGCCCGACATGACGCTGGATGCTCTCGAGCACCCGTCGCTGCGCTGGATCTGGCGCGACGCCCGCACCGGCCTGGCCCTGGACGAGACCCGCTACGACATCATCCTGTCGGCGCCCCTGCACCTGCGCCAGGCCGGCTCAAGCCAGCTGCTCAGCCGGGAGTACCTGCGCCTGGTCCGCTCCCGGCTGAAGCCCGGCGGCGTGCTGGCCGTCTACTCCCACGAGGGCAACGAGGCCCAGGCGAGGCTGGTGCAGGCCACCCTGGCCGAGGCCTTCGCCCACCGCACCACCTGGCTCGACGGCCTGATCACCGTGGCCTCCGACCGCCCCATCCGCATCACGCCGCAGCTGCTGGCCGCGCGCCTGGCTCGCAAGGACCTGCTGTACCGCCAGATGCGCGAGATGCACGCGCGCCTGAAAGAAGAGGGCGGGCTCATCTCCCTGTGGGACGCCGCCGAGGCCCGCACCGACACCGGCGACAGGGTGATCACCGACGACTGGCCCCTGCTGGAGTACCCGGAGGTGGCCCGGGAGCTGGTGGGGCCGCCGCCGCTGCCCCCAGGTCCGCGGTAGCCTATCCCCCCGGGAGGGGGCGCCCTGGAACGGAGGATCCTGCCCCGGGTGCGCAAGGACGCAGGCGCCCACCGCCGCCAGTTTTTTGCTCTGTTTCGCCTGGACAGGTTACGGT
>CAZEFW010000038.1:0-58072 GCA_964511535.1 uncultured Myxococcales bacterium | reverse complement strand
ACCGAGATCTACATCACCTGCTACGGCGACATCATCCCGTGCCCCTTCATCCAGATCGCCTTCGGCAACGTGCGCGAGGAGCCGTTTGAGGAGATCTACGCGCGCATGGCGGGCTGGAAGAAGACCGAGGACAAGCCGATGTGCTCCAGCGCCGAGGATCCTGAATTCCGTTCCCGCTACATCGCGCCGTTGCAGTCATGCGACATCTCCCCTCAGCCCTACGACGAGCACCCCGAGTGGGGCGGCGATCAGGGGGAGAAGTAAGAACCCCCGCGGGCCGCGGCCCCAAAACGAACATGGACTGGCCGAGCAAGATCCGCCTGGGCGCCGAGGTCCTGCGTTACAAGATCACTCGCCAGAGCCGGCCCGTCACGGTCACCTGGCTCATCACCGGTCGCTGCAACCAGCTGTGCGGGTATTGCAAGTGGAAGGACCTGCGGAGCTCGGACGAGCTGGACACCGGGCAGGTCAAGGGGCTGCTGCGACAGATGAAGCGCGCCGGCGTGCGCCTCGTGGCGTTCACCGGCGGCGAGCCGTTGCTGCGGCGGGACATGGGCGAGATCGTGCGCGAGGTCAAGGCGCACGGCATGGTCTGCAAGCTCAACACCAACGGCCGGCGGGTGGAGAGATTCCTCGACGACCTGCGCCCGCTGGATCTGCTGCAGATCAGCCTGGACGGGCCGCCCGACGTGCACGACCTGTACCGCGGGGAGGGGGCCACCGCCTCGGCGGTGAGGGCCGTGGAGCTGGCCCGGGGGGCAGGGATCCCGCTCCTGCTGACCACCTGCCTCACGCGGCAGAACGTGGCGCGCATGGACGAGGTCCTCGACTTCGGGCTCCAGCTCGGGGTGGGCATGCGCTTTCAGGTGCTGGCGACCGAGACTCTGGATCCGGAAGAGGCAGCCCACATGGTGCCGGACCGGCATGCGCTGGGCGAGGTGTTGTCATACCTGCTGGACCTCAAGGCGCGGCGGGATCCGCGCGCCGCGGCCATCGCCAGCATCTCGGCCGAGCTGCGCTACTACCTGCAGCAGGTTCAGGGCCACGCCCCGCAATGCCCGGCGGCGCTGGTGACCTGCACCCTGCTGCCCGACGGGCAGATGCTCTTCTGCAGCAAGGCCCGGGCGCACGGCACCCACGACGCCGTGGCCCTCGGGTTCGAGGAGGCGTTCCGTCGAGTGGAGGTGCCGCCCTGCGGAATCTGCACTTGCGTGGGCAAGCTGCGGCTGGCCCAGGTGTTCGAGCTGAATCCGGCCATGATCTGGGAAATCGTGAAGCTCTGAGCGGACATGGATCCTGAGCGCCAAAACGACCCGCCCCCCGAGCCCCGGCCCCACGGTATAGGAAAGTCCGTGGGCGGCGTGGTCCTGGGCCTGTGCATCTCGGCGGCGCTGCTGGCGGTGGTCACCGCCCACTGGGACCTGAGCCTGGAGCAGCTGTCCGGGCAGCTTCAGCAGGCGAACACCGGGTGGGTCCTGGCGGCGCTCGCCTCCTCCGTGCTGCTCTGGCTGACGATCTATGTACACAAGACTTACCTGGTCCTGCAGGCTCACGGCGTGCCGCTGACCTTTCGGGAGACGTTGCGGCTGATGCTGAGCATCGGGCCGCTGCAGCTGGTGCTGCCGCTCAAGGGGGGAGAGGTGGTGGCCATCCTGTTCACCTGGCGGCGCTTGCATGTGCCCCTGGGCCGCGCCACCGGCGCGTTCCTGTTCAACCGCATCACCAACCTGACGGCATGGGGGTTCTTGCTGCTGGGGGGGATGGCGTTTGGCTGGCGGGAGGCGCCCGTACGGCTGGGCGTGTCGGTGGCCAGCCTGTGCGCCATCCTGTTGGTGCTGCTCTACCTGACGCCCCTGCACGAGCTGGTGGTGGCGGCGGCGCGGCTGGTGCATGTCAGGGTGGCAGAGCAGGCGCGCAAGCTGTTCGACGCGTGGCGGGCAATCCCCGTGGGCAAGAGCCTGCTGCTTCAGGCCTACGGCATGGCCGCGGTGGGGCGGCTGGTGCTGGTATGCCAGCTGCTGTTCAGGGCCTTCGGTGTGCGGGTGGCGGTCTCCCGGGTGCTGGTCTACACGGCGGTGTCGGTGTTCGCCGGTCACCTGCCGGGGCCGTTCATGGGCATCGGCGCGCGGGAAGGGGCCATGGTGTCGGTGGCGGGTAACCACGAGGGAGGGGAGGCCGCGGCCATGGGCGTGGGGCTGTTCTTCTCCCTGTCGATCTACCTGGTGCCGATGCTCATGGGCCTGCCCTGGGTGCCGGGGCTGCTGAGGGAGCTGATGCGCCGGGACCAGGAGCTTCCCGACGCGGGGGAGGATGGTTGACCCGCGCTACGGCTTGCGGAACCCGTCGGGCAGCCGACCCTGGTGCGCCTCCACCACCTGCTTCTGCTCGTACCAGGGGCGCAGCTTGTGGCGAAAATAGTAGAACAGCGCCACCCCGATCAGCAGGAAGAAGAGCACCAGCCCGGTGACCCAGCTGGTGGACGCGCCCTTGCCGATGGCCGATGAACCGGGCGACCCCGGCACCACGCGCCAGTGCACGCGCATGCCGCGGTGCAGCTGGCCGAAGTTCGCGCGGCTCACCTCGTCCACCAGGTCGCCCTCCACCTGCACGGCGCGCGATGTGACCTCGTAGTGGTGCACCGTGTCGCCATCGCTGTCCTTCGTGGTGTAGTGCCGGAGCCCGACCACGTCGGCCGTGACATCGTGGCCCAGCCAGAGCCGCTGGTGGTAGGTGTACCAGCACAGCTGTAGCAGCAGCGACAGCGCGAGGATCACCACCGCGCTGATGCCGTCGAAGCGTGCCTTCTTGCGGAACCCCTGGCCCAGGGGCCGCGAGCTCAGGTAGAGGTCCTCGCCCGCCGGCGCCTGCATCACCATGGCGTGGGGGATGTCCCGGTAGCCGCCAGTGCCCAGCTCCGGGTCGGGCCCCTCGCGCAGCTCGCCCACCGCGAAGGTCATCTCTCCCTCGGTGAGCTCCGCCACCCGGCGGCGGCGCGCCTTGTTGATCCGGATCAGCCCGTCCATGTCGTCCACCAGGTAGACCTGCTCGGT
Organism: uncultured Myxococcales bacterium; assembly: GCA_964511535.1. Taxonomy (GTDB): domain Bacteria; phylum Myxococcota_A; class Polyangia; family CAZCFB01; genus CAZCFB01. The sequence goes on along the minus strand of CAZEFW010000038.1, from coordinate 55,022 downwards.
GGGCTCCACGCGCACCCGCTTGCCCGATGCCAACCGCAAATAGAACGGGGCGGTGAACACTCGCCGGTCCACCTCGGTCCAGCGGGTGGTCCAGGAGCCCGAGCTCTCCTCCTCCTCGCCGTCCTGGTCCACCTCCAGGCGCACCGCGCGCTCCTCCCCCGCGGCGTACTCCACTGCGCCGTGGACGATGGCCGGCCCCGGCAACAGGGGCGCCTCCCCCTGGTACGACGCGTCCGCCTGGCGCGCCCGGGCCGCGAAGCGCAGGGCGACCATGACTTCGGCCAGAAACCAGAACAGGCACGCGCCAAGGAGTCCGCCGTATACCAGCGCCAGGCTCCAGCCGGGGCTGACGAAGGTGTCGCTGCGCAGCTGCTCTACAAAACCGGTCGCAAGCAGGAGGTGGTGGGGCATGTCGCCTGAATTCTAGTCAGAACTTTGCGCCCAGGTCCACGGCCACCGGTTGAGACATACTGCCCGGGAGGCCGGGATGGTACTGGACAGCCCGCTGGAGCAGGCGCGCTGGCTCGCCGCGGCCGTGCACCACCGCCTCGGCAGGCTCGGCACCGAGTGCCGCGCCGATCCGTACCGATAAACCCGCCCCCCGACGGACAGTGCGGCTGGCCATACGGTGCGCGGTGTGCAAAAACAAGGTCAATGGGTACAGCGGGTCAACCGGCGGGGGAGAGGCTGCGCCACCGCCTCTTCCCCTTCTCGGACTGGCTGGGTGAGGTCAACCCCGGCACGGTGCGGCGCGATCTCGTCGCCGGCCTGACCGTCGCGGTGGTGTTGATCCCCCAGTCCATGGCCTACGCCATGCTCGCGGGGCTGCCCCCGCTGTACGGCCTGTACGCCGCCGCGGTGACCCCCGCCGTGGCCGCCCTGTGGGGCAGCCTGCGGCAGCTCGCCACCGGGCCCATCGCGATCATGAGCCTGCTGGTGTTCACCACCCTGTCGCCGCTGGCCCAGCCCGGGTCGCCCGAGTTCGTGCAGCTCGCCTTCCTGCTTTCGCTCCTGGTGGGGACCATCTACTTGCTGGTGGGCCTGTTCGGGGTGGGCTTCATCATGTCCTTCATCTCGCACTCCACCGTGCGGGGCTTCACCTCCGCGGCCGCGCTGATCATCATCTCCACCCAGCTGCCGCACATGCTCGGCATCTCGGTCACGCGGCACGAGGAGGGGTACGGGTTCCTCGTGGAGCTGGTGAGCAAGCTGCCCGGCGTCCACCCGCTTACCCTGGCCGTGGGCGCCGGCGCCTTCGCCATCATCCACGGCATCAAGCGCAGCTATCCCAACTTCCCGGCGGCCCTGCTCGCGCTGGTCCTCGCCACGCTGGCGGTGCGCCTGTTCGACCTCGAGGCCCTGGGCGTGGCGGTCATCGGCGAGGTGCCTGCGGGCCTGCCGGTGCCCAGCTTCCCGGAGTTCAACCCGGATCTGCTGCCGCCGCTGCTCGGGCCGGCGCTGGTCATTGCCCTGGTCTCCTTCGCCGAGACCTACGCGGTGGGCAAGGCGATCTCCGAGCAGACCAAGCAGCGCGTGGACGTCAACCAGGAGTTCTTCGGCCAGGGCATGGCCAATCTGATCGGCGCCCTGTTCCAGTGCTACCCGGTGAGCGGCTCCTTCTCGCGCAGCGCCATGAACTACGCCTCGGGGGCGCGCTCCGGCCTGTCGAGCATCATCTCCAGCGTGGTGGTTGTGGTGGCGCTGCTGTTCCTGACGCCGCTGTTCCGGCAGGTGCCCCGGGCCGCCCTGGGAGCCCTTGTGGTCAGCGCCGTGATGCTGCTGTTCCACCCGCGCGAGGTGTTCGCCCTGTGGCGCAAGAACCGCCACGACGGCGTGGTGGCGGTGACCGTCTTCGTGCTGACCCTGGTGGTCAAGCCGGACTACGCCCTGCTCATGGGGATCATCATCTCCCTGGTGCTCTTCCTGTGGGTCTCCATGCACCCGCGCATCGTGCGCATCGCCTGGGACGCGGAGCGCAAGGCGTACCTCAACGCCAGGGAGCACGGCACCGCCTGTTGTCCGCAGATGACCATCCTGCGGGTGGACAACGCCATCTACTTCGCCAACGCCGAGTACACCGTGGAGCATGTGCTGGAGCAGGTGGACTCATCGCGGGTCAGCGATGGTCCGCCCCTGCGCTATGTGCTGCTCGACTTCAAGGGGGTCGCCTTCGTGGACATCACCGGCGTGGACGAGCTGCAGGCCCTGCTGGAGGAGCTGCGGGGCGAAGGCATGGAGCTGCACATCGTCAGCCTGCACCAGCCGGTGCGCCAGGTGTTCGCCTCCACCGGGTTCCTCGATCAGCTGGGCGAGGGTACGATCCACACCAGCTACCACGAGGCGATGGACGTGATCCGGCTCGACCTGCGCCACGAGCTGTGCGACTGCAGCTGTAACCACGGCGCCGCCCACTGAGCCCAACTGCGGCTTGCGCGGCCGCCCGGCATCGGGGTATGCATCTCTTCTGGAGGGTTGCATGGAGATCAAGGTGCTTGGCGCCGGGTGCGACCGATGCGCGCAGCTGTACAGCCGCACGACCGAGGCCGTTGACGCCGCCGGGATGGATGTCCCGGTACAGAAAGTGGAGCAACTGGACCGCATCGCGGCGCACGGGGTGTTCATCACGCCGGCGCTGGTGATCGACGGCGATGTGGCGTGCGCGGGCAAGGTGCCGCGGGTGGAGCAGATCACCGCCTGGCTGCGGGAGCGGGGAGGGTAGGGCGCGGTGGAGAGCTTCCTCGCCAACGCCGGGCATTACATCCAAAGCGCCCCCTGGCTGGGGGTGGCCGCGGTGTTCCTGGGCGGCGTGATCTCCTCGGCCGCGCCGTGCGTGCTGGCCATCATCCCGCTGACCATGAGCTTCGTGGCGGGGCAGGCGCCGTCGTCGAAACCGGCGCTGCGTGGGTTCCTGTTCTCCCTGGTGTTCGTGCTGGGCCTCTGCGTCACCTTCGCGGGGCTCGGCGTGGCCGCGGCCCTGCTCGGCACGGTCTACGGGGAGGTGTCGCCCGTCTGGACCTGGATCGTGGCGGCGGTCTGTATCGTGATGGGGTTGCACCTTGCAGGGGTGCTCCCGTTCAACATCCCGGTGCTGCTCTCGTCCCAGCCGCGCCTGCGGGGGGCCGCGGGCGCCTTTGTAATGGGGCTGCTGTTCGGCGTCGTCTCCGCCCCCTGCGCGGCTCCGATCCTGGTGGTGTTGCTGACCTACCTGGCGGGCACGGGCGCCTCGGTGGCTTACGGGGCGGGGCTGCTGCTGGTCTACGCCCTGGGCCACAGCGTGATGATCCTGTTGGCCGGAACCTCCATGGGGCTGGCGCGCAAGATGGTGGAGTCTCGCGGCCTGTCCCGGGCTTCGGGCCTGATGAAGCGCGCCGCGGGGGTTGTCATCGTCTGCGTCGGTATTTATTTCGTCTACAGCGGGCTCGCCTGACGGGCCTCGGGAGTATCGCTCATGAACCGAACCATCATCGTTTTGACCCTCGTCGTCGGGGCCGCCGGTTGCCAGAAGGAGGCTGCCCCCGCCGCTGGTCCGGCCCCGGCCGCCGCGCCGGCGAAGCAGGCTGTCGCTGTCAAGGCGCCGGCCGCCCCGAGCGCCGGCAAGGTGGCCCGGGTGGTATTCGTGGACAAGGCCGAGGCTTGCGAGTGCACCCAGGGGCGCATCGACGCCTCCTGGAAGGCCCTCAACGACGCCCTCGGCCCTGGCACCCCCATCAAGTTGGAGCGGATCCACATGGACACAGAGCCGGACCGCGCGGCTCCATACCGCGCCAAGAAGGCCGTCATGGTCCCGCCCGCCCTCTATTTCCTCGGACAGGATGGCGCCCTGCGCGAGGTGCTCCAGGGCGAGGTGAAGGTCGCCCAGGTAAAGAAAATCCTCGGCGGTTGATCTGGCCCGCGCGTCTGACCTGGCGCATGTTTCCAGAGTTGGAACAGTGATTGCTTCTGATCCCCCCTGAACCTGAATCTGGAGGTCATACCAATGCACACGCTCAAGCACTTTCGCCTCATCCTCGCTGCTCTACTCGTAATTACCGTTGGTTGCGGAAGCTCCATCAAGACGGTGAAGATGGACCTGTCCAAGCTGCCGGAGGAGAAACGCAAGAAAATCCGGGTCAAACAGGACGTGGTTTACAAGGCACGGGACGCTCACGAGGCAGCCGTCAAGGAGACCAAGGCCGCCGAGGATTCGGTGGGCAAGGCAGAAAAGGAGCTCAAGGCCGCCAAGGGTGATCTGTCAGTGGCCAACAAGAAGCTGGACCTTGAAAAGGCCAAGTCCGACGCCGGCAAGGACGAGGCGGTGAGCGCGGCCAAGGACGAGGTCGAGGCCATGGAGAAGAAGGTGGAGGCGGCCGAGGAGAAGCTGGACTACACCGAGGCCACCGAGAAATACCAGGAGGCCCGGGCCGAGGAGGCCGAGGCGAACCTGAAAGTGGCCCAGGCCGACCTGGAGCTGACCAAGCTCAAGGTGGCCGGAGGCGAGGGCCCCGAGCACGAGGCCAAGGTCGCCGAGTTCGAACAGCAACACCGCGAAGCCCAGGCCGATCACGCCGGCGCCAAGAAGAAGACCGCGGAGCGGCTGAAGGACAAGCAGGAAGCGGAGGACGATTACAATAAGATTAAGGGCGCCTGAGCGGGCTGAGCTATCCGCTCGTGTTGCTTCGCCTGGCTCGGTCCGAAAAACGGACGCTGCTCAGTCGCCCGGCGCCACCCCGCTATTCATTTTTAGTTTCTAGTTCCTTATTCCTTATTCCTCATTCCTCGTTCCTGGTTCCCTGTTCATCTACTAGCGCTGCAACTCCAAGATCCTGTCCCCATCGTTCTTGAAGATCCCCTTGCCGATATCCGAGATGTAGATGCTCTCGCCTCCCGGTGCGGCGGCTGTGCTCTTGTCGAACTCCAGGTCCGTGGTGCTGCCCAGGCAGCCCGCCACCGGTGTCAGGTTGGCGCCGGCCGAGTCGAGCTTGTACAGCGAGTTGCCGGCCAGGAAGTAGACATCGCCGTTGCTGTCCCGGCGCAGGCTCGCGGCGGAGCCGGGCCCGGCTGTGGGATCGAAGAAGGTCGAGATCTTCTTGGCCGCGGTGACATGCATCAGCTTGCCCTTGGAGGTGGCGTAGACGCCGCCTGCGCCGTCGTGGTCCATGCGCATGGGCTGGCTCAGCAAGACCCAGGGGGTCCACCCTTTTCCTGCCTTGGGCACCTGGTAGATCCTGCCGAGCTTGGGCGAGCCGGCCACCAGTGACCCGTCGGCCCGGGCTGCCAGGGCGATGACGCTGGTGTTCGTGCATGACCCGCCGCCCCCCACCGAAGCCAGGTTGACCCAGTTGGTCACGCCCCCGGTGGCGGCGCTGATCTTCATGATGAAGGAAGAGGTGATGTTGTAGAGGTACAGGTGGCCCGTGGCGTCGGCGGTGATCTGGCTCACCGTGCAGGTGGACAGGCCGCCCGGGGCCACGAGGGTGGAGACGGCGCCGGCCGCGGTGACGCGGAGGACCCGGTCTCCAGACACGCCGTTGCCGTACGGATCTTGACCGTAGAGTGTGCCCTTGCCGTCCCCGGCGATGCTGCCCACCCCCAGCATGGCCGCCGCGGTGGCGTGGACTCGCGACGCCTTGAAGCCGCCGCCCGGGTGGAGCTGCACCGTGCCGCCGCTGCAGGTGGTGCCCTTGGGATCGATGCAGATGCCCTGAAAGCAGGTCTTGCTGGCGCAGTCCGCGGGCAGCTTGCAGGTCTTGCCAACGGCGCACGGCGGGCAGGTGGCGCCACCGCAGTCCACGTCGGTCTCGTCCTGGTTCTTCAGCTTGTCGTTGCAGGTGGGCCAGGGCATGTCTGGGATCATCTGGTCGGGGATCAACTGGTCCGGGATCATCTGGTCGGGGATCATCTGATCAGGCACCAGCTGGTCGGGGATCATCTGATCAGGCACCAGCTGGTCGGGGATCATCTGATCAGGCACCAGCTGATCCGGAATCATCTGGTCGGGGAGCAATTGATCCGGGACCGTTTGGTCGGGCGCCAGCTGGTCGGGCACCAGCTGATCAGGCACCCGCTGATCCGGAGCTGCCTGGTCCGGTACCGATCGGTCCGGGGGGCGCGCGTCGGGGCGGGCCAGGTCTGGCGGAGGGAAGTCCGCCGAGGAGAAGTCCGGCGGGCTCGCGTCCAGGCCGCTGTCGAGGTTGGCGCTGGTGGTGCCATCGCCGCAGGAGGCGAGCAGGTGGACCAGCAGGACGAGGGTGAGGGCGAACGGTGCGGCAGATCTCATGAAACGAGGTTAGTACGCCTCGCTCCCCTCGACCACCGCGGCGAAGGCGAGCCGCCCGCGGGTCACGGGCGCCGCGACGCCGTCGAGCTCCAGGGACAGGTCCCGGCGGATGCGACGCACCACCCCCGAGTGGACGGGCGGGGCGGGCGGCCCCGTGCCCTCCTCCCAGATCATCACGCGCCGCCCCACCACCACCGCGCGCTCCCGGTACGCCTCCAGCAGCCGGGCGGGTCCTCGCTCCAGGAGCCCCGCGGAGCCGCTGCCCAGGGCGTCGAGCAGCGCCGTCAGCAGCGCCGCCGGTGTGATGGCGGATCCTCCGGGGAGCGCGGCCAGGCACCCCGCCGCGGGCACGAACGGATCCCAGGGCAGCGAGGGCGCCACCGCCAGGTTGACCCCGGCCCCGAGGACCGCGAGCTGCACCCGGTCGCCCTGGATCCGCGCGGCCGTGAGCACGCCCGAGACCTTCTTGCCGTTCACCAACAGGTCGTTGACCCACTTGATGCCGGGAGAGATGGCGCCCCCGCTGGCCCGGCGCACCGCCTGCTGGACGGCCACGGCGGGCAGCATGCTCAGCCCCGGCCCCAGGCGCGACACCTCGTGGTCCATGGGCAGCGCCACGCTCAGGTGCAGGTTGCCCCGCAGCGCCGCCCACGCCCGGTCTCGAAGGCCGTGAAACCCCCGGCCGGTGAGGGCCACGCACGCCACAGGCCCCGCCAGCGCCACCGCGTCGCCGAGTTTCTGCAGGGCGTCGAACTGGGATCCGTCGGCCTCGTCCACCACCAGCAGGGCTCGCCACGGGCCGAGCGCCGGCACAGCCCGCCGCAGGGCCGGGCGCCCGGCGGCCAGCTGCCGCCAGATCTTGGCGAGCCCCGGCCCGAGCGCCGCCGGCTCCGCGCGCTGCCACGACCCGTCCCCCAGCAGCCAGTCGCCCGCGGCCGGGAGGTCGGTCAGGATCACTGTGTCGGTGATTGACATTCCAAGCGTTCACCGTATTTTACACCGTCTGCCATGAACGGCCCGTCGCCAAAAGAGAGGGGGATCACCCGCAGCGAGGCCCTGGAGTTGCTCGGGGTCCAGGGGGACGAGTTCGAGCAGCTCATGGCCCGGGCTGACCGGGCCCGCCGGCGGCTGCACGGCGACGGGGTCAGGCTGTGCGCCATCTCCAACGCCCGCTCCGGCGCCTGCCCCGAGCGGTGCGATTTCTGCGCCCAGAGCCGGCACTTCCCGGACGCCAGCGCGCCGGTGTTCCCCATGAAGTCCGCCCGGCGCATCGCGGACGAGGCGCGCCGGGCCGAGCAGGCGGGCGCGCGGGAGTTCTCCATCGTCACCAGCGGCCGCAGCCTGGCCCACCACAACGACGTGGCCCAGGTCGAGGGCGCCGTGCGGCTCATCGGCCAGGAGACGCGGATGGAGCGCTGCGCCTCCCTCGGGGAGCTGCACCCGGACGAGATGGCCCGCCTTCGCGAGGCGGGCATGATGCGCTACCACCACAACGTGGAGACCGCCCCCTCCCACCACGGAAAGATCGTCCACAGCCACAGCTACGACGACGAGGTCAAGGTGATCCAGGACGCCAAAGGGCAGGGGCTGCTCACCTGCTGCGGCGGCATCCTCGGCATGGGCGAGACGCCGGCGCAGCGCATCGAGATGGCCTTTGCCCTGCGGGACCTGGGGCCGGACTGCGTGCCGCTGAACTTCCTCGACCCCCGGCCCGGCACCCCGCTGGCCGCCTTGCAGAACGACCTGACCCCCGCCGAGTGCCTGCGGATCATCGCCATCTTTCGGCTGGTGCTTCCGGACACGCCGATCTTCGTCTGCGGCGGGCGCGAGGCGAACCTGCGCGAGCTGCAGGGGCGCATCTTCGAGGCCGGCGCCAGCGGCTGCATGGTCGGGGACTACCTGACCACCTCCGGGCAGGAGCCCGACGTGGACCAACGAATGATCCGCGACGCGGGCTTCGAGGTGGAGGCTCCCGACGGGGAGTGAGGGCGCCTTGGACCGCGAGCTCGAGGCGAGGCTGCGGCGGCTGGAGGCCGATGGCCTGCTGCGCCACCTCTCCGCCACCACTCCCCCCGCGCCGCTGATCTCGATGCCCGGGCGCGCGGAGCCGCTAATCAACCTCTCGTCAAACGACTACCTCGGCCTGGCCGGCCACCCCGACGTGACCCGGGCCGCCGCCGAGGCCGCCAGGGCGCTGGGCGCGGGCGCCGGCGCCTCGCGGCTGATCACCGGAGCTCTGGCGATCCACGCGGACCTCGAATCGGCGCTGGCCCGGCTGATGGACGCCCCACGGGCGCTGCTGTTCGGCTCGGGCTACCTGGCCAACACCGGCGTGATCCCGGCGCTCATGGACGGGGAACAGGACATCATCTACTCCGACGCGCTGAACCACGCCTCCATCGTGGACGGCTGCCGCCTGGCGCGGGCCTCGGTGCGAACCTACCCCCACGGTGACGTGGCGGCGCTGGGCCGCGCGTTGGCGCGCGACCGCGGCGCGGGCGGCCGCCGGCTGGTGGTGAGCGAGAGCGTCTTCAGCATGGACGGCGACCGCGCGCCGCTGGCCGGGCTCTGCGCCGCGGCCCGGGAGCACCACGCGTGGGTCATGGTGGACGAGGCCCACGCCTTCGGGCTGATGGGCCCGTCGGGGGCCGGGCTGGCCGCCGAACTCGGCCTGGCCGAGCAGGTGCACGTGCGGGTGGGGACTCTGGGCAAGGCGGCCGGGGCCTACGGCGCCTTCGTCGCCGGCAGCGAGGCCCTGGGGCGCTACCTGGTCAACAGCGCCCGCGGGCTGATCTACTCCACCGCGCTGCCCCCGCCCGTGGCCGCCGCCGCCCAGGCCGCCGCCTCCATCATCGCCGGGGAGCAAGGCGACCGGCTGCGGCGGGAGCTGAGCCAGGCCGCCGCCGAGCTGCGCCGCGGGCTGACCCGCCAGGGGTGGCGGCTGCTTCCCGGCGAGGGCGCCATCGTGCCGCTCATGGTGGGCGACGCCGACGAGGCCGTGGCCCTGGCCGCGGCGCTGCTGGAGCGCGGCGTGGTGGCACGTCCCATTCGCTACCCCACGGTGGCGCGCGGGTCGGAGCGCCTGCGCCTGGTGCTGAGCGCCGGGCACCGCGGGCCGCTGGTGCAACGCGCGCTGGAGGCCTTCGCCCAGGTTGCTGTATCTTGCCGTCCATGACCCGAGATAACCCGACCACCGAGCAGCTCGTCGATCTGGACCGCCGCCATGTCTGGCACCCCTTCACCCAGATGCAGGGGTGGATGGACGAGGAGCAGGTGCTCGTGATCCAGCAGGCCGAGGGGTTCTGGCTCCAGGACACCGACGGCAACCGCTACCTCGACGGCATCTCCTCCCTCTGGTGCAACCTGCACGGCCACCGGGTGCCGGAGATCGACGCCGCCGTGCGCGAGCAGCTGGATCGGGTGGCCCACTCGACCCTGCTCGGCATGGCCAACCCCCCGAGCATCCAGTTCGCGGCGCGCCTGGCGACCATCTGCCCAGGCGACCTGAACCGGGTGTTCTACTCCGACGCCGGCGCCACCGCGGTGGAGGCGGCGCTGAAGATGGCGTTCCAGTGTCAGGCCCAGCGCGGCGAGGCTGGCCGCACCCGGTTCGCCACCCTGGGCCAGGCATATCACGGCGACACCGTGGGCAGCGTGAGCCTCGGCGGCATCGAGGTGATGCACGGCGTGTTCGACCCCCTGCGGTTCGAGGTGGTCCGCCTGCCGTCGCCTCACTGCTACCGCTGCCCCCTCGGCCTTCAGCGGGAGTCCTGCGACCTGGCCTGCGCCATCGAGGGCGAGCGGATCCTCGAGCAGCACGGCGCGGACCTGGCGGGCCTGGTGATGGAGCCGCTGGTGCAGGGCGCCGCGGGCATCATCGTCCACCCGGAGGGGTACCTGCGGCGCATGAGCGCTGCCTGCCGTCGCCTCGGCATCCTGCTGGTGGCCGACGAGGTGGCCGTGGGGTTCGGGCGCACCGGCACCATGTTCGCCTGTGAGCAGGAGGAGGTGGTGCCGGACCTGATCTGCCTGGCCAAGGGGATCAGCGGCGGCTACCTCCCTCTGGCCGCCACCGTGGCCACCGAGGCGGTGTTCGAGGCGTTCCTCGGGCCGTTCGAGGCGTACCGCACCTTCTTCCACGGGCACACCTACACCGGCAACGCCCTGGGGTGCGCCGCCGGCCTTGCCAGCCTCGACCTGCTCGAGGACCTGATGCCCGCCCTGCCGCAGAAATCCGCGCTGCTGGAGCAGCTGCTCCAGGACCGGGTGGCGCCCCTGGCCCATGTGGGAGACATCCGCCAGCTGGGCCTGATGGTGGGGATCGAGCTGGTGCGCGACCAGGCCACCCGCGAGGCGTTCCCGGCAGGAGACCGTACGGGCCACAGGGTCATCAGGGAGGCCCGCGCCAGGGGCGTGATCATCCGACCCCTCGGGGACGTGGTGGTGCTCATGCCCGGGCCGGCCATGGCCGCCGAGGAGCTGGAGCAGCTGGTGCAGGTCACCGCCGAAGCCATCGCCGCGGTGACCGGGCCATGAGCGGCGGCGCGATCCTGCTGGCCGGCACCAACACCGAGGTCGGCAAGACCGCGGCCGGGCTGCTGCTGGCGCGCGCCCTGGCCCGGCGCGGGCTGAAGGTGGCAGGGTTCAAGCCGGTGGAGAGCGGCTGCGAGCCCGACCCCATGGACGCCCTGGCCTGGGCCGCGGTGACCGGCCTCGAGCTGGAGCAGGTCTGCCCCTACCGGCTCCGGCTGCCGGTGGCGCCCCAGTCAGCGGCAGAGGCCGAGGGGCGCCGGGTTGAGCTGGGCCCCATCCGCGCCGGCCTGGACGCCCTGCGCGGCTCGCACGATCTGGTGATGGTGGAGTCCGCTGGCGGGCTCGGCAGCCCCATGGCGCCTGACCTGCTGGTGCTCGACCTCGCCAGGCGCCTCGACCTGCCCGTGCTGCTGGTGGCGCCCCACGCCCTCGGCTCGGTGGGGCAGGTGCTGGTGGCGTGCCGGCTGCTGGCCCACGAGGGCGTACGCTGCCTCGGCGTGGTGCTGAGTCAGCACACCGCCGCCGGCCCCGGCCCTGAGGCCCGGACCCACGCCCCGCTGCTGCGGCAGCACGGCCGGGGAGTGCCCCTGCTCGGGATCCTGCCCTTCGCCGGCGCGGCTCCGCCCCCGGCGCCCCCGGCGCCGCTGCTGCGCTGGGCAGAGCGCGGGGCGGCCCTTGCGACCGACGCCCTGGACCTGGAGCCCCTGCTCCGTACTGCCGGGTAGAACTACCACTCCCGCCACAGAGCGGTTAAAGTACTCAAACCGCGTAACCAGGAAGCAAAGCTCCCCGGGGCGGGGGAGGGGAAAACACGAGCGATGAACATCAAGGAGATCCACAAGCAGTTCAAGAGCGCCGCCTGGAAGAGCGATGAGGAGCTCGAGGTTTTTCTGCTCACGGTGTCTCGCACCACCCTCGGCCCGCGGGTTCTGTCCGCCATGCTCGATGTCCTGACCAACAAGCGCGCCGCGTCCAACGAGCGGGCCCACCGCCTGCGGTGCACCGCCTTCGGCAAGCTGGCCGAGAAGGCCGACCAGCCCGAGCACAAGGAGCTGTTCCTTCCTTACGTCAAGGCGCTGAAGGTCAACGATCCACGCCTGCGGTCGTTGCTGCTCAACCTGATCCCGCTGGTGAACAACCCGCGAGAGCACCAGTACCTGTGCAACCTGCTCCGCTCACAGGACGAGGGGATCCGCCAGGTCGCCGCCAAGGTGATGCGCAAGGTGGGCGGCAAGGCCGTGCTCGAGGCGCTGGGGCAGATGGTGCAGGACCCCTCCTTCCAGGGCCGCATCGAGGCCATGGACGTGGTGCTGCCCGTGGCGGGCCACCACGGCATCGATGTGCTCAAGGAGGTCATCGTCTCCGGCAGCACCCGCGAGCGGATCAAGGCGCTGCACTACCTCGGCGACGAGCACTACATGCTCAAGGCGGTGGCCAACGCGCTGGAGGCGATCTACCCCTGCCTCAAGGACGACAACGACCGGGTGCGGGCCCAGGCGGTGCGCTCCTACGGCAACCTGTGCGACGAGGAGACCTACTTCGAGGAGGTGTCGGCGTTCCTCGACTCCGACAGCCCCCATGTCGTGCGCGCCGCCATCAGCGGGCTGCGGCGGTTCCGCTCGCCCCCGGTCATCGCCGCCCTGGACCGCAAGCTGCGCGCCGGGCCGAACATCATCCGGATGGAGGTGCTCGACACCCTGGAGGCCATCGCCAGCAACGAGGCGCTGCCGCCGCTGGTGGAGGCCATCGCCAGCCGCCACGTGGAGGTGCGCAACCGCGCCAAGGAGGTGCTGGCCGCCCTGAGCAAACAGGGCCTGGTGGAGATGCCGCGGGTCATCGTGTGGCTGCTGCGCAGCCGGGACGTCAACGTGCGGCGCATGGCAGTGGACCTGGCGCGCAACATCAAGGACCCGGCAGGCGAGCTGTGGCCCAAGGTGATGAACCTGCTGCGGGACGAGGACTGGTGGGTGCGCGAGCGGGTGGTGGACGCGCTGGTGGAGCTGGCGGGTGAGCAGCTCACGCCTCACATGGTGGGGTTCCTGCAGGACGACAACGAGGTGGTGCGCCGCTTCGCGGTGGGGGTGCTGCAGCAGCTGAGCGACCCGCGCGCCCTGGGCGCGCTGATCCGATCTGCGTCCGAGGACCCGGACTGGTGGACGCGGGAGAAGGCCATCGAGGCGGTGGCGCTGCTGCGCGACGAGCGCGCGGTGCCGTACATCGTCAACATCATGCGCAAGGAGCCGGAGATGCAGGTAGTCTGCATCGACGCCCTGCTCAAGCTCGGCGCCTCGGACAGCGCCAAGTACGTGGCGCGGCTGCTCACCTCCGAGGATTCGGACGTGCGCCTGTCGGCGCTGCGGTTCCTCCAGCGGCTGGAGCTCACCGACTACAACGACCAGGTCACCTCGCTGCGCAAGGACCCCGACGCCAGGGTGGCCCACAAGGCGCGGGAGATGCTCATCCGTTGGGGGCTGACCAACGTGGAGGGCGGCGCCGACGGGGCCCAGGCCAGCATGCTCGACCGGATGCTGATCCAGGTGGCCTCCTCCAAGGGGGACGACCTGATCCTCGCGTCCAACCAGCGGCCCTACATGAAGCAGCTGGGCAAGGTGGTGCCCCTGTCGACGACGGAGCTTACCGCCGAGCAGGTGGGCGCGCTGCTGCACCCGATCCTCTCGGTGGCCCAGATGGAGGCGCTGCGAGCGCGCGAGGACGTGGATCTGTCCTACGACCTGCCCCACGAGCGGCTCCGGTTCAGGGTGAACGTGTTCAACCAGAAGGGCGGCCTCGGGGCGGTGTTCAGGAACATCCAGACCAAGTTGCCCCAACTGCAGAAGCTCGGCCTGCCCAATGTGGTGTCCAGCTTCGGCGACGCGCTCTACGGCCTGGTGTTGGTGGGCGGCCCAACCGGCTCGGGCAAGTCCACCACCCTCGCGGCGCTCATCGACTACATCAACCGCAACAGCAAGCGGCACGTGATCAGCCTCGAGGATCCCATCGAGGTGGTGCACCACTCCAAGCAGGGGCTGGTGAACCAGCGCGAGGTGGGCACCCACACCCACTCCTTCAAGCAGGCGCTGCGCTCCACCCTGCGCCAGGACCCGGACGTGATCCTGGTGGGCGAGATGCGCGACCTCGACACCATCTCCTTCGCCGTGGCCGCGGCGGACAGCGGGCACCTGGTGTTCGGTACGGTCCACACCGCCTCCGCCGACACCTCCGTCGACCGGCTGATCAACGCCTTCCCGCCTGCAGAGCAGGACCAGGCGCGGGCCAGCCTGGCCGAGAACCTGCGCGCGGTGATGTGCCAGTATTTGATCAAGCGCGCCGACGGCGGGGGCCGGGTGGTGGCGTGCGAGATCATGCTCAACAACGACGCCATCGCCAACCTGATCCGCAAGGGCAAGACCTATCAGATCTCCTCCACCGTTGCCACCGCGCGCGACCAGGGCATGCAGGCCATGGACTCGGAGCTGATGCGCCTCTACAAGGAAGGCATCATCACCCTGGAGGACGCCTACATGAAGGCGAACTCCAAGAAGGAGTTCGAGGAGCTGACCGACGACAAGGGGAAGGCCCGGAAGGGGCAGGACCCAGCCGCCGCTCCGGGCCCCGGGGCGCCAGCCGCGGGGGCGCCGCCACAGGATCCGCAGCGGCCGAAGATCAACTACGGGCGGCCGGACCCGGCTGGAAAGGGGAGGGGCTAGGCCATGGCGCGCATCGACTCATTCCTCCGTCTGGTGGCCGAGCAGAAGGCGAGCGACCTGCACTTCCACGCCGGCGACGTGCCGGTGATCCGGTACAACAACGACATCATGCCCCTGCCATTTCGGTCCCTGTCCGAGACCGAGTCGCGGCGGTTCATCTTCGGCCTGCTGACCCGGGAGCAGCGGGAGGAGTTCGAGGCGAACAAGGAGCTCGACTTCGTCTACGAGCTGGAGGGCGTGGCGCGGTTCCGCACCAACGTCTTCCTGCAGCACGACGGCCTGAGCGCGGTGTTCCGGGTCATCCCGAACCGGCTCCCCACCATCGACGAGCTGCAGCTGCCGATGGTGCTCAAGAAGCTGACCCGCCTGCAGAACGGGATGGTGCTCGTGACCGGCCCCACCGGCTCGGGCAAGACCACCACCCTGGCAGCCCTGGTGCACGAGATGAACCGCACCTCGCACCGGCACGTGATCACCATCGAGGATCCCATCGAGTTCCTCCACACGCCGATCAACAGCGTGGTGACCCAGCGCCAGGTGGGGGACCACACGAACTCGTTCGAGGACGCGCTGCGCTCGGCGCTGCGTGAGGCCCCGGACGTGGTGGTGGTGGGCGAGCTGCGCGATCTGGAGACCATCTCCCTGGCGCTGACAGCGGCGGAGACCGGCGTGCTGGTGTTCGGCACGCTGCACACCTCCACAGCGCCCAAGGCGGTGCACCGCATCATCGACGCCATCCCTGAACACTCGCGGGAGCAGATGCGCGGGGTGCTGTCCGTGCTGCTGCGCGGCGTCGTGGCCCAGCGCCTGTGCAAGCGCGCCTCCGGGGACGGGCGCATCGCGGTGCTGGAGATCCTGCGCCAGAACTGGGCCGTGTCTCACCTGATCCGCGACAACAAGGTGCACCAGATCGAGGGCTACCTGCACTCCCAGAACTACGAGATGTCGGGCATGCAGAGCTTCGAGCGCTGCCTGTTCAACTACATCCGGGACGAGCTGATCACCAAGGAGGAGGGGCTGCGCACCGCGTCCTCCCCCGAGATCCTCGAGAGCCTCTGCGCGAAGCTTGCGGAGGACGGCAGGTAGCCATGGCCGATCGGGACCGCAAGCGGGACTTCCAGCGCGCCAGGGAGCTGGCGCGGGACGGCGAGGTGGACTCCGCCCTGCGGATCTTCATGCACCACGGCGACTACATGGAGTCCGCCCGGGTGCTGGCCGAGAACGGCCGCTTCCTCGACGCCGGTGACATCATCCTGAACAGCATCAACACGCCGGCCCGGGAGTTGGAGTTCCTCGACGGCGCCCGCAAGAAGCAGGTGTTCGTCGCCGCGACCTACCTGGCCAAGGCGGGGGAGCCGCGCCGCGCGGCCCAGGTGATGGTGGCCATCGGGCGGCGCGAGCGGGCGGCGGAGGTGCTGGAGCGCAGCGGGGACATGGTCGGGGCGGAGCGGCTGCGCCGGGGAGGCCAGGAGGGGCGGCGCGTGGCCGCGTCCCCCACCGGGCGGGTGGGCATGTCGGAGAAGGTGTCGGAGGGCTCAGCCCGGCAGCTGGAGGCGGAGGGCAAGCTGGAGCTTGCGGCCAAGGCGTGGATGCGGCTGCGCAAGCCGGACCAGGCGGGGCGGGTGCTGCGCAAGCTCGGCCGCCTGGGGGAGGCGGGGAAGGTGTTCGAGGAGGCGGGGCTGCACTTCGAGGCCACGGTCTGCTACCTGGAGGCTGGCGACGCCGAGCGGGGCATCAACGCCGTGACCTGGGTGCCGTCGAACCACCCGCGCTACCGCACCGCCGCTGCCTACGCCGTGCGGCTGGCCACCTACGCCAACCAGATGAGCTTCAAGCTGGAGTCCTTCCTGGCCCCGTTCGTCAAGGCGGGGCCCCAGGTCAAGGCCGAGGTGGAGACGTTCTACCTGCTGGCCAAGCTGTTCGAGAAGCATGACCTGGTGGAGAACGCCAAGGAGGCGCTGCGCAAGATCATGGAGCGCGCCAGCGGGTACCGCGACGCGGGCGAGCTCCTGGAGCGGCTGGAGAGCCAGACGCGCATGCGGCCCGAGCAGATGGACAAGATCCGCCAGGAGCAGGAGGCGTTCCTGCGCAACAAGACGCCCGTGCCGGCCACGCCCGAGGAGATGGCCTTGCCCGGGCTGCCTCCCCTGCCGGACCTGGACGATCCCACGCCGCTGCCCGCCGAGCTCCCGACCCGGGATACCGGGACGGCCGAGACGCGCGCCGCGGAGGTGAGCGATGCCGCGCGGCCAGCCGAGGTCGACAGCATGGCCGGCACCCAGCCCCGGGGTGAGCTCAAGCGCAGAGACAGCGCGGTGGACACCCGCCTCGCCGCGGCGGAGCCCGAACAGCGGGACGTGAGAGATGACTTCGAGGTGGGCGGCATCATCGCCGACCGCTACAAGCTGGTGGGCAAGATCGGGCAGGGAGGCATGGCGGTGGTGTATCGCGCCACCGACCTGGACCTGGAGGAGGAGATCGCGCTGAAGGTGTTCTTCCTGCACTTGCCGGACAAGGAGGTGCAGGAGGAGTGCATGGCACGGTTCAAGCTCGAGCTGAAGCTGAACCGCCAGATCACCCACCGGAACGTGCTGAAGCTGTACGACATCGGCCTGCACATGGGGCACCTGTTCATCAGCATGGAGCTGCTGGTGGGGCACCCGCTCAACGAGCTGCTGGCGGGCGAGCCGATGGACTTCAACGAGGGGCTCGGCTACCTGATCCAGGCCTGCGAGGGGCTGGAGTCGGCCCACAACCGCGGCGTGGTGCACCGGGACATGAAGCCGGAGAACCTGTTCATCACCGACGACGGCGAGGTGAAGGTGATGGACTTCGGCATCGCCAAGAACACCCTCACCAAGGGGATGACGGTGGCCGGGCGCATCGCCGGCACGCCGCAGTACATGGCGCCGGAGCAGATCCAGAACTTCAGCGCGGTGGGTCCCTCGGCGGACATCTACAGCGTGGGCATCATGGCCTACGAGCTGTTCACGGGGCGGCTGCCGTTCTGGCACGAGGAGATCCGCGCGGTGTACCAGATGCAGCTCATGTCCAAGCCGATGCCGCCACGGGAGCTGAACCCTGACATGCCCGAGGAGCTGGAGCGGGTCATCCTGCGCCTGCTGAACAAGGAGCCCGAGGGGCGCCACGCGTCGTGCAAGGCGCTGGCCGCCGACCTGGAGCGGGTGCGCATGAAGTGCCTCGGCAGGAGCAACCTGGACCTCTGGGGCTGACCGTGCGGGTCCTGCTGGTCAACCCGGGCAGCTCCCGCAGCATCTGGTCCCTGGACGGCGTGCCAGGGTTCTTCGGCGCCCGGGCGCTGATGCCGAACCCCGCGCTGGCTACCCTGGCCGCCCTGACGCCGCCCGGGGCCGACGTGCAGTACACCCTGTGCGACGAGGCCGTGGGCCCGGTGGCATTTGACCAGCCGTGTGATCTGGCCGCGGTCACGGGCATGACCGCGGACGCGCCGCGCATCCAGGCGCTCTGCGATGGCTTCCGGGCGCGGGGGATCCCCGTGGCGCTTGGGGGGCCCTTCGCCACCCTGGAGCCGGAGCGCGCCGGGCGCATGGCCGACCACCACTTCATCGGCGAGGCGGAGCACACCTGGCCCGAGTTCCTGGAGCAGTGGCCCCGGGGAAAGGCGCGCGCGACCTACCGTCAGCCGGAGCGTGTGGACCTCACGCGCAGCCCGGCGCCCGACTGGTCCATCTGCGCTCCCGAGGACTACGTGCAAGTGGGGGTGCAGACCAGCCGCGGCTGCCCCAACCGGTGCGATTTCTGTGACGTGGTGCAGTACGTGGGCCGGCGCTACCGGACCAAGACCATCGCCCAGGTGCTCCACGAGGTGGAGGCCGCCTCCGCGCTCGGCTTCCGGGGCGTCACCCTGTCGGACGACAACTTCGTGGCCAACCCCCGCCGCACCGTTGAGCTGCTGCGGGCGCTGGCGCGCTGGAACCGCGGACGAGAGCGGCCCGTGACCTTCTCCACTCAGGCCACCATGCAGGTCGCTGACCACGACGAGGTGCTGGCGCTCATGGCGGAGGCCGGCTTCCGGTTCCTGTTCCTCGGGCTGGAGAGCCTGCGCGAGGAGGGGCTGCGACAGGTGAGCAAGGTGCAGAACCTGGAGGCGGATCCGGCGGAGCGGCTGCGGCGCATCGTGCGCCACGGGCTGGTGCCGTTCCTCGGCATCATCGTCGGCTTCGACGCCGACGACGAGGGGGTCTTCGAGGAGCTGGAGCGGTTCATCCAGCAGAGCGCGGCGCCCATCGTTGCCTCGAGCCTGCTCAACGCACCGCCTGGCACCCCGCTGCACCGGGCGCTGGAAGCCCAGGGCAGGCTGGCGGCGGCGGAGTTCTCCGGGGAGTGGCAGCTGTCGAGCAACATGGTCTACCAGAACTTCGAGGGGGACACCCTGCGGCAGGGGAACCTCGACTTCCTGGCCCGGGTCTACTCGCCGGAAGTCTTCGGCGCGCGGCTTCAGTCCTGGGTGGAGCGGGTGGAGCACCTGCCGGAGCCGGCCGGGGGCCCGCCCTCGGACTTCTTCAACCAGACCGCCAGCCTGCTGGAGTTCGCCCGGGCGAGCTTCACCCCTGACGCGTTCCGCATGTTTCGCGCGACCCTCAAGCGCACCCTCAAGGAGCGCCCCCTGCTGCTGCCGGCCGTGATCGACATCCTCGGCCAGTACTGGCACTTCCATAACTTCGTGCGTCGGAACACCGCCGGGGATTAGCGCCGGGGCCGCCAGCCGTGGGCCCGGAGCAGGGCGTCCACGCGGTCCCAGCCCGACACGCCGCCGGCGTCTTCCCGGGCGCGGGCGAGCCGCAGCAGCGCGTCTCGCAGGTCCACCTCCGCCTCGTTGAGCAGCGGCAGGAAGCGCGGATCCATCAGGTGGTCCGTGCCGGCGGTGAGGTAGGCGACGCGATCGAGCATGATGTCCACGGTGCGCGCGGCGGCGGGGGCGTCACCGCTGGTCTCGTCGGGGTGCATGGGGCAGAGCCGCATCTCGCCCTCCCACAGGCTCTCGAACAGCGGGCTGCGGAACAGGGTCAGCCCGGTGCCGAACACGCCCTTGCGCCCCTCCTCCTCCGGCGGCTGCAGCGCCCGGCGCACGGCGTCCGCGATGCGGTGGAAGTTGTCGTCCTGCAGCGAGAAGCCGACGAAGAGCATGTGCTTGGTGATGAGCATGGCCTGGACGATGCCGGTGAGCGCCGCGCGCCGCTCCTCGTAGCGCAGGTAGTGGCGGCGGCTGAGCACGATGTCTGACGGCCGGCGGACGCAGCCGTGCATCTTGAGCAGCCAGCGCTCCCGGCCCCCGCTCGGGTCGTAGGGCAGCACCGCCGCGTCGGCGCCGGCGTCGGCCCAGGCCTGCTCGAACAGGCGATCGTAGTTGGTGGTCACCGCCTCGGTGACGGGCAGGGCGGCCAGCAGGGCGTGGCCCAGCGAGTGGCACGGGTGCTCGTCCACCACCTCGCGCACCGCCTGCCCAAGGCGCTCGCTGTCGCCCAGGGCCTTGCGCAGCGCCTCGGCCTGGTCGAGGTAGGCCAGGCGCCCCAGCTCTCCGTCCGGGTCCTCCAGCGCGGCGCGGCCGCTCAGGGCGGCGAGCAGGCCCTTCCAGTCGGGCAGCCCGGCGCCCATGCTCACGCCGGCGCCGAGGAAGAGCACCAGCCTGCCGGCGCGGGCTCGCGCGGCCAGGGCGGACGCGGTCTCGATGTGCGTCGGGTGGAGGCCACGCCAGCGGGTGCCCTCGGCGGCTCTGCGGGCGGCCTGGGCCGCGGCGTAGGCGTCGGCGTCGTAGCACACCAGGGCGATGTCCACGCCGTGGCTGGCGGCCAGGTCTTGCAGGTGCGGCAGCAGCACGTTGGCCACCTCGCCGGCGCGGCGCCGGGAGCCAGCGCGGCCGGTGCCCACCATGGGTACGGCCAAAAGAGGCCGGGCGCGCCGGGGCAAGTGGGCCTCTCCGTGATCGAGGACATGCTCCACGAAGCGGGTGGTGGCCTCGAGGTGCCGCGCCACCCCGCGGGGACCGCTGACCACGTCGGTGAAGTAGGGCGGCGGTCGGTCCACCGGCCAGCCCGCGGCCCGGGCCACGCCGTCGGTGGCGCCGTCAGGCCACGCCGTGGGCAGATCCGCGCGGTCCACCTCCAGGCCGCGGAACCAGTACGGCTCGACGAACAGGGTGCTGTCGCAGGGCAGCAGCCAGGCGTCGCAGGCCAGGTTGCGCAGGTCCCCGCGCAGGACGAACAGGTGCCCCGGCGTGGCGTGCCGTTTCATCAGAAGCGGGTGCTGATACCGAGCGCGCCCCCGTTGGGAGTGGGGCTGACCCAGGCGGTGGTGGACGCCGGCTCGTCGTCGTCGCCGCCGCCCTCCACGAAGAAGAGCACCACCGCGGCCACCGCGGCCCCCGCGGCCAGGCCGATCATCACGTCGGTGGCCAGGGCGCGCGCGCCGACGCTGTCGATCTCGTCGTCGGGACACCCCTGGGGCGTCTTGCCGCAGGAGTCAGCGAGGTCGGCGTGGTCCATGTTGACCGAGACACCGAGGCCCAGGGCCGCGACGCCAAAGGCACCCGCCGCGCCCGCGGCGACCCAGGTCCACAGACGGCCAGAGCGCGCCTCGCCGTCCGACCCGGGATCAGGCTGAGGCTGAGGCTGAGGCTGAAGCTGAGGCTGAGGCTGAAGCTGAGGCTGAGGCTTGGGCTGAGGCTGAGGCTGCAGCTGCGGCTGAGGCTTCGGCGCTGGCCTGGGCGCCGGCTTCGCCGGCAGCTTCGCCTCCAGCTCCTTCGCCTTCCGGGCCACCTCCTCCCGCTGCTTGTTGAAGGGCAGCGAGATCTCGAACTTGCGCAGCAGCTCGGCGGCCTTGCGCAGGTTCCCCAGCTTCTCGTGGCACATGGCCATGTTGTAGAGCAGCGCCGGGGTGGGGGCCACGCCGTAGGCCTTCTCGAACTGCTCGAGCGCGGCGTCATACATGCCCTTGTCGTAAAACGAGGAGCCGGCCTGGTAATGGATCTTGGCCTTCTCCACCTGCGGTTTGGCCGCAGCGGCCAGCGGCAGCAGCAGGGCGATGGTCAGGACCATGGCGCGCGTCATTGTTTCACCGTGCCGGTGCCGGTGACGCCGATGGCGCAGGTGCCGTCGCACACGCCGCATTTCAACGGCGTGATGCTCTTCCACGTGTTCCCCGAGGCGTCGACCACGGTGTTCGCTTCGTGGCACAGGCTCGCCTTGGAGCAGGCGACCATCTTGTTCAGCCCCGGATCCCCCGCCTTGCCCAGGTCCACCTTGCCGTCCTTTTTGATCCTCACGCAGCTATCCGAGGCCGACAGCAGCCCCAGGCGCACATGGGAGATGTCGGGCAGCGTCTTGTTGTCCATGAACGTCAAGCAGTCTCCAGTGATGTTGATGCACTTCGTCTTGATGAGCTTCACGGCGGCCTTCTCCACCAGGACACCGGCCCCCTGAAGCTCAATGGACTCGAGGTGTGGCTTCCCGATGATATGGGCGCACTTTATGGCGGGCCCTGCCTTGGTGGTGGCGATCAATCGAAACCCCACCATCTTGGCCCCCTTGATGTTGGCGCCCTTGGTGCCGCAGCTGATGATGGGCGGCGTGCTCGTAATCTTTGTCTTGAGCGCGCCATTCACCGACTCGATGGTCACGCCCGCCTTGAGGGTCAGCGGGAAGGCCTCGTTGGCGAAATAGTTACCCGACTTGACCAGGATCGTGTCGCCCGCGTTTGCCATGATCAGCCCGTTGGTGATGGTCTTGCATGCGTTGATCTGGGTCTTGCCGCAAGGGAGGGAGGTGTGCGCAGACGAGGCGTCCACGTGGACGATATTGGTGGTGACGGGCAGGTCAGGGGAGGGCGTAACCTTTGAGTCCGGCACGAGCAGGTCGGGCACCAGCTGGTCGGGCAGCGCCTTGTCCGGGAGCGCCTGGTCCACGGGGTTCTGGTCCGGCGCCGCCTTGTCCAGGGCGGCCAGGTCCATGACCTTCTGGTCCAGCGCCGTGCCGTCGGACGCTTTTGCGTCTTGCCGGGGCAAGTCCACCTTGAGCAGGTCTATGGCCTTGTCGTCCAGCGCCTTGCCATCGGGCCCTTTCCCGTCCATGTCGGGGCCATCGGTGGCCATGTCCGCCAGCGACGCGTCGCCGCCCGTGCCCCGCAGCTCGTTCAGGTCCGTCAGCGCGGTGCAGCCGGCCAGCGCCATGATGGCCGCAGCCAGCAGGCCGCCCGGTACGACGATTCGCGCACTATCCATCTTATCCTCCCGTCGGTCATGATACCCCCGTCGTGCAGGGGGTCAAACTGTGAGACTGTGTGGGGAGATGGACGACCTGCAGTCTCCAGACCTGCTCGACCAGGAGCCGCCGCCCCGGCAGCTCTCTGGCAAGGCCCTGGCCGCCTTCGCCGCCATGTTCCTGTTCAGCTGTCTGGCCGGGGGCTACCTGGTGTACATGCTGCTGGCCAGCCGGGGCGTGGTGCCCATGGCCAAGGTCCAGCAGCAGGCGGTCCAGGCCCCACCCGCGGGGCAGGACACCACCTGGATCAAGGCCCTGGACGAGCTGTTCGCGGCGGGCAAGATCAAGGCGCCGACCGGGGCCACCGACGGCGGCGTCATCTACAGCCTGCCCACGCGGCAGCTCGTGGTCAGGCAGGAGGCGCCATCGCCGCGCCCCGGCGCCCGCCCCCGCGCTCGCCGCCCCAGCAAGCCCCGTCCGTCTCCGCCGGCCCCGGCCGCGGCCCGCCCTGCGCCAGCGCCAGCGCCGCCACCCGACATGCGCACGCCGACTCGCGCGCCCCGGCCTCGCGTGGTGATGTACAGCACCTCGTGGTGCGGCGCGTGCAAGGTGGCCCGCGCCTGGCTGCGCGCACGACGCATCGCTTACCTCGAGAAGGATCCCGAGAAGGATCCGGTGGCCGCGGCCGAGCTGCGGCGCCTCAACCCGTCGGGCGGCGTGCCCACCTTCGTCATCAACGGCCACACCCAGGTGGGCTTCTCCCCCGGGCGGATCAACTACCTGCTTCGCCTCAGGTGATACGCCCTGCCCGCACCGCCAGGGGCCAGCGAATCTCCATGGCGCCTCGCCCGCCCCACGCGCTGCGCAGCTCGTCGGTGGCCGCGGCCAGGGGATCGGTCCCGGTGGCCTGATGACAGCGGCGCAGCGCGGACCAGGTACCGAGGTATCCCATCACCTGCTCCAGGGTCCAGCTGGCGCGAACCTCCCGCCTGGCCAGGTCGAGCTCGGCGAACGGGAACGGGAGCTTCGCGTACCCATCGTCCACGTGGCGCCGCTCCGGCGGCCAGTGATCCGCCAGGTCCTGGTGGTACAGCCGGGAGATCACCGGATCCACCGCTGGAGAGATCCGCATCAGGCCGTAGCAGCATGCAGCCAGCACACCCCCCGGCTTGACCACCCGGCGCACCTCGTCGAAGAACGCCTCGAGGGGGAACCAGTGCATGGCCTGGGCGGCGAGCACCAGATCCACGCTGGCGTCCTGCAGCCCCGACGCGCTTGCCGGGGCCACTCGGAACTCCACGCCGCGGGTGGCCCTCGCCGCGCGGATCTGCTGGGCGCTGGCGTCGGTGGCCACCACGCGCGCAAAACACCTGGCGAGCCCCCGGGCGGCCTGGCCCGATCCGGTGCCGCAGTCCCAGGCGAGCCGGCGGCCGGGCGCCTCGCGCGCCAGCTCCTCAAACAGGGCGGATGGATAGCCCGGGCGGAACGAGGCGTAACCGTCCGCCAGCGCGGAGAAGTGATCCTTGAATTGTCCCGGGGGCACCGCCGCCCGCGAGCTCAGCCCGGAGGCTTGGCCGGGCAGGTCACGCGCTTGGCGCGCTTACCCGCGTACGCCTCCTTCACCTCGTGCACTTCAACCTCGTCCCCCGCCTCGGGGTTGAAGTCGCACGCCTCGAAGTCGAAGATCAACTTGCCGTGCTCCGGGTGCTCGATGTAGCCGAACCCCTTCTCTTTCTCAAATGACTCGATGCGGGCCAGGGCCATGGCGGGCTCACCTCTACTGGTTGGGATAGTGGTCAGAGCTTGTCACATCCACCCCCGCATTGGAAGGGCGGCAGGGGTGTTAAGATACGGCCACTACCCGCGAGGAGGGAGCACGCCATGAAAGCGGAACAGCTCAGGGCGAGGGGCGACCGGGACCTGGCACAGCAGCTGCTTGGGGACCGCGCGATCCAGAAGGCCATGGAGCAGTACGAGAAGAAGGCGGACAAGGTGGGCGCCCGGCGCCACCTGCTGGCCACCTCGCTGCGGCTCGCGCCCGGCATGGCGGAGGTGGTGGACCGGGTCATGGCCTCCTGCCGGGAGACCCTGGAGCTCGACGCGCCGCTGGAGACCTTCGTCTACGCCGACGCCTCCTTCAACGCCGCGGCGGTGCGCCCCGAGGGAGGGCGGCTGTTCGTGCTGGTCTCCTCGGCGCTCCTGGACAACTTCGAGCCGGACGAGCTGTCCTTCGTGGTGGGCCACGAGCTCGGGCATCACCTGTTCGACCACCTGAGCATCCCGGTCGGGGCGATCATGGAGAACCCCAAGCGCATCGACCCGGGCACCATGCTGCGCCTGTTCGCCTGGAAACGGTACGCGGAGATCTCCTGCGATCGGGCCGGGCTGGTGTGCGCCGGTGGCCTGGAGGCGTGCGTGCGCGCCCTGTTCAAGGTCGCCTCCGGGCTCACCGGCACCAGGGTGGAGGTGCGCATCGAGCCGGTGTTGAAGCAGCTGGAGGATCTGCAGGACGAGGCGCGGCGCCTGGCGAAGTCCGACGAGCCGGTGCGCGCGGACTGGTTCTCGACCCACCCCTTTTCCCCCCTGCGGCTCAAGGCGGCGCAGCTCTTCTCACGATCTGCGCGCATGACCCCGGGCGGGACCAGCATGGACGACCTCGAGGCCCAGGTGCAGGATCTGATGGACCTGATGGATCCGGGCTACCTCAAGGACCGCACCGACAGCGCGGAGGCCATGCGGCGGCTGCTGTTCGCCGGCGGCGTGCTGCTGGCAGTGGCCGACGGCAAGGTGAGCAAGGAGACCCTGGAGGCGCTGGAGGAGCTGCTCGGGGTGGGCTCCGTCCCCATGGAGGTCAACCCGGAGGCGGTGCGCGAGGACCTTGGGCGGCGAGTGGAGCGGGTCAATGAGCAGGTCCCCGAGCTCCGCCGGGCGCAGGTGCTGCGGGACCTGTGCGTGGTGGCCCAGGCCGACGGCGTGGTCACCGACGCCGAGACCGAGATCCTGTTCGAGCTGGCCGACGCGGTGGAGGTGAGCCGGGGGGTGGTGAGCTGCTCGGTGGAGCGCGAGGGGGCCTTCACTTCACCTTTGCCGCGAAGCTCCCAGCCCCCAGCGTGAGGTCGATGGTGTCGTCCGGGCTGGCGCGGATCAGCCGGATCCCGTCGAAGGTCCCGGCGGCGGTGGAGCCGGCCGCGCCCCCCGGGCTGGTGAAGCTGAGGCTGCCGTGGCGCGTATTGGAGGTGCGGTTGGCCGGCGCTGGCTTGGTGGGGTGGGGCCGGGTGACGTAGAACTCCACCTCCCCGCCCACCAGGTTCGGGGTGTAGGTGGCCGGTCCGGTGACCTTCGCGGTGTCCCAGATGATGGCGATGGCGTAGGGGCGGCTCGTGTCGTGAGCCTTGATCTGCGCCTTGCCGGTGGCGGGCGTGGAGTACGTCGCCGGGCCGACGAAGTGGAAGCTGTCGCCGGCGGCGAAGGTGAAGGTGGCGGCGATGCACAGCCCGGCTGGATCCGGGCATGGCGGGGGGGCGTCGTCACCGCAGCCGGCGAGGACGAGGAGCAGCAGCAGGGCGGAAGTTCGGCGGATCATGCCGTGAGTATAGCCGAAGGCGGGTGCGCAGGATTTTCCCCAAAGGCGCTGGTGGGAGTACAATGGGGGGCCTGTGGGTTATTTCTACACCTGTGATGACGGGCGACTGACCGTGAGAGGTGAGCTTATGCGTGACGTAAATCATCGTGGACTGAGTTACCTGCTGGTGGGCCTGCTTGCGCTGGGCATGTCGTGCAGCGACGACAGCGGCGCGGCTGGAGTGGAGGTGTGCGACAACGGGGTGGACGACAACAACGACGGGCTGGCCGACTGCCAGGACCCGGAGTGCCGCAAGCGGCTCATCTCGTGCCAGACCGCGGACCAGTCGGTGAGCGACATCCCGTCCACGGCGGACGGCAGCTCCAGCCTGCCCGACGTGGCCCTGCAGTCCATCACCAACGCCATGGCTCTGCCGGTGGGCTCGAAAAAGAGCGTGGGCATGGACCTCACCGGAGACGGCAAGGTGGACAACCGCCTGGCCGACCTGCTCAACGCCCTGACCACGCTCCACTCGGGGTTGACCCTGCAGCAGGATCTGGATGAGCAGATCAAGGACGGCACCCTGCTGTTGCTGCAGGAGCTTCGCTCGGGGTCGCTCAAGGACAGCACCAAGGCGCGGTTCCAGTTCTTCTTCGGCAAGGACCTGGACAAGAACCCGAAGGACAACTTCTCCGGCACCGAGTGGTTCAGCATCAACCCCAACTTCTCCAGCACCACGCCGCTCAACGGCAAGGTCACGGGCGGGACGCTCTCCGTCGGTCCGGGCGAGATCATGGTGCCCCTGGCCCTGGGCAAGGTGTATGTGGTGGTCACCCTGAAGCTGGCCCGGGTGACGGCGAAGGTGACCAAGAAGGGGATCACCCAGGGCGTGGTGGCGGGCGCCATGCCCATCGCCGACGTCAAGGGGCGCCTGCTGCCGGGCCTGGCCACGGAGATGACCCGCCAGTACGCCGACAAGGCAAACCTCTCCCCCAACGGCAAGAAGCTGCTGGAGTACTTCGACGTCAACAAGGACGGCACCATCTCGGTCAAGGAGCTGACCGGCAACCCGATCATCAAGACCGTGATCCTGGATCAGCCGGACGTGGACACCGACGGCGACAACAAGCTGGACGCGGTCTCCGCTGGAATCGGCTTCACCTCGGTGCCCTGCAAGATCCAGCGCATGGAATAGCGCCGCTTCGCGGCGCTGGCTGAAGTCTCCGGGCCGAAGGCCCGAATCACCAGGGCAGGATGGACCCATCCATATGCCAGAAGCTCCCGCTGTTCTCCAGGTTCAGCGCGTCCATCCTGGCGATGAGCCCCTCGGCTGACTCCGGGGCGTCGACGAGGCCCTGGTTGCCGGTCATGCCGGTGCGGACGAAGCCGGGGTGCAGGATCGCCACGGCGATTTCGCGCGGGCGCAGGTCGTGGCTCAGCGAGACGCCCGCGATGTTCACCGCCGCCTTGCTCATGCGGTAGCCGTAGCGGCTGCCCGACGTGTTGTCCCCGATGGAGCCCATGCGGCTGGTGATGATGGCCACCTTGCCGCCGGGGCCCATGTTCGGCAGCAGGGCGTGGGTCACGCGCAGCGGTCCCAGGCTGTTGACCTCGAACTGCCGCCTCATGCGGTCGAAGTCGAGGTCCTCCAGGCTCTCCCGGGTCAGGATGCCGGCGTTGTTCACCAGCACGTCCACCGCCACCCCCTGCAGCCTGTCCGCCAGGGCGGCCACGGCCGCCGCCTCGGTGACATCCACCCCGGCCTCCACCCGCACATCCAGCCTCTCCAGCTCCGCGGACGATCCGCGGCACACCGCGATGATCTTGTCGCCGCGGGCCGCGAGCTGACGGCACAACTCGACGCCGATACCCCGGTTGGCTCCGGTGATGAGATAGGTCGCCATCTGTTCCTCCTTTGAGGGACAAAGTATGTATCAGCCTCGCCGCCGGTCAACGGCCTCAGCGTCGACCGTGTGCTATGCTGCGCCATCCTCCAACGCACCCAGGAGACCATGGCGGAACCCACTCCCCTGAGCCCAGAGTATCGCCGCTGGCGCATAAACATCATCGCCGCCACCTGGCTCTCCTACGTCGGGTACTACTTCTGCCGCAAGGTGTTCGGCATCGTGAAGAAGGACCTGTCGGACGACTACGGCTTCACGGATCCCGAGCTGGCTCATATCTGGACCGCGTACCTTGTGGCCTACATGGTCGGGCAGTTCATCTCCGCCGGCGTGGGCCGAAAGCTCACCTGCCGCAGGCTGCTGCTCATCGGCATGGCGACCTCGATGATCGTCACCGCCGTGGTGGGCGCAGTGACCCGCCAGGGCCACGAGGCCTTCGCCGCCCTCATGGGGTTCATGGCGCTCAACGGCGTGGCCCAGGCCACGGGCTGGCCCGGCAACGTGGGGCTGCTGTCCAAGTGGACCCGCCGCCACGAGCGCGGCACCCTGATGGCCATCTGGGGCACCTGCTACCAGATCGGCTCCATCCTGGCCAAGCACTTCGCCGCCTTCATGCTGGCCCTGGCCGGCATCGCCTGGTCATTCTGGGGGGCGAGCATGGTCTTCCTCGGCATCTGGCTGTTCTTCCTCTGGAAGGGCCAGGACCGGCCGGAGAACGTCGGGCTGCCGCCGCTGGTGGAGGAGGTGGACCCCACCCAGGACAGCGACGGCGCGGCGACCCCCGCGGCGGACGGCTCCGTGCTGCCCCAGTCTCAGGTGATGCGGGTGGTGATCTCCATGGGGCTGATCTACTTCTGCTTCAAGTTCATCCGCTACGCCCTGGACAGCTGGGGGCCGATGATCCTGGCCGAGCAGTTCCAGCTATCTGGGGCCACCGCGGGGCATATCTCCACGACCTTCGACTGGGTCGGCTTTACCGGCGTGGTGTTCGCGGGCATCACCTCGGACCGGGTGTTCGGCAGCCGGCGCACGCCCGTGATCTTCATGATGAGCGTGGGCATGCTGGCGTGCACCCTCTGCCTGTGGAAGTACGGGCCCTCGTCGCTGTGGCTCTTCGCGATCCTGCTCGGGGCGGTGGGGTTCATGCTCATGGGCCCCGACTCGCTGCTCTCGGGCACGGCCGCCATGGAGGTGGGGAGCAAGGAGTTCGCCGTGGTGGCCAGCGGCGTGATCAACGGCCTCGGCTCCATCGGCCCGGTGGTGCAGGAGGAGGCCATCGGCTACATCAAGGGCGCCTACGGCGTGGGGGCGGTGCTGTCGCTGCTGGTGTTCATCGCCGCGTTGGCGGTGGTGGGCACCTTCCTGCTGTGGCGGTCCTCGCGCAAGCTCGGGTTCTGACAGCGCCGCTGGCCCGCCTTCCAGCGCCGCCTAGTGAAACCGGATGTTGCGGATATTCATGAACGTGCGGTAGCGCTCAAGGTTCCCCATGCTCCAGATGGTGCCGAACGAGAGCGTCCACTGCTTGACGTCCTGGCTCTGGCAGGTGGTGTAGTCGTCTCCGGCCAGCTGCATGCCCCTGGCGTTGGCCTCGGGGGTGACCGCCGTCATGGCCACACCGACGCCGTTGGGCCCGGAGATGGTTACGCGCATGTTGCCCCCCGTCACCTCCAAGGTCACCGTCCGACGGGTGATGGGCTGGTCGCCCCAGAGCTGGGTGTGCGGGTTGTAGTTCATCGCACCGAGTGCCATGTCGCTGCTGCCGGCGCGCACCAGCTCGTCCGCGGCCATGCGGTTCTGCCGCAGGAAGCTGAGGCTGTAGCAGTCGCCGCCGGGGGCGCAGAGCTGCATCAACGAGCGCTGCATGTGCTCCCATGCGTTGACGTACCAGCGGTTGTAGCGTTGCCACTCATCCGCGCGCGGACCGTAGGCGGTGCGGCTGTCGGGAATCACCGAGCGGCGCTGCCTGGACGAGGCGGCCAGGTGCATCCATTTCTCCAGATCGAAGGAGAGCCGGAAGTGCCCCCGCACCGCGCCGGCGGCGCTGGCCATGCTGCTGACGTCCTTCTTCACCGCCATGTGTCCGTTGCCGCGTCCGCCCATGATTGCCAGGTCGGCGCCGGCGAAAGGCGCGGCGGCCGGGGCAGGCGAGCGGACGTCCTGGTAGATGGCCCGCTCGTTCACCGAGCACAGCTCCCACTGGCCGGCGCGGGCCTGGGTCACCTCCACGGGCGAAGGGGCCCGCGTCGGGTTGATCTTCACGTCGGAGATGACGAGGTGGGGCTGGTACCGCGTGTTGCCGCCGAGGTCGTAGCGGATGCCAAATGAGAGGTCCCACGCGCTGTCGGCGCCGGCGGGGAAGAAGCTGCCGCCGGCGCTGGACAGGGTCCCCACGCGCGCGCCGTCGATCTCCACGGTCAGCTGGTTTCCGCCCTGGACGACGAGGTCCACCTGATGGGTCGTCGGCAGCTGGTCGGCCCACGCCGCCTGGCAATGGCGCTCGGGCCAGCCGGTGCAGCTTCCCTGGGTCGCGCCGGGCGGCTCCACGTTGGCGTTGAGGTTGAAGTCATGGCGGAAGCCCGCCCGCACCTCGGGCGCGTACCGCGGGTCCACCACCTGGTCGTTGGCTGCGTGGCGGATGCTGTCGCCAGCCTCGGTGCGATCTGTGCGGTGCAGGTTGACCGCGTAGCACTTGACCGTGGCGCCCGGCACACAGATCTGCACGAACGCGTCGTGGAGGAACTCCCAGGACCTGCCGCCGCCGATATCGGTCCACTTCTTCATCTTGAAGCTGAGGGTGAAGTCGTCACCCGTGGCTCCCGCCGGGACCCTGCCCGAGATATTCTTCGCGGCCACCAGGGTGCCGCTCCGACCCGGCCCGAACAGCTCGAGGCTGCCCGGCGCCTGAATGATGTTGACCGCCGAGACGTTGCCGTCAGCGGTGGTAGCGCTCCACCCCATGCCAGCGACAGAGGCCGCCAGGTGCAGGGTGCCGGGGCTCGCCCCGGCGGAGTCTTCAGCGGTGGGGCTGCAGGCGAGGGCCAAGGAGGAGAGGAACATGAGTGGGACGGTCCAGCGGGTCGGAGAAGTTGCCATGGTCGCTCCTTTGATTGTTTGGCCGACAAGGAGCAACTTCCGGGCCGGGGCGGCGTCGTGGAATTTCCGTGCAAATTCCAGAGGCGCAAACCGCAGAGTGTTTCCTGCAGGTCCCTGTGATGCGCTTCTATTGGGAAGGGGAGGTAACACCCACGAAGGCGGATCGTGGGATCACGCCACCTGCAGCGCCTGCTCCAGGATCTCCAGCGCGCGGTCCATCTCCGGCTCGGATATATTCAATGGAGGGCACAGGGTCAGCACGGTGCCGGCCGAGACCTTGAAGCTCAGGCCGCGCTCCAGGGCCGCGTAGAGGGCGCGCTCCGCCGCGGCGGGGTCGGTGAGCTCCAGCGCCAGCATGAGACCCACCCCGCGGGCCTCATGCACCTGCGGGTGACGTCGGGCGAGGGCCTCGAGCCGGGCCAGGGTCGCCGCGCCCAGGTCCCTGGCCCGTCGCACCAGCCCCTCCCGCTCGATGACCTCCAGCGTGGCCAGCGCCGCTGCCGCGCCCACCGGGCTCTTCTCGTGGGTGTAGTGTCCCAGGGCGCCGCCGCGCGCCAGGTCGAGGTCGGCCCGCGCCACCAGGGCTGCCAGGGGGAAGACGCCGCCGCCGAGCCCCTTGCCGAGACAGATCATGTCCGGCGCCACGCCCGCCAGCTCGCTGGCGAACAGGTGGCCTGTGCGCCCGAGGCAGGTCGGGATCTCGTCGAAGATCAGCAGCGCCCCGTGGCGCCGACATACCTCGGCCACCGCGGGCCAGTACCCGTCGGGGAATGGGCGCACCACGGTGCTTCGCAGGGGCTCGGCGATGAGCGCGCCCACGTCCC
Source organism: uncultured Myxococcales bacterium (assembly GCA_964511535.1). Classification (GTDB taxonomy): domain Bacteria; phylum Myxococcota_A; class Polyangia; family CAZCFB01; genus CAZCFB01. The sequence continues at coordinate 22,906 of CAZEFW010000038.1, read as the reverse complement.
CCTCGTGCTCCATGACATAGTCGATGTACTCCGGGGTCCCCAGCTCCCCCGCGCCAGCCTCGCCCGGGGGCGGTACATGGATCGCCCCTGGCAACAGGGGCCCCGCGCCCTGGCGGAAGATCCGTTCGCCCCCGACGCTGATGGCGTCCAGGGACGCCCCGTGGAACGCGCCCCAGAAAGAGATGGTCTTGAACCGCCCGGTGGCCGCCCGCGCCAGCTTGAGCGCCATGCCCACCGCCTCGGTGCCGCCCGGCGCCAGCAGCACCTTGCCCTCGGGGCCTGGCCATCGCCCCCCGAGCTGCTCTGCCAGCGCGATGGCCGGCGCGTTGGTGTAGCGCCGGGGGCAAAAGGGCAGGGCGTCGAGCTGGGCCTTGATGGCCGCCACCACCGTCGGGTGGCCGTGCCCCAGCTGGTGCACGCTGTTGCCGTGGAAGTCGAGCAGCTCCCTGCCGGCGGCGGTGGTCAGGCTCGCTCCAGACGCGCCCTGGAGCAGGTCGATGCAGGGGGTGGAGAGCGCCTGGTGCAGGAAGCTGCCCTCGTCCCGCGAGAGCATGTCGAGGGCCTGATCGCCGGGGAAGCGCGCCCGGTAGCGGCCGCGCAGGGGCGAGAGGTTCAGGTCGCCCTCGCTGGCGTCAGGGCGCTCGCGGCTCAAGGGCGCTCCCCGCGGGTCAGCCTCCCGTGCAGGTCGAACACCATGTCCCCCATGGCGTGCACGCCCCCCACCACCAGGTGCGCGCCGGCCCGGGCCATCTTCTCCGTGGCGGCGCCCACCAGCTTCGCCCGGCGCGGCTCCTCCATGGTGGCGAACTCCTCCGCGGACAGGCCCACCAGGCTGCCCGTCTCGGTGACCCCTCCGGCCCACACCCCGGCGTTGAGCGCGGCCTCGATGTCGGGAAGCGTGTCGCCCACCTTGAGCACCGCCTCGGGGGGGTAGACCTGCAGCTTCTCCATGGCGCGGTAAATCAGCCACGGCGCGGGGCGGCCCGCGGGGACGTCGTCGGCGCAGAACGCCGCGTCCGGCTCGACGCCCTGGGCCGCCAGGGAGTTGAGCGCCACCTCCATCATGGGCCGGTTGTAGCCGGTGGTGAACGCAACCTTGATGCCGAGCTTGCGCAGGTGGGCCAGGGCGTCTGCCGCGCCGGGGATCGCCTCGCCGTGCCCGGGCAGGGCGTCGATCTGGATCGGCTCGAACTCGGCGTACATCGCCTCCACGTCCTCCTCGCCGGGGGGCGAGCCCGTGGCCGCCTCCCACTGCACCGCCACGTCGGTCATGCGCGTGATGGCGCGGATATGGTCGCGCTTGTGCAGGCCCATGGGCTCCCGCGCCTGGGCCACGCTGATCTCCACGCTGTGCCGGGCGAAGAGCTCGACGAAGGCGCCGGCCGGGGCGCGGCTGCCGAAGTCCACGACGGTCCCCGCCATGTCAAACACCACGGCGCGCAGGGGGCCGCGGTAGGTGCGCCGGTATGTACAGTGCTCCATCTCGTCTCTCCCTCTCAAAGTTCCACGCCCAGCTCGGCCAGGCTGTGTTGGACGGCCGCCAGCAGCCCCTTCATGTCGCCGGGGAAGATGCGGCCGATTGACCCGACGCGGAAGCAGTCCGCGCTGCCCACCTTGCCCGGGTAGATGAGGTGACCCTGCGCGGCCAGCGCGCGGTAGAACTCCTCGAAGTCGAACCGGGGGTGGTCCGGGTAGCGAAAGGTGGTGATGATCGGGCCCTGCAGCGCCGGGGCCAGGTACTCAACGAAGCCGAGGTCGCGCATGCCGCGCACCAGCGCCTGCTGGTTCTCCCGGTACCGCGCGCCCCTGCCGCGGACGCCGCCCTCCGCCTCGAGCTCTGCCAGGGCCCGGTGAAAGGCGAGGATGCTGTGGGTCGGCGGGGTGAAGCGGAACTGGCCGTCCTGCTCCAGGCCGCGCCACTGGGCCTCGAGGTCGAAGCACACCGAGCGCGCGTTGCCGCGGGCGGCCTCCAGCGCGGCCCGCGTGGCCAGCACGAAGCAGAAGCCGGGCACCCCCTCGATGCACTTGTTGGCCGAGGAGACCAGCGAGTCGACGCCGTGGGCCGCCATGTCCAGGGGCACCGCGCCGAAGCTGCTCATGGCGTCCACGAAAAGGTGGCGGCCGAGCCGGCGCGTGATCGCCCCCACGGCCTCCAGCGGGTTCATGATCCCGGTGGTGGTCTCGCAGTGCACCAGCGCCACGTGGGACAGGCCCGGGTCCCGCTCCAGGGCCCCGGCGATGGCGTCGGGATCCACCGGCTGGTCCTCCTCGAAGGAGAGGGCCTGCGCCTCAACGCCCAGCGCCTCGGCGATGGCCAAGAACCGCCGGCCGTAGGCGCCATTGATCGGCACCAGCCAGCGCCCGCCCGGGTGGGTAAAGGTGCCGATGACCGCCTCGATCCCGTAGGTCCCGCTGCCCTGCAGCAGCACCGCCTCGTGGCCCGGCGCGGCGACGCCCGCCAGGCCGAGCAGCTGACGCCGGACCTGCCGGATCACCCGGATGAACGCCTCGTCGCGGGAGCCGAGATCATGCAGCATCGCCTGCTTCACGGTGGCGCTGGTGGTTAGGGGACCAGGGGTGAAGAGCAGCTTGTCTCGTGCCGTCGAGAGCGCCTCGTTTTGGGCCATCTGAACCTCCGCTGGGATGCCCGGTTCATACTTCACCAGGGGCGTCAGTTCAACCCCGGCGCGCTCGGTCCGTTGTGGTACCTTGTGCGGACCATGCGCTTCCCCGGGCAGCGGATCCGTAAGCACTATTTCCCAGTCTCCAGCGAGGCCGTGATGGTGGATCCGCGCGATGAGGCCGAGCGCCCGGGCTGGAGCCTGGTGGGCCTGGACCAGGTGCTGGTGGACATGGAGGTGCGCGCCAGCACCGCCTTCATCAGGGAGGCCGGCCTCGTGCCCGGCGAATCGGATCGCCTCTCCGACGGCGAGCTTGAGCGCCTGCTGAGCCGGATCCAGCGGCAGGGGCTGCCGTTCCGCTACGCCCCGGGCGGGAGCGTGGCAAACAGCCTGAACAACTACAGCCTGCTGTCGGGCGAGGCGTCGCTGCTCCTGGGCGCCATCGAGGATCCGATCCCCCTGCACGGGCCGGCCTACCAGTTCGTGTCCCAGACTCCCAAGGGGGTGGACCTGTCCCACCTGGTGCCCGCGACCGGCGGCATGGGCGTGGCGGTGACCCTCATCTCCGAGGACGGGGAGCGCACCTTCGCCGTCGCCCCGGGCGGATCCAACGACTACGCCCCCGCGCACCTGCCGCGCCGGTGTGTCGAGGAGGCCGCCGCGGTGGTCACCACTCTCTACACACTGGCCGATCCTGCCTGGCCCATCGCCGCCGCGACCATGGAGCTGATGGCCACGGCCAGCGATGCCGGCGTGCCGGTGGCCTTCGGGCTCGGCACCGCCGGGCTGGTGCGCGCCAAGCGAGCCGAGGTGCAGCGGATCCTCGAGCGGTACGTGACCATCGCGGCCATGAACGACCGCGAGGCCGAGGCGCTGACCGGCGAACAGGACGCCCTGCTGGCGTGCCGCAGCGCCCTGGAGTGGACCGACCTGGTCATCGTGACCCAGGGCCCCCGCGGCATGACCATCGGCGGCTGGGTGGATCGCCGCCATCGCCGGCGCACCCGGGACCAGCTCCGCTCCGCCGCCGTCCCCGACTACAACCGCTGGGAGTACAGCCGGCTGATGCGCCGCGCCGACTGCCACCGCCCGCTGAAGATCTACACCCACATCCACCCCTACCACGGCGGCCCCGACCGGATGGCCAACACCAACGGCGCCGGCGACGCCGCCCTGGCCGCGGTGCTGCACGACATCGCGGCCAACCGCTTCCACCGCGCCACCGTGCCGGACAGCGCCAAGCACCCGCCTGGCGTGCGGTTCCTGACCTACTCCTCGCTGTCGCGCAACGCCCAGTACGGCAACCGCGTGGCCTACGAGGTGCTGCGCGGCACGTCCCCGCGGCTGGACGAGCCGGTGGGTCCCGACCGCTGACGCCCCGCCGCTGGCCCCGACCCTGCGCCGGTGACATCCTTTCCCGTGCGCTGGATCCTGATCACGACGCTGACGCTTGCCACGGGCTGCTCCTGCCTCAGAGCCCGGGTGAGCGCCTCTCTCGACCCGCAGGTCGGAGCCTTCGAGGTGCCGCCCTACCTGCTGGCCGCCGAGGGCAAGGGGCTGCTGCTGGTGTGGCGCCCCTGGCGCATGGCCGGTGGCGCCGGCCAGGTCGTGGTCCGGCGGCCGGGCGAGACGGTGACCATCGCCGCGCAGCAGGCAGGCGGGGTGCGCTTTGCCCGGCTGCCCTGGCGCTGCGACGACGCCGTGGGTGCCGGCGCGGCCCGCTACCGGGTCCGCCCTGGCGGGGGCTGGCGGCGGCTCGACCTGCCGCCCTGCGCGGACGCGCCCACTTCCCGCTTCGTGGTCATCTCCGATACCCAGGGCGACCTCGCCCCGGTGCGCCGGCTGGTGGGCCTGGTGGCCGACGAGGCCCACGACTTCGTCCTCCACCCCGGCGATCATGTGAACCAGGGCGGCTGCGCCGAGCAATGGCCCCCCTACCTGCGCGCCATGTCCCCGCTCATCAGCAGGGCCCCCATGATCCCCGCGGTGGGCAACCACGAGCGCTTCCTCGACCGCAGGTACCGCCAGTATCGACGCTACCTCACCCCGGGCGATGGGCCGCCCGTGCTCACCTTCTCCGCGGGACCGGTGGACGTCATCGTGATCAACAGCGAGGACCTGGGGGACGAGGCCTACGACCGGGCGCAGCTCGCCTGGTTGCGCGCGGCGCTGGCCTCCCTGGACCGCCGGGTGGGTCGCGCCGGGCGGTGGCGCGTGGCCATGATGCATCACCCGCCCCACTCGAGCTCCATCTCCAACGCGTGGTACTCGCCCCAGAACCGCGCGGGCCCGCTGGTGGAGCGGTACATGCCGCTGCTGCGGCGGGCCGGCGTGCGCCTGGTCATCGCTGGCCACGCTCATGTCTATGAGCGCTCCGAGGACCGGGGCGTACACTTCCTGGTGGCGGGCACCGCCGGCGGCATCTTGGCTCTGGAGGGCGGCGCCAACCCGCACCGCAAGTTCATCCGGCGCGCGCGCACCGTCTCCACCTTCGTGGCCACGGCGACCCGCCTGCGGATGCGGACCCTGGACATGTCCGGCGCCATCATCGACCGCCTCACCCTGACCCGCGCCGGGGCGTCCCGCCGGGCTGGATCGACGGCGGCCGCCGCCTTCAGAGCTGCGACCCGCTGAGCAGTCCGCCCTCCTGTTGATCCGGCGGCGGGGGCCAGGTCACCGTCACCCCCAGGGTGACCAGGTGGCGATCGTAGCCTTCCAGCAGCGTCTCCTGCTCCCCGGCCACCGGCTCGAGGATGTCGAACCGGTAGTTCGCCCCGGAGGACACCCCCCGAAGCAGGGCGACGGAGATGCCCGCGCCCACGCCGCCCCAGTGCAGCGCGCCGTCGGTGACGGTCTCGCCGTCGGTGGTGGAGAAGCGCACGTAGGAGTAGGAGCCCCCGGCGTCCATGGTCCAGGGGCCCACGCGCCAGGCCAAGCGCCCGAACAGGGTGTCGCTCTGGCCGGTGAGCACGCCACCGCCCAGGACGACGTCGGTGCTGTAGGCGTGCTGGTAGCCAATGTTCAAGGTCCTGGCCGGGCCGAACTCCAGCGTCATGGCGGCCCGGCCAACCGGCGCCAGCCCGTGGGTGAACTCGCTGCCGCGCAGCACGGTGGTCGACCCGGGGCCGGCCACGGCCTCCTCCGCCTGGGTCAGCCGCGCCGAGAGCCCCGCCGCCAGCGAGGTGGAGAGCACCTCCAGGGGGCGCCAGGTCCAGCCCGCGGTGAGGGAGCCAAGGGCCTGGTGCAGCAGCGGATGATCGGTCCCCTCGGGGTCCACGGTCTGCCAGGCGCCCCACCCCAGGTCGAGGCCCATGGAGATCTCGCCTCGGGGGTAGGCCCAGCCGGCCGCGCCGGACCAGCTCACCCCGTACTGGTGGGGCAGGGTCAGATCGCCCGGATCGAGATCGTAGACCCGGTGCACCCGCCCCGTGAGGCCGCTGCTCAGCCGCCAGGTGGGGGTGAGCTGGTGGGATACGCCGAGGCCGATCCAGTCGGCCACGAAGTTGGTGCTGCTCAGCGGGAGCCCGGGCTGCAGCCTGCCGTCGATGGTCAGCGCGCTGCGCACCAGGGTGTTCTCGGTGCCCTGCACCAGGCGGTTGTCCAGGGTCAGCACCGTGCGCTGGCTGAACTGGTGCTGGTAGGCGGCCAGGAGCCGGTTGGCGTACCCATAGAGCTTGTCGCCGGTGAGCGGATCGACCGTTCTGTTGTAGAGCTGGACGCCGAGGGTGTAGTTCAGGTCCAGGCGGTCCCGCGGCTTGATCAGGCGCAGTCGCAGCGAGGGCTCCAGCTCGGTGACGAAGTCCGTGGACGCCTCGGCGCCCTGGGTCGCGAACACGTTGGAGTGATACTGCCCCCGCAGGGAGAGGGCGGCCGCGTAGGTCAGCTGGGCGGCCGCTTCGCTCGCCGCCAGAAGCAGCGCCAGCGCGACGACGGCGCCGGTGAGCGGTTTTCCCCCCACGATGCCGGTGCGCATGTGGTACCTCCGATACTGCAACTTCAGAACTAAATGTTAGCTTGCGCTGTCTTGGGCAGCTACAGCTAATTAGAGGCGCGGTGGCCGGTGCCCCCCCCTTTGCTATTTGCCCCCAAATACCGTAAGAGAAGCTGGTACCGAGACGCACTTGACCCCCATAGCCCGAGGAGTACGTCCCATGAGCCGTTCCAAGGTCGCCATCCTGCGCACAACCCCCGCGACGGTGCGCCGCGACTACCACGAGTTGATGAACCTCGCCGGATATCAGGACGTGGTGGACCGCACCGCCGACACCGGCCTGAAGATCAACATCTCCTGGCACTTCTTCTACCCCGCCAGTTCCACCACGCCGTGGCAGCTCGACGGCGTGATCAACGCCATGAAGAAGGACGGCTACGACCCCGATCTGATCCACGGCTGCCACAACCGCACGGTGGTCATCGACGCCCACCTGGGCGAGCGTGAGAACAAGCAGATCAACGTCACCGACGCCCACGGGCTGCGCAACGTGCACCTGTACGAGGGCGAGGAGTGGATCCCGGTCCGTGAGGCGGTGGGCGACCTGGCCGACAAGTTCCTGGTGCTCAACGACGTCTACCCCGACGGGTTCCATATCCCGCGGCGGTTCATCGGCGAGAACATCATCCACCTGCCCACGGTCAAGACCCATGTGTTCACCACCACCACCGGCGCCATGAAGAACGCCTTCGGGGGGCTGCTCAACGAGCACCGCCACTGGACCCACCCGGTTATCCACGAGACCCTGGTGGACCTTCTGATGATCCAGAAGAAGATCCACCGCGGCGTGTTCGCCGTGATGGACGGCACCTTCGCCGGCGACGGCCCGGGGCCGCGCTGCATGGTGCCACATGTCAAGAACGTGATCCTCGCCTCGGCAGACCAGGTGGCCATCGACGCCGTGGCGGCCAAGCTCATGGGCATGGACCCGCTCTCCATCGACTTCATCCGCATCGCCCACGAGATGGGGCTCGGCTGCGGGGACACCGACGAGATCGAGCTGGTGGGCGACGCCGACGCCGCGCAGGAGCGGTGGAATTTCGACGGACCGTTCAAGGAGATGACCTTCGCCTCCAAGAACCAGCACCGCATCTACTGGGGGCCGCTCAAGCCGGTGATGGAGTGGTCGCTCAAGACCTGGCTGGCGCCGTGGGCCTACGTGGCGTCGGTGCTGTACCACGACGTCTACTGGTACCCCCAGAACGGCAACAGGCGAGTGCACAAGGTGCTCCAGAGCGACTGGGGCAGGCTGTTCCACAACTGGGAGAAGCTCACGCCCACCGAGGACGGCTTCGACAACGTCGGCGCGCCCCCGCGGGACTTCGTGCGCGCCTCATCCGACCTGATGAAGACCGGCTTGCGCCTGGTGGGCACGGCGCTCAAGGAGTCGCCGGAGGTCACCGCGCGGCTGCGCCGGTTCAAGTCCGACAGCTGACGCTGCCTCAGCGCGGCCGGATCAGCCCCCGGTCGCGCTCCCCCTCGTCCACCCGTTTCTGCTGCAGCTGGCGGCGCTCCTGTTCGGGCAGCCGCGCGAAGGCGTCCGCCTTGCAAAGCGGCTCGCACCCCTGGTTCACCTCGCTGGCGGTCACGTCCGCCAGGTAGATCACCCGGTCCCCCCCCTCGAGGCGGTCCATCACCTCGCACTCCACCCAGCCGCAGCACCCCTCGATCACGGGCAAGCCGCCCGGCGTGCGCTGGATCGGGACGCCCGCCATCTTGTCCTGCTCGTGACCGGACAGCAGGCCGAAGTGAGGCAGCAGGGCCAGCTGATCCGTGGCCAGCATGCTCAGGGCGAACCTGCCGCTCGCCGCCAACAGGCCGTGGGTGTAGTTGCGCCGGGAGACCACCGCCGACACCCGGGCGAAGCCGCGAGCGAGGGTGGCGGGCATGACCCATGTGGCGATCTGCCCGTTCTCCCGCCCCTCGTGACGGGCGGTCAGGACATACACCTCGTGGTTGACCAGCGAGAAGATGTTGGCAGGGGTCGTCATGGATACGCAGTTTAGCCTCGCCCGCCTTGCAAAGGGAGGCCTTTCGGCGCTAAGGATTGGGGCATGCGCGTCCTCGTCCTGCTCACCCTGATCCCGACCCTGGTGACCGCGTGCGGTCAAAAACAACGACCCGCGCCGGCCACCGCGCCGCAGCCCAACGGCGCGCCCGCCGCGCCGTCGCCTGACCCGACGGCGGCCGTCTCGCTGGTCAAGGTGCTCGACGACGCGTGCAAGAAAGGGGACGCGCGCTCCTGTTTCGTCCTGGGCCAGAAATTGAGGGCTGGCCGGGGCGTGGAAAAGGACGAGGCCCGGGGCACCGAGCTCCTGGTGAAGGCGTGCGACGGCGGCCACGAGCAGGCCTGCGTCACGGCGGGCCGGCCGATGCCCTACACCGCCGAGGTGCAGGCCAGCGTGCCCGCCAGCCTGCGGCTCGGCGCCTTCGAGTCGGTCTCCATCGGCTCGTTCCTCGGGCCCGACGGGGACCGGGTACGCGAGGCGCTGAGCAAGCCGGTGGAGCGGGGCTGCGACTGCCTGGTGAGCTACGGCAAGGACCTCGACTTCATGGGGGACAAGGATCTGCTGCTGGCCGGGGTGGTGCTCGATCACAGGGTGTCAGCCACCCGGGAGCCGCTGGACAAGGTGACCCGGGAGGAGAAGCCGGAGCTCTCTGCCTTGATCCCGGGCAAGGCCGCCGGAGATGCCGCGGGGCAGGGCGCGCCGGAGCAGTGTCGCGCGGCCCATATCACCGCGCGGCTGTGGCTGATCCACGGCCGAAGCCGCAAGGCGCCGCCGTCGGTGCTGGTCCACGGCCGGGGCGGCCCTGGTCCGTGCGACCGCAGCGTCGAGGGCGCCATCGCGGACCTCGCACGGAGCGCCGTGGCGATCCTGACCAACCGCTACACCCGCAAGGTGACCCTGTTCAAGGACTCGAACCTGCCGGCCCTGGAGGAGGGCAACGGCCACGCCCGCAACGGCGCCTGGCAGACCGCCCTCCACCGCTACAAGGCGGCAGGGGAGCAGGCCGCGAAGGCGAAGCTCGCCGCGGCGACCCGGGGCCACGCCCGATATCTTCAGGGGCTCGCCCTGGCTCACCTGCGCCGCTACGAGGCCGCCCTGGCCGCGCTGAAGCAGGCGCGGGAGATCAACCCGGACGATCGGTACTTGCTCGAGATGGAGCGGGTCATCGTGGCCGGCGGCGAGGGCTGGTCCGCCCCGCCGCCGGTGGAGCGTAAGGCAAAGGAGAAGCGCAAGCGCCGGCGCCTGTACTGGCAGCCAAGGCTAAAGCGGAAAGTGGTTTGGGAGTAGCGCGCCGCTTCATCGCGGAGGGCCGCGAAGCGGGCCGAGCACGGCGCGCTCCCCCGGAGGGGCGTCGCACGCCCAAAGCGTCCCGATCACGCGCCTCAAAGGAAGCCGAGGACGGCGAGCTATCCCCCGGAGGGGCGCGGAAAGTCCAAAGCGTCCCGATCACGCTCCCCAAAGGATGCCGAGCACGGCGCGCTCCCCCGGAGGGGCGTCGCACGCCCAAAGCGTCCCGATCACGCGCCTCAAAGGAAGCCGAGGACGGCGAGCTATCCCCCGGAGGGGCGCCGCGCGGGCGCGACCGATGACCACGAGCGACCGCGCCGCCTACCGCAGCGGCCTCGCCGCGGTGGCCCTGTGGTCCACGGTGGCCACTGCGTTCAAGCTCTCCCTGCGCCACATGGCCCCGGCGCAGCTGCTGCTCTACGCCACGATCTCATCCTGCGTGGTGCTGGCGCTTGTGCTCTGCCTCCAGGGGCGATTATCGGCGCTGACAGGGGTGACGCGCCGTCAGCTCGGCCGCTGCGCCGGGCTCGGCGTGCTCAACCCGTTCCTCTACTACCTCGTGCTGTTCGAGGCCTACGCCCGGCTCCCGGCCCAGGTGGCCCAGCCGCTGAACTACACCTGGGCCATCACCCTGTCGCTGCTGGCCATCCCCTTGCTGGGGCAGCGGCCCACCTCGCGCGACCTCATCGGCATCGCGGTGGCCTACGCCGGCGTGGCGATCATCGGCACCCGCGGCGACCTGCTGGCCCTGCGCCTGGCCGAGCCGGTGGGCGTGGCCCTGGCCCTGGGGAGCACGGTGATCTGGGCGCTCTACTGGATCGCCAACGCGCGCCAGGACATGGATCCGGTGGCGGGGCTGCTGCTCGGGTTCCTCGTGGCCCTGCCGCTGACCCTGGGCGCCGCGCTGCTCGGCCCGGGCCTCGTGCCGGCGGACCTGCGCGGGGTGCTGGGCGCCATGTACGTCGGGGTGTTCGAGATGGGCCTCGCCTTCGTGCTCTGGCTGAGGGCCATGCGCCTCACCTCCTCGGCGGCCCGGCTGAGCACCCTGATCTTCATCTCGCCCTTCGCCTCGCTGGTGCTGATCCGGGTGGTATTGCAGGAGGCGATCCTCCCCTCCACGCTGCCCGGACTGGGGCTCATCGTGGGGGGGATCGTGATTCAGCAATGGCGTCGACAGAGGTGATCCCCGGCGACACTTTCTGTACAATGGCACGATCCAGGAGATGGGTATGGCTGACGAAAGATTCCCGGGCGGGGGACCGGCGGATGCGAAGACGGAGGTGGCGTTTTACAGGTCCCTGTTCCGGGACGTACCGTTCGGCTGGGCCTACCACCAGGTGGTGCTCGACGACCAGGGCAGGCCGGTGGATTACGTGTTCCTCAAGGCGAACCGCAAGTTCGAGGAATTCACCGGGCTGAGACGAGCCGACATCATCGGCAATCGGGTCACCGAGATCATCCCCGGGATCCAGGACGCCGACCCCGATCTGATCACAGCCTACGGCGAGGTGGCCCTGGGGGCGGAGCCGCTCCAGTTCGAGCTCTACTTCGCGCCGTTCGACCGCTGGTACAACGTCGTGGCCAATTCGCCCGAGCGTGGCTACTTCAACGCCATCTTCGAGGAGATCTCCGATCGCAAGAAGGCAGAGCAGGATCTGGCGCGGGCGATGGAGGAGCTGGCCCGCTCCAACAAGGATCTGGAGCAGTTCGCCTACGTCGCCTCGCACGACCTGCAGGAGCCCCTGCGCATGGTCTCCTCTTACACCGACCTGCTGGCCCGGAGGTATACGGACAAGCTGGACGAGCGCGCCAACAGCTTCATCAACTTCGCAGTGGACGGCGCCCGGCGCATGCAGGATCTGATCAACGATCTGCTGTCGTTCTCGCGGGTCGGCAGCCAGGGCACGCCCGCCGTCGCCGTCGACCTGAACGAAGTGACGAGCCAGGTCATCGCGGACCTGGCCCTGACCATTGAGGAGACCGGAGGCGAGGTCCTCGCCAGGGACCTGCCCGAGGTGCTGATGGACCCCGTGCACGCCAGGCAGCTGTTGCAGAACCTGGTGGGCAACGCGCTCAAGTTCCACGGCGAGGCGCCGCCACGGATCGAGGTCTCGGCCGCGCGCGAAGGAGATATGTGGGCCCTGTCGGTGCGCGACAACGGCATCGGCATCCCCGAGAAGCACAGGGAGCGCGTGTTCGGCATCTTCCAGCGGCTGCACCGGCGCCGGGATTACGCTGGAACCGGCATCGGGCTGGCCATGGTCCGGCGAATCATGGAGAACGCGGGCGGCGAGGTCCGGATGGAGTCGGCCGAGGGGGGAGGCACCACCTTCACCTGCACGCTCCCGGCCGCGTCGGAGGAGGGCTCATGAGCCGGGACGCGGTCAAGATCCTCCTGGTGGAGGACAACCCCGGGGACGTGGTGCTGACCCGCGAGGGGCTGGAAGAGGCGAAGCTGGCCAACCGCCTGTTCGTGGCCGAGGACGGTGCGGACGCACTGGCCTTCCTGCGGCAGGAGGGAGAGCACCACGACGCCCCGCGGCCGGACCTGATCATGCTCGACCTGAACCTGCCCGGGGTCGACGGCCGCGAGGTGCTGGCCGCCATCAAGGGGGACGATGACCTGAAGCGGATCCCGGTGGTGGTGCTCACCTCGTCCCAGGCAGAGGAGGACGTGGTGCGCTCCTACGGCCTGCACGCCAACGCTTACATGACCAAGCCGGTGAACCTGGAGAAGTTCATGCAGATCGTCCGGGCCATCGACAGCTTCTGGTTCAGCGTGGTGACCCTGAGCGATTGACCTCTGCCGCTGGCTCCTCTGGCTTCTCAACCGGGAGGGTGACGGTGAAGGTGGTCCCCTCGCCCTCAACAGACTCGGCCTCCACGCGGCCTCCCATGCGCTCCATGAGCGCGCGGCAAACGGCCAGCCCCAGGCCTGCCCCCTCCTGCCCCAGGCTGATGTGGCGGTCGGGGCGGCGGGCGCGGGCGTAGCGGTCGAACAGGCTCACCAGGTCCTCCTCCGCGATGCCAGGCCCATCGTCGGCCACCAGGATCTCGGCCTGCCCGTCGTCCAGGGTGCGCCAGGAGATGCTCACCCGGGTGCCCTCGGGGCAGTGGGTCACGGCGTTGGTCAGCAGGTTGGTCGCCACCTGAGACAGGGCGTCCTCGTCGGCCCACACCCGCACCGCATTGCTGACCTGAGCCACCTCGAGGCTGATGCCCTTGACCTCGGCGGAGGCCCGCACCAGGTCGCAGATGGGCGGCAGCAGGGTCTCCAGGGTGATCGTCTTGGGGTGCAGCGGGTAGCGGTCCGCCTCGAGCATGGAGAGGGACAGCACATCCTTGGAGAACCGGCGCAGCCGCTTGATGTTCCGCTCCATCATCTCCAGGAACTGCTGCTGGCGGTCCGACACGCGGCCCAGCTGCCCTGACAGGAGCAACCCGACCCCGGACCCGATGGCGGTCATCGGCGTGCGCATCTCGTGGGTCACCATGTCCATGAAGTGCGTCTTCGCATCGTTGAGCAGCTGCATCTGATCGATCATGGCGTTCTTGGCTTCGAGGTGGCGCCGGTTGCGCTCGGCCAGCCTGCGGTCCGTGATGTCACGCACCACGAGCACCACGTTCTCCACGTTGCCGCTCACGTCGGTGATGGGGTAGGTGGCCTCCTCGAGCCAGCGGGTCCCCGCCGCCAGGTCCTGCCGCTCCGTGGTCACGGGCTTGCCGTCGCGGAAGGTGCGCAGGGCAGGGCAGTCGGACTGTGAGCAGGGCTTGCCGTGCAGCAGGGAGAAGCAAGGCGTGCCGGCCAGGCCGCTGGTGTCGAGGGCGTCATAGGTGGCCCGGTTGGCCGCCTCGACCCGCAGCTTCGGGTCGAGCACCATGATCATGTCATTGACCGCGTTGAAGGTGGAGCGCCAGCGCTGGGCCACGCGCTCGAGCTGATCCCGCATGAGCCAGCTCTCGGTGACGTCGTGCAGGATGACCAGGTGCATCGGCCCGTCCTCCCACACCATGTCCACGTGCCGCATCTCCACCAGCGCGCGACGGTGGGTCGGCACGCCGGCCTTCTTTCCGCCGGGCTGGAGCAAACCCAGCAGGGTCCCGCCGGGCTGGGCGCCGGGCAGGCCGAAGCGTTTGCCCTTGAGCGCCTCCCGCGGCGCCTCGAAGATCTTCTCGGCGGCCGGGTTCAGGTCATGGATGAAGCCGGCCGGATCGATGACCAGGATCCCGTCGCAGCTGGTCTCCAGGATGGTGCGCAGGTAACCGATGTTGCGCTCCATCTGCAGCCGCATGGCGTGCCGCTGCACGCCATATCGGATGGCCCGGTCCAGCAGCCCCTGGTCCACCTTGCCCTTGACCAGGTAGTCCTGGGCGCCGCCCTGGACGGCCATGGAGCCGATCTCCACGTCCTCCAGGCCGGTGAGCACCACCACCGGAACGCTCGGGTGGCTGGCGGCGAGGCGCTCGAAGGTCTCGAGCCCGACGCTGTCGGGCAGCCCGAGGTCGAGCAGCACCAGGTCCGTGGACGCCCCCTGCTCGGAGCCGAGGTAGGCCAGGGCGTCTGCCAGGCAGGTCGCGCGGCTGAGCTCGAAGTCCGCCTCGGCGCTCTCCAGGTAGATCTGGATCAACTCCGCGTCAGGCGGGTTGTCCTCCACCAGCAAGATATTGTAGGTCGCCGTCGACATGTCCCCCGCACCCGTTCCGTCACCCAGTATACATGTTTCAGCTCAGGTTGTGTGCTGCCCAGGCCACCGCGCCCATGGCCACCGAGTCGTCCCCCAGGGCGGCCAGCTCGATGCGCGTGTCGGCGAAAGAAGAGGGCGGGAAGGTCACCTGCCGCGCCGCCTCTCTTACCCGGGGCAGCAGGGTCTCGCCCATGGCCTCCATCACCCCGCCGCCCAGCACCACGATGTCCGGGCCGAGCATGGTGATGAAGTTGCCCACCCCCACCCCGAGGTAGTCCACCGCCTCGTGCAGGACCTCCTGGCACAGCGCGTCACCGGCGGCGTACGCCTTGCGGAGCGCCCCGCTGCGCAGCCGCTTGAGGTCCGCGCCGCACAGCTCCGTGAGCACGGTGGTCCGCCCGCGGCAGGTGACCTCGTGGGCCAGGGCGCGGCTCATCCCCGCCTTGGAGGCGTACGACTCGAGGCAGCCCAGGTTGCCGCAGCCGCAGGGGCGACCGCCTCGCTGCACGATCATGTGGCCCAGCTCGGCCGCCTGGTGGTTCTCCCCTGTCACCAGGCGGTCGCCGAGCACCACCCCGCCGCCGAGGCCGGTGCCCATGAAGAGCCCCACCACCGTGCGGGCTCCTCGCGCGGCGCCGTAGGTGTGCTCGGCCAGGGTGCCGGCGTTGCAGTCGTTGATGCCGTGGACCGGGCGCCCGAGCAGCTTCTCCAGGCTCTCGCCCAGGGGCTCATCCTTCCAGCCGAGGTTCGGCGCCCGCACGGCCGTGCCGTCGGGCAAGATTGGCGCCGGCGCCCCGACGCCCACGGCGTCCAGCGCGGAGAGCTTGACCCCCGCCTTCTTGCACGCCTTGCGCACCAGCGCCGCCACCTGCTGCATCACCCCGGCGAAGCCATCCGCCCCGGCGGTCTTGGCCCGGGCCTTGCCCAGGATCTTGCCGCCGCCGTCGGTGATCAGCACGTAAACCTTGGTCCCTCCGATGTCCACACCGGCCAGCCGACGCTCGCGCGCCGCGGCCTTCTTTTTGTGCTTGCCCATGATGCACACGATTAGCACAAGGCGGCGCCTGAAGACAGGGGTGGACTTTGGGCTTTGGGCTTTGGACCCTGTTCGCTCGTGATGGCTTTCGGCTGGCGATGTCCGTGCTAAGATCCGCATCCGAAATGCCAGACCTGCTCTCCCTGCCCGAGGAGGCCGCGCTCACGCTGGAGCGGCTCTCCCCGCGCCTCGAAGATCACCTGAACGACGCCGCCCTGTGGCGCCTGTTCAGGCTCCGCCTCGATCAGCAATTCGCCGGGCTGTTCCGGCACCTCTTCGCCCTGTACGGTGACCGCTATGACTTCCTGCACCACCTGGAGCAGATCCTGCGGGTGGCCATGGACGCCATGCGTGACCGTCCGGGTGAGCTGCGCGACCTTGACCGCCAGCGGGAGGCCGACGCGGCCTGGTTCCAGGACAGCGGCATGGTGGGCGGCGTGTGCTATGTGGACCTCTTCGCCGGGGACCTCCAGGGGGTTCGGGAGCGGATCCCCTACCTGCGCGATCTGGGCCTGACATACCTGCACCTGATGCCGATCTTCGCTGCCCCGGAGGGGGAGAACGACGGCGGCTACGCGGTGAGCGACTACCGGACAGTGGACCCCCGGCTCGGCACCATGGAGGACCTGCGCCAGCTGGCCGCCGAGCTGCGCGAGGCGGGCATCAGCCTGGTGCTCGATTTCGTGTTCAACCACACGAGCGACGAGCATCCCTGGGCCCGCCTGGCGCGGGCGGGCGACCCGACCCACCGCCGCTTCTACTGGTTCTTCCCCGACCGGCAGCTCCCCGACGCGTACCAGCAGACCTTGCGGGAGATCTTCCCTGACCGCCGGGGCGGCTCGTTCACCCACGACGCCGAGATGGACGCCTGGGTCTGGACCACCTTCAACTCCTACCAGTGGGACCTGAACTATCGAAACCCCGACGTGTTCAGGGGCATGCTGGGGGAGATGCTCCACCTGGCCAACCTGGGCGTGGAGGTGCTGCGCATGGACGCGGTGGCGTTCATCTGGAAGTCCATGGGCAGCGACTGCGAGAACCAGCCCGAGGCCCACAGCGTGCTCCGGGCGTACAACAGCCTGCTCCGCCTCGCCGCCCCGGCGGTGCTGTTCAAGTCCGAGGCCATCGTGCACCCGGAGCAGGTCGCCGAGTACATCTCCCCCGAGGAGTGCCAGCTGTCGTACAACCCCCTGCTCATGGCCCTGCTCTGGAACAGCCTGGCCACTCGCAAGGTGCGCATGCTGCGCCTGGCCATGAGGCGCCGCTTCGCCATCGACCAGCGCTGCACCTGGGTCAACTACGTGCGCTGCCACGACGACATCGGCTGGACCTTCAGCGACGAGGACGCCGCCGAGCTCGGCATCAAGGGCGCGGACCACCGCGCCTTCCTCAACGAGTTTTACACCGGCCGCTTCCCGGGCAGCTTCGCCCGGGGCCTGCCCTTCGGCCATAACCCGCGCACCGGCGACTGCCGCGTCTCGGGGACCCTGGCCTCACTGGCCGGGCTGGAGAGCGCCAGGGACAGCGGCGAGCCGCGCGCGCTGGAGCTGGCGATCCGTCGCGTCCTGCTGCTGCACGGCGTGATGATGAGCGTCGGCGGCGTGCCGTTGATCTACCTCGGCGACGAGGTGGCCGCCCTCAACGACTACACCTACACGCGGGACCCGGCCCGCTCCCATGACTCGCGCTGGGTTCACCGGCAGCCCCGGCGCTGGGAAGCGGAGGCCCGCGCCCTGGCCGACGGCGCCTCTCCCCAGGCGCGCGTGGACGCGGGGATCCGCCGGCTCATCTCCGCGCGCAAGTCATGCCCGGCCATGGCCGGCGTGGCCATGGAGGTCATCGACCTGCCCGGGGACCATGTGTTCGCCTTCCGCCGCCCCGGCCCGGACGGCGCGGCGGACCTGCGGGTGGTGGCCAGCTTCAGCGATAAGCCGCAGACCGTCTCCGGCGCCGCGCTGGGCGGGGGCCAGGCGCGAGATCTCATCGGCGGGCGCGCGGTGGACCTGGACGACGACCTGTCCCTGGCGCCCTACGAGCTGCTCTGGCTGGAGTGACGCGACTCAGCGGGTCCGCGCGGGCCTGAAGCCGATGTCGTGGTTCGGGTCGTTGTCCCAGAAAGCGATGCGGGACGCGGCGCGCATCTCCTCGGCGGAGCTGAGCCAGCCGCCGCCGCGGTGAATCCGCACGCCAGCGCTCGCCCCGGGGCTCCAGGAGTTTGTCACCGGGTCGGTGACCTTCTTGGCGCCGAGATCGGCGACCTTCACGTCCTGGGTGAACTCCCGCACGTTGCCGCCCATGTCCATGAAGCCCCACGGGTTGGCCGCCTTCAGCCCGGTCTGCATGGTGCCCACCGCCTTGGGGCGGTTGTAGTAGTACCAGCCGATGCCGTCGGCCACCGTGTCCTTCTTGCCGCACTTAGAGATGGTCCCCTTGTAGGTCGAAACCTGGGTGCCCGCCCTGTAGGCATACTCCCACTCCGCCTCGGTGGGCAGCCGGTACCCCTTGCACGCCTGGATCGGCTTGCCCCCCTGGCGGTAGCCCGGCGCGTTGGCGCAGGAGGTGCCTATCTTCTTGCCGGCGCAGGTGTAGCACTTCTCCAGCCCCCGAACCGCTGACAGGGCGTTGCAGTAGGCGGCCGCCTCGTGCCAGGTCATCTTCTCCACGGGGGAGAGGCCGCCGCCCTTGGAGAACTCCGACGGGTTGTACCCCATCACCGCCTGGAACTGGGACTGGGTCACCTCGGTGGTCTGCAGCTCGAAGTCCCGGGTCAGGGTCACCTGGTGCCGGGTCTCCTTGTAGGTCGACTTGCCGTCAGACTGCTCGCGGCACGGCTCGTTGGCCGGGGAGCCCATCCAGAAGGTGCCGGCCTTGACGCGCTTCCAGGTGCCCGGGACCTTGCCGGTCCCGCCGCCGTCATAATGCACGGCGCCCCCGCCGTCGCCGGTGAGCTTCTTGCCCTCAACGCAGGCCCCCAGCGCGAGGACAGGGAGGAGCAACCAAAGTGATGAATGCCTGACGAGTCGCATGGGAGCCATTATTGAGCAGTGGACCGTCCCAGGCAACGCGCAGTACTTTTTTCCTCATGAACAGCAACGAGCCCAAAGACCTGGACCAGCTCCCCTGCGCGCCGGAAGATCTGGACCGTTACGAGGTGGAGCACCTGTTCCACTCCTGGAGCTTTCAACCGGGCGCCGCGCCGCCCCGGGTGGTGTCGGCGCGGGGGGCGCGGTTCACCACCGAGGATGGCCGGGAGCGGCTCGACTTCTCCTCCTGCTTCGTCAGCCACAACATCGGCCACCAGGACCCGCGGGTGGTGGAGGCGATCAAGCAGCAGGCGGACCGGCTCTGCTCCTTCGCGCCGAACCTGTCCACGGCGCCCCGCGCCGAGCTGGCCCGGATCCTGGCCGAGGTGACCCCCGGGGATCTGTCCCGCAGCTTCATCACCCTCGGCGGCGCCGAGGCCAACGAGGCGGCGATCAAGATCTGCCACCAGTACACCGGGCGCAGCAAGCTGCTCTGTCGCTATCGCAGCTACCACGGCGGCACCGCCGCGGCCATGACCCTGTCCGCGGGCGACGCTCGCTCATGGGCCCAGGTGCCGGGTGGGACGGCGTGGGTCCCGGTGCCCCAGCCTTACTGCTATCGCTGCATGTTCGGCCTGGAGTACCCGGCGTGCGATCTGCGTTGCCTCTCTTACGTCGAGGAGGTGCTGGAGCTCGAGGGGGGAGGGGACCAGGTGGCCGGGATCATCCTGGAGCCCGTGACCGGGGCCAACGGCATCATCGTGCCCCCGGACGGCTACATGTCAGGGCTTCGGCAGCTGTGCGACCGCCACGGCGTGCTGATGATCGTCGACGAGGTGATGACCGGCTTCGGCCGCACCGGCCGCTGGTTCGCCGTGGACCACTGGGACGTGGTGCCGGACCTGCTCACCCTGGCCAAGGGCAGCACCGCGGGGTACTTCCCCCTCGGCGCGGCGGTGGCCCGGACCGAGATCGGCGACGCGTTCCGGGAGCGCTTCTTCAGCCATGGCGCCACCTACGCCGGCCACGCCCTGGGCTGCGCCACCGCGGCGCGGGTGATCCGGATCTACCAGGAGGACGACCTGGTGGAGAACAGCCGCGTCATGGGCGAGTACCTGCTGCAGCGCGCGCGGGAGCTTCAGGACCGCCACCCGTCAGTGGGCGACGTGCGCGGCCTCGGGCTCTTCGTGGGGCTGGAGCTGGTTCGCGACCGCGGCACCCGGGCGCCGATGGTGTCGGTGGGGGCCAAGGTGAAGTCCGGGCCCAACCCGAAGCTGGAGCTCGGCGCGAAGTTGATGGAGCTGGGCATGATGGCCATGTGCGCCAACCCGGGCACTGTGGTCGGGCTGGCGCCGCCCCTGGTGGTGGGCAAGGACGAGATCGACGAGGGGATCGAGATCCTGGACCGGGCGCTGGCGGTAACCGATCGATACGTGGAGTAAATGATGACGAGAGCTGTGCTGCTGTCTCTGGCGGCGCTGCTGGCCGCGGCCGGCTGCGCCGAGGAGGTAAAGACCCGCCCCGGCGTGCTGCTGATCATCCTGGACGACGTGGGCGCCGCCTCCCTGGGCGCCTACGCCGACCACTGGGCCAGGCAGAGCTACAACGGGACGAACTTCAAGCCGTCCCGCACCGCGCCCACCCCCCACATGGCCAACATCTGCGGCAGGGGCGTGCGGTTCCTCGACGCCTGGAGCTACCCCACCTGCTCGCCCACCCGGGCCAACATCCTCACCGGTCGCCACAGCTTCCGCACCGGCGTGGGCGAGCCGTGCGGCAAGGGGACCAACTCCATCGGGCTGGACGAGCCGACCCTCACGAGCCTGCTCAAGATCCACAAGCCCGCGGTGGGCCGCGGCAGCGTGGGCAAGTGGCACCTCGGCACCACCAGCGCCCTCGGCGGCGCCAGCGCGCCCAACACCATGGGGTGGCAATACTTCGCCGGCATCCTGAGCGGGGCGAGCGACTACTTCTCCTGGGAGCGCACGGTCAACGGGACCACCGCCACCAGCACGACCTACGCCACAACCCAGCTCACCGACGACGCCATCGCCTACATCGCATCGCTGGAGCAGGAGCAGCCGTACCTGATGTGGCTGGCGTACAACGCCCCGCACACGCCGCTGCACCTGCCCCCGTCCGGGCTGCACAGCTACAGCGCCCTGAGCGCCACCGTGGACGCCAGCAAGAGCATCGACTACTTCGAGGCCATGCTCGAGGCCACGGACACGGAGATCGGGCGGCTGCTGGCCAGCCTGCCCGACGAGGACGGCGACGGCCTGCCCGACGACACCCTGGTGATCCTGATGGGCGACAACGGCACCCTCAACGGCAACAAGACCAAGCTGCTTCCTTCCCCGTTCGACGGGGCCAAGGGCAAGGGCTCGATCTACGAACACGGGGTGCGCGTGCCGCTGTGCATCGCGGGCCGGGGGGTGGCGTCAGGCGGCCGGGACGAGGACGCCCTGGTCCATGTGACCGACCTGTACGGCACCATCCTCGAGGCGCTGGGCGTGGACCTGGCCACGGCGCTGCCCACCTCAAGCTTCTCATTTGACAGCGTCTCGCTGACCCCTTACCTGAAGCAGCAGAAGCACGACGCCGAGCGCGCCTGGATCATGACCGAGCAGTTCAAGGCTGCGTCCAGCAGCGCCACCTTCGATCAGGGCATCGCCGTCAAGAGCGCCAGCTACAAGTTCATGCGGTGGGTCAAGGGCGGCAACAGCCTCGACAAGTACAAGGACCGCTGCTTCAGCCGCGCCAACCTGCTGGACGACCTGAACGGGGACCTGTACGGCGGCACGGACAAGACCGCAATCGCCGCGTGCGACGCGCTGAAGACCGCCGCCCTCGATCTGGTGTGCAAGGAGTCGAAGAACCCCTGGTCCAGCTGGTGTCCCTGACGGGAGGGGAGGCTACAGCCCCACCTTGAGCACCGGCGTGTCGCCGCGCACCTTCGGCGGGCGACGGGCCGGCTTTACGGGGAAGTCGACCCAGACGCAGCCCCGGCAGCCGGCGAGGCCGTCCTGCAGGGTGGCCACGTCGTCCTTGGAGTCGCTGAGGAACCAGCCCATCTTGCCGCCCTTGCGCAATAGCCCCTTCACCGCGCCCAGCTTGAACGGCGCGGTGGGGGTGAAAAGCGGCTTCTTGCCCGGGCCCTGGGGCTTCGGGTTCGGCTTGCAGATCACGTGATCGCCGTCCACGTCGGGCAACCCGATCCGCTTGAGCTGGTCCACGGTGCCCTGCTTCAGCGCGTTGATCCGGCCGGTGATGTAGTACACCTCCGCGCCGGCCTTCTTGGCCAGGTGCGCCAGCTTGACGGTGTCCTTGATGGGCGTGTCGAGCTTCAGGTTCGCCGGGTTCCAGAAGAACCGCTCCCAGTGGGAGTTGAACGCGGTGGCCTCGGAGCTCTTCAGTCCCAGGCGCGCTGCGGTCTGCCGCCCGTCGAAGCGCACCAGCCCGAGCGAGAGCTGCCGCAGCTTGCCGGCCGAGCGGGATTTCAGGTACGACCGGGCCGCCGCCAGGGTGCGCGGCCGGGTGTCCACCAGGGTGTTGTCTATGTCGAACACCACGAAGGTGCGCTTCTTGGCCCGGGTCCGCCGGGAGATGCGGGCGAGGGTCCGTAAGCAGTATCGGCGGCCGTCCAGACGCATGATCTTCCTCGACTTCGTGCGGGCCTTTTTATCCACGACGCGCCCCGTGGGTCTGGCGCCGCTCTCTGCCGGGAGGATGAGCGTTGCGCAGAGCGATAGCAGGATGAGGGGGCCCGGGCGGTTCATGCCAGGCAGTATAGCCCCCTTCCGCCGGGGTGGCGGTGATGAACTGCCCGATGAACCTGGCCGGCGTGCGTGAAAAGATCCACGCGCTGTACGACGTGCCGACCCATGTCGGGACGCATGACTTCTGAGGGAAAGTAGAAAGGGGGGCGGCGATTACTGCGGGTGGCAGTACTTGATGCCCGGGGAGGTGGAGGCGGTGCAGGTGCCCACTTCGCAGTCGGCGTTGACGGTGCAGAGCCGCATGCAGAAGTTGCCGGTGGTGCCAAACGAGAGGCAAGCAGCGCTGCAGGCGCCCTTGGCCAGCTCCGCCGGTGTGTAGTTGGCCCCGCAGCCGCACTCGGAGTGGTTGCCGAGGCAGGCCTTGGTGCACATCTTGAACGTGGCGTTGCAGGTGCCGCCAGACAGCGTCGAGCAGTCATCACTGAATCGTGGCGGGTACTCCGGAGAGCTCTTTGCGTGAGTCAGGCGGCCTTCT
>CAZEFW010000037.1:42281-59015 GCA_964511535.1 uncultured Myxococcales bacterium | reverse complement strand
CCGTGGATGCGCTCGAGGCAGGCCCGCTGCACCATGTCCCGCAACCTGGCCGCGGCCGCCTGCTCGGCGGCCTCTGCGTTGAGGCGCTCCTGCTCCTGCTGGGCGCGCTCCCGCTGCTCCTGCAGGCGCTGCTCATGGCGCTGGCGCCGCTCCTGGTCTTTTTCCTGCTCCTGGCGGTGCCGCCCCATCTTCTTGCGATCCTTGCGCGCCTCTTGCCTGGCCTTGCGCGCGGCCTTCTTGTCCACCAGCCCGGCCTGCAGCAGCTTGTCCTTCAGTCCTTGCATGACGGGTTACTTTACCTCCACCCAGACAGTGCGGCCCGGGGTAACGGCGACCTTTTGTCGGTGGACATTGCCCGAGTCGAGCTCCTTGAGCGTCACCTTGTGCTGCCCCTCGTAGACCTCGACCGGGGGGATGGGCGTCACGCCGAGCTTCTTTCGTCCCAGGCTGACCCGGCAGCGACGTGCCGCGCGGAAGCCGATCTTGCCCTTGCGGAAGACGAAGTTGGCCGAGATGTTATCTCCGCGCGGCGTGATGGTGCGGGTGGTGCGGATGCCGTGCTTGCGCGCCACCATCAGCAAGGTCGTGGGCTTCTTGGGGATGCGGATCTTCAGCGGCGTGAGGCCGATGCGCCGCCCCCGCAGGTAGACCCATGTCCTGGGATCCGAGGAGATGCTCAGCTTGGACGTCGGGCCCCGCGGCCTGCGGGGCGCCCGCGGCTTCGTCGCGGCGGGCGGCGGCTCATCTGCGGCGTCCGGGGCAGCGGGCGGCGTGAGATCCGGCGGCGGCATGGACGGCAGATCCACCAGCGGCAGATCCGGGATGGGGGCGGCGTCCGGAGGGACAGCAGCCGACGGACCGCCGGCGTCCTGGGCCTGCGCCGGGGCAGGTTCGGTCCCTGTGGCTGCCGGGCCACCGGCCACGGTGGTGGGCCGGGTGGAGTGCACGATGTTGCCGGGGACCGCGCGCCCGGTGGGATCCGAGGCCGGCCCATCGGGGGCCAGCACCCACCACAGCGCCCCCACCGCGCCGCAGGCCAGCAGCAGCGCCGGGATCATCAGCAGCGCGCGGCGGCTGAAGACCGGCCTGGTCTTGAGGGTCGGATCCGTCAGGTCCAGCTCCTCCGCCGGCTCCTCGGCGGGCGGCAAGCGGCGGGCGTCGGTGATCACACCGGCCAGCGCAGGGGAGGGCGGCGCGGCCGCAACCGGCAGCGGCTCCTCGTCGGTGGCCGGGAGCTCGGTCACTGGCGCCGTCTCGGGCGGCAGCTCCACCACGGGCGGGGTGAGGTGCACCGTGGTCATCTTCACGATCTGCGTGTCCTGCTGGTGCAGCATGTCGTCCGGCGTTTCGTCCAGCGGCTTGAAGGCGTCGTCCTCGTCCGCCTCCGCGTCCACGGGGATCGGGGTCGGCCCTGACGGCGTGCCGATGCCTGGCTCGGTTGGGCCCTCGATGGCAGGCAGCTCGGTGATGGGCTCGCCCCGCAGAACCTGCTGCACGAACGCGCCAACCCGGGACGGGGGCATCGACACCTGCCATTCCTGCATCAGGGCGATGAGGTCTTCCTGCAGCTCGGCGCAGGAGCCGTGCCGGTTGCGCGGGTTGACGGCCAGCACCTTCATCAGCACCGCCTCGAGGTCCACAGGGAAGTCGGTCACATGTCGGTCTGGCGGCTCGATCCGCCCCCTGGCCACGGCCTTGAGCACCTCTGCGTGCTCGCCCACGGGGTAGGCGCGCTGCCCGGTGGTCATCTCGTACAGGTTGAGGCCCAGGGAGTAGAGGTCCGACATCCGGGTGGCCTTCTTGCCCCGCACCTGCTCCGGCGACAGGTAGGAGTACTTGCCCTTGACCACCCCGGCGCGGGTGCGGGAGGTGGACCACTTCACCTTGGCGATTCCGAAGTCAGTGATCTTCACATCGCCCGAGGTGCTCACCAGGATGTTGGGCGGGCTTATGTCCCGGTGCACCAGGTTCAGCTGTTCGCCGCTACTGGGATCCACGGCGTCGTGGGCGTACTGCAGCCCTGCGGCCACGCCGATGGCGATCTGCACCGCCACGGGCAAGGGCAGGGGCCCGCCCACGCGCTTGATCAGCCGGGAGAGGCTCAGCCCGTGGACATACTCCATGACGATGAAGTGGTTCCGGTCGTGCTGGCCCAGCCCGAGGATCTGAACGATGTTCGGATGATCCAACATGGCCGCGATGCGGGCCTCGTCCAGGAACTGCTCGACGAAGTCGGGGTCGTCGGCCAGGTTCTCGTGGATCCGCTTTAGGACCACGTCCTTGGCGAAGTCGCCGTAGCTGATCTGGCGGGCCAGAAAAACCTCACCCATTCCGCCGCGCGCCAGCTTGCGTACGATCTCGTACCGAACCTCTTCGGTCCTGTCCGACATGGGCCCTGAATCCTATTCCAACCGGGCATTATTTATAACATGAGTCGTTTTTTTGCTCCTCCCGGACGGGGTAGTACAATGTAGCACGATAGATCACCTGTCAGGAGATGTAACGAATGACCCGTGAACGACGACGCAAGCGCAGCAGCTTTGCCGGGCTGGCCCTGCAGTACCTGTTCAACTCCATCGTGGCCCGCAAGGGGATCGAGGCGATTGTCCTCGCCGACACCTCCGGGCTGGTAGTGGCCTCGAGTCACAAGGAGACCGAGGCCGAGGAGGTCGCGGCCCTGGCGCCGCTGATGGCCCGTTCCGCTGGCCTGCAGTATGACTGGTACTGGGGTGCGCCGCTGACCATGCAGCAGGTGGACATCGGACGCGACACCTTCTACCTCTGCGCCCTCGGTGAAAATGGTCCGGCGCTAAAGGGCGCTCAGGAGGCCGCGGGCGGCGTGGACAGGATCCTCGCCGCCTGAATTACCGCCCACCTCTCCTCCGGGGCACGCGCAGGCTTCATCTGCGCTAATATGTGCGTGTGCCCGCTAGATTCCTCCCTCTCATCGCGCTGATCACCATCGCCAGCCCGGCGCTCGCACAGGACGAGCCGGCCATGGTCGACAAGGCTGGCGGCCCGGCCACGGCCAGCGCCGCGGTCACCGATGATGCGCGCGCCGGCGCCGACGAACCGCGGCTGGATCGCCGCACCGGCACCCCCCTGAACCCGTTCGACACCGACGGGCTGTGGTGCCGGCTTGAGCTGGCGTTCGGCTATGTCTCGCTGCTGGCTGACCCCGACCTCGCCGAGGGATTCGGCGGCGGCCTGTACTTCGCCCTGGGGCCGCATCCGCGGTTCGGCGCGGAGCTGTCCTTCTTCGTCGGGCAAAATGACTTCATCGGGGAGTTCGGCACCATCCAGGCGTCCGCGTTCCTGGCGGGCAACCTCTCCCTCGGCCCGGTGGTGCGCCTCACGCCAGTGCGCTGGCCCGTGTCGGCCACCGCGGAGCTCGGCCTCGGCTTCTACGCCATCAAGGACCAGCTGAGGCAGGACGTGGTCCTCACCCTGGGCATCTCGGGCGGCTTCACCGTGGCGTACCACGCGCTGCCCTGGCTCGGCATCGGCTTCAAGATCCGTTACCACCTGTTCAACCTGGCCAACGTGGCCGGCGACCCGCTCATCGACGTCAGCTCCCTGGGCGAGGTCGGCGTGATCGACCGCTTCGATCTACCTGTCTACGTGGCGTTCTACTTCTGAGAAGAGGAGGCGAGGCCTCGATGAACTCCATCTGCCTCACCGTGGTCGGGCGCGAGCGGCCCGGCATCGTGGCCGCCATCACGGGCGTGCTGCTGGACAACGACTGCGACATCCGCGACTCCACCATGAGCCTGCTGGCGGGAGAGTTCGCCATGATGCTCATCGTGGTGCTGCCGCCGGAGATGAGCGGACGATCCCTGGAGCGCGAGCTGTTCGAGGTGCGGCGGCGGTTCGATCTGACCGTGACCACCCGGGACCTGGTTCCGGACGAAGTGTTGGCGCCGCCGACCTCCCCCGCGGGGCGATGGTCCATCACCATCTACGGCGGCGATCAGAAAGGGATCGTGCACCACGTGGCCGCCCTGCTGGCCCGCAAGGGGATCAGCATCCACGCCCTGAGCACCCGGGTGGTGGGCAACATCCAGGGCGCGGGCCTGGTCACCATCCGGGTCCAGGCGCCCCCCGACGTGGACCGCGAGACGGTGCGGCGCCAGCTGCGGGACATCGCGGCGCGGTTCGGGGTCGAGGTGAGCGTCAGCGGCAGCGCCGCCAAATGATGAAACGGGGCGGGATCTCCGCCCGGGGCCAATCCGGCGAGGCCTGCAGGGCTTCGCCGAATATCCTTCGTCTACTGGCCTGGCCCTGAATCGGCGACGGGCAGGTCGAAGGTGAAGCAGGATCCCTCGCCGTGGTCGCTGGAAACGGTCACCTCTCCGCCGTAGGAGCGGATGATGCCCTGGACCACCGGCAGGCCCAGGCCGGTGCCTTTCCCCGGAGGTTTGGAGGTGTGGTAAGCGTCGAAGATCGATTCCAGATCCGCCGCCGGAATGCCGCAGCCGTTGTCCTCGACGGCGCACTCCGCCCGTCGGTCCTCGCGGCGCTCCCGAAGCGCGATATTGATGGTCGGCGCTCTGTCCTTGATGCCGGCCAGGGCGTCGGCCGCGTTGCCCACGAGGTTGACCAGCACCTGCTCCACCCGGGTGCGGTTCGCGGTCACCATCACGGGGGAATCGGGCAGGTCTGCCTCGACGGCGACATACTTGGTCTTGGCCGAGATGCGCAGCATCTCGAGTACCTCGGTGATCACGTCACGCAGGTCCATGGCCTCGCTGGTGTCAGGCCCGGGTCTGCCGTAGGCGAGCAGGCGTTTGGAGTGGGTCTGGACATGGTTCTCCGCGGAGACCAGCGCCGCCATCACTCTGGGTTCAATCATGTGCTCTCCATTCACCTCCTCCTCCATCTTGAACTCGATCATCTGGCGCGCGGTGGAGATGATGGTGGCGACGTTTCCCAGCTCGTGGCCCACGCCCGCCGTGAGGGTGCCCAGGGTGGCCAGCCGGTCGGCACGGATCAGCCGCTCGCGGGTCCTGGTCAGCTCCTCCTCGAGGAGCTGCTGCTGGTTGGCGCGGAGGTCGTGGTAAGCCTTCACCTTCAGGAGGTTGTCCACCCGGGCGAACAGCTCCACCGCGTCCACGGGCTTGGTCAGGAAATCATCAGCCCCCACCGCCTTGCCCTGGATGCGGGATTCCCGGTCATCCAGCGCGGTCACGAAGACCACGGGGAGCAGCAGGTCCCCCATGTCCTCTCTGATGCGCCGACAGGTCTCGAAGCCGTCCATCTCGGGCATCATCACGTCCAGGAGCACCAGATCCACCGCACGCTCCCGCAGGTATCTCAGGGCCAGGACACCGTTCTCCGCCTCGACGACCTGGTAGTCCTTCTGCGCCAGCAGCGTGACCACCAACTTCCGGGTCAGGTCATCGTCATCCACCAGGAGGATTGTCGGATTCTCCGGCATCATCTCTACCTCGCTCCTTCCAATCGGCAGTGCAAAGCAAACCCATCATAAGCCAGGCGCATAACAGGAAGGCGGAGAATTGATCGGGGGTTCATCCGCCGAGGTTCAGGCTGGATCGGTTTTGTTGGGGGAGCGGGATCGGGATCGGGGTTGGGGTTGGGGTCGGGATCGGGGTCGGGATCGGGGTCGGGGGTGGGGTTGGGGTTGGGGTTGGGACCCCGATCGATACCGGGGGCAGGAGCGGGAGCTAGATCTCCGCCTCGGCCAGCACGTAGTGGATGTTGGTGTCATCCACGATCTTGCAGCTCTGCTTGCCCTTGTCGGTGGGCATCATGGTGCACAGGGAGCTGTAGCGGCTGCGCTCGGTGATGAAGTAGAACTTTCGCCCTTCGCGCTCGCGCAGGTAGTCCTGGATCGCCTTGTTGTCCAGGCTCTTGGAGACCACCACGTCAGCGGCCGTGTACCAGGTCTCGCCGCGCCAGTTGAACTGCCAGGCAACCAGCTCCTCCTCGGGGCCCTTGCGCAGCTCGTAGTACCTGGCGATGGCGCGCTTCTGGCTCCAGTGGGGCGCCACCTTCAGCTGGTACCAGTTCTGAATGAAGCCACCGCCCACCAGCACCACAAGGGCCATGGCGATGACCGCCCCGCGGCGGATGCGCGGCGCCAACATGGCCAGCAACAGCACGCCCACGGTGATGCCTAGCACCAGGATGTAGGTCCCCTTGGGCACCCCCTTGGACCAGTTGCTGTCGTACAGGTAGGTGTACATCCAGACCCAGTGGGCAGGTTGCTTGACCAGGTCGAAGGTCACGATGGCCAGCACGCCCACGGCGGAGAGGATTGAGAAGACCACACCCCGGGTGCGGCCCTCGAGCAGGTCGTCGAGGTAGAGCGCCACGACGATGGCCGCGGGCGGGATCACCGGCAGGATGTAGTGGTGGTACTTGGTGATGCTCAGGGTGAACAGCGCCATGCACGCCGCCAGCCAGACGAAGATGAACAGGCGCGCACGGTCCCGCGGATCGGGCTCCACCGCCGGTGGCTTGAAGGCGCGCACCAGGGCCGCGGGCAAGAAGGCGATCCACGGGTAGAGGCCGTAGCCCACCTGGCTGACGTAGTACTCGAATGTGCCCTTGGCCTGGGCTTGCTCGCCGATGGTCAACCTGCGGAACTGTTCGGTGCCGAAGAACTCGTTCCAGAACGAGCGGCCGAACCGCGCCAGCATGCCGTGGTACCAGGGGAAGAAGATGCACACGGCCACCAGCAGGCCGCGGGCCAGGGCCACGTCCACCAGCAGGCGCCACTCGCGGCTGGTGAGCAGGTAGAGCAGCACCACGAGCCCTGGCTGCAGGGCGCCCACGAGCCCCTTGGCCAGCCCGGCGATACCCGCGGTCATGTAGAAGCCGTAGATGTAGGCCTCGTTCTTGGTGCGCGTCTTGCGCGACAGCCAGAGGAAGAGCAGGTAGAGCAGGATGTAGACGCCCATCACCGCGGCGGCGCTCACGGTGCGGCCGCCCACCTTGAACGGCAGGGGCACCCTCAGCAGCGGGATCATGATCGCCCGCAGCTGCAGGGCCATGAAGGCGGTGAACGCCAGCAGGAAGATGTAGTAGGAGCTGTCGTGGGGCCAGTCCAGGGTGAACCGGCCCAGCTTGATGCTCTTGCGCGGCACCACCTCCCGTTGGCCGAATATGCCGAGGATGAACAGGGCCAGCCCGCCGCTCATGAGCCCCACGTAGGGCATGTCGGTCATGGCCTGTCTGGTGATCTGGAAGTACATGGGCGAGGTGGCCAGGATCACCGTGACCAGGAGCCCCGCCCGGCGGCTGAATAATCGCGAGCACATCAGGTAGATGCAGAAAATGCCGAACAGCCCGCACAGGAAGAAGGGCAGCCGCACCGCCCACTCCGGGTTGCCCCGGGCGAGCTCCGACCCTGGTGTCGTGCCGTCGTAGCCGAACACCTTGAGGCTCACGCCGGACATCCAGAAGGACCCAACCGGCTTGGACCAGAACGTGGTCTCCGAGTGCCCCTCGGGGCCGCGGCCGTTGTGCCAGAACGTCTCGAGCCAGTTGTGGCGCACCATGAACTGCCGCGCCACCTCGGTGTAGTGCGTCTCCCACGGGTCGAACATGCCGTAGCTGCCCATGACGGGCAGGAACACGCCCGCGACGAGCACCAGGGCCAGCAGCGAGTGCCGCCAGTCCGCGGGCTGGGTGATCACCCGGGGCAGGACTTCGCTCATGGGAGGAGTGGGCACGCGGGTCGGCTCCGAGGAGAAGCCGGCCTCGCGTTCCGCCTCGTCGCCGCCCAGGGCTGGCTCGGGGACTAGATCGTCCACCGAGGCAGCGCCAGCGTCGGCTTCAGCATCAGCATCAGCTTCAGCGTAAGCGTCAGCATCAGCATCAGCATCAGCATCAGCATCAGCATCAGCATCAGCTTCAGCTTCAGCTTCAGCTACAGCATCAGCTTCAGCGTCAGCCTCTACTTTGGCGTCGCCTTCAGTCTCGTCGGTATCCGCGATCTCCGGAGCGCCCTCCTCCTCGGGGGTCTCCTCGTCGCGCTTGTCGTCGCTCATGGAACCTCTGGGAACCTATATATGGCAATCAAAACAAGCCGTAGAATCTACCTATTCCGGTGCATTTCGCAAGTAGTAGCGATCCTGTTGGCAAACGTTAGCGCTGACCCCCACCGTGGACATGCCCGTGGACGGAGTCGTGAACGGACTGGCATGCGCGTCCACGACCACGCCTACGGTGCCGGCCCTCAGTCCGGGTCCATCGAGCTCGCGAAGATATGCTCCGGCCCGGCGGGGGTCATCTTGCCTTCCTGGCTCTCGATGCTCTCCTCGCAGCGTTTGCAGAGGAAGTCTGCCGGCGAGGGCTCGCCCTGGACCATGCCCATCACCTCCCGCCGTCTGTCGCCGCGCCAGATGGAGGCCAGGCTCTGGCGCTTGATGTTGCCCAGCCGCTGCTCCTGCCGCCAGTCCATGCAGCACAGCACCACCTCGCCGCTGTAGAGCACGCCCGCCATGTGGTAGGGCATGCGGTCCGCGCAGCCGCAGATCTTGCGATGGAGCACCTGGTAGGTCCCGGGCAGGTTGCCGGCGCGGTTCACGTGACCCAGCAGCGACTCCACGCCGCTGATGCCGTACGGCTCCCAGTACTCCACCGCCTCCTCCACCTCCTCGGCCGAGAGGAACTGCCGCACGCCCACCAGCCGCACGTCCACCCGCAGGTGGGGACGCAGCTGGTTGCGCAGCTCGACGAAGCGGGTCACCCGCTTGAGCACGCGGTCGAAGTCACCTCTGCCGGTGAGCTGGCGGTAGGTCTCCGGCCACTGGGCGTGGATGCTGATGCCGATGGCGTCGAGGCGCGACTGGATGATGCCGCGGGACATCTCCTCGTCGAGGTTGCACCCGTTGGACCATAAATTGATGGCCGCCTCCGGGTTCTTGTCCTTGGCGAAGTTGATGCGCGAGACGATATGGGGATCCATCAGCGGCTCGTTCATCAGGAACAGGTTGATCGACTTCAGCTCCGGGTAGCGGCTGCACTCCTTCATCAGCTTGGCGAACAGGGTGAAGCTCATCTCGCCGTGGTGCGTCTCCTTGCTCACCGCGGGGTAAGGGCAAAACACGCACGCCGCGTTGCAGCGAGACGTTGTCTGCACCATGATGGAGTTGGGGAAATCGCAAAATGGGAAGGTCTGGTCCACGGCGTCGCTCTCTCTCTGGAGTTCAAGGTAGCGCGATAATGTCTGACAATCCACGGACCCTGTGCTGGGCCTACATGGGGCTGATGCCTTACGGAGAGGCGCTGGCGCTGCAGCAGGCCCTGCGCCGGGCGGTGCTCGACGGTGAGACCGGCGACACGCTGCTGCTGCTGGAGCACCCGCCTGTGATCACCCTGGGACGCTCCGCGAGGCGGGAGAACCTGCTCGCCTCCCCGGAGCGGCTGCGCGCCCGCGGGGTGGAGCTGTTCAACATTCATCGCGGCGGTGACGTCACCCTGCACGCGCCAGGGCAGCTGGTGGGCTACCCGGTGCGGCAGGTGGGTCGCGCCATCAGGCCCCACGTGGAGGGCATGGCCCGCGCGGTACAGGCGCTGCTGGCGGAGCAGGGCGTCGTGGCGCGCTGGCGCGACGATCACCCCGGCATCTGGACCGAGAGCGGCAAGATCGCCGCGGTGGGCGTGGACGCTCGCGAGGGGGTCGCCATCCATGGCTTCGCCGTGAACCTCTCGGTGGACCTCGACCTCTTTTCGCTCATCGTGCCCTGCGGCCTGCAGGCGCCGGTGGCCTCGCTGGCGTCCCTCGGCGTGGCCACCGAGGGCGGGCATCGCCTCGACAGCGCGGCCGTGGCCCCCCGCCTGGCCGGGCTGCTGGCGCAGGAGTACGGGGTGCCCGCGCGGGAGATCTCGCCCGGGATGGTGATGGACCGGGCAAGGGAGTATCTTTCTCCGTGATGGGCTCGCGCGCCACAAGCCTCGCCTGGCTGCTGATGATCGGCCTGCTGGCCACACCGGCATGCAAGCGAAACAGGGCCCGCCATGGCGATCAGCCGCCGCGGGCCGCCGCGGCGGATCCCGGGGGGCGGTCCATCGCCGTCGGCGAGGTGAGGGTGACGATCACCGCGGACCGGACCCTGGAATCCCCCGCCCTGGAGCGGTCCACGGTGCTGGCGCGTGTCAGGGAGCGGCTGACCCGGGCGCCCCGGGTGGTCTTGCTGGCGCCGGACCGTCCCACTGGCGGCAGCGACCCGACGCCCCCGCCATACACCCTCACCCTGGAGCTCGCGCTGGCACGCTCCGCCCCCGGGCAGGGCCTGGACGGCCCCGTGGCGGTGGTGGCCGCCGAGGGCCGCGTGCCAGGGGCTCTCGATGCCCCGCGGCTTCAAGCGCAGGCCGTGGGCCCGCTGCTGGAGCGCGCCAACCGGGCTCGTGTGAAGCAGAACCTGCTCCGGCTGCTCGACACGGTGCTCGACGACCTGGTGTTTCAGGCCGGGCTGGTGACCGCGCCCGTGGAGGACGTGGTTCGATCGCTGAAGCAGACCCGGGACGTCCAGCGCCTGAGCGCGGCCATCGAGATCTGCTCCGTGCGCCGGCTCAAGCAGGCGGTGGTGCCCCTCATCGGGATGCTGTCCCACAAAAACCAGGAGGTGGTGGACCGCGCCGCCGGGGCGCTCATCGAGATCGGTGATCGGCGCGCCGTGCGGCCGCTGACCCGTCTGAGCAAGCTGCAGGACACGGCCCGGCTGGCCAAGCTGCTCGACGGAATCGCCACCCTCGGCGGCAGCGAGGCCGCCTCTTTTCTGGAGTTCGTGGCCAGCGGTCACGAGGATGAGGACATCCGCTTCATGGCCGCCGAGGCGCTGGAACGAATGAAGCGCCGGCAGGGGGCTGGCGTTGCTCCAAAGTGACAGTGTGACCAAATGTTCATGGTCTGGAGGACCCCATTTCCAGCCATCACCTTGACCCCGGAGTGGATTGCATCAAGAATTTTGAACGGATGGCGAACCGACCGGTTTTGGCCTGGACGTTGCTTGAATTACCGGATGTGAAATAGCAGGGCGGCCTTCACCGTCCAACTCGGCACCAGACACGGGAGATATCACCCCATGAGACATATCAAGCTTGCGATTCCACTGATCCCGGCCCTGTTGGGCATGCTGCTCATCTCCGCGCCCCGCGAGGCCGAGGCCCAGTACTACGGCGCTCGCCCGGCGCCGCCGCCGCCCCCGCCAGGGTTCATCCCCAAGCACAACCCATGGCGTTTCAAGCACCGGCCGCACTTCTATGTCAACGCCGAGCTGACAGGCCTGGCCATCCTGGGGCAGCAGCTCGACGACGTGGGCACCATCAGCCATGGCGCCGGCTTCGGCATCGGCCTCGGCGTGCGCACTGGCCGCTGGGTCTCCATCGAGGGGAACTGGACGTTTACGGCCCACGACGAGATCTGGAGCGACGGCGAGTACGAGTTCTGGGAGATCGACAGCCACCAGATCCAGACAGTGACGCTGGACGCCAAGATCCATATCCCCACCTGGGGTCGGGCCGAGCCCTTCTTCCAGGTCGGGGTGGGCTGGGCCTTCTTTGGCCTGTCCGGCTTCGATCCGTACTACGATTCGTTCAACCACCCGTACATGTACACCAACGGCCCCACCTTCAGCGTTGGCGGCGGTGGGGAGATCTGGTTCGGTCCCCACTTCTCCCTCGGCATCAAGGCGCTGTACCGGGGCATGTACTTTGGCGAATCCGAGTACAGCATCCGGGCGGTCAACCGGGAACAGAAGCGCGAGGAGTCCCTGACAGCGGCCTCCAACTTCATCAACGCCCTGTCCCTCGACCTGTTCGGTACCGTTCACTTCTAGACCGCGCCCACCCACCGGCAAGCAACCAAGTTTTCAACCGCCCACAAGGTTTCCATGCTGGTGACAACGGATTGAATATCCTATTCCGTTCAGATACATCTGAGTTCTAATTTCACGTATTGTACAAAGCGCCCCGTCCGCTACAATCATGTTGTCGCCAATTAAGTTGTCAGCTGCGGGGAGCCATGAATCAGGTCATAAACGACCGATACGAGCTGCTAAATCCCCTGGGACAGGGGGCAAGCTCGCGTGTGTTCGAGGTCCATGACCGCCAGGACGGCGTGAACCGCGCGCTCAAGCTCGTATGGGAAGGGGCTGACGAAGACCTGGTCCGCGCCGAGTTTCGGAGGCTGTCGCGGCTCGACCATCCAGGCCTGGTCAAGGTGCATGACCTGGATCGGGTCCGACCCGATCCGTCGGCCGACCCGGACGGAGAACCCCGCCTGGATGGCCTGTTCCTGGTGGCGGACCTGGTCGCGGGGCAGGATCCCCGGTCAGCGCTCCAGGCGCTGGCGCCTGCCCGCCGGGACGCCTGGCTGCGGGGCGTGGCCATGGATCTCGCCCGGGCCCTGCATCACATGCACCGGCTCGGGCTCGTGCACCGGGACATCAAGCCCGACAACTTCATCATCTCTCGCCATGCCGGCGCGCCCAGCGCCGTGCTGTTCGACCTCGGCCTGTCCAGCCGCGTGGAAGAAGGGGTGCTGGCCGGCCGCGGCACCCTGGCCTTCATGGCCCCGGAGGCGCTGGTGGGCGGCGGGGACCACCGGGTGGATCTGTACAGCCTCGGCGCCACCCTGTACCAGGTGGCCTGCGGGCGGCCGCCCATGGCCGGGCGCGGCCCGACCCTTATTCAACAGATCCTGACTGCCGAGCCGGAGCTGGAGTGCCAGTGGCTCTCCGCGGAGATGACCCGCCTCATCCTGAAGCTGCTGGCCAAGGCCCCCCTGGCGCGCCCTCAGTCCGCCCGCCGGGTGCTCATGGAGCTGCACCGCATGGCAGGTGACCACGAGCAGGTGGCCCGGCTGAGCGGTCAGGGCGAGCTGCTCACCCCGGCGTTCACCAACCGTGAGCAGGAGCGGGCCCTGCTCAATCGGCGGCTGGAGGGGCTGGCCGATCAGCGCCGGCCGCGGGTGGTGTGGGTTGTGGGACCGCCCGGCGCGGGCAAGTCGCGGCTGGTGGACGAGGCGCTGCGGCGGCACCGCATCCTGGCGGCCGCGGGGACCCGTCCCGCCGGGCCGATCCTGGCAGGCGCGGCCCCGGAGATCCTGGGTGAGCTGCTCGACAGCGCCGGGCTGCGCGGCGCCGCGGACCCGGCCCTGGCCCTGGCCGACGCGCTGGAGGAACGCTACCGCGGGGGTGACCCGCACGTGCTGCACCTGCGGGTGGACCCCGACGACAGCGTGGCCCATGACCTGCTGGCCGTGCTGGAGCGCACCGGCGAGGGGGAGCGCGCGCCGCTGCTGGTGCTGGCCGAGGCGGACATGCCCCCGCCGGAGCGCGAGGAGCTGACCCCGGACCTGGTGGAGCTGCGTCCGCTGAACCTCACCGAGACGGCTGAGCTGGTGGGCTCCATGCTGGGCCAGGCGCCCGGCGTGGCCCTGAGCCAGCGGATCCAGGTGCTCAGCGGCGGCGTGCCAGCCCTGGCGGTGGAGCTGGTGCGGCTCTGGCACCGCGGGGGAGACCCGGCCCTCGAGGGCGAGATGCCGAGCGGGCTGGACCCGCTGCTCCGGCGCGGGCGGGAGCGCCTGGAGGAGGAACCGCGCGCTGTCATGGACGCCCTGGCCGTCTGGGGCGAACCGTGCGAGCCGCGGGTGCTCGAGCGGCTCACCGGCCTGTCTGCGGCGCAAGTTCAGGCGGCCCTCGAGGCGCTGCCCGGGCTGGGCGCCAGCGTGGTCCTCGACGGTGAGGACGCGCACCTGCCAGGCCGGGCCCATGTGGAGGGGTGGCGGCGCGCGGCCGGGGACCAGGCCCGGCACCTGTTCGAGCGTGGCGCCAGGCTGCTCGAGGGCGCTGGCGCCCCCGTGCACCGGGCTGACCTGCTCCTGGCAGGCCAACTGCCCGGGGCCGGCGAGGCCGCGCTGGAGGCCGCCCGGGCGCTGAGCGTGACCAACCGCGCAGCCGCAGCCGTGGTGCTTCTCGAGCGCGCCGCGCAGCTCCCGGCGGGGGCGCCGGCGCAGGCCGAGGCGATGCTGCGCACCCTCTACCTCGGGGTGGGGCGGTACGAGGAGGCGTTGGCGCTGCTGCCGCCAGCTCCAGAGCTGGCGCTGATGCGCGCCCGGGCGCTGCAGCTGATGGGGCGCTACGAGGAGGCAGAGGCGACCCTGGAGGGCCACCTGCCGGCCATCGGCCCCCACCAGCACCAGGAGCGCCGCGAGGCGCTGGCGCTGTGGGGCCGGCTCAAGCTCAGGCAGGGCCAGCCCGCCGAGGCGCTGGGCCTGGTGGCCGCCGAGGCCGAGCAGGTGACCGCGGCGGATCAGGCGGCCGTCACGGCCGGGGACGCTGGCCTGCTGGAGGTGGCCGGCCTGGCCCACCTCTACATGGGGCGCCCCGACCGGGCCGACGCGCTGTTCGCCGCCGGCGCCGCGAGCCTACGCGCCGACGAGGCGCCCGACCTGCTGGCGCGGTTTCACGACCTGCGGGGCATGGTGGCGTTCACCGCCGGCGATCTGGCGCTGGCGGGGGAGCACTACCAGGCCGCCGTGGACCTGGCCGCGGGGGCCGGCGACCGGCACACCGAGGCCAGCCTGCTGGCGAACCTCGGCTCGGTGCAGCTGGAGCGTGGCCGCCCGGCCGCGGCCCTGGGCATGCTCAGCCGCGCCACCCGGGACCTGCGCCGGCTGGCGCACACCACCGAGCTGGCTTCTTGCCTGTGCAACCTGGCCAACCTGCTGCTCCTGCTGGGAGACCTGGACCACGCCGCCCGGGAGGTGGAGCGCGCCCGGGAGGTGGCCGGGCGCCTGGGCAGCGAGCGGGTGCGGGGCTACACGCTGTCTCTGGAGGCTGACCTGTTGCGTCGCCGCGGCCGCCCTGGTGAGGCGGAGGCGCGCTACGAGCAGGCCGCCGCGCTGTTCCAGCAGCTGGACGCCAGCAGGGAGGCGCAGCTGAGCGTCATGGCCCGGGCCGAGGCCCTGGGTGAGGCGGGCCACCCGGGGCAGGGGGGGACCCTGCTCGACGCGCTGGACGCGGCGGACGAGGCCGGCCCCCTGGCCGTGGCCCGGGCTCGCCTGGCGCTGTCGCCTGACGGCCCCGCGGCGCCGCCGCAGACCGCCGAGGTGCTGGCGCGTCACTGCGCCACCCTGGAGGACCAGGGGCACCACAAGGACCTGTGGAGGGCCGCGGCGGTGCTGGCCCGCTACCTGGCGGCCACGGCGGACCCCGCGGCTGCCAGGGCGGCGGCCCGGCACGCATGCCACACATGGGAGGAGATCATGAAGGAGACCCCCGAGGTGTACCACGCCTCCATGCAAGACGATCCCGACGCCCGGGAGCTGGCGGAGATCTGGCCGTCGCTGATGCAGGGGCAGGGCGCGGACCCGGCCCCCGGCCGCGAGCCGGACCAGGGCGCCGCCGAGGGCGACCCGCCAGCCCCGCCGCGCGCCTCGGTGCGTCGGCTGCTGGCCATCAACAAGCGGCTCAACGCCGAACATCGCCTGCCGCAGCTGCTGGACTACATCATCGACACGGTCATCGATCTCACCGAGGCCGAGCGCGGCTTCCTGCTGCTGGCCGAGCCGGACGGGAGCCTCCAGGTCAAGGTGGCGCGCAACATCGATCAGCGCGCCCTGCAGGTGCCCGCGGGCGGCGGCGAGGTGCCCCTGAGCCTCTCCATCGCCGAGCAGGCGGCGCGCACCGCCGAGCCGGTGATCACCGTGGACGCCACCGAGGACGGGCGCTTCGCCGAGGCGCTGTCGGTGAGCCACCTGCGGCTGCGCTCGGTGCTGGCGGTGCCCCTGATGGTCAAGGGGCGCCCCGTGGGGACCATCTACGTGGATCACCGCCTGCGCCAGGGGGTGTTCGCCGAGCGCGAGGCCCAGCTTGTGCTGGACCTGGCAGATCAGGCCGCCATCGCCATCGAGAACGCCCGCTTGCTGGCAGAGAACAGCCGCAGGCAGCAGGAGATCGAGCGCCTCAACCTGCAGCTCCAGGAGCAGGTGGAGCACCAGGAGGCGGAGCTGGACGGGGTGCGTGAGGAGCTGAGGTCGAGCAAGCAGGCCCTGGCGCTGCAGTACGACTACCGCAACATCATCGGCAAGACGCCGCGCATGATGGAGCTGTTCCGGCTGATGGACCGGGTCACCGAGACAGACCTTCCTGTGGTGATCCAGGGCGAGAGCGGCACGGGCAAGGAGCTGGTGGCCCGGGCGATCCATGTCAACGGCAAGCGCTCCAACGGCCCCTTCGTGGGTGAGAACTGCGGCGCCATCCCGGAGACGCTGCTGGAGAGCGTGCTGTTCGGCCATGTGAAGGGGGCCTTCACCGGGGCCGACAGGGAGCGCCGCGGCCTGTTCGAGGTGGCCTCCGGGGGCACCCTGTTCCTGGACGAGGTGGGGGAGACCAGCCCCGCCATGCAGACCAAGCTGCTGCGGGTGCTGCAGGACGGTGAGGTGCGCCGCGTGGGGGGCGACCGCACCCGGCGCACCGACGTGCGCATCGTGGCGGCCAGCAACAAGGACCTGTCGAGGCTGGTGGAGCAGGGCAAGTTCCGCGAGGACCTGTTCTACCGGCTGAACGTGGTGCGGGTGGAGATCCCGCCCCTGCGGGAGCGGCGCGAGGACATCCCCCTGCTGGTGGAGCACTTCCTGGGCAAGCACTCGCCGGAGCTGAGCCGCACCATCACCCGGGAGGCCCTGGCCGCCCTGATGGGCTACGCCTGGCCCGGCAACGTGCGGGAGCTGGAGAACGAGGTGATGCGCCTGTGCGCCCT
>CAZEFW010000037.1:0-42181 GCA_964511535.1 uncultured Myxococcales bacterium | reverse complement strand
CCTGGCCCGGCAACGTGCGGGAGCTGGAGAACGAGGTGATGCGCCTGTGCGCCCTGGCCGGCGAGGTGGTGGATCCGGACGAGCTGTCCCTGCAGGTGCGCGGCGGGATCCCGCTGAACCTGGGGGACGCCGACGACCTGAGCATCAAGGCGCGGGTGGAGCACCTGGAGAAGGAGCTCATCACGCGCGCCCTGAAGAAGACCGGCGGCAACAACACCCGGGCCGCCAAGATGCTGGGGCTGAGCCGTTACGGGCTGCTCAAGAAGCTCAAGCGCTACGGGTTCGTCAAGGAGCAGACAAAAAAGTGACAACCCGGTTTACAGTGTTGTTGAGCAGGTTTGCAGGCCCTGGAGGAATTTCCCAATGATCTCCAGGAAGGGATCCTGTGGTTCGGACGTTGCATAACCAGTGAACGGAGGAATGCCGCCATGAAACGCCGCGCACCAAAGCTCGCGCTTCTACTGGGCAGCGTGATGTTGCTCTGCTGGGGGTGCGTGACCCCCGTGATCCCCCTGCCACCCCCGGATCCGGAGAACCTGGCGTTGACGCCCAACAGCTGTGACGCCAGCGCCGGGACCATCAAGTTCAAGGGCAACGACAAGGTCGCCTCCGCCCACAGCTACGTGTTCATCTGGAACACCGCGACGTCGGTCAAGAAGGGGATCGTGCGCTACTCCAACGACAAGGGCGGCTTCGCCGAGGTCACCGACTTCCCCGCCTCCGACGGCCACGAGCTCTGGATCTGGACCAAGGCGGCGCTGCACGAGGAGAACAAGAGCGACACCGTGGCGGTCACCGTGGACTGCTCCATGCAGAAGGGCATGAAGAACGGCTTCGTCAAGAAGCTCTGAGCGTCCCCCGCCCATCCAAAAAGAGAGCGGGGCCGGCGCTGTGCCGACCCCGCTTGAAGTCTCAGTCTGAAGCCTGAATCCTACCGACTGATGTCCGGCTCCATGGGGAAGAAGAAGGTCACGTTGACCCCGATGAGCCAGTGCATCTGGAACGAGCGGTCGTCCTTGTTGACCAGCGTGGGCGAGCAGGAGCCGCTGGCGATGTTGCCGCACGCCGCGAACTGATCCACCTCGTCCTGCTGCAGGCCGCGGGTCTGGTCCGCGCCGGTCTCGTTGTCCTCGAACATGATGTTCTTAACCTCGAGGCCGAGGGAGACCCAGTTGTTGAAGTAGATGTGCATGCCGAAGCCGGGCAGGGTCAGGCCGGGGCGGAAGCCCTCGTTGGTGGCGTCCACGTCGTCGTTGCCGAACTCGCCCGGGTCGCCGCTGTTCTTGGTGTACGCC
Source organism: uncultured Myxococcales bacterium (assembly GCA_964511535.1). Lineage (GTDB taxonomy): Bacteria > Myxococcota_A > Polyangia > CAZCFB01 > CAZCFB01. Next base: position 40,886 of record CAZEFW010000037.1, on the reverse strand, counting down.
ATGCCGAACCCGCCGAACAGGTACAGGTCGTAGAGCACGAACAGCTTGGAGAACACCGCGATGCGGCCGTAGATGGGCGTCCAGGTGGCGCGGATGTCACCGGCCATGACCATGTCGGACATACGCTTCTGCAGCTTCTCCCACTGCTCGCTCTCGTTGTTCTCGGCGTAGGAGTCCTTGAGCTCGTTGGCCAGGCCGGTGTTGTAGCTCAGGCCGCCCTGGACCTCGGCGCCCACGGAGACGGTGTCCCACACGTGGTACTCGAGCTTGACCCCGAACAGCACGGAGTCACGCACGGCGCGGTTGAGGGTGAAGGAGATGGAGGGGCCCACCTCGAAGCGGCCCTCGCGAAGCTCGATGCGATGGCGCACGGCCGGCTGGCCGTCGAGGGGGTTCTTCTTTTCCTTGGCGAGGGCCGTGGACGTCAGCAGGACCAGGCCGATGCAGGTGATGAACTGAATGCTTCTCTGCGACAAACGCATGGTCGTGGCTCCTAACGGAAGGTGGTGTACTCGAAATCAGGCGGCAGGTAGAACGACAGGCCGAGGAAGAACTGCAGGTTGTTGATGAACCTCGTCTTGGCGTTGTTCTTGGCCACCTCGACCTCGGCGTCAGCGCGGACCGTGTCGTCCGGGTCCTTGCAGCCGACAGTGTCAGCCGGGCAGTTGCCGCGCGGACCCTCGAACTTGTCGATCATCATGTAATCGCGGAAGCCGGCCTGGATGGCGAAGAACTTGTTGACGAACACCCGGCCGCCCATACCAACCGGGAACGTGAGAGAGAAGGGGTTGGTGAAGGTCTTGTAGCGGTAATCCTTGGGCACGATCTCGGTGCCGGAGCCGCCGACGCCTGCGGACGCGAACACCTCGTAGTGCAGGATCCAGTCGTTGAGCAGCGCCAGCTTGCCGTAGATGGGCACGTAGGTGAAGTTCAGCGCCGCGGTGTAGATGTACTTGTTCATGGCCGGGACCCGCGAGTAGTGGTAGCGAGTCCAGAACTCCTGGTCGAGGATGTTCTTGAAGTAGTACTGCCCGAACACCCCCAGGCTGAGCACGTCGGTGATGTGGTAATTCACCTCGAGGCCCAGGCTGTAGTGCTCGATGATGTTGTCGTTCACCGTCACCGTGAAGGTCGGCGTCAGGTCGAAGCGCCCCTTCTTGATGAAGGGCTTGCGCGGGATGACCACGATGTCCTTCCAGGTCCTGCGGCTCTCCACCCGCTTGCCGGTGGTGAGCACCGGAGAGGTGGGCGCGATGTCGGCGTCGGAGGTCTCCAGGTCCTTGTCGGTAGGCTTGTTCGGGTCGGCGTCAGCCGGCGGGAGATCCACCTCCTCCTCGGCTGGCATGTCGATTTCCTCTTCGGCCTTACCCGCCTTCTTGGCGGGTGCTCCCTGTGCAAACGCGGAGACACTGAAGGCGAGCACCAGGAAGCTGATGAGGTAAGCGGTGCGGCGTTTGGTCATTGAAGCCTCACAAAAGGTTTCTTGGGCAAATTCTCATGGAGTTACAAAGGGTTAGGTCGCCCCATTCGAGTTGCGCAGCACTATAGCACAGTGAAATCTTTCATTTCAACTTAAAACTCGGGGTCCTAGCGGTACCCGGAGAGGGGGGCCAGCCGGTGTCTGGAGCGCCCATCAGGACTCCCCTGTCCCGGGCTCCGGATCCGCGGATTGGTACAGCGCGGCCACAAAAGCCTCGGGATCGAACGGGCGCAGGTCCTCCTGCTTTTCGCCGATGCCGATGAATCGGACCGGGAGCCCGAGCTCGTTGACGATGCCGAGCACCACCCCGCCCTTGGCCGTGCCGTCCAGCTTGGTCAGCACCAGCCCGGTCACCTCCATGGCCTCCCTGAACAGCCGGGCCTGGGCGATGGCGTTCTGGCCCATGGTCGCGTCCAGCACCAGCAGGGTCTCGTGGGGCGCGCCCTCGCAGCGCTTCTGCAGCGCCCGGCGCACCTTCTGCAACTCCTCCATCAGGTCGGCCTTGGTGTGCAGCCGCCCGGCCGTATCCGCCAGCACCACCTCCACCTGCTCGGCCTGGGCCTTCTTCACCGCCTCGACGATGACCGAGGTGGGATCCGCGGCCTCCTTGCCGCTCACCATGGGGCAGCCGGCGCGCTCGGCCCAGATGCCAAGCTGCTCAACCGCCGCGGCGCGGAATGTGTCCCCGGCGGCCAGCATCACGCTGCGGCCCTCCGCCGCGAGCCGGCCGGCCAGCTTGCCGATGGTGGTGGTCTTGCCGGTGCCGTTGACGCCCACCACGAGGATCACGAACGGCTTGCCGGAGTCCACGTCGAACGGGCGGGGATCCTGGCCTTCCAGGATCTCCTCCGAGCGCTCACGGATATGGCGCCAGACCGCGTCTGGATCCGAGATCTCGCCCTTGCCCAGCCGCTTGCGCAGGCTGTCGATGAGATCCTGCGAAGTTTTTACGCCGATGTCGGCGGTGAACAGGATCTCCTCCACCTGATCGAGGGTATCCTCGTCCAGCTCGGCCTTGCCGCTGAACAGCCGCCCCAGGCGGGCGATGAACCCGCCGCGGGTCTTGGCCAGCCCCCTGGACAGCCGCTTGCGTTCGGCGTCGGGATCAGGGGCCTCGTCCGGCGGTGGCTCCGGCTCGGGGTCCGGCCCCGGCGCTGGCTCTGATGGCTTCGGCTTCTTCTGTTGCGGTTTCTCGGTGGGGGTCAGGTCCTCGTCCTGCTGCTCGGCCTTGCCGGCCAGCATCTTGCGGATGGCAAGCCCGAAGAGCAGCAGGAAGGCGGCTCCAACAGCAGCGAGGACCACGATCCCCGGGTCGAAGTTGGCCCAGTTCATGGGGCGTGAAGATATACCCGGTTGAGAGTGGAGTCCACGGTGACGTTGGCGCGGACGTCATCGGCTACGGCAACGGCTACGATATTTACTTCAGGTTGAAGCGCGCCCTGATCGGGTAGTGATCCGAGGTGGTGGAAAAGAGGCTGTCGTAGGGGACCATCACCGACGAGTTGTCCAGGTCAGCCTTGAGCCCGGGGGAGAGCAGCATGTAGTCGAGCTGTTTGGAGCGGCGGAAGGTCTTGCGCAGGCTGGCCTGCAGCAGGGTCAGGGGATCGTACAGGTTCGGCGCCTTGTCCCGGATCAGCTTGATGGTTTCGGTGTCGGGGGTGTCGTTCAGATCCCCGATGACCGACAGGTTCTCCTGGGGGTTGCCCTTGAGCACCTGGTCGGCCAGGACGCGCACCCGCTGGGCCTGGGCCTCGCGGCGCCGGGTCGAGTTGTAATCACCGCCGGCGCGCAGGTGGTTGATCAGCAGACGCAGCTCCCGCCCGGGGCCCAGCTTCAGCTTGGCCAGCACGCAGTCACGGCTGAACCCGTAGTTCTTGTTCGGGTCCTTTACGCCGGGGAAGGTGTCGTAAATGTTGGTGATGTACTGGAGCACCTCGAAGCGAGACAGCAGGGCCACGTCGATGCCCCGCAGATCGTTGCCCTCCAGCAAGCGCACCTCTTTGTACTTCATCTTGGACAGCTGGGTGTTGTTCAGGCGTTGCAGCAGGTCGATCTTCTCCACCTCCTGCAACACAAGCACGTCGGCGTCCAGGCCGCGGATGGCGGCGCCGAGCTGCTGCATCTTTTTCTGCACCTGCGCCGCGGTCAGCACGTCGTCCTTGACCGCGGCGTCGTCCTTCTCGTCGAAGAAGTTCTTCACGTTCCAGGTGGCCAGGGTGAAGCTCACCGGCGGGCCCACCTTCTGGTCCTGACCGCCGCCCGGGCCGTCCTTGCCGGGCACGCCACCGTCGGCGAACACGCCGTCGTCGTCACTGCAGCCTGCAAATGAGATGAGGAGGAGAGAGATAAGGGTAAGGGTGCGTCCAATCATGGGTCACACATACCGCGTCGATGATCGGGAGTCCACAGCCGCGTGGCGGGATCACTCGGGAGGCGGGACTTGCCGGGCCAGGGTCAGGGCTTGCTGCAGCAGGTCCTCCCGCGGCGCCTCGGTGCCCCAGTAGCAGAACTCCAGCATGCGCGTGAGCAGCTCCAGGGGGCGTGAGCGGCGCCCTCGCTTGCGGGAGAGATGGTGCAGCAGCTCACGCGGGGTCCAGCAGGCCCAGAGCTCCTCCCGCGGGAGCATCCCGCCCGTGGCCGCGTGGTAGATCTCCAGCATCCGGACGCGCACCTGGATCATGTCGACCCGCACGCCGTGCAGGCTCCCCCGGTGAGGCAGCTGCGCTGTGAAGCGCTCGCTGACATACCCCGGTCGGGTCACCTTCACCCGGTATTCCCCGTCGGCCAGGCTGGGGGTCTCGAACCTCCCGCTGCGGCCCACGCGCACCTCTATGGTGGCGCCCGACGCCGGCTTCAGCGTGAGGACTGCGCCCGGGATGAGCAGGGCGTCGGTGGCGTCCCATACCTCGCCCGAGATGACGCTGGAGGGCGAGATCACGGCACGCAGGCTCCGGCGCGCCAGGCGCAGGCCCGTCTCGATGCGCCCGGACGGATCGCCGGTCTGCGGTGGCTCCGTGGCGTGGGTGTTTCGCAGCGTGCGGTACAGCCTGGCGATTCCGCGCCGCTTGCGCACCAGCACCAGCCCCAGCAGCAGGGCCGCGGTGAGCAGCACGGGTACAAGGTAGAGCTCGGGCCGGATCGGCCGCGGGGCGAGCACCCTCACCGTGGCCGGGGGGGAGCGTGCCTCCAGCCGCCAGGTGACGTCCGGCGCGTAGCGCGCCTGCAGGTCCAGGGCGCCCGCCGGGAAGCTGGCGGCGCTCAGGCGCGCGGTGAACTGCCCGTCCGCGTCGCTGATGGCGGTCTCCACTCGCTCGCCCATGGCGAAGATCCCCACCGCGGCGCCCGGCACCGCCCCGCCGTGGTCCGTGATGCCGCCGCTCAGGGTGATCTCACCGTCGGAGGCCACCTGCTCCTGCCCGGCCTGAAGCTCCAGCGTCACCGGGCTGACCAGCAGCGCCTCGAAGCGCCTCCGGGCCCGGTTGAGCGATCCGTCACCGTCGAACCGGGCCTGAATGGTCACCGGGCCCGGCTTGCCCAGGGCTGCGGTGGGCAGCTTGACCTGCGCGCGCCCGCCGCGGCCCGTGGTCACGCGGGCCAGGCGCCGGCCTCGGCCGTCGTAAAGCGACAGCGGCACCGACACGGCCCTGCCATCAACCCGGGTGGAGACGGTGAGCTGCTGGAACTTGTCGGTCACCTTCAGCTGCCGCGCCATGGTCAGCCCGAGGTCGAGGCTCTTTTTGGAGATGTCCAGGGAGCGCGGGGGGAGCTGGTGGCTGGCGTAGTACCCATCGCCAGCGAAGGTGGTGGACACCACCAGGGTGCCTCGCTTGCCCGAAGGCAGGTGAAGGCGAAATTTGCCCCAGCGGTCGGTGCGGACCCGCCGGCCATAACGGTCCCTGCCAACCGCGGCGGTCACGTTGACGAACCGGAAGGGGAGGCCGGTGAGCAGATCCCGATCCAGCAGCTCGCCGGTCACCACCAGGGCGTCCTGGCGATGCTCCAGGGCCAGCAGCCTGATGGTGGTGTGCCCCCGCACCTGGACCCGCGGCGCGGCGGCCGCCGGAGCTGCCACGGCAGCGGCGACGGCGAACGCTGCGCACGCTATATATGGACGAAAAGTGGTCACGGTCACTGGCCTGGCGACATGTAAGGTATCATACGTGAGGGACATTGAAAGCGCCCCCAAAGAGCCGGGGTGATCCTGAAACACACATTTCTTTACGATCACTTACGATCACGCACGATCTGCATTACTGGATTCACCCTCCACAATCCCTGGTGCAGATTATCGGAAACGCCCACAAGATATTGAGTTCTTTTTGTTTACCAGGGTCCAAAGTCCTGGTATATGATTGGACTTGATTCAAATGCGATGCTGGTGCAGGGTGCCTTCTCGCGTCGATTCTTGATTGCGATTGGCGCTGACAAATTGAGGGGACACCGGGCTCCTGCAGGATCGGGCAATGCGCATAAAAAAACTCAGCCTTTCCGGATTCAAGTCCTTCTGTGACAGATCGACACTGGACTTCCGGAGCCCCATATCCACCATCGTGGGTCCCAACGGCTGTGGAAAGTCCAACATCGTTGACGCACTGCGTTGGGCCATGGGGGAGCAGAGCGCCAAGCACCTGCGCGGCAAGAGCATGGAAGACGTGATCTTCAACGGCTCCGAGGGGCGCGGGCCCTCCGGCATGGCCGAGGTGGCGATCACCTTCCAGAACGACGGCCGGGTGCCGATCGAGTACCTCAACTACAGCGAGATCACCGTGTCCCGGCGGCTGCACCGGGACGGTACCAGCGAGTACCTGATCAACCGCGTGCCCATGCGCCTGCGGGACGTGCTGAACCTGTTCCTCGGAACCGGCGTTGGCACCAAGGCATACTCCATCATCGAGCAGGGCCGCATCGGACTCATCGTCAGCGCGCGCCCCGAAGATCGGCGCCACTTCATCGAAGAAGCGGCGGGCATCACCAAGTTCCAGCGCAAGAAGAAGGCCGCCGAGCGGCGCATCGCCGCCACCAAGCAGAACCTGCTGCGGGTGAGCGATGTGGTGGAGGAGATCGAGAAGCGCCTCGGCTCGCTCAAGCGCCAGGCGCAGAAGGCCGAGCGGTACCGCAAGTACCGTGAGGAGATGCGCGACATCGAGCTGTGGTCCGCGTCGCACCGCATGCTCGAGCTGATGGCCGAAACCCACTACCTGAGCAGCACCCAGGGCGACCGGGAGCGCCAGCGCGAAGAGGCTGACGCGGCGCTGCTCAAGGCCGAGGCGGACCTGGAGCTTGCCCGGCTGAGCACCGTGGATCTCGAGGCGAAGGTGGGCCGCCGCCAGGAGGAGCTCTACTCGCTGGAGAACCAGATCAAGCTGGACGAGAACAACATCCAGCACATGGGCCACGAGGCCGATGATCTGGAGCGCCGCTCCGAAGAGGCCGACTCCGAGGTGACCGAGCTCCGGACCCAGATGGAGAGCGACGAGCAGGAGCTGCATCGCGCCGAGCAAGAGGCCGCCACTCATGGTGAGCACGAGCAGGAGCTGCAGGAGCGCGTGGCGACGCGGGAGCGCGAGCTCTTCGCACGCCGCGCCTACCAGTCCGAGGTTCGCGCCGCCCTGGAGGCCGAGCGGGATGAGCTTCACGGCGCCGAGCGCACCCAGGCTCAGGGCGAGGCGGTGGTGCGGGCGCTGTCCGAGCGGCGGTCGGACCTCGCGGATCGCATGGATCGACGCCGGGTGGAGCTGGAGCGCGTGGACCGGCGGCGAGAGGAGGTGGAGACCTCCCTGGTGGGCCTCGACGGCAAGCTCGGCGGGCTGCGGGCCGGCGTGGAGGAGATGGGGCAGCAGCAGACCGAGCTGCGGGAGCGCCTCGGCGAGCTGGCCGGGGTGTGTCAGAAGGGCGAGCAGGAGCTGGAGGTGCTGCGCACCGAGCTGCACCGCCGACGCAGCCGGCTCGCCTCCCTGGAGGAGATCGCGAAGCGCTACGAGGGGTTCGCCAGGGGTACCCGCGCGGTGATGAAGCGCCTCAACGGTCACGCCCGCGAGGAGGGCGTGCTCGGCCTGGTGGCCGACAAGCTGGAGCCGCCGGACCGCTACGAGACCGCCCTCGAGGCGGTGCTGGGCCAGCGCCTGGGCACCATCATCGTGGAGGACGAGAAGGTCGGGCTGGACAACATCGAGTTCCTCAAGTCTCACGCCGAGGGGCGGAGCTCCTTCATGAGCCGCAAGTCCAATCGGGGCAGGGCCCTGCGGGACGCGCCGGTGGGCGTTGTCTGGGAGGCCGGCGCGGCGATGGAGGGGCAGGGCGGCGGGACCGCGGCCTCCGCGGGCATGGGCATGCAGGCCGAGGGCGTGTGCGGCCCCATGCTCCAGCTGATCAACACCGACCCCGAGGTGGCACAGGTGGCCGAGACCCTGCTCGGCGACGTGGTGGTGGTGGAGACGCTGGACCAGGCCCTCGACCTCTGGGACAGCCTGGAGGACCGAACCCTGGTCACCCTGGATGGCGAGATCCTGGGCGTGGACGGCACCCTCACCGGCGGCTCCAACGACGCCGAGCTGTCCGGGGTGATGCGCCAGAAGCGCGAGATCAAGGAGCTGAGCGGCATCATCGAGGAGCTGGAGGCCCGCTACCAGGAGGTGCTGGATCAGCACCTGGCCCGCAAGACCGAGGAGGCCACCCTGGAGCAGCGGCTGGAGCAGCTGACCCGGGATGAGCACCAAGGCGACAAGGAGATCATCACCCTGGAGAAGGACCTGAGCCGCCTCGACTCCGAGCGGGCGGCCATGGCGCTGCGGCGGGAGGAGCTGGAGCGGGAGTCGGCGGGCATCGACCAGCTGGAGCGCGACGCGGACGATCAGGAGCGCACCGTGCAGGCGGAGCTGCAGCAGGCGGAGCGGGCCCTGGCTGTGGGGCGGGACATCGCCGCCCTGCTGGAGCAGGAGCTCGAGCGCAGCGCCGGGTTGGCAGAGGCCGCGCTGGCGCGGGTGACCGAGGCCAAGGTGGAGCTGGCCCAGGCGGGCGCCCGGCTGCGGGCGGCCCAGGACGCCATCCGCCGCATCACCGAGCTGAGCCACGAGCGCCGCGCGCGCATCACGCGGCTGGCAGCGTCAGCCAGCGAGGGCAGGGCGCGGGCCGAGGAGCTGCGGGGGCAGGTGGAGGAGCTGGAGCAGGGGCTGGTGGAGCTGGTGGAGAAGCGGCTGGACAGCCAACAGGGCATGGAGCAGCTGCGGTCCGAGTACGACGAGCGCATGCAGGCCGTCACCGCCCTGGAGCTCGAGGTGCGGGCGGCGCGCAAGCGCGGCGCCGACCTTGGCGAGGGGCTGCACCAGCTGGAGGTGACCCTCAGCGAGCTGAGCCTGAACCGGCGCCACCTGGAGGAGCAGATCTGGGAGCGGTACCACGAGGAGCTGCGCCTGGTGGCCGGCGACTTCCACCTGCGCGCGCCCGTCACGGCCGAGCAGCTGGAGCGCATGGAGAAGCTGCGCCACCTCATCCACCGCATGGGCGAGATCAACCTCACCGCCATCGAGGAGTACGAGGAGCTGAGCGAGCGGCACGAGTTCCTCACCCGGCAGCGCGCCGACCTGGATGACGCGCTGGCCCAGCTGGAGCGGGCGATCCGCAAGATCAACCGCACCTCCCGCAAGCGCTTCAAGGAGACCTTCGAGAAGGTGAACAAGCAGTTCCAGGTCACCTTCCCGAGGCTGTTCAACGGCGGCAAGGCGCGGCTGACCCTGACCGACCCGGAGAACCTGCTGGAGACGGGCGTGGAGATCATCGCCCAGCCGCCAGGCAAGAAGCTGCAGAGCATCGACCTGCTCAGCGGCGGCGAGAAGGCGCTCACCGCGGTGAGCCTCATCTTCTCCATGTTCCTGGTGAAGCCGACCCCGTTCTGCCTGCTCGACGAGGTGGACGCGCCGCTGGACGAGGCCAACGTCAAGCGGTTCGGGGACATGATCAAGGAGATGTCCCTCAACTCTCAATTCATCATCATCACCCACAACCAGCGCACCATGGAGATCGCCGACCGCCTGTACGGCGTGACCATGGAGCAGCCTGGCGCGTCACGGCTGGTGTCGGTGAACCTGCAGCAAGGTAGAACTCTAGTTCAGGACGACTGACCTTCACCGCCAGGATAAGCCACGCGGCAAGATGCCGCGTCTACTTGCTGCAGAGCGCCTCTGCTCGCCGTAGAAGCGGCGTCCCGCCGCTTTCTCGCGGCAAGCTGCCGCGTCTACTTTCAGCGCGCGCAGGCGCTGCGCAGCACTTGCTCGGCGGGTTTTCCCCGCGGCCAGTAGCCCACCGGCCCCTCCTCGTTGGTGTCCGGGTTCGAGAACCACTTCCACCAGTAGATGCGCTCAACGGCGGCGCTGCGGCCGAAGGTGGCCAGCAGGGCGCGGTAGCCCATGACCTGGTGAAGATCGCCCGTGACGGTGGGGGTGGAGACGCCGGCCTGGCTGGCCCACATGTAAGGGGTCTTCAGCGCGCCCTCGTAGTTGGGGAAGCCCGCCTCGGTGAGCAGCAAGGTCTTGCCGTGGCGACTGGCCAGCGCCTCGAAGCGCACCAGCCAGCGGCGCGCCTCGGCCTCGACGCTGGCCTGGGTCGGGTTGGCCGACTTGGTCAGCGGCGCGTACATGTTGACGCCGATGTCGTCCAGGGCGTCCCAGAAGGCCAGGCTCTCGGCCTCGTCGTAGGTGGCCGAGTAGGTCACCGGGCCGCGGTACAGGGCGCGCACCTTGGCGATCATGGCGCGCCAGCGTGCGGGGCGAGCGCGGGTGGCGCTGCGCAGCTCGACGCCTACCACGAACCGGTCGGCGCCGATGTCCCTGGCCAGGGCGGCGTTGTGCAGCAGGTACGCCTCGTAGCTGTTGAACCAGGCGTCCCAGCCGCCCGCCTCATCGGTGGGCGCGATCTCGGCGACCCAGGCGCCGCCGCTGATCCAGAGGTGGGCGCGCAAGATGAGGGTCATGCCCCGGGCCCGGGCGTTCTTCGCCACCCCGGCCAGGCGAGCTTGGTTGGCCGTCGAGTAGCGCACCTCGGCGCTGCTGGTGGAGCTCATCCATCCGAAGGAGGCCACGTTCAGGGCGCGGATCCCGAGGGAGGCCAGCTCGTCCAGGGTCTTGCGCGAGGTCTCGCTGCCGAACCCCTTGGCGCCGGACTGTTGATAGCTGTGGGTGTAGTTCAGGCCGCAGCCCTGGAGCCGATCCGCCCGGGCCGAGATCTGATCCGAGGTCGGGGCCTCCGGCGCGCAGGACGACAGGGGCGCGAACAGCGCCACGGCCAGGCAAGCGTGATGGACGACTCTGCGGATCATGATCCCTAATAAGGTGACCCGGAACGACGGCTCACGCACGGAGGATGAGGTGACGCAGGCTCAGCGCAAGAAGCCGTGGACCGCGTCCAGGGTGAGCCCCACCTCGCTGGTGAGGTACGGATCGAGGCGCGCCCGGCCGTCGTCGCTGCAGGCGTCCGGGGCTCCGGCCGTGAAGCCTGGCCAGAGCCTGTCCAGGGCCGCGCGGCTGGCAAGGCGCACGGCCAGCCGGGCCAGGCACGCGCGGGCGGCGGTGCCCGCGGGACCCGCTCCTGGCGCGGCAGCTCCGGTGGCGCCCAGGTAGAACTCCCGCAGGTTCGCCTGGTGCTCCACCGCGAAGCGCAGCACGCCTTCCGCCACGCCCCGGGCCTCCATCACCGCGCGCTCGGCCACGGTGCAGGTGTTGGCCAGCTTGATCACGTCATTGGGCGAGAAGAACGCCAGCCCCCTGTCAGTGAGGGTGGCCAGCTCCGGCTGGATCACCGCGTGGATCAGCCCTGCCGGGGAGACCGCGCGCAGCACCACGTCGTAGGAGCGGTCAGCGACCTGTCCAAGGTTCGTGTCGCCCGATCTGGCCACCAGGGCAACCAGCAGGTCGGGATCGTAGTCCACCAGGAACGAGTTGGTGGCGAACGCTTTGCTCCAGAGGTTGTAGTAGTTGCGGATCATCCAGATCCCCTGATCCACCCCCTGGTGGCGGGCGTAGCCGGCGGCGATGGTCAGGGCCAGCGACCGGTCGTCGTCGGCGGCGGCGTTGCCCAGCCCGGCGCCCTCCCAGAGCCCCTGGGCCAGGCGCAGGGCCTCGGTGGTGCCGGTGGCGTCCAGAGGCAGATCTTTGTGGTGCCGCCAGGCCACGAAGCCGCGCTCCTTCAGGTCGCTGTCTCCCGAGAGGTACACCGTCGCCAGCAGCCGCTGGCGCAGGGTGTCGTAGGTGGCGGCGTCCGCCCGTCGGGCGGCGAATATCAGCAGCTGGGCCAGGTCCACTGTATAGGCGTAGCCGTCGGCGCGCCGCAGCCGGTCGCCCTGCAGCAGGGCGCGGGTGTGATCCTCCACGCAGGCGAGCTGCCGCTCCAGGGGAGCATAGTCGGCGGGCGCCCCGGCAGGCTCCTCGGCCTCGCCGCAGCCGGCGCCCGGAAGCAGGAGCGCCAGGGCGACGAGGCACGACGGCCAGGACCGGGGCGTCATCTCATCCGCCGCCTGGCGTGGCCGCGTCCACTGTTCGGGTGAAGTAGGGCTGGGTCCAGGCTCGTGCCCCGTCGGGGCCGGTGACCCGGGCGCGCACATAGCGTTCGTCTCCACCCAGCAGGTGCTCCGGCGACAGGCCGCGCTGGCGGGAGACCACCCTCCCCCCGTCGGCGATGAACTCGGTGGTGAACGCGTCGGGGCCGTGGGGGCCGGGCTGGATGGTCAGGGCCAGGCGGTCGGCCCTGGCCGAGATGCGGCTCAGGGTCACGCCGGTGGAGGAGTAGAACGCTCCCGTGGCCAACGCCTCGCACAGGTTGTGCTCGGTGAGGGACTGCGCCGCCACCTGGACCCAGCCGAGGCCGCCGCGCCTGGGCAGGTAGCCGAGGTCGCGGGAGGTGCGGTGCAGGTCGTGCAGGTCGTCGTCCGCCACGCCGAAGTAGGGCACGCCGGCCGTGGCCAGGCGGTCCCAGAGGGTCTCCACCGACGGGTGCGTATCGTCCCCCTCGCTGTTGGTGTAGGGGTGCATGTTGGCCACCTCCAGCAGGGGCGCCCCGCTCAGCGAGCGCAGGTCCTCCTCCTGGATGGCCCAGCGGTAGTTCGGGTGGTTCACCATGGCCACCGCGCCCGGCTCCGCGGAGATCTGCGCCACGCCAGCCTGCAGGGCGGAGAGCACCGACGGGTAGAACAGCTTCGGCACAGCTCTGCCGAAGCAGAGGCCGTTGAGGTGCACCGGCACCGCCCCGCGGTCCGGGACCATGGCCACGTGAGACAGCTCCTCGCCGGGCAGCACCAGGAAGCTGCCGGGGGCGGCCAGGTACTGAAACTCGCCGGGGCGGGTGGTGGTGTCATGATCGGTGAGCGCCACGAAGTGGTAGCCGCGATCGCGGTACCAGCGCGCAACCTCATCGGGGGGGCTGTCGCCGTCAGAGCGGGTCGAGTGGGCGTGCAGGTTCCCCCGGTAGAACCTGCTGAGGGTCAGATCCGCGGTGAACTCCCTGGGCGGCGAGAGGGAGACCTCGCCGCACCCCACGAAGAACAGCAGAGCTGTGACCGTCGCCGCGCGCACAGAGTTGAGGGTATCAGGTCTTGTGGGTGGGGCACGGACGGACTGGAGAAGACGGACCGGGTTATAATGCGTCGATGCGCGCCACCCTGCTGCTGCCCTTTCTCCTCGCCGGCTGCTCGTACGACCTGAACCAGGGCTGGCCCGACAGCGGCGCCGGCGAGGACGCCGCCGCGGCGGATCATGCCGTGGGGGAGGGGGGCACTCGCCCGGACAAGCGGGGGCCCGACCTGCGGCGGCTGCCCGACTGGAAGCGGCCCGGGGACTCCGGGAAGAAGCCTGATACGGGATATAAGAAGCAGGATCTGGGCCTGAAGCCGGACGCCAAGGCGAAGCCGGACGCCAAGGCGAAGCCGGACTCCAAGGCGAAGCCGGACGCCAAGGCGAAGCCGGACTTCAAGCAGGTGCCGGATCTCAAGCCTCCGCCGGACAAGAAGCCATGGCCCGACGCCAAGCCCTGGCCGGACCTCAAGCCGCCGCCAGACCTCGCGCCGCCGCCGGATAAAAAACAGTGGCCCGACATGGTGCCCTGGTGCGGCAACGGCAAGATCGACAAGGGCGAGCCGTGCGACGGCGCCAAGCTCAACGGCAAGACCTGCAAGTCCTTCGGCTTCAGGGAGGGGACCCTGACCTGCAAGGCCTGCAAGTTCGACACCGCCGCCTGCACCGGCAAGGTGCTCAAGAGCCTCACCGTCTCCGGCGCCAAGAAGTCCCAGGCCAACCCCCACGTGGCGTTCGACGGCACCAACTACCTCGTGGTGTTCGAGGACACCCGCGGGGCAGACAGGGACATCTACGGCGCCCTCGTCAGCGCCAGCGGCAAGGTGATCAAGGCCAACATCGCCATCAACACCGGGCCCAAGGATCAGGAGGAGCCGAGGGTCGCCGCCGGCAACGGGCAGTTCCTGGTGACCTGGCGCGACCGCCGCAACAACTACTACGGGGACCTCTGGGCCGCCCGAGTCAGCGCGTCTGGCGCGGTGCTGGACAAGAGCGGCAAGATGCTCACCAACAAGCTGCTGCCCGACGCCGACTCCGACCCCTACTGGAGCGGCAGCTCCTGGATCATCGTGCACTACTCCACCGACGCCATCATGAAGGCCGACGCCCGCTTCCTGCGGCTGAGCGCCGGGCTCGGGGTACAGAGCCACACCACCCTCACCGCCTCCACCAGCGACGAGCACCAGACCCGCGTGGCCTTCGACGGCACCAACTTCCTGGTGGTCTTCACCCACAACTGGCACACCTCCAAGTGGGCCAACATCCATGGCATCCGGGTGAACAAGGCGGGGGCCAAGGTGGACAGCAAGCCGTTCACCATCTGCGACACCGCCGAGGCCCAGGGCTTCCCCACGGTGGCCTTCGACGGCCAGAACTACATGGTGGTTTGGCTCGACCTGAGCAAGCCGCCCAGCTGGAACCTGTACGGCACGCGCGTGTCCCCGGCGGGCAAGGTGCTCGACGGGACGAAAGGCTTCATGGTGGTCAAGGACCTGTACAGCCAGGGCGTCCCGGAGCTGTCATGGACCGGCTCGAAGTACATGCTGGTCTGGGACGACGACCGGGGCGGCAAGATCCAGGACCGGCAGATCATCGGCGCGCGACTGGACACCGCGGGCAAGGTGGCAGACCCCGGCGGCTGGCTGCTCGTGGGCGGCCTCGGCCCCCAGCGCAACCCCGCCATCGCCACCGGCTCGGGCGGCAACAGCCTGGTGGTGTGGGATCACTCCCTGTTCAAGAGCGCGGACACCGACGTGCGCGCGGCGTTGATCAAGCCGTGAGGGGTTGGGGCCGGCGCGCCTACCCGCCCCCCGCCGAGACCATGGAGTAGATCCACCATGCCAGCACCGCGCCGCCGGCCAGCGCCCCGATGAACAGGGCGATCTTGACCCAGGAGTAGGGCGCCTTGCCCGCCACCTCGCCGGTCTGGCCGTTGACCAGGAAGCGGAACACCTTGCCCTGGTAGCGGTAGGCGCTGATCCAGATCGGCAGCAGCACATGCTTGAAGGTCTCGTCGGAGAAGGTGTTGTACACGCTCAGGTTGCGCTGGGTGTCGCCCGGTACATCGCCCGAGCAGCGGCTCTCCTGGGAGGCCTCCATGCTGACCACCGCCTCGGCCCACGCCTCGTTGAGCGGCAGGGAGTATTCCTCGGCCTTCCAGCCGGCGAGGAACGCCGGGTCGTACGCCTTGAGCTGGCCCGTGTCGAAGCTGCTCAGCCGCCGGGACAGGTCCTCGGGCAACCCTTTGGACGCGGCCACCAGCAGGTCGTCGTAGTCGTCGGTGCGGGCGCCCCATGCCTGCTCCCAGCGGGTCTTGCGCACCTCCCGGGTCTTGGTGACCTCGTTGCCCTGATCGTCCTTGTCCGTGTACTCCTCGGTCTCGTAATAGTAGTAGCCCGCGTCGGCGGTCCAGTCCGACTCCACCCGGGCGTCGAAGGTCCAGTACGGCACATAGACGCCGTTGATCTGGGTCACCCGCGCGCGCTGCTTCAGGTCCGAGGGACGAAACCAGAGGCCCTTGAGCCACCCCTTGAACCGCGCCGACGCCTCCTTGCGGTCCACCTTGAATGGCACCACCGACTCGGGGCGGATCAGGCGCCGGTTCTCCTCCTGCTCCATCACCTGCGACGAGCCGCAGAAGTCGCAGGTGGCAGCGGTCATGTTCTCCGGGAAGGTGACCTTGGCGTCGCACTCCTTGCAGCGGCTGGAGCGCACCTTGGCGCCGAGGCCGGTCTCCATCTTGAGGGCCAGCCCGTTCTCCAGGTCATGCTCCACGATGGTGCGGGTGCCCTGCTCGGTGGCCACGGCCAGCTGGTGCTCGCAGTACTGGCACACCATCTTCTGGGCGCCCGGATCGAAGCTCATCTCCCCCCGGCACTCGGGGCAGCGGAACGCCTGAGTGGTGGCCTCCTTGCCCTGTGCTTCGCTGCTGGATTCGTCCATGGGCACCAAGGATAGTCGGGCGGGAAGTGGGGCACAATGAGAATGCCGCCCTTGCACATCAGCCGCCGAGGGCGCGACAATGCAAGGCATGACGCGGGGGATCGGGTGTGTAGGTGTGTTCCTGCTGGTGTTGAGCTGGCAGAGTGGCTGCGATACGGGATCGACGACGGCCTCGGACGCGAGGGCCGATCAGCGGGCAGCGGACGCGGCGGCGGTCGAGCAGGGGCCCCGCGACCAGGGGCGTCATGATGCCGCGCCACAGGATCGCTCGCCCCCGGACCACCCGGCGCCCGACCTCCCGGCCCCGGACCTCACTACGGCTGGCGACGGCCCCGGCGCCGATATGGGGATTTCAACCGGGAATTACATCCAGGTCTCCGCGGGCAACACACACACCTGCGCCATCAAAATTGGCGGCGCGGTGGCCTGCTGGGGGACCAACTGGTATGGAGAGTCGTCACCTCCGAAAGGAACCTTCATCCAGATCAGCAGCTTCGGCGCCTCCAACTGTGGCGTGACAGCATCGAAGAAGGTCAGCTGCTGGGGGGTCAAGGGCCCCACCACGTTTTCACCGCCAGGCCAGTTCAAAGTGGTCGAGGTGGGCGAATATCACAGCTGCGCCGTGACCAGCAAGAGCCTCGCGGAGTGTTGGGGCAACAATACCTGGGGCCAGGCGAATACGCCGAAGCAATTCAAGTTTGCCCAGGTGAGCGCGGGGTGGCGGCACAGCTGTGGCCTGACCCAGGGCGGCGCCATCAAGTGCTGGGGCAGCAATAAGCGGGGGCAGATCACCGCGCCCACGGGGGTGTTTGTCCAGATCTCATCGGACCGCGGCAGCTGCGCCGTGGCCAAGGGGGGCGCGATCCAGTGCTGGGGTGGCGAGTGGGCGATCTCAGGTAGCTTCTTGGGCGTCGACCTCGGCTACTACTACGACTGCGCGCTGGCCAAGTCCGGCGCGATCATGTGCTGGGATGGAAACCAGTTCAACGTCACCACCCACAAGGGCAACTTCGTGCAGGTGAGTTCGGGCGGCTGGCACTACTGCGGGCTGTCCAAAGGCGGCAAGGTTCACTGCTGGGGGGCAAACAATTACGGGCAGGCCACCCCTCCATGACGCGGCGCCTGGCCGGCCTCAGGCGGGCGGCTCGTATCCCTTGTACTCGCGCACCTCGTCCCACAGCCCGAAGGCGGCCTTGAACAGCACGCCGTAGCGCAGGCCGGTGCCGCAGATGCGCAGCTGGTCCAGGCCGAAGTGCTCCAGCGCGGCGGCGTAGCAGGGGATGCCGGCCAGCTGCTCCAGCGCCGACTTGATCTCGTCCTCGCTCTCCTGGATGTGGTAGCCCGCCTCCTGGAACAGCTTGGCGATGGTTCGGCCGGCGTATTTGGTCGCCAGGCCGCCGCCGATGTTCGGGTCGTACAGCCAGCTGAGCAGCACCTCCTTGCCGTGCTGGTCGGCGTTGGACCGCACCGTGCTGTTGACGTCCGTCCTGTAGTAGTTGGTGATGACCGACCCGAGGGCGAACGCCCGTCCCGGGACCTTGTCGTCCGGGAGGTCGAACTTCTGCGCCAGCTCATTCTGCAGCTGCTGGTTGGCGTACTCGTGGACCTCCCTGCTCACGGTGTCCACATGCCGGCGGTTGCGCAGGGACATGTCTGTCTGGTTGGCCAGGAAGCGCTGGCGCAGCAGCACGGTGCCCAGGGCGGGGATGCTGGTCTGGCCGAACACCTCGGGCCCCCCGTGGCTGTCCACCTGGCCCACGGTGAGCTGCACCGAACCGCCCCCCTGCTCGATGACCAGGAACGGCTCCTCACGCTCGAAGAACGGGCTGCCGGAGATCATGGCCGCCCAGAACGTGGTGTCCGCCTCCTCGATGGGATCGAGCACCTTGACCCGCAGGCCGCAGGCCGTCTCGATGGTGGCCACCATGTCCTGCCAGTTCTCCACCCGGCGGAACACCTCCGTGCCCACGCCATGGATGTTCTCCTCGGTGATCCCGATCTGCTTGCACTGAGCGATATGCCGGGTGATGAACTCGATGGTCTTCTGCAGGCCGATGAGCTGGTATTCCCCCTGGCCGTCCTGCCTCTCCACGATGCCGAGGCCAGCCTCGGTTCTATCGCCCCGGTTGAAGTAGTCGCCGAATCGGAAGCCGTGCTTCCGCAGCTGATCGGTGTCGCCGACGATGAGCCGTGTGGCCCTGGTGCCGATGTCAAAGACTGCGATCTTCATTCAGTAGATCCTCTTCAGGTGTTGCGGCGCCATTACCAAATAGCGGCCAAGTATTAGACCGCGGCGTGCGCAGCGTCAATGGCCCAGGAGCAGACCCGAACCTCGGCACGCGACGCCTCCCGAGGGGCCGGGCGATGCATCGCCTCGGGTGTTGATGGCCGCTTGCACTCCGGCCGGCTCTGAGGCCGTGGCCGCGGCGGTGGAGGCCAGCGTCAGCGTGACCAGGGTCAGGGCCTTCATGGGAGCTCACTCATAATCGTGGTTTACTACGGGCATGCCAAAAAGCCCGAAGCTTCTGGTCCCGGCCCTCTTGTTGGTCGCGGGGGTCACCCTGCTGATGCCCTGCGCTGCCGACGCCAGCGGCGCCTTCGGGACGCGCTATGTTCACGAGCGCTTCAGCTACGCTCACCGGGAGCATGTCCGGAAGATCTTCCGCTCGGGCCGCCAGGCCCGGGGGTACTTCGCCGGCAAGGAGCGGGCATTTTACCGTCGGGTAGCCAGGGCCCTGCCGGCGGTGAACAGGGTGCTGGCCAGGGCGAAAAAGAAGCGGATCCCGCTGACCCGCTACCGGGTGGACAGCCCGGTGATCAGGCTCCCGCGGATAAAGGACGTGGCCGCCATCTCGGCCGCCGCGTACCCGCTGAACCTCTCGATCCAGCGGGAGTCCCCCATCAGCACCGACACCTTCGAGCTCTCGTTCCGCAAGCCCCCCACCGCGCGAAGGCTGGCCTGGCTGGTCAAGGGCCTGGCCGCGGCGCTGGCCCCTGGCGAGCAGGATCCCGTGGCCGAGGTCAAGGCGCTGGAGGTGGCGGCGCCCGCGGTGTGCGCGCTGGCAGGCGATTACGGGCTGTTCGTCGGGGCCAACCTGCGCACCGACGCCGCCGGCAAGGCCGCCATGGAGCGGTCCTTCGCCGCGGAGCTCAAGCGGCTGATGCCGGCCATGGGCGAGAAGCTGGCCGCCGCCGGCGCGCTGAAGGAGCTGGGCGTCAGCGGCGGGCTGCTCCCCCTGGGCCCGGAGGTGGCGAAGCGCAAGCTGCCCGCCAAGTGCCTGGTGTTCAACCGCCACGGTCCGCTGGTGGACGGCGCCGGTCCGGAGCTGGTCCGCACCAGCGCCCTCAAGGGCTCGATGATGGTCACGGTGCTGGTGGCGCCGAAGGAGTACGACTGGGGCAAGCTGAACCCCACCTTCAGCCGCTGGATCTCGGGCCTGCTCGGCGACCAGGAACACCGTGACCGGGCCCGGCGCGAGCAGGCGCGCCTGGACCTGACGCACCGGGAGGGCCGCCGCAGGCACGAGGCGATCTCCATCCTGGGCCAGTTCCGCACCGCGCGCACCGTGGCGCTGCTGAACAGGGTACGGCTGGACAGGAAGGAGGATCAGTCCATCCGCGACGCTTGCGACCGCGCGCTGGAGACGATGGCCGACGGCCTGAAGCAGGGGAACCCGCTGAAGCAGCGTATCAAGCGGCTGAGGAGGCGGTGACGGCCGCGGCCGGGGGCGACCCTGGTCAGGACGGCGTCACCTGAGGGGGCGAGGCTTACTTGTAGATGCGCGACAGATCCGCGGCGATGTTCTTCTGCATCGCCTCCACGGTGCCGCCGCCGATGGACAGCAGGATGGCATCGCGCAGCAGGCGCTCCACCGGGTACTCCCGGGTGTAGCCGTACCCGCCGAGCACCTGGATGGCGCTGCGGGCCACGCGCTCGGCGGTGACGGTGGCCACCAGCTTGGCGCTGGCCGCGTCGAGGCTGCGGCGCTGCTCCGGGTCGATGCGGCGGGCGGTGTCGTAGACCAGTGCGCGGGCCGCGGCGGTCTCGGCGTAGGCGTCGGCGACCATCTTCTGCATCTGGCCGAAGGACACCAGCGGCTTGCCGAAGGCCTTGCGCTCGCTGATGGCGTAGCGGCTCATCTCCTCCACGCAGCGCAGGGCGATGCCGCACGACTGGGCGGCCAGGGTGACGCGCTCGATCTCCAGGTTGCGCATCATGTGCATCATGGCGCCGTTCTCGGCCCCGAGCAGGCACTCCTCGGGCACCTCACAGTCCTCGAACACCAGCTGCGTGGTGGGCGAGGCGCGCATGCCCATCTTCTTCTCCTTGGCGCCCACGGAGAAGCCGGGGTAGTGGCTCTCCACGATGAAGGCGGTCACCGGGCGGGCGGCGCGGTCGAGCTTGGCGTAGACCAGGAAGATCTCCCCCGGCCCGCCGTTGGTGATGAACTGCTTGGTGCCGTTGAGGATGTACTTGTCGCCCCGCTTCTCGGCCACGGCCTTCATGCCGAGCACGTCGGTGCCGGCCTCCGGCTCGGTCATGGCCATGCCGGCGATGCGCTCGCCGGTGAGCACACCGTCGAGCCAGCGCTCGCGCTGGGCGGGCGAGGCGCTGTAGTAGAAGTTGTTGACGAACAGCACCTCATGGGCCAGGTAGCTCAGCCCGAACCCCGGGTCGAAGCGGCTCAACTCCTCGCAGACGATGACCGACGCCACGGCGTCCATGCCCACGCCGCCCTCCTCCTCGGGCACCGTGACGCCGAACAGGTTCAGCTCGCTGCCGAGGCGGCGGAACAGCTCCTCGTTGAACTTCTCCGCCTCGTCGTACTCGGCCGCCTGGGGCTCCAGCTCGGCCTGGCCGAACTGGCGCACCGTGTCGCGGATCGCCTGGTGTATTTCGGTGGGGTTGAACAGGTCGAAGGTGCTCATCGTCGTCTCTCCTTCGTGGTCGCTTTCGTCAAAACACTCGTTTCGCCCGGGATAATCCTACCTCCACGGCGCGGAGGCAATGCGCGATTGAATATTCGCCCAGCATCGGCTAATAACAGCCGGCTCGGCTCCCGGCGGCCAACGGCCGGAGCGTAAGCGCAGGAGATGGGACATGACGGGTATCGTTGAGAAGATTCACCAGTATTTCGATCTGTTCGGCTGGGAGTACGAGTACGAGGAAGAGTCGAGCACCTGGTTCACCGCCTTCAAGGCCAAGACCACCAACTTCCCGATCTTCGTCTACCTGACCGATCATTTCCTGGTGTTCACCATCTCGCCGGTGGTCAACGCCCCCGAGGATGAGGGGTGCCGCGTAAACCTGCACACTCACCTGCTGCGGCTGAACTACATCGTGCGGCTGGCCAAGTTCAGCCTCGACGAGGAGGACAACGTGGAGCTGTCGGCCGAGATTCCGCTGGAGGGCCTCGAGTACGAGTCCTTCGCCGACGGGCTCAACGCCATAAGCCACACGGCGGACATGTTCCACCTCGAGCTGCTGAACATCAGCCAGGACCCGGAGTACGACCCCAAGAGCATCGAGGTCTGGGTCGCCGGCTCAGTGGACCTGGGCCAGGTCAACTAGGGCGAGCTTCGCTCGCCCGGCTTGAGGCTTGTGGCCTGAGGCTTGAGGGATAATAGTCGAGGGCAATCGCCCTTAAACCTCAAGTCTCAAGACTCACGTCATTAGTCTCTAGTCTCAAGTCTCAAGACTCACGTCTCAAGTCTCATGCCTCAAGTCTCAAGTCTCAAGCCTCAAGCCTGATCACCCCGCCGCCCGCAGCCCCTCCACCATGCGCGCCACCCGGCGGCAGTCCTCGTCGTCGGCGCCGGTGGCGAAGGCGTGCATCATGACCCGGGCGTGCTCCAGGGGCTCGATGGCCTCCATCTTGACGCACCCCTCCAGCTCGTAGCGGATCCAGCTCATCTGCTGGCCCATCAGGGAACCGGCCACCTCCTCCAGCTCCGGCCGCGGGCTCATGCGTGAGACATGGGGCGCGGGGTGCTGCCCCAGGTAGACGCCGAGGCTGGCCCCGAAGCCGTCCAGGCTGCGCAGCTCGTCGAGGCGGTGGACCACGAAGTCATGGCCCCGATCCGCGGACAGGACGAAGTCGGGCAGCAGGTCCAGCTCCACCGCCGGCGTGTGGCACCAGTCGAGGGTGACCACGCGGGCCTCGCGCTGAATGGAGCGGTCGCCTGCGGTGGCCGAGCGAGCCATGGCGCTGGCCACCTCGAGCCAATCGCGCCACTGGATGACCGCCTCGGCGTTGACGAACCAGTTGAGCTTGAGCAGGGTGCCGTCCGGGTGCTCCAGCCAGAGCACCAGCAGCGGCAACGCCTCCCTCTCCGGCGCCTGGGACAGGGTCCCCATGAGCAGTCCACCTTCCGGGGCGTCGGGCAGCTCCTCGAAGGTGACCCCGTAGCCGCGCGTGACGCCGTCGAGCAGGCGCTGGCGCATGCTCTCCAGCCCGCCGCCGGCCAACAGCATGGTGTCCTCGGCCAGCATGATGAGCCGCGATGGGCCGTAGTCGGTGCCGACCCGCTGCTCCCGCAGGTTGTCCACCTCGACCCCCATCAGGCCGCCCTCGTGGTGGCCGTCCACCCAGGACCCCTCGGGGATGCGCAGCTGCACCCGCTGGCCGAGCAGGCAGGTCGGTTCGGTCTGTAGCTTGAGCTTGTTGGTCAGGGACATGGCGGCATCATAGCGCCGGGTCCGGGCTGCGCGGCCTTTTTACTCCTGCGCGTCTTCCTGCGCCGCCATGATCTCGGTCACCAGCCGCGCCAGGTCCCGCAGCGGCACACCGCTGGGGCAGACATCCTCGCAGTGGGTGCACCGGTCGCAGGTGTGCCAGTTGTCCAGGCTCGGCCCGAGCAGGTGATAGTCGGGCAAGCTGCGGGTGTGGCAGCCGGCCAGGTCGGAGGGGCCGTTGAACAGGTGGCGCCGGGCTGCCTTGAGGTTGGGGCACACCGTGTCGCATAGCCCGCATGATATGCAGCGGGATAGCTCGGGCAGCCGCGTCCGGATCTCCTGGCCCAGCGGGAAGATGTGATCTGCCCGGTAGTTGTCCAGGAACATCGCCTTGCCCTTCTCGTGGCCCACGAAGGGCTTCTTGATCAGGTGCACGTTGAAGCGGTAGGCCAGGTTGAGCCATGACAGGAGCTTGCTCATGAGGCGCCCCCCTGCGCGGCGCCCAGACCCGCCAGGTGGCCGGTGATCAGGGCGGTGCCCAGGCCGTCCCGGCCCGTGATGTAGTCGTAGCCGCCCACCACGCTGCCGGCTGCGAACAGGTTGTCCGCAGCGGGCTGCCCGCCCGGGCCGAGGGGGCGCAGGCCCTGATCCACGCGCAGGCCCGCGCTCATGAGCGGGTGCGGGCCCGGCGCGGCGCGGTCCATGAACTTGCCCGGCGCGCGCACCCCCGGGCCCTCGCGGCCGATCCAGACCGGCAGCCGGGCCACCGCCTCGAGCACTCCCTCTTCGGTTGACTGCTCGTGGACCAGCCCGCCGCCGATGAAGCGCCCGGTGGCCAGCACGAAGCTGTCCCCCTCCAGGCGGCGGCCCCCGGCGAGGTCGGCGCCCACCACCCGGCCCGCCCTGGTCTCCAGCGCCGAGACCCGGCCCTGGACGCGCCGCACCCCCGCGGCCTCCAGCGCCAGGTCCAGCGCGGCCACCAGCCGCAGCCCCGGCACCGTGGGTGGCGACGACGCGAGCAGCTCCGCCGCCGGGAGCGCGGCGGTGATCCGCTGGCGCACCTCGGCCCAGCGCTCCATGCCCATCACCGGCGGCAGCAAGGCGAAGTCGAGCCCCATGTCCGCGGCCCGCTCAGCCAGCCAGGCGCAGATCCGGTCCAGGTTGCCGGGGCGCTCCACCAGCCGCGCCAGGTCCACGGCGCCGGCGAGCTCCTCGCCGCGCAGGCGCAGCAGCGGCATCTCCAGGGCGTGCAGCTCCAGCTCCACACCGCCACGCCGGGCCAGGGCGCCCAGCGGCCCCACGAGGCCCGAGGCCTGGTGCTGCGGGTGCCCGGCGATACCGACCACGCCCACGCGCTTGCCGGCGAGATCGGGCAGGTGGCCCGGGGTCGCCCACGGGGAGGCGAGGGCGGTGCTCTTGAAGGTGCCCATGTCGGTGGGCAGCACCCGCGCCGGCGCCTCCAGCGACGCCATCTCGAGGCAGGGCAGCGACGAGGCCAGTCGCTCCAGGATGGCGTGGGCGTCAGCGGCGCTCACCGCCGCCCTGTCCAGGGGGTGCGGCCCGCGGTTTCGGCACCGGCGGTACGCCTCCTCCAGCGAGGGCCTCCCCTCCCAGGGGTCTCCGGGGCGCTCCACGGGGTCTGCCGCCAGATCCACGGCGCCCGAGGAGAGGGCCGTGGCGCCCAGGGCGGCGCGCGCCACCGTGACCCGCGCGCCCAGCTCCGCGGCGGCGAGGGCCGCAGCGCACCCGGCCGCGCCGGCGCCGATGACCACCACGCGCGGCTCAGCCATCGTCGCCTCCCCAGCCTGTCCCGGCGCGCGTGCAGCAGGCGTCACCCTTCAGGCCGACGCGGCCCAGATCCCCCACGAGGAAGTAGCGCGCCTGGTTCAGCTCCTCCTGGGCCAGGCCCACCCCGGACAGCGGCGGCGCCTTGCCCCGGTGGCGCTGCTGCAGCAGGTCCAGCACCTGGCTCAGCACGGCCAGCGGGTCGAGCTCCAGCTCCTGTCCCAGGATCACGCCGGCCCGGGAGATGCACCGCATGCCCTGGCAGCCGCCCATGGCCAGCCGGGTCCGGCGGCGCAGATCGTCCAGGGTGCGCGCCCCCTCGTGCCGGATGGCGTGCCGCAGCTCGGCCTCGGTGACCGGCTCGCACTGGCAGACCTGGGCCAGGTCCGCGTCACTGGCCGCCGCCTCCAGCAGCTGCCCGGCGCGACCGCCGTGGCGATACGCCAGCCGGCTGGCCGCGTAGGGCGCCAGCCGGTGGTCCCCGGTGAGCTGCTCCAGATCAGCCTCGCCTTCGCCGCCAGGCAGGGGCACGAGGTGGGTGCTGCTCGGCTCGCTGTTGTCCAGCCGACCCGCGATGACGTCGCCCATCTCCTCGGCCATGATGCGGTAGGAGGCGAGCTTGCCGCCGAGCATGGTCACCAGCCCCGGCGCGCCCTCCGCCTCGTGGTCATAGATCTCGTGATCCCGGGACAGGTGGTCCTCCAGGGCGCCGTACTCGAACAGGGTGGGGCGCAACCCCACGAAGGTGCGGGTGACCCGGTAGCTCCGGATCCCCGGGAACATGGTCTCCGCCGCCTGGAGCAGGTACTGGATCTCGTCCTCGGTGGCCCACAGATCGTCCGGATCGCCGTAGTAGTCGTCGTCGGTGGTGCCGAGGATGGTGCCGTTTTCATGGGGCTCGATGAAGATCTGCCGCTTGTCCACCGCGGCCGCCACGATGGCGTAGTTGGTGATGCGCCGGTCGTAGACCAGGTGGATCCCCTTGCCCGGCCGCACCTTCACCTCCACCCCCGCCATGGCCGCCAGCCGCGGCGCCCACACTCCGCCCAGGTTGGCCACCGCCGGCGCCTCCAGCCGGCGCAGCTCGCCTGTCACCAGGTCCCGGGCCTGCACCCCGCACACCGCGTCGCCGTCGCGCAGCAGCCCCTCAACCTGGTGGTAGGTGAAGATCTGCGCCCCCGCCTCCCGGGCTGACAGGGCGTTGGCCACGCAGAGCCGGAACGGGTCGATGCCCCACTCGTCGAAGGTCACCGCGCCGATGATGTCCGGGTTCAGCCCCGGCTCCAGCTCCAGCGCCTCCTCCCGGCTGAGCCGGGCGCTGGGCTGGCCGTTCTTCAGCGGCTGGTACACGTCGTACGCCTCGAAGAACACCTCCATCAGCTCCAGCAGCGCCGCC
This sequence comes from uncultured Myxococcales bacterium, assembly GCA_964511535.1. Taxonomy (GTDB): domain Bacteria; phylum Myxococcota_A; class Polyangia; family CAZCFB01; genus CAZCFB01. Next base: position 15,051 of record CAZEFW010000037.1, on the reverse strand, counting down.
GCGTGGGGCGTGTCCCTGAGCACCGGCGCGATGAACGGGATGCGGAAGCACAGGTGCGGGGCGATGCGCTGGATGTACCCGGAGTCGAGGCAGCTCAGCTTGGTCACCTGCATCTGGGTCTGCAGGTAGCGCGCGCCGCCGTGGATCATGCCGCTGTTGGCCCCGGACGCGCCCGAGGCGAGGTCCGCCTTCTCCACCAGCGCCACCCGCAAGCCGCGCAGGGCGAGGTCGCGGGCCACCCCGCACCCGTTGACCCCGCCGCCCACGACGACCACGTCGAACTGCTTGGCAGGGCTTTGTGCGGGGCGAGCCATGGGTCCCCTAGACTTTAACTACTCCTCCGCCTTCTTTGCCAGCCCCAGCTCCTCCAGCTTCTCCGACTCCACCGCCGACGGCGCGCCGGTGAGCAGGCAGCTGGCGCTGGTTGTCTTGGGGAAAGCGATGACGTCCCGCAAGGAGTCCGCGCCGCACAGGAGCATCACCAGCCGGTCGAGGCCGAAGGCGACCCCGCCGTGGGGCGGCGGCCCGTACTTGAACGCGTCGAGCAGGAAGGAGAACTTCGCCTGCGCCTCCTCCTCCTGGATGCCGAGGGCGCGGAAGACCTTCGACTGCAGCTCCGCCTTGTGGATACGGATCGACCCGCCGGCCACCTCCACGCCGTTGAGGACCATGTCGTAGGCCCGGGCGCGGGCCTCTCCCCGGCGCTCCCCCTCGATCAGGTCGGTGTCCTCGGCCAGGGGCATGGTGAACGGGTGGTGACATGCCACCCACTGGCCGGTCTCCTCGCTCTTCTCAAGCAGGGGGAACTCGGTGATCCAGACCGGCTTCCACGCGTCGTCGTCGATGAGCTCGAAGCGGCGGCCCATGGCCAGCCTCAGGGTGGACAGCGCCGTGTTGGTCACCGACGGGGTGTCGGCCACGAAGAGCAGAACGTCGCCCACCTCCGCGCCCACCCGGGTGCTCACCACCCGCTTGGCCTCCTCGGTGAACGCCTTGGCGATGGAGCCCTGCCAGATCAGCCCCTCGTTGATCTTGACATACGCCACCCCCTTGGCCCCCACCGGCTTGACCAGCGCGGTCAGGCCGTCCAGGACCTTGCGGGACATCTCCCCGGCGCGCCCGGGCAGCCTCAGCGCCTTGACCATGTTGCCAGCCTCGGCGGCGCCCTCGAAGATGCGGAAGCCGCACCCCGGGCACAGATCCGTGATGTCCTGAAGCGGCAGCCCGAAGCGCAGGTCCGGCTTGTCGCAGCCGTACGTGTCCATGGCCTGCTGGTAGGTGAGCCGCGGGAACGGCGTGGGCAATTTCTGCCCCATCACGCGGCTGAACACCGCCTGCATCAGCCCCTCCACCAGCCAGTAGATGTCCTCCTCGTCGATGAAGGAGGCCTCGATGTCGATCTGGGTGAACTCCGGCTGCCGGTCGCCCCGCAGGTCCTCGTCGCGGAAGCAGCGCACGATCTGGTAGTAGCGGTCGAAGCCGGCCACCATGAACAGCTGCTTGAACAGCTGGGGCGACTCGGCCAGCGCGTAGACATCGCCGGGGGTCAGCCTGCTCGGCACCAGGTAGTTGCGCGCCCCGCCCGGCGTGTTGCGGATCAGCACCGGCGTCTCCATCTCCAGGTACCCCTTGCTGTCGAGGAACCCGCGCACGGCGGCGGTGGTCTGGGCGCGGGTGACCAGGTTGCGCTGCAGGGCAGGGCGCCGCAGGTCGAGGTACCGGTGGCGCAGCCGCAGCTCCTCCCGCGTGTCGATGTCGTCCTCGATCTCGAAGGGCGGAGTCTCTGCGCGAGAGAAGACGCACAGATCGGTGGCGAACACCTCGATCTCGCCCGTGGGCATGCGGGCGTTGACGTTGTCGCCGCGGCTCCTGACCTCCCCCGCGATGCCCACGCAGTACTCCGGGCGCAGCTCGCTGGCCAGCGCGAGCAGGGCAGCGTCCAGGTCGCTGCGGAACACCACCTGGGTCAACCCGTGCCGATCCCGCAGGTCGATGAACACGGCCCCTCCCAGGTCCCTGCGGCCCTGGACCCAGCCGGTGAGGATCACCTTCTTGTCCACGTCCGGTCCTCGCAGCTCACCGCAGGTGTGCGTCCGGCTCAGTAGCTCCTGTTCGCTCTTCATGGTCTTCTCCACGCTGATCCCCCGGAGACCATTTATCATTCCTTGTTCCCAGTTCCTAGCTCCTAGTTCCTGCTTGCCGGTTCAAGTATGATCTGCTTGTGAAACCAAAAGACCTCATCCCAGCGCTCCTGATCGCCACCATCCTCCTCACCGCCTGCTCTGGTCCCCAGCGCAGCCGCCGCCACCGGGGCAAGGACAGCCGCCCCGCCGTGGTCAGCGGCCTGCGCAAGATCGTGCGGGTCATCGACGGCGACACCTTCCAGCTCAACGGCGGCGACCGGGTGCGGCTGGCCTATGTCAACACGCCCGAGAAGCGGGAGGAGCTCGGCCCGGAGGCCACGGCGTTCGCCAAAAAGCGGCTCAAGGGCAAGAAGGTCCGTATCGAGGGCCGCAAGCGGGACGGCTACGGCCGGCTCATCGCCGACGTCCTGATCAAGGACAGCAGCTTCGCGGTGGAGCTGGTGCGCGCGGGCATGGCCCACCTCTTCATCATCCCGCCCTTCGACAAGGACAAGGTGGCGGAGCTGCTGAAGGCCCAGCGCGATGCCCGCCAGAAAAACGTCGGCATCTGGGCCACAGGCCGCTACCAGGGGCTGTTTCACATCACGAGCTTCCACGCCAACCCGCGCGGCAACGACAACTTCAACCTCAACGGCGAGGTGGTTCGCATCGCCTGCACCGGGGTGGAGCCGGCCTCCCTCAAGGGGTACCGGCTGCACAACAAGCGCGGCGAATACTACGAGTTCGGCGACGTGACCCTGCCGCCGGGCCACACCGTCCTGCTGCACTCGGGGCATGGCACGGACCAGAAAAATCCGCGCAAGCAGATGCACCTGTTCTGGAAGCGCCAGGCCAGCGCCTGGACCAACCGCGGCGACGCGGCCACCCTGCGCGACGCTGACGGGGGCCTGGTGGACGAGGCGCTGCATGTCCCGTACAAGGGGCGGAGGCGGTGAGGCACCGGCTGCTCGCGGCCGTGCTCTTGCTCGTCCTGTGTGGCGGGTGCGAGCAGGGCACAGTACGGGTCTGCACCTGGAACCTCACCTCCCTGGGCGCGGGCTGGGGCAGCAAGGACAGGGACCTCGACCTGATGGCCCGGGTCATCGACGACAGCTGCGATGTGGCAGGGGTGCAGGAGGTGTACGGCAAGTCCGCGTTCACCACCCTGCAGGGCAAGCTGCGGGGCCGGGACGGCTCCTGGGACGGCACCCTCACGTCCAGGACCTACCGCAGCGAGTATTACGGCGTGCTGTTCCGCAAGGGGGTGGCGATCCAGGCGGAGGCGTCCTGGCGCTGCGCGCTGTCCAGCTCTTCCAAACCCCAGCGGGTGCCGTGCGCCGTGCTGATGCAGGCCGGGGCCGACCCGTTCTGGCTGGTCAACGTGCACGTGCTGTGGGGGGGCAGCTCCAAGGCCGAGCAGGAGCGGCGCCAGTCAGACGTGGCCGCCATCCCGGCGCAGCTCAACAAGCTGCTCGGCAAGCTGTCGGTGCAACAGCGGCTGGTGCTGGGCGACTTCAACGTCCAGCCGAAGGACGCCCCCGGGCACTGGGGCACATTAACAAAGGGCCCGCCCAACATGCGGCGGCTGAGCGACGATCAGCCCACCAACATCAGCGGCTCCGGCGGCTCGGCCAAGTACAGCTCCAGCTACGATCACATCCTGTTTACCGAGGCCCAAATGGACCGCTGGACCCGAGAGTTCGCCCGCGTGGACCCCACCGCCTTCAGCCCGACCCTGGGGGAGTTCAAGAAGAAGGTCTCGGACCATATCCCGTTGAGCGTGACGATTTTCGAATAGCGTCGCCTTCGGCGACGCGGCTTGAGACTTGAGGCCTGAGGCTTGAGGGAGAGTGCCCTTGAACTATGTACCCTCAAGCCTCAAGTCCCGAGCCTGAAGCCAGGCGCGCGAAGCGCGCCTACTTAAGCGCGCCTATTTGCACGCCACGTTGGCCTTCTTCGGCGTGCCGTAGCCTTCCTCGGTCTTGCTGCTGGAGGTGGTGACCGTGCAGTACTTGTTGGCCGCGTCCTTGGCCAGCCAGCACCACTTCTTGGCCGCGGCGTCGAAGCTGTAGGCCCGGCCGAGGACCGAGGTGCTCTCACTGGATGAGCTGTAGGTGATCTTGGCCGCGATCTCCAGGGTCTTGGCCTCGTCCACGAGACCGATCATGCCGCCCGTGCCCGAAAGAGAGGCGGAGCCGATGTTGAAGGTGCCGGTCTGGGTGCAGGTGTCGGCGGTGGATTTCTTCTTGCGGGTCAGCAGCACAAAGTCCCCCTTCTTGACCCGCATGCACCCCTCCACCCCGTCGGTGGTGGCCAGCGCGGTGGTGGTGGTCCCTGTCTTGCCGTAGGCCAGGCGTGTGCCGTACAGGTCCACCTCACCGTTGGGGCCCGGGCCGGCGGCCACGAACAGCTCGACCCACTCGTTCTGGTCGTCCGGGCCCGGGGCGTTGGGCATGAACTCGTTGACCCGCAGGTCGCCCTTGCGCGGCTTGTAGAAGCAGCAACCGCCGTTCTTCTTGCCCGGCGTGCCATGGTTCAGCTTGGCGGTGTCGTAGGACTTCTCCTTGGGGCCGGTGCACCAGGCCTTGGCCTTGGCGCTCTCGGCGCAGCGGGTCCCCGCGGCGAGCTCCCCGGCCAGGCGCAGGCTGACCCCCGACTTCGGCTTCGGCACGCCGCCGGTCTTGCCGTACACAACCTTGTGCACCTCGGTGGCGCCGGCGTTGAGCTGCACGGTGTAGCCGGTGGTGGAGTCCGGGGAGTTGACCATGGAGATCGACTTGCAGGACGACGGCTTGTAGCAGCCGAGGGCCGCGTCAGCGGTGGAGCCCTTGACGCAGCTGCACACCACGAGCCTCCCCCCGGCGGTCAGCTTGGTCTTGGCGTCCTTGCCGAGCACAACCTTGTCCGCCTTGGTGCTGTCCTTGTGCCACATCTTGATGGTCAGGCCGGCCAGGTCCTGGGTCTTGCCCGACATGTTGAGGATCTCGATCCACTCCACGTCCTTGTTGGCCGGCGCCGGCATCAGCTCGGTGACGACCACCTCGCACTTGCTGAGCTTGGGGGGCGGGGGGAGGTCGGCGCCCGAGCCGTCATAGTACCCGCCGCCGCCATCGAACTTCAGGTCGGGAAGGTCGTCGGAACAGGCCCCACACAACAGCAGGCCCACCAGCGCAACACTCAGGGTCCTCATTGCCTCCACTCTCCTTGGCTAAAACTTGAGCAGCATGTGCCCCTTGACAGTCACCTCGTCCCGCGGCGGGTTGCAGTTGTGGCAGAAATTCTCCCGCTCCCACTTGAGCCGGTTGTCCGTCCAGTGGGTCCAGCCCGCGCGCAGGGAGATCAGGCTCCCCTTGAACATGGTCACCGGCAGCTTCTGGCTTATCTGCAGGTAGGTGTCGATGTAGGTCTCGCCGCGGCAGCTGGCCGGCAAGGCGGTGCTGCCGAGCTGCCGCTTGATGTCGGAGTAGCTGCTGACGTCCACGTACTTGCCGCAGCGCTGGGCCGGGTGCCACGCCTCGTCGTCGGTGATGTACTCGTCGTAATACTTGAAGCGGGCCACGATGTACGGCCCCGGCTTCAGGTCGGCGCGGATCCGGATCCAGAAGTAGTAGCTCTGGTCGAAGGCGTCGGCCATGGCCTTGGTGTCCTCGAAGATATGCTTGAACATGCCGGAGATGGCCACGCGCGGGATCCGCTCGGTGACCGCGGTGATGGCGTAGGAGACTTTCTGCCCGCCCCAGCCCACCGGGCGCTTGTTGAAGTCGGTGTTCGGGTTGCCGTCGGGCACCATCTCCGACGCGGTCTCCTCGGAGATGTAGGAGTACGACCGGTGCCGCCCGCCGCGGTCCAGCGCCTCGTCGTGGAACAGCCCCCACACGCCCAGGCGCTCCTTGGAGGTGAGCTTGAAGTCGAAGCGCAGCTTCGCCTCGAGGTCGGTCGCGGGGTCCTTCTGGTCGTCCGGGATGTTGAACGAGCCGTCGGGGCCGATGTACGACGGGCTGGTGCGGTCCGTGGCGTCGCGATCCAGGCGGATGCCAGGGAACTCGTGGTACCAGATGTCCAGGTCGGCGCTGATGCGCAGCAGGGACAGCGGGCGGTAGCGCAGCTGGAGCTTGCCGCCCAGCTCGTCGCGGGCCCGGTTGCCCTGGAACTCGTCGCCGTTGGCGATGCCGCGGTTGTACGGGTTGTCGAAGCCGGGCCCGTAGTAGCGGAAGGACGGGATCAGCTCGAAGTGGGCGAAGGGGCGCATCCAGGCCATGGCCAGGGCGCCGACATCTCCCCTGTCCGTCACCGCCACCTCGGCGCCGAAGTCGTAGCGGCCGAAGCCGAAGCGGGTGTTGGCGCCCCACACGCCCCAGGTGGAGCGGTCGAAGGGGAACTTGGAGGAGACCGCCGGGGAGAAGTCCTTGGCCACGGCGTTCATGTGCCAGTTGCCCACGTAGCCGGTGACCCCCACCGACGAGCGGCGGTTGATCCAGTAGGTGATGTTGGCGCCGGCCATCAGCTCGCGCATGATGTCCTGCAGCGTGGGGTAGTCACAGTTGAGCGACGGCCAGCCGGTGACGCCCGACTTCTCGTAGAACACCGCGTCCTCGCCGACCAGCGCGGGCACCTTCTGGCGGTTGATGCACTGGTTGCTCTTGGTGCTCCAGATCTTGCCTTCGGGGCAGGACGGGCAGGTCTGCCCCGGCGGGCACTTCTCGCCCCGGTCGTAGTACAGGTCGTACAGGTAGATGTTGCGGTTCCAGGCCGAGCCGAACACCGAGATGTCGAGGAACCCCTTGGGCAGGTCGATCTGCTTGTAGCGCAGGGCGGCGCCCACGAAGCCCTGGAACGGGCTCACCTTGCCCGAGTCGGTGCTCTCGGAGAGGTCGAGGTTGTCGTACCAGCCATGGGCCAGGCGGCGGTCGCTGTTGTCCATGGTCAGGCCGAGGCCGTAGCCGATGCGGTAGGAGCCGCCGATGCCTGACAGGCGCGGGCCGTCCCAGTAGACGTGGAAGCCAGCGGGATCGAAGGTGAGCCCCTCCGGCTTGCTGTACAGTGACTCGCCGTAGCGGCACGAGCTGGTGGAGCACTGGACGCCGAAGCGGGCGTCGCCCACGCCGCGGTTGAGCGGGCGAACGGCGAACAGGAACCCGGCGCCGCCGTGGCCAAGGAAGCGCAGCTTGGTGCGCAGGTAAGTGGAGGGCTCGTCCTCGAAGTTGTCCGGCACGCCGATGCGGCCGATGGCCCCCAGGCGAACCTGGCCCTCCACCACCTTCTGGTCGTCCTCGGCCGAGGTCACGGTGATGAAGGTGAGGAGCTGACGGAAGATCTCCTCGGTCATGCCGTCCACGCCCATCAGGTCGTTGACCCTGAAGAAGCGCCCGCGATCCTCCCGCGCCTTGAGGATGGCGTCGGCCAGGGTGTAGCTCACGCCCGGCAGGTCGTACAGCTCGTCCCGGGAGGCGAGGTTCAGGTCCAGGGGCGTCATGATCAGCGTGAGCAGGGTGTCCCGCTCGCTGGCGCTGATATCCCCCTCCTGGTAGAGCAGGTGGATCTCCTCCTCCTCGTCCACCACGATGTCCACCGCGTAGGGCGCGGCCATGGCAGCAGCGGGGACCAGAGTCAGCAGTAGAAATGCGAAGGGGAGGGGAGTGTGGGCTCTTTTACGAGGATCAATCACGTTGCCAACCGGGGCCATGTGGCGTCAGACTTGGCCCATGCCGAAGCCGTCTGACGAGAGTACCACCGATCAGCTCACCCGATGTCACAAATCGCGGCTCCGGGCAGGCCCGCTGGCGCTGCTTTGCTGCCTCGTTCTCCTCGGAGGCTGCCCGCGCACGCCCTCGCCCGGAGGGCCCGCCGGCGCGGCGGACAAGCGCACCCACATCATCAACTTCGCGGTGGGGCAGTCGGACGCGATGCTCGTGGTGCACAGGGGGCGTTCGCTGCTGTACGACGCCGGCGCCACGGTCTCCAAGGTGGGGCGGCAGAACTTCCGCGACATCGCCCGCCGGCTGGAGGAGCTGGTGGGCCACAAGACCCTCGACTACTTCGTGGTGAGTCACTACCACCAGGACCACATTGGGCTGCACGGGACGGGTACCCGGGCCGGGCTGGGGGATCTCGGATTGTGGGGGCTGATGAACGACGAGGGGATCTCCGTGGACACCCTGGTGGACCGCGGGTTCTTCATCATCGGAGAGAAGGGCAACACCCAGAAGAACTACGAGAAGGCGGTGCGGGTGTGGCTGCGCGAGGGCAAGGTGCGGCGCCGGCTGCGGGTCAAGAAGGACGACCTGATCGACATGGGCCCGGGCCTCAAGGTGGAGGTCATCGCGTCCAACGGCAACGGCAGGCTGCTGGCGGCTTACCGCCGCATGCCCGGCTTCTTCAAGGAGTTCCCGCCGTCCGAGAACGACTACTCGGTGGTGCTCAAGTTCACCAAGGGCCGCTTCGAGTTGGTGACCGGCGGCGACCTGTCGGGCTACGACGTGAGCCGGCGCTTCGGCCCCAACGGAATCTCATACAACGACATCGAGACCGACATCGCCGAGGCCATCGGCGACATCGAGGTCTACCGGGTCAACCACCACGGCTCAAAGAACTCGTCGAACCCGTGCTTCATCAAGGTGCTCAACCCCGAGGTGAGCATCTTCTCCACCGGCATGAACTCCTACGGCCACCCTGATCCGCGCGTCTACAACGCGCTGAAGAAGATGGGCCAGGTATACATAACCAGCGGCGCAGACGAGGACTTCTACGAGCAGATGAAGGACGACATCCTCGAGGGGGACATCGACATCGTGGTCAGCCCCAGCGGCAAGACCTACACGGTCAACGGCAAGAAGTACAAGGCCAAGTCCGACAAGCTGGAGCGCGCCCGCCCGGGCTACCAGGCCAGCTGCCCGCCCGCCGTGCCCACGGAGAAGGCGTACCGGCTGGAGGAGATGGACGGGGACGTGCACCTGGACTGACACCGGCTTCGCCGGTGAATGACAAAACGACGAAACGACGAAATGACAGAACGGTTGACTATCAGCTGGCCTGCACCCTAAATAACCTGCCCATGCTCAGAGTCACCACACTTGCCCTGGTTGCGGCCGCGATCATTGCTGCGGCGGCGCCCGCCCACGCCAAGGTGCCCGCCGGGCCGTTCAAGGCTCCCGAGGGGTGGATTACCGAGGTGCACCTGCTCACCATGGGGCCGGCGGAGCACGCGTTTACGCGCTTTGGCCACACCGGCATCATGGTCATGTCGCGCAAGGAGGGCACCAAGGAGTACCTGAGCAAGGTCTATAACTACGGCGATGCCGACTTCAAGGCGCTCGACTTCGAGTGGCGCTTCTTCCGCGGCACCGCGCAGTTCTACATCTCGGTGCTGGGTGACCTGAACAAGACGGTGACCCACTACGCGCAGCAGAACCGCAACATCTCGCACCAGAAGCTGAACCTCACGCCGGCGCAGGTCCAGCAGGTCATCGACGCTCTGGAGCATGACCTGAAGCCGGAGAACCGCGAGTACACCTACCACCACCTCACCGCAGGGTGCGCCACCAAGGCGCGCGACCTGCTGGACCGGGTGCTCGGCGGGGCGCTGACGAAGAAGCTCAAGGCCCAGCAGGACCCGCTGTCGCCGCGCTACTACGGGCGCAGGGTCTTCGCCGGCCACCTGCCCATGGAGATCTTCAACGACCTGTTCATGGGGCGCTACCACGACATCACCTGGACCAAGTTCGACGCAGCCTGCGTTCCGGCCATGTTCTCGGCTTACCTCCAGGAGATCCAGGTCCCCGACCCGAAGGGCGGCAAGGGTACGGTGGCCCTGGCAGGGCCGGCCAAGCCGCTGTACCGCCGGCGCGGTCCGCCGCCCACGGCAGGGGAGGGCCGGACCCTGATCCACCTGGGCTATGTCTGGATCTTCCTGATCCTGTCCTTCGGCATCTCTGCCCTGTTGCGCCAGCCGGACCGCCCGCGGCGGGCGGGAATCTGGCTCATGATCTGGGCCCTGCCCATGGGCATCGCGGCGGTGTGCATGCTCATCGGCATGACCGTCTCCTCGGTGACCGAGGGGCGGTGGAACGAGCTGATGCTGGTCTTCCCGCCCACTGACATCTGCCTCATCGGCGTGGCGTGGCGCTGGATCCGGGGCCGCGGCGTTGCGGGCCGCCTGCTGCGCAACTACGCCCTGGTGCGCCTGGGCCTGGTGGTCCTCTCGCTGATCCTCAACGCCGCCGGGGTGTTCTTCCAGGAGCCGCTGGTGATGGTGATCATGGGGCTCGTGGCGGCGGTGCTGCTCGTGGTGATTACCCGCCGCTTCCCCCAGGGGTTCCAGGAGCCTCAGACGCTCTCCGGGAGTGTGTGATACCAATGTAGTCCTCCCCTCGGTGGGGCGAGACCGAGAACGTGGACGAGATTCATCTGCAAGCAGCCGCGGCTTTGATCTGGGTACCGCTGTACCTGTTCCTCGCCGGCTACTACCTGGTCTTCCACTTCCGCGACCGCCTGCGCCACCACCTGCTGTTCGCCTTCCTCTGGTTCTGCTGGGCCATCTACGCCCTGGGCGCGTCCGGGCTCTACGCCTCCCACTCGCCCGCCGAGGGGGTGCGCTGGCAGCGGGTGCAGCTGCTGGGCGCGATCTTCGCTTACCCGACGGTCTTCCTGTTCATGGTGCGCCAGGCCGGCCTCGCCTGGCGGGACTGGATCGCGATTTCGTTGTACGCCGCGTCCACCCTGTTCGCCGTGGCCAACTTCACCTCTGCGGCCTTCTTCACCGACACCCCCGCGGTCAAGGAGTTCACCTTCCTGGGGCACCTGGTGCGGTACCAGGAGTGCGAGCCAGGCTGGCTCGGCGCGGTCTGTTTTTGCTGGGGGATCTTGCTCCTGTTCGGCACCATCGGCCTCGGGGTGCTGGCCATGCGGCGGCGCACCCGCGGCTCCGTGGGCATCTTCCTCGGGCTCTCGGCAGTGGGCCTGGCCTCCATCAACGACTCCCTGGTGGGCCTGGGCGTCTACGAGTCGGTCTACATGGTGGAGCATGTCTTCGTCATCTTCGCCTTCACCGCCGCTTATTTCATGCAGGACCAGACCCTGCAGGCCCAGCAAGAGCTGTGGCACAAGACCCAGCGCCTCATCGCCGCCAACCGGGACCTCGAGGGGCTCGATCGGCTCAAGGAGGAGCTGCTGGCCAACGTCTCGCACGAGCTGCGCACCCCGCTGGTCTCCATCCGCGGCTACAGCGAGTACATCCGCGACGGCAAGATGGGCCCGGTCACGCCAGAGCAGGCAGGGGCGCTGGAGATCTGCTTGCGCAGCGTGGAGCGGCTCCTGGGGCTGATCAACAACCTGCTGGACCACGCCAAGCTGCGCGACGGGCGCATGGTGCTCGACCGGCAGGACATGCCGCTGATCCCGGTGGTGGAGGACGCCCTGGCCGGCGTGGCCCCGCTGCTGGACCAGCGAGGGCTGGAGCTGGACCAGGCCTACGATGACAGCGCGCGGATCTGGGTCCACGGCGACGCCGGCCGCCTGCGTCAGGTGGTGGACAACCTGCTGGTCAACGCGGTCAAGGCCAGCCGCGAGAGCGCCAGCGTGCGGATCGAGATGGGGCTGGACGCCGACCAATGGGCCTGGCTGGCGGTGGCGGACAGCGGCAAGGGGATCCCGGCCAGCAAGCTGGACCAGATCTTCGATCGCTTCTACCAGGCCGGGCCGGGGGAGCAGGGGCGCCGGCTGCCAGGCACCGGGCTCGGGCTGGCGGTGGTGCGCGAGCTGGTGCAGCTTCACGGCGGCGAGCTGCGGGTCACCAGCGCCGAGGAGGAGGGCTCGCGGTTCGAGGTGCGGCTGCCGGCCGTGGAGCCTCCCGCCGCCGCGCCCGCGCTCACCGAGCGGCGCCGGACGGCTGCCGCGCCAGAGCCGGAGGCCCGTGCGCCGCGGGTGCTTGTTGCCGACGACGACCCGGACATCAGCGCCTTTTTGGAGTTGGCCCTGGACCAGGCGGGCCACCAGGTTGAGCTCGCCTCGGATGGCCAGCGGGCCCTGGAGCTCGGCCGCACCGGGCGGTTCGAGCTGCTGTTGCTGGACATCAACATGAGCGGGTTGAGCGGAGACGAGGTGCTGGCCAAGCTGCGCCAGGGCCAGAGCCCCGGCGCGTCCATGAAGGTGGTGATCATCACCGCCTCACGAAGCGACGATGTTCGGAGGCGCTGCGAGGAGCTCGGGTGCGACGGGTTCCTGCTCAAGCCGTTTTCGCTGCAGAAGCTGCTGGCCGAGGTGAGCGAACAGATCGAGCGGGGGTGAGGGGACGTTGTGCTATATAGCAACGCTCCTCATGGAGCAGGACGCGAGGCGAAGGAGGTTCCCATGCGCACCATGACCCGGATCTGTCTACTGTTGGCCCTGGCCACCCTCATCCCGGCGGGCGCGCGCCCGGCGCTGGCCGATCACCGAGACGACCTCAAGGCAGCCCAGGGGGCGGTGCGCAAGGCGCGCAAGGCGGTGCGCAAGGCGGGCAAGAGCTGCCGCGAGGCGCTGGCGGCAAACCTGGAGATGTCCGACTCCACCATCGGCAGCCTGCGGCGCAGCGCCACGGTCAAGACTGTGGAGAACCAGCGGCTGTTCGTGGCGGGCATGGCCCTGGCCGGCGCGCTGGCCAAGTGCCCCGGGGGGGTGACGACCCAGCTCAACCGGGTGTCCCACTTTCTCACCACGGCCAAGGAGCGGCTTCAGGACGGCGGTGGGCGGTCAAAGCGGCGCCGCCGCAGCGGGCGCGGCAAGGGGTGGCATGGGGACCTTCGGCGGGCGCTGGACGCGCTGGAGGAGGTGGCCGAAGACCTCGACGACGCGGGTCGCAAGTGCCGCAAGGGGATCCGCGCCAACCTCAAGTCGATCCGGCGCCAGGTGCGATCCGTGCTGGACGACCCGGACGCCACGGCGTTGCGGGACGCCAAGAATTTCATGATGGGGCTGAACCTCGCAGGACCCCTGGCCAGCTGTGACAGCGATGTCAACGACGGCCTCGGCGAGGCGTACCGGCTGATTTACCGGGCTCACGGGCGCTACGGCAAGCGCAGCCGCTCGAGCAAGGGCTACCGGCGCTACCTGAAGAAGGCGGCGCGGGATCTCGAGGACGCCCGGGAGGCGCTGGACGACGCCGGAAAGAAATGCCGCAAGGGCCTGCGGGCCAACCTCAAGCGCGCGGCGCGGGATCTGGAGGACCTGGAGGACGACGCCTCGGCGCGGGGCATCAAGGACGCCGAGCAGTTCGTGGCCGGCCTGGTGCTGGCGGCGCGGCTGGCCCGCTGCCCGGGGGACGTCAAGGACGACATCGAGCATGCGAAGAGGATGTTGAAGAAGGCGCGGCGCGCGTACTGATCAGCGGCTTCGCCGCTGGAATGACAAAAAGACGAAACGACGAAATGACAGAGTGATCAGCTGATCATTCTGCAATTCTGTCATTCGCGCTGGCGCGCCTGGGCCTGTGGTTAAGGACCCAGAGCATGGCCGCCACCTGGTCCAGTCCCGCATCTGCCTCGAGCGCGGCTGGCTCCTGGATGAAGCCCCACGCCGCGGCGATTTGCAGCGCGGCCCTGGCCTCCCGGCACTCGGAGAGCGCCACCTGGAACTTTGCCACCTCATTCTTTCCTCGAGCGCTCCGTCCCTCCGCGAAATTCAGGCACATGCTCTGAACGGCGCGCCGCAGTTGGTCGGCCAGCGCCGGATCCCGGCGGACCTAAAGGAGAACGGCAGGCTCAGAGGCCGAAGCCGAGGCCGAAGCTGCGGCTGCGGCCGAGGCTGTGGCTGGCATTGTAGGAAGCGGTGTCTAGCGGACAGGCCGAAGGCCGACGCGTTGTTGCCCCGGCAGCTCGACGCAGAGAGGGCGTCCTCCATGGATTGTGTGCCAATCCAGGTATCTCAAAACCCAATTATTGAGGAGGACACCCATGGACCGGTTTATTGGAACGGATGTGCACAAGTCAAGCTGCACGCTGGCCATCGTGGGGCCGACAGGCAAGCGACTGAGGGGCTTCGTCGTCGAGACGCACGGCCGCGCGCTGCGGGAGAGCATCGTTCAGGTGCCCGGCAAGCGGCACCTTTGCATCGAGGAGGGCACGCACAGCGAATGGCTGTACGAGCTACTCAGTCCGCACGTGTACAGGATGGTGGTCCTGGGCCTGAAGCGGCGGCAGCGGGGCCCCAAGAGCGACAAACAGGACGCCTACGATCTGGCCGAGCGGCTGCGGGTCAACGACCTGGACATGGTGGTCTTCAAGCCGGGCGGGCGGTATGCCGAGCTCCGCACGCTGGTGCGCACCTACGACAAGGTGGTGCAGGACCACACGCGGGTGCAGAACCGGCTCAAGGCCTTGTTCCGGTCGCGGGGCATTGCGACGCCGGGCACGGCAGTCTACAAGCAAGCCGAGCGGGCGCAATGGCAGGCCCAGCTCCCTGGCTCGATGCAGACTGGCGCTCGTCTTCTGATGAGCGAGGCCGACATGCTGGCGGAGCTGAGGCAGCAGGCGCTCGAGGAACTGACGGAGCACGCGAGCCAGCACGCGGCCATCAAGCTGCTGCAGGCGATGCCCGGCATGGGCGTTGTCCGCTCGGCCCAGGTGGTGGCCGTGGTGGTCAGCCCGCATCGCTTCCGCACCAAGCGCCAGTTCTGGTCGTACTGTGGCCTCGGCATCGTGATGCGAGCCACGGCCCAGTGGGCGCAGCGCGACGGCCAGTGGGAGCGCCGCCAGGTGGCCCTGTGCCGCGGGCTGAACAGGCAGTGCAACCGGATGCTCAAGAGCGTGTTCAAGGGCGCTGCCCAGTCGGCCCTGTGCGGCAGCCGCGACGACAGCGCCCCGCTGCGAGCCCATTACCACCGGCTGCTTCAGGCGGGCACCAAGCCTGTAGCGTCCAGTTAGAAATGTCCCCATCTCAGCCCTGAATTAGGTTGACA
>CAZEFW010000036.1:37815-61704 GCA_964511535.1 uncultured Myxococcales bacterium | reverse complement strand
GACCCCTTGACCCCCAGTCAAGTGCGCTACCCAGACTGCGCCACGCCCCGACGATTGACAGAGTGAATAGTCCTATTGTCCGACGGTGTCAAGCAGATCTGATACCCGGCGCGGAGGAATGATCACCCCTCCTCAACTTCCCAGCCTTCAACGAGATCCACCAGGTCTTGAAGCTCCCCGCGCATCTTCTTCAAGCTGCGCAAGGACGCGGTGGCGACCACCCGTTGGGCCCGCTCCTCTTTCTCCTTCACCCGCGCCTCCGCCGAGCTTCCGCGCAGTTTCTTGCGCGCGCCAGCGATGGTGAAGCCTTCCGCGTAGAGCAGCTTCTTGATATGCAGCAGCAACTCCACATCACGCTTCCGGTAGATGCGCTGGTTCGACTTCGTCTTCTGGGGCCTGAGCGTTGGAAACTCGCTCTCCCAGTAGCGGAGGACGTGGGCCTTGACGCCGGTGATGCGGCTGACCTCCCCGATCTTGAAGAACTGCTTGTCGGGAATGACGCCTTCTTGTGCGGAGGTGCCCACGCTTGACCGGGTGCCGCCCCTAGCTGTTCAGGGCGTTCTTCAGCACCTGGCTGGGCTTGAAGGTCAGGACCCGGCGCGCGCTGATGGTGATCTCCTCGCCCGTCTGGGGGTTTCGCCCCACCCGCGCGTTCTTGTCACGCACCACGAAGTTGCCGAACCCGGAGACCTTAATCTTCTCCCCCGCCTCGAGAGTCTCCTTTATTGTATCGAAGACCGTCTCGACGATGTCCGCCGCCTCCTTCTTGGAGAAGCCGCCTACCTTCTCGTAGACATTCTCTATTATGTCCGCCTTGGTCATCCTGTACTCGCTTTCACCGCAAGGGGGATTGGAGAAACTCGTCGTTGTTCGAACTACTTACCAATGATTTATCCAATAGATCGAAAGATTGTCAAGCAACCCTTGATCATTGTTGGTTGTTTTTGTGCAGAACACCCTTCGGAGCCGTTTACGGCACCGTCGGTGATGGGAATACTGGGGGGGTAATGCAGGTAAGCTTGATCAGGCGGCGGGCTTGACAGCGTCGACGACGCGGCGGAATCCCTCGATGTCGTGCACGGCCATGTCGGCCAGGATCTTCCGGTCCAGCTCCACGTTGGCCTTCTTCATCCAGCCCATCAGCTTGCTGTAGGTCACGCCGCACTCGCGGGCAGCCGCGTTGATGCGGATGATCCACAGGCGCCTGAACTCGCGCTTCTTGTTGCGCCGGTCGCGGTACGCGTACCGCCAGGCACGCATCACGGTCTCCAACGCCGAGCGGTACAGACGGCGGCGGCCGCCGACGAACCCCTTGGCGGCCTTCATGATCTTGTTTCGACGACGGCGTGCCTTGACGCCTCGTTTTGCTCTGGGCATGGCTCACAACCTCCGGATGCGCGCGCTTGTTCTACAGGTAGGGCAGCATGCGCTTGACGCGCTTGGTATCCTCGGCAGAGAGGATGCGCATTCTACGCTGGTTGCGCTTCTTCTTGGTGGTCTTGTTGGTGAGGATATGGCTGTGGTAGGCCTTCTTGAACTTGACCTTACCGGTGCCGGTCTTGCGGAACCGCTTCTTCGCTCCGCTGTTGGATTTCATCTTGGGCATGGTCCTGACCCTTCAGTTACGCAGTAAATTGGGTAGGCACGGGCGGTTTCGAACCGCCGACCCCTACCGCGTCAAGGTAGTGCTCTCCCACTGAGCTACGTGCCTAATACCTCCAAAGCAGGGGGATAACTAATGTGAAGCGGCCCGCATGTCAAGGGTTTTGTAGCGCATTCATCCGGCGATGTTGGCACGACTCGACCCGCTGATGCCGTACAATGTCATGACCATGGTCCGCCTGACCCGAGCCGCCCTGCGAGCGGCAGAGATCGCCCTGATTCTCGGCACCCTGGGCCTCGCCCTGGCGTTGCGCTGGCTCTGGCTCGGCGTGACGCGCGCCCCCGCGACGGACAGGCGCGCCGCCCTGGGCCGCGGCCTGGCCGGGATCTGCAGCCTGCTCGGCGCGACCTTCGTCAAGATCGCGCAGTACCTCTCCACCCGCCCGGATCTGATCCACCCGGATGTGATCAGCGCGCTGGATCGGGTCCAGGACCGGGTGGATCCGTTCCCCTATGCCGACGTCTGGAGCACCCTCTCCCGGGAGCTCGGCCAGACCCCAGAAGATCTCTTTCGCCAGATCGACCCCTACCCGGTGGCCAGCGCCTCGGTGGCCCAGGTTCACCGAGGGGTGCTGCAGGATGGCCGCGTGGCCGCGGTGAAGGTGTTGCGCCCCGGCGTGGAGCAGCAGGTGGCTCTCGACCTGGCGCTCATGCGTCCGGCGGCGCGTTTGCTCGGCTGGATCCCTGCCCTGCGCATGCTCAACCCGGTGGAGGTGTTGGAGCGGTTCGGCGACGCACTCAGCGCCCAACTCGACCTGCGCATCGAGGCTGAAAACAATCGCCGCTTCGCGGCCAACTTCGACGGAGACGCCACCATCGGGGTGCCCCGGCTGATGGAGCGCAAGTGCACCCGCCGCGTGCTCTGCATGGAGTTCATCGAGGGGCAGAAGCTGCGGGATATCCAGGCGGACGAGGACGAGGGCGCTCGCCTGGCGCGCGCGGGGTTCAGCGCGCTGCTGCGCATGGTCTTCGCCCACGGGTTCGTTCACGCCGACCTGCACCCGGGCAACATGATGGTCCAGGGCGACCGGCTGGTCATGGTGGATCTCGGCCTGGTCTGCCAGGTTGAGCCAGCCCAGCAGGCGCCCATGCTGGGGCTGATGAGCGCATGGCTCGCCGGCGATGTCGACGGCGTCTGCCGCGCGGCCCTGGCGCTGCTTGAAGGCGACGCGCGCGATGCCACGCCCGGCGAGGCGCTGCGGCAGGACGTCGCCCAGATGCTGCAACGCTACGACAGCGTCCGCCTCGCCACCACCAGCCTCGGGGCGGTGCTGCTGGAGCTGCTCGGTCTGATGCGCCGCCACCAGCTGAAGGTCCAGCCTGCGCTGACCATGGTCATCGTGGCCATGGGCATCGTCGAGGGCGTCGGGCGTCAGCTGGCGCCCGGCCTGGATCTCATGGGCGAAGCGCGTGCCTTTTTCTCGGGCACCGTCGGAGGAGCGAGCGCGGCCTGATTTTCCGCTTTCATGCGTGAAATTTTTGTCAGACCCTCATACAATACCGCTTGTTTAGACTCCTCCATCACACCTAGAATACTTGCTTATTGCCCGAAACACGCGGGTGAACGAGAGCGCCATAACGCACTGGTTTGTCATGACATTTGTGTCAGTGTGGCCCAGGAGCTAACCGGCGGCCCGAAGCGAGGAGGCAGGAGCGCAACCAGCATTGGCCACGACGCGCCCACAGGATCTGGTGCAGAAGTACGAGCTGCTGGACGAGGTCGGCCAGGGCGGCATGGCCGTGGTGTACCGCGGCAGGGACACCCGGCTGGACCGTGAGGTGGCCGTAAAGATCCTGCACGACCACCTCGCGGAGGATGAGGAGTCACGAGAGCGCTTTCACCGCGAGGCCAACGCGGTGGCCAAGCTGCGCCACCGCAACATCATCGAGATCTACGACTACTCGGGCATCGACTCCGAGCGCAGCTACATCGTCACGGAGTTCATTCACGGCGAGACCCTGCGGGAATTCCTCCAGGGCCATCCGATCTCCCACCCGGAGATCGCGGCCATGATCATCGTCGAGGTGTGCCGCGCCCTGGCCCACGCCCACTCCATCGGGATCATCCACCGGGACATCAAGCCCGAGAACATCATGATCCGCGACGACGGGCTGGTGAAGCTCACCGACTTCGGCATCGCCCAGGTGGTGGACATCCAGCGCCTGACGGTGACGGGCCAGCTGCTCGGGTCGCCGGCCTACATGGCCCCCGAGCTGGTGGAGGGTAAACGCATCGACTACCGCACCGACGTGTTCAGCGTCGGCACCCTGCTCTACCAGCTGGCCACATCGGAGATGCCGTTCAAGGGGAACAACCCGCACGAGCTGCTCAAGCGCATCAGCGAGGGACGGTTCGTGGATCCCGAGGTGGCCAACCCGGTGGTGGGCGGCAAGCTGGGCCGCATCATCCGCAAGGCCCTGGCCCATGATCCAGACGCCCGCTACCTCGACGTGGTCTCCCTGATGGATGACCTGATCGACTTCCTGGGCGACGCGGACATCGCCTCGCCGCGGGAGGAGCTGGGCGCGTACTTCTCCGGCCCGCGCCGCTACAGCCAGGAGCTGCAGGAGCGCATCGTGGACGTGCTCAGCGGCAAGGGGCACCAGGCCATGGAGAAGCGTCGGATCCCCCAGGCGCTGGAGCTGTTCAACCGGGTGCTCTGTGTGGATCCCACCAACCGCGAGGTGCTGGCCACCCTCGAGCGGCTGCACCGTAGACAGCGAATCGGGCGGGTGGTGGGCGTCCTGGTGTTGATCCTGCTGCTCGGCATCGCGGGCTACCTGGTGCGGGACCGGTGGCCTGGCCTGGTGGCGGCCGTGCTCAACAGCGGGCCCGACAGCGGCGCCGCGGCCGCCCCATCGGATGGCGGCGCGCCGGCGCCTGCCGACGGGGCCACGCCGACGCCCGACATGGGACGCGTGGACACCTCGACCTCCCCGGACGCCACGCCAGCGCCCGACGCCCGGCGACCCGACCGCCGCGTCAGGGGACCGCGCCCCAAACCGCCCCCTGCCCCGCCGCGCACCGTGGAGATCTTGCCCCGGCCCAAGCGGGTGAGCATCTGGCTCGACGGGCAGAAGGTGGGGGACTGGGGGCCGGACCTGCGCCGGGTCACCATCCCAGGCCGCGGCGTCCACCGCCTGGTGTTCAAGAACCCCGCCTGCTTCGACAAGGTGGTCACGATCAAGCCGGGCCAGCGCCTGGCCTCACCGCTCAACGTCAAGCTGCGCTGGAAGCCGGCGCGCATCACCGCGGTGACCCGCTCCGGCATGGCGGCTGACGTGGTCGTGGGCAACAACGTCTACCGGTCCGGACAGGAGATCGAGGTCCAGATCCCGGACTACTCCAAGAATGGGCGCGCGGAGGTGCGGGTCAAGGTGAGCGCGGACGGCTACTTCACCGTGGACCGGCGCGTCACGGTCACCGCCAACAGCTCCGAGCGGGTCACCGTGGAGATGAGGAAGCTCAGGTGAGCGGACGGCATCATCACCTCCTGGCCGCCGCGGCGAGCGTGGCCCTGCTGCTGCTGGCGCTGCCATGCCGCGCCGGCACGCCGGAGGAGGACCTCACCGAGGGCGGGCGCGCGTATGACCGGGGAGAGTACCGGGCCGCCATCGAGCTGCTGCGCCCCCTGATCTACCCGCGCATCACCCTGGCGAGCCAGGACGAGGCGCTGCGGGCGCGCAAGCTGCTGGGGCTGAGCTACCTGTTCGAGCAGGACAAGGAGGAGGCGGAGCGGCAGTTCCTCGCCATCCTGGCCGCGCGGCCGAATTTTCAGCTCGATCCCCTGGTGGATCCGGCCAGCGCGGTGGAGCTGTTCGAGGAGGTCAAGCGGCGCAACGCCGAGCGCCTGGAGCGGATCCGCCAGCGCCAGCGCCAGGAGGAGCTGCGGCGCCAGCAGCAGGAGGCGCTCAAGCGTGACGCCGAGAGCGAGGAGGCCCGGCTCTGCCGGACGCACAAGCTGGTGCGCACCGTCGTGCGCCGCAATTTCTGGATCAACCTGGCCCCCCTGGGCGCGGGCCAGTTCCAGAACGGCCACCACAACAAGGGGTTCGTCCTGCTCGGCATGCAGCTCGGCCTCGGCGCCCTGAGCCTCGGCACCTACCTGGGCCAGCGCTTCGGCTACCCCGACGGCACCTACAACTCCGGAGAGAGCGCCACGGCTCAAGGCCTGCGCTACACCCAGATCGTCGCCGGCGGCGCCGCCCTCGGCCTCGTGGCTTACGGGATCATCGACGCCATCGTGCACTACGAGGCGGAGACCGTCACCGAGCGCTGGATCGAGCGCAAGCCGGACCGTGGCGGCGACAGCAAGAAGAAGACGAAATCGAACAAGACAGGTTCACGCCTGCTGCTCGCCCCTGCGGTGGGGCAGCACGGCGCGGGCCTCAACCTGGGCTTCAGCTTCTGAGGAGTAAAGTGCAATGCCCACCCTCAAGGTAATCAAGGATGGCGAGACCGAGGCGGTCTACCACCTTTACAAGAAGATCACCTCCATCGGGCGGTCCCCGGACTGCGATGTGGTGGTGCCGGACGGCAACGTGGCCTCGGGCCACTGCCACATCCGCTTCGACGGCAGGGTGTTCCACCTGGCGCCGGTGACCCGCCACAACAAGATGAGCATCAACGGCAAGCGCCGGAAGAAGCATGATCTGGCCCACGGCGATGTGGTCACCCTGGGCGAGACCGAGCTGCACTTCTCGGTCTACGACGACATGGTCACCGACAACGACGCGGCCAAGACCGCCGTGGAGCTGCCGCCCTACCACAAGCTGTTCCTCTTCTCGTCCAAGCTGCTTGGACATTACGAGCTGACCGAGCTGCTCGACGAGTTGATGGACGCGGTGATCGAGGTGACCAACGCGGACAAGGGGTTCCTGATCCTGATGGAGGGCAACGAGCTGCGGGTGAAGGTGGCCCGCAACCTGCGCGCGGAGAACGTCGGTGACGCGGTGGAGCAGCTGTCCGACTCCATCATCACCAAGGTGGTGCGCACCCGAAAGCCGCTCATCATCTCCGACGCCCTGAATGACGAGGAGTTCTCCGACTCGCTGTCGGTGGTGAACCTGAAGCTCTGCTCCGTGATGTGCGTGCCGCTGATGGACAAGGACAGCCTGATGGGGCTGATCTACGTGGGCAACGACAACGTCGTCGAGCTGTTCGAGGAGCAGGCGCTGGAGGTGCTCACCATCTTCGCCGCCCAGGCTTCGCTGATCATCAAGAACGCCATCCTGATCAACGAGCTGCAGGTGGAGAGCCGCGGGCTGCGCGAGCGGCTGGAGGCCGAGCGCTTCGGCCGCATCATCGGCGCCTGCGATGCCATGCTCGCCGTGTTCAAGAAGGTGGAGAAGGTGGCCACCACCGACATCTCGGTGCTCATCACTGGCGAGACGGGCACCGGCAAGGAGCTCATCGCCTCGGAGACCCACCTGCGCTCATCGCGAGCGCGCGGGCCCTTCATCACCATCAACTGCGGGGCGATCCCCGAGAACCTGCTGGAGAGCGAGCTGTTCGGCCATGTCAAGGGCGCGTTCACCGGCGCGGTGGCCACCAAGCGGGGCAAATTCCAGGCGGCCAGCGGCGGCACGCTCTTTCTGGACGAGATCGGCGAGCTGCCCCTGGCGCTGCAGGTCAAGCTGCTGCGCGCGCTGCAGGAGAAGACCGTGGTCAAGGTGGGCGACACGCGCACCGAGCATGTTGACATCCGCGTGCTGGCCGCGACCAACAAGGAGCTGGAGACGGAGATCCGCGAGGGTCGCTTCCGTGAGGACCTCTATTACCGGCTCAACGTGGTCAACATTCACTTGCCGCCGCTCAAGGAGCGCGGCGAGGACATCCTGGTCATCGCCAAGTACTTCCTGCACAAGTTCGCCGAGGAGTACGGCGCCAAGGTGAGGGGCTTTTCGCCCAACGCGGTCATCGCCATCAAGAAGTACCACTGGCCCGGCAACATCCGGCAGCTGGAGAATCACATCAAGAAGGCGGTGGTGTTGGCGGACAAGGCGCTGCTCGGACCCGAAGACCTGGACCTGACGCCTGACGTGCTGCCCCCCATCGTGGCCCTGGCGCAGGCGAAAGAGAACTTTCAACGCAGCTATATCAATGAAGTTTTGGCGCTGAACAACGGGAACCGGACCAAGACCGCGCGAGATCTCGGCGTCGACCCGCGCACCATCTTCCGCCACCTGGAGCGCGAGGAGGATATCAGGCAGCGGGAGGGCAAGGGGTAGATGGGCGTGGCTGTCTCACCGCGACATGGGTGTCAGTATTTTGCCCGGTTCGAAATCGAGGAGTATCCTGGTTTGTTATTGGATCCCGGAAGGTTGTTGAGATCCGGGATGAGTGGCACGACCGATGCATAATTTACCCAAAGATGCGTGCATCGTGTTGAAAATGCTAATGCTTGGCCTGACAACAACCACCCTCTCGGGATGTGTCATCCCGCCCCGGCTCCAGGAGGTCGCCGACGGTGGCGAAAATCGCGCGCCGTCAGTGATCACCGCCAGCACCACTCCGCGGCCCGGCGCCTTCGACCACAACCAGCAAAAGGTGGCCACCTTCAACGTGGCGCTTCAGGACCCGGACCGGCAGGCGCTCACCCTGCGCATCTTCCTGGACCGCAAGTACGACAAGGTCGTGCCCATCTCCAGCTCGGTGACGCCGGGGGGAGAGGAGCTGCAATCCAAGCTCTTCACCATCAGCGGCCTGTGCGATCAGCTGGTGGACTCGGTGCTGGGCGCACACCTGCTGGAGCTGTATGTCAGCGACGGCGGGTTCGTGGACAGCGGCTCGGATCTTCGGGTGGTGCAGCAGGGAGCCCTGGGCACCAGCGTCATATGGGAGCTGAAGTGCGTCCCGCCGGTCACCGGGCCGGACGGGGGAGCGTGAGCAACATGCAGAATGAAGGGATAAAGCAGCAATAAGATGTTCGGATTTAGATTACATGGACTGACCCTGGCGCTCACGGCGACCCTCATGCTGTGGGGCGGGTGCGGCGAAGACGCCGCCACCGACGGGAGCTGCGTCATCGACGCGGAGTGCGGCGCAGGCTATCTCTGCGTCACCGCCACCAACACCTGCACCTCGGTGGTCAAGAGCGCGCCCGACCTCGAGGTCTGGCCGCCCAACATCAACAACCAGGGCTGGGTGGCCCAGGAGTACCAGGCGCCAGGGCTGGGCCAGGACGGGCGGGTGCAGCTGAAGCTGACGCGAGCCATCTCCCTGGAGGGCAAGGTGTACGCCTCGGACAGCAAGGGCGGCGTGGTGCCCGCGCGCATCACCGCCTGGCGTGACTCCCTGCTGCCCGGGCGGCCCCGGGTCCAGGTCAGCGCCAGCACCGCGCAGAAGCAGGAGCAGAAGCGCGCGCCGGGCTCTTACCTGCTCTGGTTGACCCAGGGGCACAGCTACACATTCCTGGTCTCCCCCTCGGAGCCCCACGACAAGGACTACCCGCCGCTGGTGGTTTCAGGCGTGAAGCTGGCCGACCACACCAAGCGCGACTTCGTGCTCGAGGGCAAGGACCGCACCGTGAAGGTGACCGGCAAGGTGCTCGACGCCACCGGCAACGCCCTGCCCGACCAGCAGCTGCAGGACATGACGCTGCCCGAGGCGGAGCGCAAGAAGAAGGAGAACCTGCTGCGGGCCTGGGTCCGCGTGCGCGCCTACCAGAGCAACGGGTTCCACCTGTCCACCCTCGGCACCACCGACCCTGGCACCGGCGAGTTCTCCTTCAGGGTGCCCGCCGGCGGGACCATGCCCACGGGTGGGCTGCGCTACGCGCTGCGGGTTGAGAGCGCTGCCGGGGGCATCCCGGTGCCCACGGTGACCTGCGACGACATGGTGCTCGGCATCTACTCGGGCGCCACCGCGGTCCAGACGCTGGGTGACCTGCGGCTGCCCGCCTTCCGGCTGCCCAAGTATTACAAGATCAAGGTGCGCGGCAAGGACGGCACCGCCGAGGGCGCGGCCGTGGCCGGGGCCACGGTGAAGTTCTCCATGAAGTTCTCCAAGGTGCCGCCCAGCGACGGGTTCAGCTCCTGCAAGGCGACCTACGAGCGCACAGGCATCACCAACAGCGAGGGCACGGTGATGCTCCCCCTGCTGCCCGGCACGGCGGCCAAGAACCAGGAGTACGCCGTGACCATCTCGAGCCCCGCCACCAGCCCCTACGCCGGCGTGCACATGCCGAAGGTGGAGGTGGGCCCCGGGGACGGCATCCTGGCCGCCATGCAGCTCAAGCCGCGCTTCAAGCTGGCGGGCAAGGTGGTCACGCGGCAGGGCCTGGCCGTGGCTGGCGCGCTGGTGGAGGCCAACGGCATCGCCTCTCAGCCGGGCGGCGCGGCCCTGCCCATCGCCCAGACAAGCACCAGCACCGACAGCCTCGGCATGTTCACCCTGGCGGTGGAGCCGGGGAGCTACAACTTCCGGGTCACGCCGCCCCTGGGCAAGGGGCTGCCGATCTACACCATCCCGAACAAGAGCATCTCCGGCGATCTGGGGGGCGTGGTATTCACCCTGCCCGCCGCGCGGGTGCTGGCCGGGGGCGTGGTGGACCCGGCGGGCAAGGGCCTCTCCGGCGCGAAGGTGGAGGTCTACGAGCTGATCTACGACACCCACCAGACCAAGCGCGCCGAGCTTCGCGCCAGCGATCTGACGGGCAAGGACGGCAGCTTCTCCCTGCTGCTGCCCGCCCCGTAGCGGCGGAGCGCCGACTGCGGATGCCCGGCCCCCGACTACGGGGGGACACCCGCGCCCACTGCCCTGTCGTGCGCCGACCACCGACTACCGACTTCTGTTGACTAAACCCCTCGAAAGTAGGATGTATACCGGCCATGAGTGACGAAAAGACCCAAAATTCCGAGGATGAATCAGTGACCGAAAAGACTACCGAGACCGAGACAGAGGCACCGGCCGAGACCGAGACCGAGACCGAGGCCGCCACCGAGACCGAGGCCGAGACCGAGACCGCGGCCGAGACCGCGGCGCCCGCCGCGACCTTCGAGGAGCTGGACCTGAAGCCGGAGCTGGTCCAGGCCATGACCGACATGGGCTTCAAGGGGCTGTTGGACGTGCAGGCCGCCACGATCCCCCTCGCCCTGGAAGGCAAAGACCTGCTGGTGCAGAGCCGTACCGGCAGCGGCAAGACCGCCGCCTTCGGTATCCCCATGGTGCAGCAGCTCATCGACACCGACCGTGACGAGACCCAGGCCCTGGTGCTCTCGCCCACCCGCGAGCTGGCGATCCAGGTGTGCAAGGAGATCGAGCGGCTCAGCGCCAACAGCCCGGTGAAGATGGTGCCGGTCTATGGCGGCGCCTCCATGGAGCCCCAGACCAAGGCGCTGCGCGCCGGCGTCCACCTGGTGGTGGGCACCCCCGGGCGCGTGCTGGACCATATCCGGCGCAAGAACTTCAAGACCGACAAGGTCAAGCTGCTGGTGCTGGACGAGGGCGACGAGATGCTCTCCATGGGCTTCCTGGAGGAGATCAGCAAGATCCTCGACGCCATGCCCGAGGAGCGGCAGACCTTCCTCTTTTCGGCCACCATCCCCGACGACATCAAGAAAATCGCCGACCGCTACATGAAGGAGCCGGAGTCGATCCTGCTGTCGGAGGACTTCATCGGCGTGCGCGAGATCGACCACCTCTACTACCTGGTCAGCGGCGGCAACCGCATGGACGATCTGGTGCAGGTGCTCGACTACGAGAAGCCGAACCTGGCGCTCATCTTCTGCAACACCCGGGATGACACCGCCTCGGTCGCGGAGCAGCTGGCCAAAAAGGGCTACAACGCCCGCGGCATCTCCAGCGACCTGAGTCAGAACGAGCGAGAGCGCGTCATGGGCCGCATGCGCAAGGGCGAGCTTCAGTACCTGGTGGCCACCGACGTGGCGGCCCGGGGCATCGACCTGCCGGAGCTGAGCCACGTGATCAACTACGCCTTCCCCGAGTCGGCCGACGTGTACGTGCACCGCACCGGACGCACCGGCCGCGCGGGCAAGTCAGGGCGCGCCGTGTCCCTCATCTCCCCGCGGGAGCTGGGCAGCTTTTACTACCTCAAGCTGATCCACAAGATCTTCCCCGAGGAGCGCCACCTGCCGTCCGCCGACGAGGTCCAGGCCCGGGACGAGGCGGGCCGCATGCAGAAACTGTTGGACCTGTTCGAGCAGCGCGAGCCCTCCGAGGAGCTGCGCAGCCTGGCCCGGCGCCTGTGGAGCACCCTGGGCGGCGAGCGGCTTGTGGCCCTCACCCTGGGCGCCGCCCTGGACGATTTCGACAAGATCCACGCCGTGCTCAAGGAGATGCCCATGCCCGAGCCGCCGCCGCCCCGCCAGGAGCGTGCGGACGAGGGCGACTACCGCGATCGCAGGCGGGAGAGCGACCGGGGTCGGGGCCGGGACCGGGATCGGGGTCGGGGTCGGGGGCGGGACCGGGATCGGGGCCGAGGTCGCGACCGTGATCGCGGGAGAGGCCGCGACCGTGATCGCGGGAGAGGTCGCGATCGGGACCATGATCGCAAGCGCACCCGGACTCACAGGGGCGGCTCCTTCGACATGCCCGACGGTGAGCGCGAGCAGTACGACCTGGTGGATCGGGGGGATCGCGGCTCTCGCGAGGCGCCCGAGGATCAGGTGCGGCTGTTCATCAACGTCGGCGTGCGCACCGGCGCCAGCCGGGATGACCTGAGCAGCTTCATAGCCGAGAAGGCGGGCGTGGACGTGGACCAGGTCCATCGCGTGGACCTCAAGGAGGCCTTCTCCTTCGTCAACATCGCCGCCGAGGTTGAGCAGAAGGTGCTCGACGGCATCGCCGGCGAGGACTTCAACGGCCGCTCGGTCCGCGTGGAGCGCGCCAAGTCGCGGTAGGGCGAGCTTCGCTCGCCTGGCTTCAGACTTCAGACTTCAGGCTTCAGGGGAAGGGCAATTGCACCTGAAGCCCGAAGCCGTCGCCTCGGCAGGAGCCGACGGCTTCTACTCTTCCAGGATTGGTAGCGCCCGCGCCAGGGCGGCGGCCCCGTGCTGCACGTAGTCGATGCGCACCGAGGCCCGCACCGGCGTCTGCAGGATCCCGCCCACGGCGGCGGCGGGGTTCGGGTACAGATACGCTGACTCGGGGTTGACCATGTGGTCTACCAGGTAGCGGAGCGCCTCGGTGACCACCAGGCGCGTGGGCGCGTGGGGCTCGCCGCGCTTCTTGCTCAGCAGGTAGGTCCCAACGTTGGCCTCGGTGCGGCTCCCCACCGGCGTGTTGTGCGGCATGAAGAACGGCGTGATGGTGAACGCGCCCGCCAGATCAACCATCAGGCCCTCGTCACGGCGCACCTGCGCGCGCCTGTTCAGCGCGGCGAACTCGTAGCAGAACTCGGCGTACTCCGGCTTGTCCACCGCGGGGTGCGCCGCCTCGGCCGCGATGCAGGTCCAGTGGTCCTCCGAGATGAAGAACTGCCCCAGGAAGAAGTCGTACTTCTCGCCCACCAGGAAGTCCATGGCGCGCTCCAGGGCGCTCCGGTACGCCTCCGACGGCGCCACCTGGTTCAGCTTGGCCAGCCCCAGGGCCGCCTCGCCCGAGTAGTAGAGCAGCACGTCGCGGCAGTTTCGCTCCTGCTTGGTGGGGTTGTACTGGTGGCAGAAGTCACCGTTCGGCTTCTGCATCATGAGCATGAACTTGCCCAGGCGGTTGGCCAGCGGGAGGTACTCCTTGCTGCCAGTGGCCTGGGTGTACTCGGCGATGGCCACGGTTGCCAGGGCCGCCGACCCGAGGTCAGCGTGGTGGTCGTCCCCCACGCACGCGTGGGGCGTCTCCTGGCAGGCCGCGGGCACCGCGTTGGCGCCGAGGTACTTGATGGCGCGGTCCGCTGCCGCGCGCACCCGGGAGTCCCGGGTGGTGGCGTAGGCCAGCGAGAGGAACCAGGTGGTGCCTGCGTGGCGGGGCAGGCTGTAGTCTCCCGGCGGGGAGTGGGCGTCCTCGATGGGGTAGTAGATATACTCGAACTTGCCGTCTGCGCGCATCTGGCGCACCACGTAGTCCGCGGCGCGCTTGACGGCCAGCCGGGCCCCGCTGGTCGTCAGCTCGGGGGTGGGGACGCGCAGGCGGGTCACGGGCAGCGCCTGGCCCTGCCCCCCCGGCGCCTCCACGTGGGCGTCCACCCGGAAGCGGAAATATCGCCGCGAACGCGCCCGCCACTGCTCCAGCGAGAGATCCAGGCGATCTGCGAGCATGTCCACCACCCGCTGCAGGTCGAGCCCGGTCTTGAACTCGTGCATGAAGAAGAACGGCTTGTAGCCGGCCATGAGCTGCAGCTGGTACAGCTCGTCCGGCAGCAGGTAAGCGGCCCGGTCGCCGGCGGCCAGGCCGAGGCCGTCCAGGCCGGGGACGATCCCCTTGGCCATGAACAGCGGCACCGACGCGATGATCGGCCCCTCACCCACGGCGAGATCCAGCTTGATGCGCGTGCGGCGACGCTGCTCCGGGGTCAAGGTGCGTGCCCAGGGGTCAGCGGCAAGGGCGGCGCGGACCTGCTCCAGGCGGGCCGACAGGCTGCCCGTGTCCTGGCGGGAGACGAACCGGCGCTTGCCCTGCTGGTAAACCACCACCCACAGGGGCCCCGCGCCCTCCAGATCCAGGTCGCGGGACAGGCGAATCGGATCCTCGCTCCCCGCCATGGCGGCGCGAAGCTGGGTCATGGCCTCGGAGGCCAGCGCGGAGGGGATCCCTGGCGCTGGATCGAGGCTGTACCGCATGTAAACGGCGAGATAGAGCGCGGCAGGCACCAGCACCAGCGCCCCGATGAACGCCGCAGTTTTGGCGCCAGGTTTCATGCGGAGGCCCGCTCTTCCCGGCGCCGACGCAGCAGGTAGGCCAGCTGAAGCCCCGGGATCAGCCCGACGGCCTCGATGGCCACCGCAGCCACCAGCAGAGCGATGGCAGCCCCGGCTTCGCCGATGCCGTTGTAGATGCCGTGCAGGTAGGCGGCGGAGAAGAGCAGCAAGGTGATGAGCGCCACGCAGGCGGTGAGCATCACCACACAGGCCGCGGCGGAGATCTTCCGGCCCAGGCCCCAGCGCGGCGTCAGCATGCCAAGGCCCCCGGCGGCCAGCAGCGCGCACAACGCCACCACCACCGCGGTGAACGCGGGCTCCCGGCTGGGGGCGAGGTGGAAGAAGACCAACAGGTACAGGCCGGCCAGCAGGAGGTCCAGCCCGGCGTAGATCCAGTCAGCAGTGGCTCTTTTCATGGCCAGGCAGGGTATTCGATTTTGTTTCAGGTGGCCACTGTAATGACCACTTGAGGAGCCACTTGACCCCAGTGAGGCATGTCCAAGTACCTGAAATCTGGTTCGCGCGCCCATGGCACAGCGTGTGCATATTTATCCCGTCAGCTAGCAGCGTCAACCGGACAGTGAATAAGATCCTTTCCTCCTGACGCTACACCCAAGGCCGGCTCCTGAAAGGGAGCCGGCCTCATCTATTTTGGGCTTCGATGCGACGCTGCGCCCGTGCCACGCGCCTCCGGCGGGGCCCGCCGTGCTCGCGTTGCCGCGGGAGGCTCGGGCGCCCTCAGCCTCAACCCCGTCAACCGTTAACAGTTAACAGTTAACAGTTGACGGTTGACGGTGGGCGGTTATCTCAACTGCAGCCAGGCCGCTTGGCCACAGGATCCGCCGGCTTTGGGTAGAGGGGCAGGATCTTCTGTAGATAGACGAACTCGTCCTTGCAGAACACCGCTGGCCCCTGCCCCTGTATCTCGGCCCGCTCGGCAAAGGGCCGGTGGGCGCCCTCGTCCATCAGGCGATTGGGCCCGTCCCCCGGGTTGTGATACTGCGTTGCCGGTCCGGCTGGATCCGACAGGCCCAGGGAGTGCCCGAGCTCGTGCGCCACGGTGGTGCCGATGACGTTGCCCAGTACAAAAATGGCACACTCCACCATCTGCCCCCTGCCCCCCGTCGCCGGGCACCCTGCCCCGCTCTGTAGCGCCCGCGCGCTCGCGGCCTCGGCTGCGCTCAACTCCCTGCCTCCCCGCTCCTTGCGGAACGCATCAAAAATCTGATCGAACAGCGGCGACCTGAGCGGGGAGCGCAAGATCCCCTGTGGCGGGTCCATGGAGAACCCGAGCAGCGACTCCAGAAAGACGCCGCCGTAGCCAGGGTAACCGTCCTGCTGAGTGGCCGCGTTCACCCCGCCCACCCAGTCGTAGAGTCGTTTGTTATCCATGTCCTTCCCGGGGGTATTGTCGTACCCCATCAGGCCCAGCCCGTTGGGGTCCTTGCCGCCAATATCCACCCTGGAGTAGAGCTTGAAATCTGTAGGCTCAGAGGTCCGAAATTCTATGTTTATTCCCTTGTAGTCTCGCGCCAGGACATGGGAGATGCGGGCTCTCACCTTCAGATCGGCCGCTGCCAGCCCGAACCGCCTCAGGCTCGCGCTCCAGCCGTCGGTGAAGCGCAGCCAGACCACCTGCTTCACCCCCCCCACCTCGAGGTTGATCAGCGGCGAGGTGCGGCCCCTGAATGACCCGGTCTGCCAGTAGACCGTGGGGGTCCAGGTGCCAAGGAGCGAGCCGCTCACGGTGCGCCCCCGCAAATCGATGACCTTGCCCAGCCCCAGCCCCTCCTCGAGCACATAGCGCGCCCGGTACCCCGTGAGCTGCGCGGTGACCAGGTCGAAGGTCACCGACTTGCCGTACTTGGCGCCAGCATCGCGCAGGGTCCCGTTGAAGGTGACGGCCGTGGTCCCCTCCTTGCCCCCCACGAACCCGACGCCGTCGATCTGAAGGTACTGGCCAAGGGAGACGCTCGCGGGAGAGACGCCGAGCACCCCCGACTCGTCCAGGTAGCCGCTGATCTGGACCGGAGCAGACACCGTCACCTTGGATCCGCCGTGGACGTTGCGCACCATCAGGGTGGCCTTGATTGTCCCGGTGCGCAGGCCGCCGATGCGCGGGGAGAACTCGAAGTAAGCGCGGTTGCGCCGCCCCTCGAGCTCCGGCTTCATCGGCAGCTTCACGTCCACAGGCCGCCCCTTCGCGGCGCAGGAACCCGTGACCCCGTCCGGCATGAAGCAGCCCTTGAGAGCTGCCTGGGACGACCCCTCCAGCCCCCCCAGCAGGAAGTCATTGCCCACCACCGGCACCCGCGAGTTGAGATACACCAGCTTGCTGCCCCCCGCCCTGGCCGTGGGCGTGAGCACCCGCCGCAGGCGCAGCTTGGCCGGCACCTCGCCCCCTGCCATGCTGCCGCCGGCGGTGCGCGCCGTGATCCAGGCCTTGCCCTGAAAGGTCCCCTCCCCCAGGGAGGCGAAGTGGCCGGCGTTGAAGATCCCGGTGGCCCGCTCGCCCGAGACCACCGACAACCCGACGACCTGCTCCGCCTCCGCCCCCTGGTTGTCCACGCGGCCCCGGAGGTGCAGCTGGTACACCGCCCCGCCGCCAAACCCGGCCCCCTCCAGCACCAGGGTCGTCCCTGGCAGGACGGTATTGGGCAGCAAGCGCCGGATGGACGCCGCGGCCGGCGGGCCCAGCTCCGGCAGCACCACCTGCTCGGTGCCGCACCCCGCCACCGCCAGCAGCGCCGCGGTGGCCGCCGCCGCGCGCATCACTTGCACACCTTGACGCTCTTGCTCCGGTCGTCCTTCACGCTGACGCACTTGTACTTGTGCCCCGTGCGGCAGCCGCTGTCCGAGGTGCAGGACTGCAAGCAGATCCAGTGCTTGCCGAGGCTGGTGAACCGCTTGTCCGCCACCGGCACGCACACCGACCCGGTGGGGCACTTGCCCGAAAACCCGCCCGAGCTGGAGCAGTCCGAGATGCTGCAGTAGCCCCCGATCCATGGCAGGCACATGGCGATGCCAGCGCAGTCCGTGTACGAGGTGCACGACTGCCCCACCGTTTTTTTGCCCGGCCGGGCGCACCCGCCCCTGGTATCGAGCACCTTGCACACCTCGGTGGCGCGGCACTCCGAGCTCTTCTTGCACTGCAAGGCGCATGCGCTGGGCGACGGCTTGGGCCCCGCGGCCGGGCAGAAATGCCCGGTCGGGCAGGTCCCCTGCTCCCAGTAGAGCTTGTCGCCGTTGCTGTCCTTGGGCGTGCACGCCGCCGCGACACAGCCCATGGCGCCGCATACCTTGCCCGCGGGGCAGTCGGAGGTGGTCTTGCAATCCTTGGAGGTGCTGCTCGACGACAGCAGGATGGTGAAGTTCTTGGTCACTGGCGGGTTGTCATTGTCGTCGGCCACCAGCCCCAGCAGGTGCCGCTGCTTGGCGGCCTGGGCCGACGTGGGGCACCACTGGAGCAGGGCCCGGTGGGCGCCGGTGCTCTTGAGGGAAGCGCCGGAAGCGCCCGGGTTGAGCCGAAACGCCACCTGGGGCGTGTCCGGGTCCTCCACCTCCACCTCCTGCTTGATGCACTTCGCCTTGGATAGATCCAGGGTGGTGCCCTCCCCCAGGGGCCGGACGAACACCGGGGCGGTCTTGGAGGTGGTGCTCGCCTTGACGCGGATGGCCGCCGCCTCGCGATCCTCGGTCTCGCCGTCGCTGGCCACGAAGTCGACGACATGGTCCCCCACGTCAGGCGCGATGGGGGTCCAGCTGAAGCGGGCCTCGTTGCCGAGAGAGATCAGCCGGGCCCTGCCCTTCAGGTTCAGGGTCGGGGCGTGGTAGGTCCAGTGGATGGTGTCACCGTCAGGGTCCGCCGCCTTGAGCGTCAGCTCGAACGGGGCGCCGACGAACGCCTCCTGCTGGGTGACGCGCAGAATCTCCGGCGGGCTGTTGGGGCCACAGGCCGCGGTGAGCAGAGTAAAGGTGAGTGCCAGACGCAGGGACATTCCGCCCCCATTGTAGGTGACGCCCTGCCTCAGGCCAATCAGCTGATGGAGGTGCCGATGCTGCGGCGGAGCTCGAAGTGGGCGTCGGACACGGCGAACCGCAGCAGCGCCTCGAGCTGCTTGTTGCCCGGCTTGCCCGGAGGTGGCTGACCGGCCAGCTTGGCCAGGGCCGCCACCGCCGCCTGCACCGAGCCGCAGGTGAGCAGCCCGGCGCGGTTGCCCGCCTCTTGCACCGAGGCCCCGATCATGCGGGGCTTGACCGAGTGACCCGAGCACTCCAGGGCGAAGGGCATCAGCTCCTGGCCGATCTTCTTGGTCAGCTTCTTGACCTGCCCGGTCAGGCTGGCCAGCTTGCGGTCGTCGGCCTCGGCCGGCTTGTACCCGCCCTGGTACTGGCGCACCACCGCGGCCACCAGCAGCTCGAGGTCCTCCGGCTTGAGCAGCGCCGGAAGGATCATCGACTTCCTGATCAGCCACAGGCAGCGGCCCATGAGGAACCTGATCTCGCTCTCGTGGGCCCCCTCCACCAGCCCCTGGTCGATGAGGATCGAGGGGGGCACGGTGTTCTCCACCACCAGCAGGCGCGCGTGCTCCCTGGACAGGTATACATCCACCGCCGGGACGCCCATGGCGGCGCCGATCTGGTCGGCGATGCGCTTGATGGCGTGGGAGCCGGAGAGCCGATCTCCGCGGCCCAGCCCGTAGCGCCGGAGGTCACCCTTGAACACCTTGGTGAAGTTCTCCGCCATCATCTGGAAGACGAGGCGGAAGCCGCCGGGGACGTCGCCGCCGAACAGCAGGTCATCGTGGGGCGGATCCGCCACATAGCGCTCGGCCTCGCCCTTGCCCGGCGGCGACGCCTTCACCAGCTTGTCGGTCTCGCCGTCGCCGTGGTCCAGCGCCTCGAGCACCTGCGCCACGCAGAGCCGGCCGTCAGGGGACTTGCGCCAGCCGAGGATCTTCAGCAGGGAGCGGTAGGCGTCCGGGCTGAAGGGCGTCACCTCCTGCTGCGTCCGGGTGGCAGCCATGGAGCTGTCCAGGTGGACCAACAAGCTGCGCTGATCGCGCTGCCGGGTGAAGAAGCTCGCCAGCTCCTTGATCACCTCCAGGTCCTGGGGGGCCAGCTCCTGGGCCTGGCGATACGCCTGGGACGCCTTGTGGGCGTCGCGCATGCCCTGCTCCTGGATCTTGGCGATGCGCAGCAGGTGGCGGACCTTGTTCTCCTTGTCCCGGTCCCGCTCGAACAACATGGTGGTGACCTTGAGCGCCTGGTCATGCTGACCGTCTGAGGTGAACAGGTCGCTCAGGTTTGTCAGCGCGTCGAGGTTGGCCGGATCCAGGGCCAGCACCTTGCGATAGCTCGCCACGGCGCGCTTGGCGTCCGGCGTCTTCTCCCGGTAGATGATCCCCAGCTTGAGGAAGATGCGCTTGAGCCGCTCGTGGCTCGACTCGTTGCGGGCCAGGGAGAGCAGCGCATGAGACGCCTCGCTCCACTGCTCGTCCTCGTAGTAAAGCTCGGCCAGGGTCTCCAGCGACTCCACTGCGGCCGGGTCGAGCTGCACCAACATGCGCAGGTGCCGCTTGGACATATCGCGATCGTCGAGGTGGTCCCTCGCCAGATCGGCCATGGCGCCGTAGAGCTCGGCCAGCCGGGGGCG
The DNA here is from genome assembly GCA_964511535.1 of uncultured Myxococcales bacterium. GTDB lineage: Bacteria > Myxococcota_A > Polyangia > CAZCFB01 > CAZCFB01. The sequence goes on along the minus strand of CAZEFW010000036.1, from coordinate 41,570 downwards.
TGAGCGCTCCACCTGGGTCCGCTGCTGGAGCAGCTTGCCGAGGTCGTCCCACCGCTCGGCCTGCTCCAGCAACGCGCGGGCGTTGCGAAACGCCAGCCCGTTGTCAGGCGAGGAGGCGAGGCAGGCCTGGTACGCCGCCAGGGCCCGATCGGGGTCCTCCAGCTTGCGCCGGGCGATCTCCGCGGCCAGCAGGAACGCGTCGGCCACATGCTCCGGATCGTTCGAGGCGATGCCCTCGGCTTCTGCCGCGTTACAGGCGGCATCCCACTGCTCCGCCTTCAGCGCGCCGTCCCTCAGCTGGTAGATGGCCCCCAGGTAGGTGTCCTGGAGGTCGAGCGCCTCACGAAACAGGTCGAGGTCGCCCTCTGCGTGCTGCTCCCCGGCGCGGGTCAGCAGGATGGCTGCCTCCCGCTTCTCGTCCACCACCGCGGCCAGGCGCTTGTAGGCCCCGGCCAGGTCTTCCCGGCGGTCCGCGATCCAGGCGAGGTCCACCAGGTAGCGCAGGGGGAGCAGGTCCTCGGCGTGAAGCTCCGCCGCGCGGCGGAACATCTCGGCCGCCTCTCGACCCTCGATCTTCTCGGTGTCGTCGCTGGTGAGCTCGTCGAAGAACAGCCTCCGTCCGATCTCCAGCAGGAGATCCCCCGCCTCGGAGCTCTCGCCGCCGCTCGCCTCCGCTTCCGCGCGCAGGGCGGCCAGCGCCTCGGCGTGGCGGCCCTGCTCCTTGTACAGTCGCTGCATCCGGCGTCGCAGGTAGAGGTCTGCAGGGGTCGCTTCCAGCGCGGCCTCCATGCGCACCAGCGCCTCGGGCTCCTTGCCGAGCTGGAGCTCGATATCCGCCAGCTGCTGCAGGTGCCCGGCCAGCTCATCACCCTCGAGCGCCCGGTCGCCGTCCAGCCGCGCCGCGGCGCGCTGGGCCAGCAGGTCATGGGCGCCCCGACCGCGCAAGTGGCGGTCGAAGGCTTGCTGCGCCAGGGGCGAGTCGGGGTCCGCCTCGGCGGCCTGAACCAGCAGCTTCTCGATCTGCTCGGCGTCCCCGCCGAGGGCCTCGAGCCGCGTGGCCGCGGCCACCGAGAGGGCCACCTTGCTGCCGGTGTCACCAGCGGCGTCCGCCGCGGCCACCAGCCGCGAAGCCACCTCGGCGGCATCGCCGGCCTCTTCCAGGCACCGCAGCAACGCGGCCTCGGCGCCCGGCACCGGCTCATCGCCGCCGGCCAGCTCGCGATAGATCTCGAGCGCGCCGGCGTGGTCCTCCAGTTCGGTCTGGTAGAGCGCGGCCAGCTTGAACGAGAGCGCCCTGCGCCTGGGGGACGTCTCGGGCAGCGCCTCCATCAGCGCGGTCCAGAGCCGGGCCACTTCGCGCCAGTTGCCGTCCCGCGCCTGGCCGTCGGCCAGTGCGTAGACCGCTGGCAAGTAGCCAGGCTGCCGCTTGTACGCCTCGTTGTAGCTCGCGGTGGCGTCTTCCATCATCATGGCCGAGGCCAGGAGGCCTCCTCGCTGGGCGAGGATCCGCGCTGCAAGGGGCTCCAGGGTCGTCGCGCTTGCCTGGGCTGAGAGCTCCTCCGCGAGCTGGTCCACCTGCCCCATCTGCTCCAGGCAGCGGCGCACGCCGGCGCGGTAGGCCGGCTCGTCCTGCTTCGCCGCGGCGAGCTGTTGGTAGCGCTCCAGCGCCCTCGACGGCAACGCCAGCGGCCCCTCGTAGAGCCAGGCCGCGCGCTCGCGATACTCGCTGGCGTCCTCGCTGTTCAGGGCGACCTCGCCGGCCTCGTCCAGGCACCCGGCCAGGGCCTCGGCCTCGCCAGCCTTCAGGTAGTGGCTGGCCAGCAACTCCAGCGCAGGGCGGAACGCGGCGTGGCTCTCCAGGCATGCCTGAAGATCCTGCAGGAGCTCTTCCTCGCGGTCCTCCTGCCCCACGAGCTCCAGCGCCGCCTGCAGGTGCAGGTTGCGCTGCTCTGCCGGAGACGCGGAGGCTGCGGCTTCACGCAGGGCCTCGACCCTGGCGTCGGCGTCGCCGTCCTGATGCTCCAGCCGCGAGATGCCGAGCATCACCGGGGGGTACTCTTCCAGGTGGCCAGACGCCTCGTGATAGAGCTCCAGCGCGCCCTCCTTGTCGCCCAGGGCCCGCTCGGCCACGCACGCGGCCTCGGCCAGGGCGAACGCTTTCTGGTCGGGATAGAACGCCTGCTCCGCATGCTCACGAAGCTGGGCCACCGCCTCTTCCGGCGCCGCCCCCTCCCGGATGCGCCGGGTTTGTTCCTGTTGAAGCAGCGGGCTGTCCGCGTCTGCCGTCGCTGCCGCGTCGATCAGCGCCTCAAAATCCACACCGGCGACCTCGTGATCTCTGGCGAGGCAAGCAGCGCGATACAGCCGCTGGCCGGCCCAGGGGCCCTCCGGCTCGGTCCCGGCCGAGGCCTGCAGCCGGCTTATGACTTCTTCATGGTTCCCGGCGCGGGCGGCCAGGCGCAGCAGCCCCTCCTCGGCGCCGGTATACAGCTTGCCCTCTGCCGGGGCCGCCGCCGCATAGGCCTGCGCGGCCTCGTCCGCCTCTCCCTTCAGCTCCAGCGAGCGGGCGCGGTCCAGCGCCAGGGCCGGGCCATGTACGGTGCCGTCCAGGGCTGCAGACAGCGCCTCGAGCGCCTGCTCCAGCTGCTCGCGATCCCCCGCCGCCGCGGCCATGTCGGCCCTCAGCAGCAACCCGCGAAGCTTCGCACCTTCAGGCAGCTTGTCGGTCAGCTGCAGGGCCTCCTCGCGGGTATCTTCGTTGTGCCACAGGCGCTCCACCCGCGTCGCGATGATGCCGTCGAGCTCCGCGCCGCGCGCCAGATGCGCTTGCATCTCGAGCACCTCATCCACCTGCTCGGCGGCGCCAGCCACGCCGTGCAAACGTCGCAACATCCTCAGCGCGTGGATCTGCTCGGGATCGCGCTGCAGCAGCTCGCGGAAACAGAGCACCGCGTCGTCGTCATCTCCCGCCCTGAGCAGCGCGTCGCCTGCCAGGTAGAACAGGTCTGAGGCGCCGGCCGGCGCCTCTTCGCTGCCCAGCCGGGCCACGAGGTCACGGCCCAGCGTCCGCCAGTCGATGGCGTCGGCTGTGGAGGCGTCTGCCTGATCAGGCAGCTCGATCTCCGCCAGCTCCAGTGTGGTCAGGTCCTCGGGCACCGGCGGCGCCTCGAGCTCGGACCAGGGCTCGGCCTGGTCCTCGTCAAGCTCCACCGGGATGGTGAACTCGCGCTCTGGCTCTGGCGTGGTCTCGGGCGCCTCCTGCTCCGCCGCCGTGGCCTCCGTGTCGCCGCCGAGGATGTCCTCTCCCTCGCCAGCGCCCAGCGCCTCGTCGAACAGGGCCATGTCAGGCATGGCGTCAGGCTTCTCCGCGTCGTCATCGAGATCGGGTAGCTCGTCCGCCTCGGCCTCGGCGGACGCGTCAGTCCCCGCGGTCTCTTCGTCCGCGGTGCCCGTCAGCTCCTCCTCAAACTGTTCGAAGGAGTCATCGCCCACGAAGTCCTGGATCAGCTCGCCGATGTCGAGATCGGGAGCGGCGCCCTCGGGCGGCTCCTCGGCTTCCAGGACAATGGCCGCCTCGGCCTCATCCTCCCCTGCGGCGGCCTGGTCGACCTCTTCTTCCTCGACGGCGTCCTCGTCGACCTCTTCTTCCTCGACGGCGTCCTCGTCGACCTCTTCCTCGACGGCGTCCTCGTCGACCTCTTCTTCCTCGACGGCGTCCTCGTCGACCTCTTCCTCGACGGCGTCCTCGTCGACCT
>CAZEFW010000036.1:0-37715 GCA_964511535.1 uncultured Myxococcales bacterium | reverse complement strand
CTTCCTCGACGGCGTCCTCGTCGACCTCTTCCTCGACAGCGTCCTCGTCGACCTCTTCCTCGACGGCGTCCTCGTCGACCTCTTCCTCGACAGCGTCCTCGTCGACCTCCTCCACCTCGATGGCGGCCTCTTCCACCTGGTACTCGGTGGTCTCCTCGCCATCAGTCTCGGCCTCCACTGCCACCTCTGCCAGCTCGATGGGCTCGGTGAGCAGCTCCTCCTGGTCCTCTTCCTCGATGGCCGCGGGTTCAATCTCCACTGCTGCCAGGTCAATGGGCTCGGTGGGCAGCTCGTCCTCGTCCGGCTCCTCGGCCACGAGCTCAACGGCAGCATCGTCCAGATCGATGGGCTGGGTGACCAGCTCCTCCTGCTGGTCCTCTGCATCTTCCGCGGTCATCGCCTCCGCGGGCCCGGCGAAGCTCACCGCGCCAGCTGCGGGCGTGGGCTCTCCCGCCTCGATCTCGATGACCTGCTCATCCACCTCCATGATGGGCGTTGGAGCGTCCTCATCCACCTCCATGATGGGCGTGAGGGCGTCTTCGTCCACCGGATCCAGTTCATCTTCTTCGGGGTCATCCGGTGCGGTGGGCGCGATATCAGCGGAGGCTGGTAGCGGCTCGTTCAGCTCCATGATGGCGGCTTCTTCGGCCGTCTCCACGTCGAGATCGCCGGACACCGCATCTGTGGTGGCCGGCAGGGCGAACTCGTCCTCCTCCAGGGCTTCGTCCTCGTCATCCTGGGCCACTGACGCGTCGTCTGCCTCTGCGGCAGTAACCTCGTCAGCGTCCTCGGCGACCTCCTCCTCTTCGAGGATCTCTTCCTCGTCGACCTCCGCTTCCTCGACGGCGACCTCTTCCGGCTCCTCTTCGATCAGCGCCTCGCCGACCTCTTCCGGCTCCTCCTCGATAAGCGCCTCGCCGACCTCCTCTTCCTCCTCCTCATCATCATCGACGAGGCCCTCCTCCACCTCCATCATTTCCTCCGGGATCGGCGTCGCTTCCAGGATCAGATCCTCGGCGACTTCAACCTCGCCAAAGTCTTCATCCTCGCCCTCCTCCACCACCACCGCCGCCTCGGCGCCCGACGCGAAGAACAGATCCCCTGCCTCCAGCTCTGGATCCGCCACCTCCGCCGGCTCCTCTCCATCCAGCTGCACCACCGGGTGGTCTGCCGTCCCCTGGGACTCGCGCTCGTCCACCACCAGCTCATCGTCCACCTGAACCACCTCATCCGCGGGCCCTTCCACGGACGGGAGCTCGAGCTCGGACGGGATGAAGCCGTCGTCCTTCTCTTCCACCGGCGCCGGCGTCGGCTCGGCCTCCGCCAGCTGGTCCGCTGGCAGGTCCAGGCCCATGTCCCACTCCTCGACGGCGTCACCCCACTCTTCAGCATCTTCGGTGAAGAGGTCGTCCTGGTCTTTGCCGGGGCCCTTGCCTTTTCCATCACTGGACAATGTCGCTCTCCTGCTCCTGGTACTGCGTCTTGTAAATCACTGCCTTGCTATCGGCTGAGCTCACGCCGCAGGGCGAGATACTCCTCGCTCACCGAGAACACCAACAGCCGGGACGCTTGCTCGTTGTCCCGCAGCCTCGCCATGGCCTGATCCGTGGTGAGGTTCGCGCCGTCTCCGTCCCGCCGGAGCCCCTCCACCAGCGCCTCCACCGAGGCCACCACATGCCCGCTGACCAGCAACCCGGCGCGGTTCGCCGTGGTCAGCACGCCCTCCCGCCACTGCTCGATCTGGGCCGGATCGGGGATCCCCTGGGACACCGCCTTGGACAGCAGCTTGCGCAGCTTGCGCGGCAGGGCCTTGTTCACCTTCTTGGCTTCCGGCTTCAGGGTGCCGGCCGCCATGGGCAAGGTGGCCTTCGAGTTCTGGCTGAAGATCGCCGCGCAGTAGATGAGCTGCAGCTGATCCGCCGAGAGCTGATCCAGGCCGAAGGCGCCATACCGCATCAGATACAGCGCCCGCCCCAGCCTGAATCGACGCGCTGCCGTGAGCTCGCTCACCACCGAGTGGCCCACGATCAGGGTGGGCACCGGCCCCGCGATACCTGCGACCAGGTCCGGGTCCTTGGAAGAGAGGTAGATGTCGAACGAATCGCTCACGCCGAGCGCGGCCGCGATTCGGTCGATGCGGCCGGTCACCTGGCTCGCGCTGCGCCGGTCCACCCGGTCGCCCTTCTTCAGGCCGAACGCCGACACATTGGCCGGCACCTTGCCGGGCGGCAGGAACGCAGGCACCGCCACCCCCGCCAGCTGCCAGATGCGACCGTGCTCCAGCCGCGCTCCCGGGTGAATCAGGGCCCCACCTCCCGCCTCGAGCGCGTCGGGCTTCGGCTTGAACGCCACCTTCTTCAGCGCCCTGAGGAACAGGATGTCCTCCTCATCGGAGGCCGCCCGCAACGTGGCGAGCACGCCCAGCGTCGCCATGAGCGTGTACTGGTCCTCCCGCCACTCGGACACCGCCGCCAGCTTCTTGACCAGGTCCACCGACATCGGGTTGTTGGCCATCGCCTCGCGGATGTCCGCCTGAACGCGCTCGAGCAGCTGCTCCACGCTCGCCTCGTCATTCACCTCCCGGTGCAGCTGCATGATGTCGCGCACCAGGTCGAGGTCGAGCGGGTCGCCCGCCAGGGCGCGGGTCAGCGCCTCGAGGGCCCGGGTCGGTTGCTCCAGCTGCCGCCACGCGATGTCCGCTATGCGGCGGAGGTTCTTGCCCCGCCCCTCGGCGTCAGGCTGCAGCTTGGCCAGCCGCTCCAGCGCCTGGACCGCTTGCTCGTGGTTGCCCATGGCGAGCTGAAGCTCGCTGACCTTGTGCAGCACCTCTTCGTCGTCCGGGCTCTCCACGAGGTAGTCCTGGTAGGTGCGCAGCACATCCTCGTCCCGCCCGCCGGCGTCCTTCAGGATACCGACCACCCGCTCCATGAGCTCGCGCCGCTGCGCGTCGTCCTGCAGCCCTGTTGAGAGGCGGCGGAACAGGGTGAGGGCCTGGTCCAGGTTGCCGTCTGTTGCGTACAGGGTGGCGAGGCTCTGCAGGGCCTCCGGGTGGTCCCCGTCGAGGTCCAGAACCCGCAGCAGGTCCCGCGCCGCGGCCACGCCGTCCTCACCCTCGGCGCGCCTCAGCTCGGCCCGCTCGAGCAGCAGGGTGATGCGGTCCGCCGCGGAGGCTCTGCCGATTCGGTGCCCCATGAGCCGGTCAAGCGCCTCGAGATCGTCCGCCTCCCGGTGGAGGCTGGTCAGGGCCTCGACCGCGTCCTCGTCGTCCGGCGCCTGCGCCAGGATGCGGGTCCAGAGCGCCACGGCGTCCTCCGGGCGCTCCAGCTCCTGCATCAGCCGGGCGGCCCCGCGGAGCGCGGCCAGCCGCGCGGTCTCCTCGGCCTGCAGGTCGGACAGCTTGACCAGCAGGCGCGCCTGCTGCAACTGCTCGCCCGCCGCGCCGGCCATGCGCTCGAGCAGCATCAGCGCGGCGAGGTTGTCAGGGGTCTGCTCCAGCAATGGCGCCAGCTCGTCTCGCGCCGCCGCCAGCCGGCCATCCGCCTCCAGGGCCAGCGCCATGGGCAGCCGGAGCTGCTCGCGCTGGCTGCCCTGGAGCGCGCCCGCGAGCTTGAGCATCAGGTCGGCGCGCTCCGTGGCGGACAGGTCGTCCCGCGCCAGCAGGCCGAGCAACGGCTCTGCGTCCTCGGGGTTCCGCTCCAGCGCGGCCCGCAGCATGTCGGCGTCCCCCTGGCCGTCTCCGGCCGCCTCCGCGAGCACCGCCGCTCGCAGAGCCAGGGTCGCCTTGATCGCCTCGTCCTCGCTCAGGCCTGCCAGCTCGCCGTACAGCTGCGCGAGCCTGTCCAGGTCACCTTGACGAGCAGCGAGGCGCAGCCCGTTCCACAGGGCTGGCAGGTAGTCCCCGCCAGCCTGCTGCTGTACCTCTTCCCAGCGGCTGGCTGCCTCTTCCGGCTGATCCAGGGCCATGGCCTGGAGCCAGGCCATCTCCTCGAGCACCCGCCCCCGGTTGGCTTCACCGGCCTCGTCCTTGATCTGTTCCAGCGCCTCGAGCGCCTCGGCGTGGTCCCCGCGGGCCATGCGCCACAGCGCCAGGGTCTCCAGCGCGCCCACCACCAGCTCCGGCGCAGGGGCCTCCTGCACCGCGCTGACCAGCAGCTCCTCTGCCCGGTCCGCCTGCTCGAGCCGCCCCTCGAGCACCGCCGCGAGCTGCAGCTGCAGCATCACCCGCTGCGGCGCCTCCGTCGCATGGTCCAGCTGCCGTTCGAGGGCCAGGACCAGCTGCTCGGCGTCTCCGCTCTGCTCCGACAGCCGGGCCAGCGCGCGCATGGCGGCCAGGTCGTCCGGGTGGTCAGCCAGGATATCGGCCGCCGTGGTCGCGGCCGCCTCGGGCTGCTTCAGATCATGCTCCTGCAGGTCGAGCAGCCGGTGCTGCAGCCATCGGCGCTCGTCTCCTTCCTCGGCCACCTGCATGGTGCTGGCCAGGTGCTGTGCGAGCTCCTCGTGCTGGCCACTGCTCACGAGCACCTGCTCCAGGGCGGCCGAAGCGAAGGTCTGCTCGGGCGCCAGCTCCAGGATCTCCCGGTAGGTGGCCGCCGCGTCCTCCGGGCGCTCCATGGGGCCGTCGTAGAGCCGCGCGCGCTCGAGCATCCAGGCGACCTTCACATCCGAGTCCTGCTCCAGGGCCTCCAGCTCGGTGATGACCTGCTCGTATGCCTCGTGGCGCCCGAGCCGGTTCAGCGCAGCCGCCATCAGGCGCAGCGGCCGCGGGTCGTCCGCGCGCATCTCCTTGAGCATGCCGAGGAACTCGAGCTGGCGCTCCGGGCTGTCCAGTGGGCCGCCGTGCAGGGCGATGAGGTCCTCGAGCAGCTGGGCCTTCAGATCCTCCTCGCTCCGCGCCAGCTCACGCTCCAGCAGCTCGGCGAGCTCCTGGTGGCTGCCCGTGGCCCGCAGCAGGTCCTCCAGCAGGTGGTTGGCCGGCTGGAAGTCCGCGTCGATGGAGAGCGCCTTGCGGCACAGCTCCAGGGCCTGCGTCTGGTCGTCGACCTGGTAATGGCTCAGGGCCGAGGCGCGCCAGTAGAGGGTCGCCGCCCAGAGCGGGTCCTCGCCCGCCTCCACCGCCAGGCCTGGGCTGCCCTGCTCCACCGCCTCTGCCTCGGCCGTGTACATCGCGACCAGCTCTTCCGCCTCGCTGTCCATCAGCAGCCGGCGCTCACGCTCAGCCTGCAACGGGAGGAAGCCCGGCAGCAGCGCGTCGGCCTGCTCGGCCGCCTCGTCGGCGTCGTCGCCACGCGTGAGGCGACACAGCCCGATGCGATACCAGAGGTCGGCCTTGTCGCCGTCAGACCGGGCCACCTCCAGCTTCTGTCGCAGGATATCCTCTGCCTGCTCCAGGTCTCCCCGGCCCTCGGCCAGGGCCAGTTGATCTTCCAGCAGCAGCGCATCGCCGGGCAGCGCCTCCAGCGCCGCGGCGGTGAAGGTGGCTGCCCCGTCCAGGTCCTCGCCGTCCCGGGCCAGGCTGGCTGCCTCGCGCAACAACGCTGCCGCGCCCTGGGAGTCCGGATCTTCCCGCTCCAACAGCGCCTCGGCCTGTCGCTGGAGAATCTCGGTCTTGCGCTCGTGGAGCCCGTGGTTGCTGGCCACCTCGTCCATTCGCCGCAGCACCGTGGCCTGCATCTCGCTGCCCGCCTCGGCAGCCTGGCCCAGCAGCTTGAACGCCTCCTCGGGTGAAGCGTCGGTCCCTGCCAGGAGGAGATCCGCGAGATCCAGCAGCAGCGCCACCTTGCGGTTGGGGCTCTCGGCCGCCTCGATCATGGCCTCCTGCACCTTGATCAGGGTCTCCCGGTCCCCGTTGGCTCGGGCGATCTTCTCCAGGGCCAGCAGCGGCGGGAGCCAGCTCGGATCCTGCTCGTTGGCCTTCTGGTAGCTCTCCTGCGCGCTGATGAGGTCAGCCTGGTCGGCCTCCTGAATCCAGCCGCGCTCCAGCAGGATCTCGGCCTTCCGCCTGGGGGTCTTCTCATAGCGGATCTGTGCGTCCAGGAGCTTGAGCAGGCTGGGCCACATGTGCCGGGCCACGAAGATCCGGCGGATGGCCCAGAAATTTGGCCGCAGCCGCGGATCCTGCTTCAGGGCGAGGGCGTAGGCCTTTACGGCCTGGCTCTCGTCGTCCATGTGAGCGAAGTACAGGTGCCCAAGGTCATGCTGGATCATGGCGCGCCGTGCCCGGTCCTTCTCGAGCTTCAGCTCCCGGGTCAGCGCCTCCTCGGTGCCTTCGTGCACCCCCTCCTCGGCGCGGATCGCTGCCGCGGCGATGGGATCGACCTCGTCGTCGTCCTCGTCGTCGGCCTCCTCGTCGACCTCCTCCTCTTCGAGGATCTCCACCGCCTCGACCTCCATTGTGGAGGGGCGGCTCGTCGCATCGGGCTGCTCGTCTGCCAGGTAGGGGGGCACGCCTGGGGGCGACGCGCCCTCCGACGCGTCCTCATCCGCATCCTCGGGCTCTATCTCCGCCTCGTCATCAGCGGACTCGACCTCATCATCCTCGTCCCCGTCGGGCTCGATCTCCACGAACTCGTCTGCCCCGATCTCCACGATCTCATCGGGCTCCAGCTCCTCGAGCTCCTCGGTGCTGATCTCATCGGTCGATTCCTCGTCATCACCCATGGGAGGCATGGGAGGCGGCGGGGCTGCTGACTCCTGCTCACCAGGGCCGGTATCGTGCTCCGGTGCCGGGGCGCCTGTCCCGTGTGCGGCATCGGTGCCGGCGTCGGGCTGGGGATCTTCGGAGGGATTCTTGGGGGAACGGTCATCGGCCATCGACAGGACCTCGATCCTTGGCTGACGTTTCGCCAGACCTGTGTGCGGCGTTGTTGAGTGTCCGACTAAACTATAGTAAAGATTGCCGAACCCAACCTAACATACCGTTTTCCATTGTCAACGCCGATACGGCCAGGATCGTACGCCAGGAGACAAAAATGAGCAGGGAGGTAATGTCTGAAAAGAGCCCGGCGCTCGTGGTCCATAACATAGGTCAGCTGCTCACAATGGCCGATTCATCGGTGGGCCTGGTCGAAGGAGACGGGCTGACGGTGACCTGCGATGAGGCCGGCCGAATCCTCTCGTTGGGCGCTGAGGAAGATGCCGGCTTGGCGCCCGGGGCGCCGGAGCCAGAGCGCCTCGACGCAGGCGGCGGGGTGGTGACCCCCGGGCTGGTGGATCCTCACACGCACCCCGTCTTCGCCGGCCAGCGGTCGGTGGAGTTTGGCCTCAAGGCGCGCGGCGCCACCTACATGGAGATCCACAAGGCGGGCGGCGGGATCCTGTCCACCGTGCGAGCGGTGCGAGAGGCCAGCTTCGAGCAGCTGAGCCAGACCTGCGAGGCCAACCTGTCCCGGCTGCTTCGCTGGGGCGTGACCACCTGCGAGGGCAAGAGCGGATACGCCCTGGACCTGGAGGGTGAGCTGCGCATGCTGGAGGTGATGCGCGCTGTAAACGAACGCCACGCGGTGGACCTGGTGCCGACCCTGCTGGGCGCCCACACCCTCCCTCCGGAGTACGCCGACCAGCGAGCGGCGTACGTGGAGCTCGTGGCCAGGGAGATGGTGCCCCGGGCGGCCGAGGCCGGGCTGGCCCGCTACTGCGATGCTTACTGCGAGGACGGCGCCTTCACCACGGCGGAGGTGGAGACCATCTTCGCGGCCGCACAGGAGCATGGCCTCGGGCTGCGGCTGCACGCCGAGCAGTTCACTGATCAGGGGGGCGCGGCGCTGGCGGCGCGAATGGGGGCGGCCAGCGCGGACCACCTGGAGGCCGTCAGCCCCGAGGGCATCGAGGCCATGGCAGCGGCCGGGACCACCGCGGTGCTGCTGCCAGGCGCCGCCTTGACCTGCCGCTGCCCCTGGCCGCCGGCGCGGGCTCTGCTGGACGCGGGGGTGCCTTTGGCTCTTGGCACCGATCTGAACCCGGGGTCTTCCATGACCTCTTCACTGCCGCTGATGATGTCCCTGGCGTGCATGCAGATGGGGGTCTCGGTGGAGGAGGCCTGGCGCGGCGTGACGGTCGTGGCTGCGAACTCTCTGGGCCTCGAGGACCGCGGAACCCTGGCCCCGGGGCAGCGGGCCGACCTGGTGATCTGGGACGCGCCCGACTACCGGTACATCCCGTACCACTACGGCGACAACCACGTAAAAAACGTCATCATCCTCGGAAAACCCATTAATTAACGCGAGCATAGACGTATACGTGGACGTGGACGCAAGGCCACACCACCGGCCACGGCAGGGGGCGGCTCAGCGGATGCGCAGGATCGGATCCGCGCCCTCAGCTCAGCGGTCGAACAGGTTGTAGCGCAGGATGCAGTACAGCGCGCGCACGCCGTCGGCCACGCCGATCTTCTTGCCCTCATCGTATGAGCGGCCGGAGTAGGAGATCGGGATCTCGTAGATCCGGTAGCCGCGATGCGCCACCTTGGCGGTGAACTCGGGCTCGAAGCCGAATCGGCTCTCCTTGAGCTGGATGCTGCGGACCACCTCGGTGCGGAAGGCCTTGTAGCAGGTCTCCATGTCGGTGAGGTTCAGGTCGGTGAGCATGTTGCTCAGGGTGGTGAGCGCGCGGTTGCCCACGTAGTGCCAGAAAAGCAACACCCGGTGGGGGCCGCCCAGGAACCTGGAGCCGAACACCACGTCCGCGCGGCCGTCGAGGATCGGCGCGATGAGGTTGGGGTACTCCTCCGGGTCATACTCCAGGTCTGCGTCCTGGATCACGACGATGTCGCCGGTGACCTCTTCAAAGCCACGGTGCAGCGCGGCGCCCTTGCCCCGGTTCTCCGGCTGCAAGAACACCCGCACCCGTGGGTCGTCGAGCTGGGCCAGTACCTCGCGGGTGCCGTCGGTGGAGCCGTCGTCCACCACCACCACCTCGGTCTCGAGGTCCATCTTCACGTCCAGCACGCGCTGGAGGATTTTTTCGATGGTGTGGCGCTCGTTGAAGACCGGAATCACCACGGAGAGCTTGTAGTCTGTGTTGGCCATGATTCTCTGTCCGTTTCCAGGGCGCCGATATCTATCACTCCGGCGGCCTGTTTTCAAGAGCGAGCGCATGTGGCAACCTCATGAAGTCCTCTCGCATCCCGCAAAGACCGGAGCCAAGATGCCTCACGCCAGAACCCTAATCGCTGCTGCCCTCGTGGTGCTGACAGCAGCCCCTGCCCTCTCCCTGGCGCGGCCCCAGAAGCTGTCCGAGCGAGGCCTGGTGCTCCGCCAGCAGATGCAACGCCGCGGCGCGCCGGCCGGAGAGATCAGCCTGGCGCTGGCGGCCCTGTTCGCCCGGGAGAAGCAGCAGAAGGAGGTCTACTTCTACGTCAATCAGGCGCGCAAACAGGGAATCGAGGCCGGTCGCATCGACCTGCTGCTCGGCTCCTACTTCCGCCGGGTGGGCCGCTACGACGCCGCGTTCAGCACCCTGGTCCGGGTGCTGGTGAACCATGACGAGCAGCCCCACGCCCTGGTGGAGCTGTGGAAGACGCTGTACCGCGCCAAGCTGCAGGGGACCCGCACCAGGACCGACGCCGACGGCATCCGCGAGCGGCTGGCCGACTCCGGCCTCTACTTCCCGATCCGGTTCCGGCTGAAGCGCAACGCGGCGGTCAAGTCCAAGGAGGTCAGCGCGTCGGGATACTCTGCGCTGCTCTCGGGGCGGAACAAATTCGCCGCCGAGCTGTTTCAGGCCGCCCTGGACGAGAACCCCTCCAACGCCCAGGCCCACCGCGGCCTCGGCATCGCCCGCGCCCGGCTCGGAGACTACGCCCGGGCCGCCGGGGCGTACCTGATCTACCTGGAGCTCTCGCCCAACGCTCCCGACGCCGACGGCGTGGACCGGGTGCTGATGGAGTACTGGAAGACCCGCATGCCGCTGACGCGCAACTGACCGCGCGCCGTTGGCGCGCGAATGCCAGAGTGCCAGAGTGCCAGAATGCCAGAGTGCCAGATCGAATAGCCTGCCTGGCTCCCTCAACCGTCAACTGTCCACTGTCGACTATCGACTGTTGACTGTTGACCGCTAACCGGCCATTACAGCACCACAGCGGTCCGTGCGTACGCGGACCGGCGAGACCTGCACCACGGAGGAACCACCATGCCCCCCCATGCCACCATCGAGCATATCGCCGAGTTTGTCGGCCAGGAAGTAGAGCTGCGCGGCTGGCTGTACAACCGCCGCTCGAGCAAGAAGCTGCACTTCCTGCAGGTGCGAGACGGCACCGGCATCATCCAGTGCGTGCTCTTCATCAAGGATGTCCCGGCGGAGCTGTTCGAGCTGGCGGGCAGGGTCCCCCAGGAGAGCTCCATCAAGGTCACCGGTGAGGTGCGGGAGGACAAGCGCTCGGCCATCGGCTTCGAGCTCGGGGTCACCGGCCTGGAGGTGGTGACCGAGACCGCCGAGGCGTACCCGATCACCAAGAAGGAGCACGGCGTCGCGTTCCTGCTGGACCACCGCCACCTGTGGCTACGGTCCAAGCGCCAGCACGCCATCATGCGCATCCGCGCCGAGGTCATCGCCGCGATCCGCGAGTACTTCGACACCCGCGACTTCATCAACCTCGACGCGCCGATCTTCACCCCGGCGGCGTGCGAGGGCACCAGCACGCTGTTCGAGGTGGGCTATTTCGGCGACAGCGCCTACATGACCCAGAGCGGCCAGCTCTACATGGAGGCCGGGGCCATGGCCCTGGGCAAGGTGTACTGCTTCGGGCCCACCTTCCGGGCCGAGAAGAGCAAGACGCGCCGGCACCTGACCGAGTTCTGGATGGTGGAGCCGGAGGTGGCGTACCTGGATCTCGACGGCGACATGGACCTGGCCGAGGACTTCATCTGCGAGGTGGTGGCCCGGGTGCTGCGCAACCGGCAGCCTGAGCTCGCGGTGCTGGAGCGGGACCTGGAGCCGCTGCAGCGGGTGCAGAAGCCGTTCCCGCGCATCAGCTACGACGAGGCCATCGAGATCCTGAAGAAGGAGGGCAAGGACATGCCCTGGGGTGAGGACTTCGGGGCCGAGGAGGAGACCATCATCTCGGCAGCCTTCGATCGCCCGGTGATGGTGCACCGCTACCCGGCCCAGGTGAAGGCGTTCTACATGAAGAAGGACCCCGAGCGGCCCGAGGTGGCCCTGTGCGTGGACATGCTGGCCCCCGAGGGGCACGGCGAGATCATCGGCGGCAGCCAGCGTGAGGACGACCTGGCGGTGCTCGAAGCCGCGGTGGAGAAGCACGAGCTCTCCAGGGAGGCGTTCTCCTGGTACCTCGACCTGCGCCGCTACGGCAGCGTGCCCCACTCCGGCTTCGGCCTCGGCCTGGAGCGAACCGTGGGCTGGATCTGTGGCTCCCACCACATCCGCGAATGCATCCCCTTCCCCCGCATGCTGGAGCGCATCAAGCCGTAGGGCTCGCTGCGCTCGCCAGGCTTGAGGATGTTAGGCTTGAGGCTTGAGGGTCACAAGCCACAAGCAATCCACCCTCAAGCCTCAAGTCTCAAGCCCCAAGCCTCAAGTCTCAAGTCTCAAGCCCCAAGCCTCAAGTCTCAAGTCTCAAGTCTTTCACCACAACCCGCTGGTCTCCAGCAGCATCAGGATCACCGCGCCCACGCCGTAGTGCAGGTCGCTCTCGCGCTTGATCCCGGCGTAGTAGGCGGCGTCGCCCACCATGGTCGGGCCCGAGGTGCCCTCCACCACCGGCGTGCCGTCCTTGCCCTTGACGATCCTGGTCTTCACCCCGGCCACCGCCTTCTTCACCAGCGGCAGCACCGTGGCCTCCCGCGCGCCGTAGCGAAAGCCACGCGCCAGCCCGTAGGCGAATAACGCCGACGCGCTGGTCTCGAGGTACGACTTGCCCGGCTGGTTGAGCACCGTCCACCAGAGCCCGGTCTTGGGGTCCTGGGCGCTGGCCACGGCCGCTGCCTGCCGGTCGAGGATGGCCTGCACCGCGTCGTCTCGCTCCCCCCTCAGCCGACGGGCGCGAAGGTAGTCATGGCCCGCCGCGGTGATCCAGGCGTTGCCCCGGCCCCAGAACACGCCGGCCTCTTGCCCTTGCCAGTTGTGCGCGTGCTTGAGCAAGCCGCCGCTTCCCTGCAGCGCGGCGGCGAAGACCTGGTACTGCTTGCTCACCGCGTCCAGCAGGGTGGCGTCGCCCGCGCGCTCGCCCTCCCGCGCCACGGGCATGCCCACCATGAACAGAGAGTCGAGCCACAGGGTCTTGATCAGGGGCAGCGCCTTGCCCATGTGACTGATCCCCCCCTCGTCGGTGCGCGGCGCGGCCTTGAAGTAGGCCACCACGTCATCGGCCACCTTCTGATACTTCGCGGCGGCCCCCGGCTGAGCGGCCAGGGCCTGGGCAGCCAGTGCGGGCGGGCAGGAGTCGCTCCACACGAGGTCATAGCCCTTGACGAGGTGGTGATCGATCCACGCCTTGAAGTAAGCCAGCAGCCGCTTGTCGCCCGTGACCCGGTGCAGCTCCACCATGGCGTACATCAGCACCCCGTCCCCCCAGTCCCACTTGAGGGTCTCCGGCTTGTGCCGGGCCATGTAGCCCGCGGCGATCTCGGTGGCCAGCTTCACCTGGGCCGAGGCGGGCTGGCGCTTGCTGGCGTAACAGGCCGCGTCGGGCGCGACCCCCTCGGTGCAGGCGTCGAACACGGGGGTGAGGTCGTCGTCTTCACCGCAGCCGGCGGCGCCAAGTAAGCTCGCCAGGGCGATGCAGGTGGCCACGAGAGTTCGCACGGCTCAGCTCCCTTTCTTGTAGGTGGCGGTGGCGGCGGTGTTGCCCGTGATCAGCGTCTTCCCGCCGTAGCTCAGCGTCTTGCCGCCGCGAATGAAGGCCCGCTTCACCTCGCCGAGCGCGTCCAGCGAGACCCAGGCGAAGGCGGCGTCGGTGACAAGCTCCTTGCCGCCGGGCGGCGTGATCCGGATCTGCTTGCCGTCATGGCGCGCGGCCGCGATGTCTGCCAGCCCCTTGCCCTCCACGGTGATGCACGCGGTCCCGGCGGCCAGGGCGTGGGCCTTGACCGCGGGCATGGCCTGGCCCCCCGGCCAGGGCAGCACCACCGCCAGGAAGGCCAGGTCCTTTGCGGCCGCGGTGGTGGTGATCTCCCCGTCCACGTAGCTGTGGTACCCCTCCCAGCCGCTCTTCCACTCGTGAGGGAAGGTGCCGCTCTTGAGGGTCGGCTTTCCTGCGGTGGAGTGCAGCACCAGCTTCAGCTGGGCCTTCTTGCGCGACCAGAGCGCGTCGTCCGTGCCGAGGGTGAAGGTGCCCACCTCGTAGTTCTTGCGGATGGAGCTGCCGCCGCCGTGGCCGTGCAGGCGCCACGAGTAGCGGTGGCCCGTATCGCCGCGGATCTGGTCCGCCACCACCAGGTAGCGATCCGACGCGAACAGCACGGACCGCGCGAAGGAGACTTTCTGGTACGTGGCGAGCACCTCGGTGTAGCCCAGGCCGTCGCTGGCGAAGCTGTGCTGCATGGTGGCGTCCACCCCGCCGGCGTTGGTCAGCGACGGCTTGGGCGCGCCCTTGCCGTCCACCAGCACGAGGTTGTGCGCGTCCGCGCCGGTGGTCTTGGAGCGGGAGACATACGAATCCTCGCCCGGCGGCTCGAAGTAGCCGGTGTCCATGGCCAACAGCTCGCCGAAAGCGAACAGCTGAAACGAGGTGGCGTCGGCGTGGTTGTGCACCACGCTGCGGGCCAGGCCGCGCTCCCCGAGCACCGCGGCCCACACCGCGTCCCGGTCCCAGCCGGAGCGGAAGATCGCCTGGCCCGACTTCTCGAACAGCTGCCCGTTGCTCAGCCCCGAGGTGGCCGGCGCCTTGCTGAAGTCGACCCGCGCCATCAGGTAGCCGGCCCAGCCGTAGTCGCCGCTGGTGCCGTCTTTGTGGTAGCGGTGACTGTCCCACAGGGTCAGCGTGTCGCCGTCGACGTAGTGCCACAGCGCGCCGCCTGGCGGGGCGTAAGAGGAGCACCCCTCGTCGATGCTGGGGCGCTGGCCGTCGGGCATCTGGATCTTCGCCATCCAGTGGAACGCCTTCTTGAACAGCGGGCTGTGCAGGATGCCGTTGAGGGTCAGCGGCCTGTCCACCTCGCAGGCGTTGGTGGAGATGGAGCAGTCGTTCTTGTAGGTCTTGCCCGGCCCCACCATGTATTCATAGAGCAGCGCGAAGGGCATGGCCGCCTTGCCGCCGAAGTTGAAGTAGGCGGGCGGCTCCTTGCAGACCCCCTCCTCGGTCAGGTAGGTGTTTTTGTCGGCGACGCCGCCGCCGTACATGCGGTTCGACTCGGTGACCGCCAGGCGCAGCCATTTGGCCCGGTCGGAGTGGCTGTCCAGCATGAGCGCGGCCAGGCCCAGGGCGGTGGAGAGCTTGGTGTTGTAGTTGTTCTGGCAGTAGATGATCAGGTACTTGCCCGGGCCGACGATCCACATGTCGTAGACCCTGGCAGCCACGTCCCCCAGGGCCTTCTCCATGCTGGCGCGCTGGGCGGCGGTGGCGTACCCGCTTGCCATGACCATGTCGAATCCTTCCAGGGCCTCCTGCAGGTGGCCCACGATGCGGATGAACAGGTCGGTGGAGCCGAGGCCGAGGCCGAACTTCCAGGTGGCCTGCAGCCGGGAGATTGCGTCGATGGCGGTGGCGGCGGCCGCCTTGTCCTGATCCAGCAGCGCCACGAGCCCGGCGTACTTGGCCAGGCGGGCGTTCTTGGCTTCGGTGTCCTTGTCGTACTTGCTGCCTGGGGTGGCCAGGGCCTTCTTGGCCTCGGTCCGCACCCTCGCCATCATCTTGTCGTAGGGCGCTGTGGCCCTGCGGGCGCGTGCGGTGGCCACCTCGCCGGGGCACATCACCAGGCGGGGGAACTTGCCGGGGGCGCAGTCGCCGGGGAGCTTGATGGTGGTCTTCGTGGCGTCGGGAGCGGCGTCGGCGATGGTGTCGGCAGCCGCGGACGCATCGGCGGGTGGGGGGGAGGCCTGCTCTTGCGAGCAGGAACAAAAAACAAGGAACAAAAAACAAGAAACAAAAAATGATCGTGTCGTCATGGTGCGACGCGGGTTGGCCTGGCTGCACATGGGTATGACTCTAGCTGCCAAGGGCCTGCCTTGCCAAATGGGGTTGGAGCGTGCAAATAAGGGGCAAAACCTTTTTATATCTTTGGGAGCGGACAGATGAGACGGGAACTTGTTTGTTGTTTTGTTGGTGCATCTCTGTTGACCCTCGCGTGCAGCGATGACGACGTGGCTGGCACGGTGGACGGAGCCATGACCCAGAAGGACGGGGCGGCCAGCGACATGGGCGCCGGATCGCCAGATGGCTACCTGGCTCCCAAGAAGCTGGTGAAGGACAAGGCCAAGGTCTGCCCCGGCGCGTTCGCCACCACCGCCCCGGTGGAGGGCAAGAACAGCGGCTTCGAGGTTGAGGCGCAGAAACGCACCTTCAACCTGCACCTGCCTGACAAGACCAAGTTCGCCGGCCCGCGCCCGTTCATGATCTACTTCCACGGCACCGGCGGCTCGGCCGGGGAGATCGACGGTGGGCGCAAGTCGTGGAAGGACCTGCTGGTGAAGAACGGCTGGATCGTGGCCGGCCCCCAGGGGGAGATGAACGGCACGGTGTGGCCCGAGTGGGACGCCATGCGCAACAAGGGCGATGAGGCGCGCAAGAACAAGGACCTGCTCTTCTTCGACAAGCTGGTGGACTGCGTGGCCGGCCACCTCGAGGTGGACGCCAACCGGGTCTTCGTCAGCGGGCTGTCCGCCGGCGGCATCATGTCCAACCGGGTGCTGCGCGAGCGCCACAGCATCCTGGCCGGCGGCGTCGTGGGCTCGGGGGTCTACGACCTGACCACCCCCGCCAATCCCACCGCGCTGACCAACATGGCGGTGATGGTGACCTGGGGCGGCGACAACGACGAGTACAGCGGCTCCAGCGGCGGCAAGCAGGTGCCGAAGATCAACTTCGCCCAGCAGGCGGCCATCGCGTCCAAGGCGTACGAGGACGCGGCCAAGGTGAACCAGGTGCACTGCAAGGGCGACAACCTGGGGCACAAGTGGCTCTCCGGGGTGCACGACGTGATGCTCAACTTCCTCACAGCCAACCCCAAGGGCCTGTCCCAGAACCCCCACTGGAAGATCAAGACCCCGGCCACCGGCAGCAAGATCACCTGCAGCGAGGACGCGGCCAAGTACGTGCCCAAGGTGACGGTGACCTGCACCAAGAACAAGCTCGACGACTGTCAGGTCTACTGCCAGTCCCTGGGCGACTGCGTGGTGGAGAACGGCTCCGTGGCGCCGATCCTGAGCACCCAGCTGCCGAAGATCGGCTTCTCGGGGAAGAACTTCGGCGACTGCGGCGGCTGCATCACCAACTGCGAGGCCGACGCGGCCAAGGGCGGCGCCGCGGACACCACCATGCTCGCCTGCTACAAGACCGAGGCGGCCAAGCAGACCTGCGGCACCGGCCTCATGGCGGCGCTGGTCATCGCCGACGTCATCAACGTCTGCTGCAAGGGCGCCACCAAGAGCGAGGTATGCGGCCGCTTCTGCAAGGCGGTAAACGAGAACTCCACCGCCGCGCCGTTCTTCACTTCCTGCACCGCCTGGAAAACCAAGTAGCTAAAATGTCAAGTGGTGGGGTCTGACCCCCCTTATTGACATTTTATCAGGCGCAGGCATCGCGCTGGAATTTCGTCGTTTCGTCGTTTCGTCGTTTTGTCATTCGGCGGCGGGACGCCGCCGCTACGGCGCGACTGTCTTGAGCGTCTCCTGCGCCCCGGCCTTGCCGCCGGTGCTCGGGCTGGTGGCGCCCTTGCCGCCGAAGTTGCCCGTCTTGGTGCGCACGCAGATCCGGCCAGCGGCGCCGCCCCCGCCGCCGCTGAAGTAGAGGCCGCTCAAGCCCGAATCGCCGCCACCGCCGTCGATGGTCAGCTGCGACGACCCCTTCCCGCCGTCGCCCGAGACGATGGGCACCGCGCCCTTGCCGCCGCTGGCCGCCGAGAGCGTGGCCTGCCCGTCGCCGCCCTTGCCGCCCGGCCCAGCCAGCACGCTGCCAGCGCCGGCGCCGCCGCCGCCGTTGGCTGCCACGACGCCGTCCACGGTCACCTGGGGCGCCTCCATGATCACCGCGCCGCCGCTTCCGCCGCCTCCGCCCGCGCCAGTGTGCTCCCCGAAGATGTCGGGTGATCCGCCCTTGTGGCCGCCCCCGCCGCCGGCGTTGACCTTGCCGGAGATGGTGATGCTGGTCCAGGCCGTGAGCTGCAGCGCGCCCCCGCCTGCGCCGCCGAAGCCGAGGTTGCCCTCACCGTCGCCGCCGCCGCTGCCCCCTGTGAGCGGGGTCGGGCACGGCTTGCCGCACGGGGCCTTGCCCTTTGAGCTGCCGGATCCACCCTGGCCGCCGTAGCTCCCGCCCGCGCCGCCGAAGTGATCCTTCTTTCCCTTGATCCCGCCGCCGCAGCCGCCGCCGTCGCCGCCCTTGCCGCCGCCCTTGGCGCCGCCCGGCCCCGGGACGATGCCGTCGGCTGAAACGTCGAGCAGGCCGTTGATAACGATCTTGTCGCTGGCCACCACCAGCAGCGGCAGGTCGCCCATCACCCTGAGGGTGCCGGCCGGCGTGATCTCCAGCTGCCCCACCGCCATCACCATCACGCCCCCCGACTTGACCAGCGTCACCTTGGCGCCGGTCTGGTCAGGGGTGAACTTACCTGTGGTGGTGTCCAGCATGATCAGGCCGTTGACCACGAACTTGCCGCTCACCGTGTTCAGGTGCGCGCCCCCGCCGTTGAGCGCGTTGAAGTTGTTGCACTTGCCCTTGGCGATGTTGCAGCCCATGGGGCACTTGCGGTACGGGGCCCAGGCGCCGTTCTTGCAGATCTGGCTCTGCACCGTGTCCTTGCACTTGTGGGTCTTGCCGCCGCACGGGCCCTTGTCCGGCTTGCCGCCGCTGTCCGCGGGCAGCTTCTGGTCCTTCTTGCCGCCGCCCTTGTCCGGGCGCGGGCCGATGTCCTCCGGCTTGACCCGCTTGTCCGTGCCAGGGCCGCCCCCATCCTTGCCGCCGCCGTCCTTCCCCGGCGGCGGCGCAGATCCCTGAAGCGCCGCTCCAGAGGTGTCGAAGCTGCATCCGCCGGCCATCAGCGCCAGGGTCAGCCATGTGGCAATTCGTCTCATGATCCAGGTCCCCATAACCATATCACCACCACGGCCTCCGTGGCTTCAACCCCGCCGTCACCGGATCGCCGGCGGGGAGCAGCAACTCGATATCCATCCCCTCGTGCCTCGGCTCCCAGATCCGCTCCATCCAGGGCAGGAACGCCACCGGCACTGGCATGCGGCGGTGGCCGAGCTGGACATAGTAGGCCAGCAGCACCGCGGCCACCACGCACAGCGCCCACGCCCCCACCCCGGCGCGCGCCCGGCCGCCCCCCGGCCCGCCAAACAGCAGCCAGAGCAACAGGGCCGCGAGCACCGCCAGGAACGGCAGCGCCGAGACGAGCCCCTTGAGCCCCACCCGCCAGCCCAGGTTGTACGGCAAGTAGCCGGCCAGGCCGAAGCGGAGCGTCACGTCGAACCACGGGTTGGAGAAGTTCTCCGGGTAGTGCGGGAAGGTGGCGTTGGCCGTGCAGTAGAGCAGCATCGCCAGCGCCATCAGCCCGTACGGCACCACCCGCCAGCCCCACGCCGCGCGCTCCAGCCGCGCCATGAGCAGCGCCACCGGCACGATGTAGAACGGCAGCGAGCAGGTGATGTAGCGCGGCCCCACCGCCCAGCCGCTGCGCCAGAACGTGAGCGACGAGACGAAGTAGCCGAAGAACAGGATCAGCGCCAGGCAGAGCACCCCGTCCGCGCGCCACTGCCGCCGCCGCAGCATCAGCGCGATGCCCGGGAAGGCCAGCAGCAGGTAAGGCGAGAAGTAGAACAGCCCGTTGTCCGCCCGGAAGAACGACCCCCAGAACGCCACAGGCTTGAACTTGCTCATGCCGAGGAAGCCCTCCTGGTGCCACTCCTGGAACACGGGGTTGGTCACCAGGTGGTAGCCGGTGCGGAAGGGGCTGTCGAAGGCGACCCAGTGGTAGCCGAGCAAGCAGAGCAGCGGCGGCGCGCAGCCCAGGGCGTAGAGCAGCCCCGTGCGCCACCGCGGGCGACCCGTAACCAGGGCGTAGATGAACAGCGGCGGCCCGATGAAGGCCACCTGGTAGTCCACCAGCACGCCGGCTCCCGCGGCCAACCCCGCCAAAATGGGCCGCCAGACCGCAGCCCCCCTGCCCTGCTCCGGGCCGTCCCGCCCGTGGAAGAAGAGCAGGATGTAAGCGGTGGCCATGAGCAGCCCCGACAACTGGTGCGCGATGAGCAGCGTGCCGTAGGTCAGGGCCATGGAGCCCAGGGCGTAGGCCCCCAGCAGCAACCGCCGGGTGCCGTGGTGCTCCACCAGCCGCCCCAGGAAGCGCCACATCAGCAGCAGGAACAGCAGCGACGGCAGGATCGAGCCGAACAGCCGGAACCAGAAGAACATCCGGATCAGCTGCGGGGTCTCGCCCCCGTTGGCCTGCTTCTGGATCCAGTAGACCGGCACCGTGAGCAGGCTCATGCCTGGCGCCTTGTTCGGGTACAGCTTGCCCTTGTACCCGGCCGTATCTGGCGTGCCCTGGAAGCGCCGCATCTCCGGGTCGATGTTCAGCGCGCCCCGATCCACGATGGCCATGGACTGGTAGATGCGTGGCAGCTCGTTGGCGCTGTGGATCCCGTAGAAGTAGGGGAAGTTGTACGTGTACAGCAGCACCATGGCGGCGGGGAACAGGAGGCGCGCGGCCCAGCGCTGTACGCTCGCAGCCATGGCTCAGTGGGTGGTGAGGGTGCCCACCTTCACCGCGGTGTTGACCATCTCCATCTTCTCCACGGTGGGCAGGGTGTCGTGTCCGAGGCCGAACCCGATCCAGACCTCGTACTCCTGGGGGACATGGGGCAGCCGCATGTGCTGCCGGTCCGCGATGATCTCGCCCGGGACCCACTTGGTGGCCGGGTACAGGCCGTTGACCGGCACATGCTTGGCGTCGAAGAAGATCCCGTTCTTGCCCTTGAGCTGGACGATGAACTTGTAGTCCTTGTCCACGCGCGTGAGCGCCTTGATGTACCAGGTGACGTAGATGATCTGCCCGGCGCCCGGGCGCTCGGGGTGCACCTCGTAGCCGAGGAACTGGATCTGTTTGCCGAAGTTGACCTTGGTCACCCCGGGGGTGGGCGGCGCCTGCTTGACGATGGCGCTGCGGATCTGCTCCTTGATGTTGGGCAGGGTCGCCCGCTCCATCACCTTGTACAGCAGCCCCTTGATGCGCTTGAGCTCCGCCGGCGCCTGGTCCGAGATGTTCTTCTGCTCGGTGGGGTCGGTGCGCAGGTCGAACAGCTGGAAGGTGTTGTAGGTCACGTCGTAGATCAGCTTGTAGTCCCGGGTGGTCACCGCGTTGATGACGTGGCTGTTCTGGAAGCCGACCTGCACCTCCGAGAAGATGGGCCGGTCCGGCGGCGGCTCCACCCCCTCGGTGAGCTGGGGCACCAGCGACTGCCCTTCGAAGTTGAACTTCTGCTTGATGCCGGCCAGGTTCACCATGGTGGGCAGGATGTCCAGCAGCGCCACCGGGTGCTTGATGCGCCGCGGCTGCAGGCCGGGCACGTAGATGATCAGCGGCACGTGCAGGTTCTCGGCGAACAGGTCGTAGCCGTGGGTGGCCAGGCCGTGCTCGCCCAGCCCGCGGCCGTGGTCTGCCGACACCACCACCACCGTGCGGTCCGCCGCCGGGTGGGCCGCCAGGTGGTCCAGCAGCTCACCCACGCGCTCGTCGCCGTAAGCGAGCTCGGCGTCGTAGACCGAGACCTCGTCGGTGCCGAAGTCCTTCGGCTTGGTGCGGTGCACGTAGGGCGGGTGCGGCTCGAAGAAGTGGGTCCAGAGGAAGAACGGCTTGTCCCCCTTGTTCCGGTCGAGGAACTCCTTGGCCACCTTGGGCAGCACGTAGGGCTGCTCCTTGTCCCACGCCGGGCTCCCCTTGCCGACGTAATAGGTCGCCTGGCTGTTGTCGTAGAAGTCGTAGCCCTGGTCCATCTTCCAGGTGCGGTTGAACACCATGTAGCTCAGCACGGCGCCGGTGTTGTACCCCGCCTCCTTGAAGATCTCGGCCATCAGGTTGGCCTCGGGACGGATCGGCCGCGGGATCTCCAGGGTGGCGTCCCGGGGCACCTGCGACGAGTAGCGCGAGGTGTGGAAGCTCGGGATGGAGTAGCGCGTGGAGGGCGCCTGAGCGTAGGCCCGCTCGAACACCGTGCCCTTCGCTGCCAGGGCGTCGAGGTTGGGCGAGGTGTCGCGGGCGTAGCCGTATGACCCGAGGTGGTCGGCCCGCAGCCCGTCCATGGTGATGAACAGGATGCTGAGCTTCTTGGCCGCCACGGCCGCGGGGAGCGGGTGGTCGAAGCGGCGCTCGGGCGCGGCCAGGTGCTTGTTGGTCAGGTCGCCGCCGAAGCAGTTGTCGTCCACGCCGTTGCCCGGGATCTCCATGGCCCCCGGGTGAACCCCGGGGTTGAACGGCGCGCAGTCCCCGCCGCCGAAGAAGGAGAGGTAGCCGTCCCGGTCGAAGTCGAGCCCCCAGGAGAGCAGATCGAAGGCCCTGGCCCCGCCGTAGGCCCGGCGCAGCAGCGCGGTGCGCACCAGCGCGTGGTCTCCGAGCATGGCGAAGCAGTGCACCCAGGACCCCACCAGCAGGCCGATCCAGAGCAGCAGGGCCGCCCGCCGCGCCGTGCCCGCGCGCACCTGGCCGCGCGACAGGCGGCGGTGGCGCGACCAGAGCACCAGCGCCAGCACCGCGGCCCCGACGCCCACGGTGAGGCTCGGGTAGCTCAGGGGGCGCCAGTCGATGATCCGGACGATGGGAGCGAAGCGGAGCATCAGCAGAGCCACCCCGCCGGCCAGGCCCAGCAGGATGAAGCTCGCCGCGCCGCCCAGGGTGGCCAGCAGCCGGAGCACCGGCACGCGCGCCAGGCCCCTCATCAGCTGCTCCACGCCCACCTTCAGGCAGAGGGTCAGCAGCAGGACCACCACCGCCAGCACTGGGGTGAGGCAAGCCAGCAGCAGCGCCGCCAGGTGCAGGTTCTTGAAGCTGTTGAAGAACAGGTGGTTCAGCTTGTAGCCACCGGCGATGAACAGCGCCAGCCCGATGAGCGCGCTGTACAGCGTGGCCGCTGCCATGGGATCCCGGGCGCCCCGACGCAGCGCCCCCAGGACCGCCCCGCCCCACTTCGCCGCCGCCCTGGCCGGGTCGCGCCGCCGCACCAGCACCAGGAACAGCAGCCCGGCGCCCAGCCCTGCCACCACGCCGAGCATGGAGAGCAGCCCGAAGATGAACACCGCCGCGTGCAGCTTGTGGTACCAGATCAGCGCCGGCTCTCGCACCCAGAGCTTGATGCCGTCCACCAGGGCGGGTCCGATGGTACCGGTCCCCAGGGCCAGCACCGGCAGTAGCAGCGCCAGGCCGCGCCGGGTCAGGGCTGACTGTCCGGACGAGTAGTCCGCAGTGGGGGCGCTGTCAGGTACCGGGGGCACGGAGGATTGAATAGTTCAAAAACCAGAAAGTAAAAAGCAAAAATCGGCGCGTGACCTCAGGGCTGCTCCTGCTCGCCCTCCTCCAGCTGGCGCAGCACGACGGCCAGCTCCATCTCGATCTCCACCTCCGCCACGGGGGCGCCGCCCACCACCTCTGGCGAAAATGCGAAGGTCCCGCTGTCCCATTCCAGCAGGTCCCCCACTCCCCGCACCAGCTGCAGCAGCAGCGCTTCGCGCAGGTCCTCGCGCGTCACCAGCCCTCTGGCCAGCAAGATCTCGCCCAGCAGCTTGTTGGCGCCGCTGCCGGCCTGGGTGGCGCTCGCCTCCTTCAGGTCGAACTCCTCCACCAGCCCGTGCGCCAGCAGGATCTGCCCGATGTTCGGGTTCTCCGGTGACGCCGCCCCGGTGACCAGCCCCTGGCGCAGGAAGATCGCCCCGATGCCGGAGGAGCCGCTCAGCACGAGGGTGCCGGTCCGGCGGCTGCGACAGAGCATGATGAGCACCTCCACCGTGGGGAAGACGCTCAGGTCGCCCGAGTAGATCGCCTTGCGCGCGATGAGCTGCTGCACGTCCTTGGCGTGGGGGTGCTTCTTGTTGCCCACCGAGGGCGTGTCCTGGGCGTTCGGGTAAGAGCTGAAGTGCGCCGAGCTCTGCCCGGAGGAGGTGGACCGGCGCAGGTTGGCGGTGTCCTCGTCTGCCATCTCCTCGCGGGTGTTGCTGCGCAGCGCCTCGCGCAGCTCGCTGGGCACCGCCTCCACCGCTGCCTGGGTGCGGGCGCCCGCCTCACGGTGCCGCTGGCTCAGGCTCGCCAGCAGGCCCATGCCGGCCAGCACAGAGGAGCGCATGTCCTCGGGGATCTCCCGCCGGCTGAGCACCTCGAAGTTGATCAACGCCTCGTCGGTTCGTCCCAGCTTCAGCAGCTTCCACGCCAGGGCGTCGCGAAGCTGCAAAAAGCTGGGAGAGTAGAGCATGAGCCGCTCCAGCTCGTTGGCCGCGTCGTTGCTCGGCGGCGCGTCCCGCAGCTCGATGTAGCGAGCCACCACCCAGTGCGGCACCTGCCCCGACTCAACCAGCGACACCAGCTCCAGCTCGCGGCGCAGCTCCGGGTCCCACGAGGCGTCCTCGGCGTCCTGGGATCCCTCGAGCAGATCCCTGGCCAGGGGCAGATCACCCTGGCGCAGGGCCATCTGCGCCAGGAAGACGGCGGGCGCGGGCCACTCCGGCGCGATCTCCATGGCCTCGTCCGCCTTGGCGGTGGCGAACCCGTCCCGCCCGCCCTCCTCCAGCAGCCGCGCCTGGCTCAGCAGCGCCGAGGCCTGCCCCAGCGGGTCGGCCAGGGTCTCGTACATCTCCTTGGCCTGCACCAGGTGCTCCAGGGCCTGCTCGGGGTCGCCGTTGAGGGCCTCCACCTCGCCCAGCATCACCAGGGTGGTGGCCGAGGTGCGCATGTCCATGGTGCGCGCCATGTCCATGGCCGTGGTGGAGGTCTCCATGGCCAGCGGCGCGGCGCCCAGCTCCTTGGCGGCCCAGGTGATCCAGATCAGCGCAGCCCAGCGGAGCGAGGCGTGCACCACCATGTCGTCGGTGACGCGCAGCAGCTTGGCGATGCCCTTGCTGCTGTCGCCGTCGATGATGAGCTGGATGCCGCTGACCACGCGCCCGAGGGCCACGGTGTGCGCCTCGGCCGCGGTAACCCCCTCGAGGGTGCCCGCGCCCTGGGCCTCGAGCAGGTCGGCGAGCTTGTCGCCCTCCTCCTCGGACAGGGCGAGGTCGCCGCTGACGAGCGCCTCCCGCAGACCGCGGTAGGCCTCCTCCAGCATGTCCACATCCGATGGCCGCCTGCGGCCCGACCCGCTCCGGTCCAAAGTAGACGCCTCCCTACCCGATCTCCTGGCAGTGAGCCCAGCGCTGGTCGCCGATCTTCACCGCGATGATCTGAAACGCCTTGTGGCTGTCGGGCCGGATGATCCTGTTCTCGCCGAAGTCCGGGTCCCCGCCGCCGATGCGGTGCCAGTGGGCAGGCGGCATCGGGTACGGCGATGGGCCGTCCTCCGGGTCCTCACCAGGGGGCTGCACCCTGACCGCCCACTCCGGGCTGTCGTCGGCGCTCTCCAGCACCAGCCAGAGCCGGTTGGGGCCGTGGGACCAGCACCCGGCGTCCCTGTGCTGGCCATGGCAGAGCTGCTGCCAGGTGTCTTCGGTCAACCTGGGGACGATGATCTCCCCATCCTGGTGGTGGCACATGTCTATGGGTCTCCTGGTTTGCGGGGCGGACGCTATTTCACCGGACTCCTGCCCCGGTGGCAACTTGAAAGTGGGCGCCCCGGGTGCGGAGAGAGGCCTTCCAAGGTTGACAGCCGTCCCGGTTGTCAGGACTGTTGAGCCAAATGTCGTCCGATGAAAGAGGTGGGCCCCTCTTCCAGGCCGAGGAGATGGTGGATCACTTTCGCGTGGTCCGGCTGGTGGGCCAGGGCGGCATGGGCGACGTGTACCTCGCCAGGGACACGCGGCTCGGCCGCAAGGTGGCGCTCAAGGTGGTGCGTTCCGCCGCGCGCGGCTCGCAGGAGGCGGTCAAGCGGTTCCTGTTCGAGGCGCGCACCACCGCGCGCTTCAGCCACCCCCACATCGTGACGGTGTACGCCGTGGGGCTGCACGACGGCCGCCCCTACCTGGCCCTGGAGTACCTGGACGGCCAGAACCTGCGGGCGCGCATGGCCGGCCCCGGCATGGGCCTGAGGGAGACCTTGCGAGTGGTCAGCGCCGTGGCGGAGGCGCTGGTTGAGGCGCACGACCACGAGGTGCTGCACCGGGATCTGAAGCCGGAGAACGTCATCATCCCTGCCGACGGCCGGCTGCGGGTGGTGGACTTCGGCCTGGCCGAGGTGGCCAAGCCGCCGGACATCCAGGCCTCCACCCTGCCCCGTACCCTGGTGGGGCTGCCCACGTCGGCTGACACCATCCAGGCGCAGAAAGAGCCGCGGCGCGCGCCCCAGGGCACGCCACCGTACATGGCCCCGGAGCAGTGGCGCGGCAGCCAGTGCACCGCCGCCACCGACGTCTGGGCCCTGGGGGTGATGTTGTTCGAGCTGCTCGCAGGGCGGCGACCGTTCCTGGGCGAGACCATGCTCGAGCTGGGCGCCCGCGTGGTCTCGGAGGAGCCCTCGCCGCGGCTGGAGGGGATCGAGGGCGTCCCGCAGGACCTCGTGGACCTGGTGGCCAACGCCATGCACAAGGACCCTGCCAGGCGTCCCGCCGCCCGGGCGATGGCCAGCGGCCTGGCGGAGGTGCTCTCCAGGGGCCGCGCCGAGACCCCGGCAGATCTGCCCCCGTTCCCCGGGCTGGTGCCGTTCGGTGAGAAGCACGCGGCGGTGTTCCAGGGACGGGAGGAGGAGCTGGACCGGTTCCTCGAGCGCATGCGGCAGGAGCCGGTGTTGCCGGTGGTGGGCCCGTCCGGGGCCGGCAAGAGCTCCTTTGTCCAGGCGGGGGTGATCCCGCGGCTGCGAGAGCAAGGATCCTGCCGGGTCCTCGCCCTGCGCCCCGGGAAGCGGCCGTTTCGTGCCCTGGCCGCGGCCGTCAAGGAGATGATGACCCTGGCAGGCGAGGACAGCTCTGCCCTGCTGCCCACGGTTCAGGCGCCCACCACCGACGAGCTGACGCCGGTGGCGCCCGCCCCAGAGCCCCGCGAGGGCCTCGAGGAGCAGCTCAGATCATATCCGGGCTACCTGACCGTGCTCCTGGACCGCCTCGCCGGCAAGCTGCGCTGCCGGGTGCTGCTGTTCGTCGATCAGCTGGAGGAGCTGTACACGCTGACCGAGGATACCTCGGTGCGCCGGCCCTTCATGGAGGCCGTCTGCGCGGCGGCGGACGATCCTCACGGGCCGAACCGGGTGATCTTCACCCTGCGCGAGGACTTCCTCAGCCGCGTGTCGGGCGGGGGCTCGGTGCGGGCCGCCCTGGGGCGCGTGACCCTGATGCGCACGCCCGAGCCGGATAACCTGGAGCGGATCCTGACCGGGCCGGTTCAGGATCTGGGCTACGACTACGAGGACGCCGCCCTGGTGCAGGAGATGATCCGCGCCGCCGGACAGGAGCAGGCCTCGCTGCCGCTGCTGCAGTTCACCGCGCGCATGCTGTGGGACCGCCGGGACCAGGGGCGCAAGCTGCTGACCCGGGCGGCCTACGAGGAGCTGGGCGGAGTGGCCGGGGCCCTGGCCCGTCACGCCGACGGCGTTCTGGAGGCGCTGCCCGCCCGGGACGTGGCCGCGGTGCGCGACATCCTGCTGCGGCTGGTCACGCCCCAGGGCACCCGCCGGGTGCTCTCCTGGGCCGAGCTCCTGGAGGGGCTGCCGTCCGGGGCGGAGGAGCTGCTGGACCGGCTGGTGCAGGCGCGGCTCATCTCGGTGCGCAAGAGCCACCGCGGCGAGGACGACGCCACCGAGGTGGAGCTGGTTCACGAGTCCCTGATCTACACCTGGGGGCGCCTGTCGCGCTGGGTGGAGCGCAGCCGGGAGGACATCGCCTTCCTCGAGGAGGTGGAGCAGGCGGCGCGGCTCTGGTCCCGCCGGGGGCATCGGCAGGAGGAGGTGTGGCGCGGTGACGCGCTGGCCGAGGCCCGCCGCGCCCTCGGTCGCTGCGAGGCGCCGGTGCCCGAGCCGGTGCAAAAGTTCCTGGATGCTGGCCGGCGTCAGGAGCTGGGGCGGGTGAAGCGGCGGCGCTGGCTGGTGGCGGCCGGCGCCCTGGCCGCGGTGGTGGTGATGCTGGTGCTGCTGCACCAGCGCAACCAGGCGGACACCCAGCGAGAGGAGGCGCGCAAGCAGCTGGCCGAGGCTCAGCGCGAGGGGGCCCGCGCGGCGCTGATGCGGGGCGATCTGTTCGAGGCCCGGGCCAAGCTGCGGGGCGCGCTCCAGACCCGGGACTCGGCCCTGTCCAGGGTGCTGTGGTGGCGCCTGGGCAAGGACCCGCTGGTGTGGCGCAAGACAATGGGCGGCGTGATCTTCGGCGTGGCCTACGCGCCGGACGGCAAGCGCATCGCCGCGGTTGGCCAGGACAAGGTGATCTACCTGCTGGACCCCGTGACCCGCGAGACCCTCTCCACCGTGCGTGGGGACTGGGATCAGATCCTGAGCGTGGCCTTCGCCCCGGACGGCGAGCGCCTGGCCATCGGGACCTGGTCGGGAGACATCTTCGTCAGGGATCTCAACAAGCAGGCGAGCCTGCCCCTGCGGGGCCACGCCAACGCAGTCCACGGCCTGGCCTTCTCCCCTGACGGCCGGTGGCTCGCGTCGGGGGGCATGGATCGCGCGGTGCGCCTGTGGGACCTCTCCTCGCCCGGGACCGGCAAGGTGCCGCCGGGGGGACAGGTGAGCGCCTACCAGGTGGCGTTCAGCCCCGACGGCAAGCAGCTGGTGGCCGCCTGCGAGGACGGCAAGGTGCGCCTGTGGGCGACGGGCGCGTCCCCCGGGGCGCCGCGGGTGCTGTCGGGCCACGAAGGCCTGGTCTATGGGGTCCACTTCAGCCCGGACGGCGGCGTGCTGGCCAGCTCCAGCTTCGATCGAACGGTGAGGCTGTGGAGCCCGGCGACAGGCAAGCTCATCCGCGTGCTGAGCGGCGCGCGGGATCCGCTGATGGTGGTCAAGTTCAGCCCCGACGGCGCCGTGGTGGCCGCGGCCGGCTACGGCAAGGTGCTGCACCTGTGGGACCGGGCGAGCGGCCGCCGCCTCAAGGCGTTCCGCGGTCACCGCACGCGGGTCAGCGGGCTGGCGTTCAGCCCCGACGGCAAGTTCATCGTCTCCGGCAGCCGCGACCGCACCGTGCGCTTGTGGCGGGTGGGCGCCTCCCACGCCGCGCACCCCGATCGCGGCCACAGCGGCCCGGTCTATGGCCTGGTGTTCAGCCCGGACGGCAGCGTGCTGGCCAGCTCGGACTGGGACGGGACGATCCGCATCTGGGACCGGCGAACCGGCCGGGAACTCCAGGTGCTCCGGGGGCACAAGGGCCGGGTCCGGATGGTGGACTTCAGCCCCGACGGCAAGGTGCTGGCGTCGGCCAGCTTCGACCGCACCGTGCGCCTCTGGTACCTGGGCCGGGGCGGCGAGGGGCGGATCCTGGGCGGCGTGCGCAGCCACATGCAGGCGGTGCGGTTCAGCCCGGATGGCAAGACCCTGGCCACGGGCAGCGGCGACACGCTGATCCGGCTGTGGGACGTGGCGCGCATGGCCCTGTCGAAGACCATCACCGGGCACCGGGA
Organism: uncultured Myxococcales bacterium; assembly: GCA_964511535.1. Lineage (GTDB taxonomy): Bacteria > Myxococcota_A > Polyangia > CAZCFB01 > CAZCFB01. The sequence continues at coordinate 8,877 of CAZEFW010000036.1, read as the reverse complement.
CCGGATCAAAGATCTGGCCTTCAGCGGCGACGGCAAGCTGCTGGCCTCGGCCGATCGCGCCGGGGTGATCCGGCTGTGGCGCCTGCCCGACGGCGCCGAGGCTGGCGTCCTGACAGGGCATCGCGGCAGCGCGAACGGCATCGCCTTCGGCGGCGCCAGCGGCCCCCTGGTGAGCGCCGGCATCGACGGCACCGTGAGGCGCTGGGACATTGCGGCCGGGACCTCCAGGGTGCTGCAGCAGCGATCCGGCGCGCGGGCCTACCGCGTGGCCATGTCCCCCGGCAGCGACCGCGTGGCCGTGGCGTGGTCGGATCGCATGGTGTCGATGGTGGCCGCTGACGGGCGGTCCAATGCCCGGCTGTTGCCGGGCCACCACTCGGAGGTCAACACGGTGGCCTTCTCCCGTGATGGCCGCTACCTGGCCAGCTGCGGCGATGACGCCACCGTGCGGCTGTGGGACGCGGCCAACGCCACGGCGTACTGGCGATCGGACGTGCTGCTCACCTCCCCCGCCCTGCTGCGCAGCCATAACGGCTGGGTGGACCTGGCCACCGGCAAGGAGGGCGTGACCGTGCAGCGGGCGGCGTGGTCCGCTGCGGTGGAGTCCATTGCGGCGCGGGCGAGCCAGTCCGAGGACGGAAAGTCCCTCTGCGTGGTGGACCGGAGCGGGGCCCTGGAGCTGTGGGACATGACCGCGGACCGGCGGCGGTTCAAGGTCGCCCTGGGCGCGGTGACCAGCGTGCAGGCCACCGGCGGCGGGTGCCTCGTGCTGGCCAGCGGGCTGGCCCAGCTGGTGGACGGCAAGGGGCAGGTCAAGACCCTCGCCAAGGATACGCGGGCCCTGGTGTGGCAGGCGCGCGGGATCCTGGTGGTGGGAGAGAACGGCGTGGCGGCCTTCGACGCCGAGGGCCGCAAGGGCAGGACCTGGAACACGGGGCCGGGGGTCACCGCGGTCTCGCTGGCCAGCCCTGGCCTGGTGGTGGGCTACCGCGACGGGAACATGGAGCTGGAGCGCAGCGCCGACGGTGTCCGGGAGGGTGGCGAGGCCATCAGCTTCGAGGACGTGCCCGCCAGCCCGGTGGTGCGCATCGTTCCGGGCCCGGGCGGCACCCTGGTGGCAGGCTTCGCCAACGGCCAGATCGGCATCTGGAGCCTGGAAAACGGCGCGCGGCTGCGCGGCTCGCGCCTGCACGGGGCGGTGCGACACATCGCGGTGGCCGGCGGCAAGCTCGTGGCGGCCACCGAGCTGGGCGACCACCTCACCCTGCACCTGAGCACCTTCGATCTGAGCTACTGCGACCTGATGCGGCAGGTGTGGCGGGACGTGCCGGTGATGTGGCTCAACGGCCTGCCGACCAGGCGCCTCGCGCCCGGCAGGCATCGCTGCGCGGCGCGCAAATGACCTGCCGCCCCTCCGGGGGCGATGCTGTCAGGCCGAGTCCACCTCGGCGCCCAGGCGGGTCAGCGTCGCCTGCATCTGCCCCTCCACCTCGTCGGCGCAGGCCCGCACGTACGCCGGGTCGGCGGCGGCCTCTTCCCCGCTGCGGTCGAAGGTGATGGGCGCGAGCACCTCCTGGATGATTCGCGCCGGCCACGGGAGGTAGATGGGCGGCGGGCCGAGGGTCAGCCCCCAGGGGATGCTCAGGGTCAGGGGCCAGACATGGGTCCGGATCGGCATCCGGTCGAGGCCGATCTTCTCCACCATCCAGCGCATGTCGTCGATGATGTAGAGGGTGTCGTGGCCGCCGGCCGAGACCACCGGGATGACCGGCACGTCGTTGCGAAGGGCGGCCCTGATGTAGCCGGTGCGGCCGCCGAAGACCAGCTCGTGCCGGCGCCTGGACGGCCTCATGGAGTCGATGTCCCCGCCCGGGTAGACGATCACCTTGTGGCCCCGCGCGAACAGCCGGTCGGCGTTCTCATGGGAGGCCCGCACCGCGCCCAGGGGCACGATGATCTGGTGCAGCAAGGGCGCGCTGATGGCGAACTCGTGGCCCAGCCCGTACGGCAGGTACTCGACCCCGTGCGCGTCCCACAGCTCGGCGCCGAAGACGAAGGAGTCGGGCGTCATGATGCCGCCGCTGTGGTTGCCCACGTAGAGCCCTGCCCCTGGCGGGATCCGCTCCAGCCCCCTCACCTGCGCCCGGAAGTAGCCGGTGAGGACCCGGTGAAACAGCGCCGCCACTCGCTCCAGCAGCGCCTCATCGCGGTTCTCCAGCGAGTCGATGTCGTAGGTCCTGAACAGAGAAAACATGGCCTCGGTGTAGCCCGCGACCGCCAGGCTGCGCAACCGCAGACTGAGTTATTTTACATAATCCATATTATGTAAAATAACTCCCATTGCATTCTGGAATTGTGGCATTCCGGCGTTCTGGCAATCTGGCATTCTTTTGTCCCTCCCCCCTTGTTACATTGATCCTCACCATGCCCAGGCTCATCTCCCTCTCGCTAATCCTTGCTCTCGCAATACCTGCCGCCGCCACCGCCGCCCCGCCCCCCGGCCGCGATGCCTGGACCCACGAGGCCCTCGCTGCCGTCTGGGCCCGTCCGCTGGTGGGCCAGGGAGACGGCCGCGTGGTGGTGGGCGCCGAGGACGGGTTCGCCTACGCCTTCGAGGCAGGCGGCCGCCTGCTCTGGGCCTACAAGGCCTCGGACGGCTTCTGCGGCTGGCCCGTCCAGCTGGGTCCTGGCGGACTGGTGGCCATGGCAAACCGCAACGGCAAGCTCTACCTGCTGGATCGCGCCGGTGACCTCGAGCAGAAGGTCGATCTGGGCGGGGTCGCCGCGGGTCCCCCGGCGGTGCACCGGGGCCGGCTGTTCTTCGTCACCGCAGGAGGCCGGGTGGTGGCGGTGGAGCGGGGCGCGGTGGCCTGGGTCTTCCCCGGCCCCGTAAAGGCCTCCAGCGCGTGGCCTGCCCAGGACGGCCGCGGCGGGATCTTCACCGGCTTCGACGATGGATCGGTGGTGGCCCTGGACCGGGAAGGCAAGGTGAGATGGAAGGTCAAGGTCAAGGCCGCTCCTGCCAAAAAGAAGGATGAAGCCCCTGCCGCGCCGCCGCCCAGGGCGGGCAAGGAGCCCCCGCCCTCCCCCGCCGGGATCACCGGCGCCATGGCCCTTGCAGGTCGAGGCAAGGAGGCCATCCTGGTGGTCGCCAACCGGGGCGGCGAGGTGATCGCCCTGTCCGTGGTCGACGGCGCCGAGCGCTGGCGCGGCCGTCCGGGCCCCGCCCCCGGCGGCGTGACCCGCCTCGGCCGGGGGGTGGTCTTCGGCACCACCGAGGGGCTGATCCTCGCCCTGGACGCCACCGGCAAGATCCGCTGGAAGCAGGCCGCGGACGGTCCTGTGGCCAGCACGCCCGCCGTCAGCGGGGACCATGTCATCCTCGGCACCGACCGGGGCACCCTGTATATCCTCGGGCGCGGCGGCCAGCCCGTGGCCCTTCACGGGACGGGCGGCCCGATCCGCGGCGCCGCCACCGTGGCGCGCGGCCGGGTGGTCTTCGGCAGCGCCGACCGCCGGGTTCATGTGCTGCCGCTCCCCTCCCGGGCACGCAGCCGCTGGCAGGTGGCCGCCGGGCTCAAGGCGCGGCTTGCCCGCACCCCCCAGGGACGCATCCTGTGGCGCAAGGACCTGGCCGGGCCCGTGGCCCGGGGCGTGTCCGCCGGCCGCGGCGGCAAGATCCTGGCCGCCACCCACGGGCGCAAGATCTACCTGCTCGAGCGGGACGGCCGGGTGACCTGGAGCTACAACTGCGGCGAGGACGTGGACACCTTGCCCGTCATGGGCCGCGCCGGCCAGGTGGCCTTCGGTTGCGGAGATGGCGGCTTCTATGGGCTGAGACCAGACGGCGAGATGGCGTACCGCTTCCCGGTCAACAAGGGACTCTCCTCGTCGCCTACATTGGCCCGGGACGGGACCGCTTACTTCGGCGCCAGGGACCGCCGCATCTACGCCCTGGACGCCGAGGGCAAGCTGCGCTGGAAGGTGCTCACCGGCGACGACGTGGACTCCGCGCCGCGCATCGGGCCCGACGGCATGATCTATGTCGGCTCGGATGACCGGCACCTGTACGCCGTCGACCCCCAGGGGCGCATCAGCTGGTATTACCGGACCGGCGGGGCCGTGCGGTCACGCCCCGCCATGGCGCCCGACGGCAGCATCCGGTTCACCGCCTTCGACCAGCGGCTGCACGCCGTTGATGACCGTGGCGCCCCGCGGTGGACCTTCCACACCTCGGGCCAGATCGCCAGCTCGCCGGTGGTGGCCAGGGACGGCACGGTCTACTTCGGCTCTCGTGACCACTCTGTCTACGCAGTGGACGCCAAAGGCAAGCTCCGCTGGCGCTTCGGCACGGCCGACGAGGTGGACGCAACGCCCGCGCTCCTGGGCAAGGGCGACCAGCGTCAGGTGGCGGTCGGCTCCGACGACGGCAACCTCTACGTGCTGGACGCGGCCACGGGCGCGCTGGCCTGGTGGGTCCCCGCCGGCGCCGAGATCCGCGGCGGTGTGCTGGCGCGCAAGGACGGCTCCGTGGTGGCAGGCGTGATGGACGGCTCGGTGTTCGCCGCCGCCCCTCCCCGGCCGGACGGCGCAGGCGCTCCCGCCGCGATCCCAGCCGGCGGGGCCAGCGCTGCCAGGCTGGGCAGCGCACGCACCGGCCCGGTGATCGAGTGGAGCGGCGGCGGCTTCGTGACCGCGGGCGCCGATGGCCTGGTGCGGGCGGTGGGCGCCGACGGGTGGCCGCTGTGGACCGTGCCCGTGGGCCGTGAACGCCTCGGCGCCATGGTCCGCGTGGGCCAGGAGCTTTTCCTGCCGGATAACCGGGGCAACTTCGTGGGCCTGTCCGCCGGCCGGATCAAGTTCCGGCTGCGCTTGCACAAGCACGCCCTGACCGATCCGCTCTTGCTGGTCCCCCCTGGCGATGGCAGCGCGGCGCCGATGGTGCTCCTCGGATCCCGGGCGGGCCGGATCTGGGCCATATCTCCTGCAGGCAAGATCCGCTGGTTCTATAGCGGCTCGGGATCCGTCACGCGCCCATTGCTCCAGATCCCCGGGGGCGTGGCGGCGGCGCTGGGCAAGGAGGTGGTGGGGGTCGATCTGAGCGGCAACGAGATCTGGAGCCACACCTTGCCCCTCGCTGCCATGGCCGGCCCGGTGAAGGCAGCCGGCGGGCTGGCGCTGGTGGACGGTCGCGGGGAGCTGCACATCCTGGACGCAGCGGGCAAGCCAGCCTGGAAGCGAGATCTCCGCGCCCCGGCGCAGGCCCTGGCGTTCGATCCCCTCACGAAATCGCTGCTCGCGGGCACCCTGGACGGGAGGCTGCTGGAGCTCGGCCCGGGGGGCGAGCCGCTGTTGGAGGTCAACCTGCCAGAAATCCTGACGCGGCTGATCCCCCTGCCAGGGGGGAGATGCCTGGTGTTCACCGCGGCGGGTGGTGTGTTGATGGTCCAGCGCGCCACGGGAACCTGGAAACGACTGCGCGACCTGGGGGGCGATTTGCTGGACGCGCGCCTGGCGGCAGACGGACGAGTCCTGGTCAGCACCACCGACGGGCTCGTGACCAGGATCGATGTGAAGTAGGCTGAAATATTGGATTGCACCCGCCTGTTCTTTGCTGGTTTAATGCGGACCATATACGACAGGTAGCACCCGAAGAGGGGCCAGCGGGACCAATCCGTCAGAGCTCCCCACTACCGTAGCGGAGGGATACTTCGATGCTCAAAAAGTCAGCTCACCTGCTCGCCCCGTTCATGCTCATTCTCCTGCTCGCGCCCAATGCATGGGCCCAGGAAGAGGAGACCATGGATATCGACGTCGAGGACGCCGCCGCGGCCACGCCAGCAGCGTCTGACGGCGAGGAGGCTCCGGCGGAAGGCGCCGACGAGGCAACCGGCGCCGACGAGGAGGCGATGTCCACCGAGGAGGAGTCCGCGGAGCCCACGGAGAAAGTCCCCGGGGACCTGGCCCCCACCATCGGCGGCCTCAACGGCCTGTTCCGCACCGTCTCCACGGACATCGGCAGGGCTCACAGCTTCCGAATTGGGCTGTATACGGCCTTCTTCAAGTCATCGGATTTCCTCGTGGCCGGGGATGAAAACACCCGGTTCGTGGGGAACCTGGTGCTCAACTACACGCCCTGGCAGTACATCGAAATCTTCCTGGGCGTGCAGAGCTCGGCCAACACCAACGTGCGGCCCAAGGAGCCGAACCGGCTGGATCAGGAGCTGATCCTGGCCCTGGGCGACTTCTCCTTCGGCCTCAAGGGCAAGTACGACGTGCTGCCGTACCTCGGCATCGGCGCCAACCTCGGCCTCACCTTCCTCAACTCCGTGGGCGGGGTCTCGCCGGATGGCGACTCCACGTCGTTCTACATCGGCGCCATCTCCACCCTCGACCTCGACCCGCTGGCCAGCTTCCCGCTGCGGGTGCACCTGAACTTCGGCTACATGCTGGACAACTCGGATAACCTGGCCAGCTTCGACAACAGCTACTCCCTGGCCAGCCTGCAGGTTGAGAAGTTCGCCCTCGGCATGAACAAGAACCGTCTGCAGCTCAAGCTCGGCATCGACCTGCCCTTGCGCCGCTGGGTCGGCTTCGGCCTGACCCCCATCGTGGAGCTGAACACCGACTTCGCCGTGGGCCTCAGCGACGAGGATTTCGACACGCCGCGCTTCACCAAGGGCAACCCGCCGGTGCTCTCGGACGAGGACATCGAGGGCACCACCACGGCCTGGATGACCATCGGCTTGCGGGCCAATCCCATCGCCGGCCTGCTGGTCAACCTGGCCGTCGACGTCGGCATGGCCAGCCCCGGCTACGGCTACGGCCCCCCCGTGGTGCCCTGGCAGTTCATCTTCGGCCTCGGCTACGCGGTGGATACCACCGAGCGGGTCAAGATCGTCGAGAAGACCGTCGAGGTGGAGAAGAAGGTCGAGGTGGCGCCCAAGCTGGGCAAGGCCCGCGGCCGCGTGCTCAACGCCAACACCCTCGAGCCGGTGGAGGGCGCCGTGGTCACCTTCCCGGGCCGCGACCTGACCGGCCTGTACACCGACCCGGACGGCACCTTCATGACCTACGAGATGATGCCGGGCAAGGTGAACATCATGGTTCGCCACGAGAAGTACGAGCCGGCCCGCCTCACCGTGGATCTGGTCGCCGACCAGACCGCCGCTGTTGACATCAAGCTCACCCCGTCGGTGCCGCCCATCGGGACCATCACGGGCAAGATCTCCAACGCCAAGGGCAGCGCCGTGTCGGCCAAGGTCCAGTTCACCGGCCCGGAGACCAAGGACGTGGACACCGTGGCGTCTGGCGAGTTCAGCGCCGAGGTGAAGCCGGGCAGCTACGAGCTGCGCATCCTGGCCAAGGGCTACTTCACCAAGGTGGCCAAGGTCAACGTCGTGGCCGGCGGCACCGCCAGGGTGGACGAGGTGATGACCAAGCGGCCCAAGCGCTCGCTGGTCAAGGTCACCAGCCACTCCATCCAGATCAAGAAGAAGATCCACTTCGCCACCGGCACCGCCGACATCAAGGCCGACTCGAGCCAGGTGCTGGACTCCGTGGTGGACGTGATGTTGAACTACAAGAACATCTCCAGCGTGGAGATCCAGGGCCACACCGACAACCGCGGCAAGCTGAGCATGAACATGGAGCTCAGCCAGTCACGCGCCAACGCGGTGCGGGATTACCTGATCCGCAAGGGCGTCTCCGGCAGCCGGCTCGTGGCCAAGGGCTACGGCCCGACCCGCCCCAAGCGCCCGAACATCACCAAGCGCAACCGCGCCATGAACCGGCGCGTGGAGTTCCTGATCCTCGAGAAACAGTAGAGAACGGCCGCTCCAGGAGCCTCGCTCTACGAGGAGGCTCCTGGTGAGGTTCTCAGCTTGAGGGTCCAGACTTCAGACTTCAGACTTCAGACTTCAGGGTAGCTATTGGGCTCGCTTCGCTCGCCGGCTTGAGGCTGTAAGGCTTGGGGCTTGAGGGTAGATGGCCTGGGACACTTGTACCTCAAGCCTCAAGCCTCAAGTCTCAAGTCTGAAGCCAGCGCCGCGCAGCGGCGCGCTATTTGGGGATGCAGAATTTGACGTGGGGTTCGCTGCTGTTGGGAGCCCAGCACTGGTAGTCCGTGCTGTTGGGGCACTTGTAGGTCACGCCCTGGTAGGCGCAGTACCAGCCGCAGGCGTAGCTCTTGGTGCCGCCGGAGGCGGTGTAGCTGAAGGCGCACTGGGCTGCGTAGGGTCCAGGCGACGGGTGGGGGCACTGGGTGCCCGGCGTGCAGGTCATCAGGCACATGCCCGACTTGGAGAGGCTGGGCCAGAGGCACTTCTCGTTGGCGCCCTTGCAGTCCGAGTCCTTCTTGCACAGCTTGCCGGAGTTGGGGCCGGAGTACTGGCCGCTATCAACCGCAGATCCGCCGATGTCGCTGATGGAGAAGTCCTTCTGAGCCCCCTTGTCGGGCTCCTTGGTGGAGTCGCCGTCGTCGCTGCAGGCCATGGCGAAGCAGAGCGCGAGGGGGAGGATTATCAGGTGCGTCGCCAGTCTATTGCGGATCATATTTGTCTCCTTCATGGGGCATCAGTATTACTCCTGCTCTGGATCCGTGTCACGGCAAAAGCCGGCGGTAGTGGGGTCGTTTGCGGTGACGCTGCCAGGAAGAAGCTCCTGCGGCCGCCCTGCCCGCTTCCCGCAAGTTCAGAGGTTGGGAGTTGAGAGTTGAGAGTAATCGCCTGAATCCATGGGCATTTTGACTCTGAACTCTCAACGCTGAACTCTGAACGCTCAACCTCACCAGCGAATGCACGACCGCATTCTGAGTGACCCACAAGCGCTGAGCGGTCAGAGTGCCCCATTACCAGGCCGGCTTTTCCCTTGAACCGG
>CAZEFW010000035.1:0-62522 GCA_964511535.1 uncultured Myxococcales bacterium | reverse complement strand
TGTTGAAGGCGTAGAGAGCAAGGCAGCGCCCGCCAGGGCGGCGCGCGGCCTTCGAGCCAGACAGGACAGAGAACGGGCCCAGCGGCGCTGCGGCCTGCTCAGAAGGCAAGGAGAGGGTTCAACTGACGCCGTACTGGAGTCGGAGCGCGGACCCGAGATGCTGGCCTGCGCCGAGGGTGCGGGCAAGGCAGCCAGGACGGCGCAGTGAACCCGGCTGTCCGGCACATGGCCGACCTTGCGGAAGCTCTCGGGCTGACGCAGGCGCTCGTGGGGGAGCTGGTCAGAAGGGGGGCTGACCGTGCACGAGGGGCGGTGCGTGAGAACACGCGCCACGAGGAGATTGGGGGGAACCAGGAACATGAAGCAGGCCTGAACACAGGCGACCTGGGATCCGCCGCAGAGGCCACCAGCTTCCTCCGCCACAAGAGCACGACCGCTATCCTCATGCTGGTCACGCGGGGCAGGTTGACGCCTGTTGCTCGTCGGGGGCGGACCATTCTCCTGTGGTGTGAAAGAAGGGAGCTTTTTACCGCAATAAGAGCAAGAGACCAGCAGGATTACCTTCGGCAACCCCAAGGAGAAGGTGATGGATAATCCATCGGCTTCTCCCAAGCTGCTCCACCAAAAGCAGGTCGCCGAGCAACTGGGCGTGAGCCGCACCTGGGTGCGGCGACACATCCAGCCCACCTACCACGCAGGGCGGAGGTCTTGGTACGACCTTGACGACGTCCTGCGGCAACTGAGGAGGTCCAGATGCCAAGTTCAACCGAGTGCCGCCTCTACCGCCGCGGGGAGGTCTGGTACTTCGATGCCTGGGTCCTCGGACGACGGATCCGGGGCTCAACGGGTGAACGAAATCGCCGCACTGCTCTCAAAGCAGCCCGGCAAAAAATCCGCGAGTTCATCGAGCAAGAAGAAAGAGAAGTAGAGGCAAAACCGAGCGTCACGCTCAAGAAGGCGTACGCCATGATGGTGGCGGCCAAGGAGAAGGAGGGCCGTCGCGAGGGGTACACCCGCAAGCTGATCCAACATGGCCGCGATTACATCGTCTCCCGCCTTGGCCCCGAAAGGGACATCGGCACCGTTGAAGACGCAGAGCTCGAGCAACTCAAGAGCGAGCTGATGCTGGAGCTCGGTGCCGCGGGCTCGGTCAACCGGGTGCTCACATCGATACGCCAGCTGTTCAAGTACGCCTCCCGCATGGGGTTCTGTCGGCTGCCCCGCCTGCCCGGCAACGTGCCCACCAACATGCACGAGGCGGTGGAGCACTGGCAGATCCTCTCGCCGGCAGAGATCGCCAAGGTGCTCGCGCTGGTGCCCGAGGAGGCCAGGCCCGCCATCGTCTTCCTGGCCAACATCGGCGGCCGCACGTCAATGGCTCCCGCGGTACGCCGCAGCATGTGTGACCTCGCCGATCCCGAGTGCGCGAGGGTCCACTACCCCGCCTCGGCGATGAAGGGGCGCAAGAAGCTCACGGTGGACCTGAACCAGGCCGCGCTGCATGCGCTTGAAGTCGGCTTGGAGCTGCACGGTGACCAGCCCTTCCCGCTTCCCACGTGGAAGCTGCGCAAGCTCTGGAACAAGGCCCGCGAGGCCGCGGGCTACCCCACCCTCCGCATCCATGACCTGCGCCACAGCCGCATCTCTGCGCTGCTGCATGACAACCCTCCGCACGTGGTCCGGGACATGGTCGGGCACTGCTCGCTGGTGGTCACGAACCTGTATGCGCACAGCACCGATGAGGCACGGCGCAGGGCCGCCAGATCGGTGGAGGTCAGGGCCGATCTCAGTGATGTAGGTGTTGACCCTACTGGCACAAAATGTGGCACAAGCGCCGACGGGGGCTCCGGCGGAAAGGCCATTCCGGCTCAAACGAAACCCAGAAAAACAGCGGCCCCCCGGGGAGTTACGTCCTCGGGGGGCCACATGCCCAGGGACAGAATCGAACTGCCGACACGGGGATTTTCAGTCCCCTGCTCTACCGGCTGAGCTACCTGGGCTCATCGGTGATTCGGCTGGTGAGTATCAGCAGGTGGGGCAGGAGCGTCAAGGAAAATGTGACTGGAGCTGCCTGGCGCAGCGGGTCAATTTTGGGGTGGATGCTCAATTAATAATTGACAGGCCGCCCCTGGCCGCCAAGATTGAGAACATGGCGCGCGGTCGACCGAGGCAGTTCGATGAGCAACAGGTGCTGAGCAGCGCGGCCCAGCTGTTTCGGGAGCGCGGCTTCGTCGGCACGTCTATGCAGGCCCTGAGCGAGGCCATGGGCATGGGCGAGCAGAGCATCTACAACGCCTTCGGCAGCAAGCAGGAGGTCTTCCAGCACGCCCTGGGCCACTACTGCAGCGAGAGCGGGCAAGCCCTGGCCGCCCTCACCGCGCCCGGCGCGTCTCGCGGCGCGGTCAAGGCGTTCCTGTTCGCGGTCATCGACGCCATCAGCGGAGGCGCGCCAGCCTGCCTGGTGACCCAGACCTGCCTCACCGGGCAGGAGCTCGCCCCCGAGGTCTCGGCTCAGCTCTCGAGGCAGATGCGCAAGGTGGAGCGCCACTTCCAGCGCGCGGTGGAGCAGGCGATCCAGAAGGGCGAGGCCAGCTGCGACGACCCGAAGGCAGCGGCCCGCTTCTTCAACATGACCCTGCAGGGTCTGACGATCATGGCGCGATGCGGCTCCTCCAGGAGGGCCCTGCGCCAGCAGGTGAACCTGGCCATGAAGGTGCTGGACTGAGGGAGAATATTTTTTTCTCGTTTTTTTGGGTGGACATTCAAAATTAAGCAGCTACTTTTTGAGCACTCACTCACAAAACAGGCCGCCAGCCGGCCACAGCGCAGACAAAGGAGAGGACAATGTCCCGATTCAACGACAAGGTGGCCCTGATCACTGGCGGCGGAACCGGCATCGGCAAGGCCGTGGCCGAGGCCCTGGTGGCCGAGGGCGCGAAGGTGGTGGTCACCGGCCGCCGCGAGGAGCCCCTCAAGGCGCTGGCCGCAGAGCACCCCGGCGCGGTGGAGTACACCACCGCCGACGTGGCCGCCCCCGGGGGCCCGGCCGCTGCGGTCAACCACGCCGTCGAAAAGTTCGGCCGCCTGGACATCCTGATCAACAACGCCGGCGTGGGGATCCTCGCCCCCCTGGTGGAGACCAACGACGACATGCTGCGCACCATCTCGGCCGTCAACCAGGAGGGCGTGCTCATCGCCACCCGCGAGGCGCTGCCCCACCTGATGCAGAGCGGCGGCAACGTGGTCAACATCTCCTCCACCCTGGCCCGGGCCTCATTCCCGGGCGCCGCCGCCTACTCCGCCTCCAAGGCCGCGGTGGAGCGGATCACCGCCGCCCTGGCCGTGGAGCTCGGCCCCCAGGGCGTGCGTATCAACACCGTGGCCCCGGGCCTGACCCGGACCGACATGTCCAGCGACGCCCCCGACGAGATGATCCAGGGCATGGTGGCCCAGACGCCGCTGGGCCGCATGGGCGAGGTCGAGGACATCGCCAGGGCCGTGGTGTTTTTGGCCAGCGACGACGCAGCCTGGATCACAGGGCAGTCCCTGCAGGCCAGCGGCGGGTTGATGCTCTGATGCCTCGAAGGAACGCGTGGATCGAGTGGTACCGGCGCTGACTCGCCAGGCTCAAGCGATGGAGGGGGGCGGGGCGGTGAGGGAAAAGGCAAGGGGCGTCCCGTCGACGCCCGCTCACGAGCTCCAGTTGCCGAGCACCGTGGCGACGAGCTGCTTGAAGGTGGCCGCGTTCAGCGGCTTCTCCAGCCGCATGTTGTCCACGCTCGCCAGGTAGGAGCGAGCCGCGGGCGTAAAGGCGCCGCCCGTGACGAAGATGACCCGCTCGGCGAGCGCGGGGTGCGCCTCGGTCAGCCAGCGGTGCAGCTCCATGCCGGACATGCGGGACATCATCAGGTCCAGGATGATCAGGTCGAAGCCCTGGTCCTCAAGCAGCACCTCCCGCCCCTCGACCCCTGAGCTGGCCACGATCACCTCATGCTGGCCCCCCAGCATGTGGGCCACGGCCGCCCTGATCCCCGCCTCGTCGTCCACCACCAGGATCCGCGCGGGCGGCGCCTGGTCGACGCCCTCCGGTGGCGCGGGCGCCGGCCCGGGTTCGCTCCGCCCGTCCTCCTGCACGGCGGGCAACCAGAAGCGCATGGTGGTCCCCTTGCCCGGCTCGCTCTGCGCCTCGATCTCGCCGCCCAGCTCGGAGATGATCTTGCGGGAGATGCTGAGCCCCAGCCCGGACCCCTCGCCGATGGGCTTGGTGGTGAAGAAGGGCTCGAAGATCTGACCAAGCTGCTCTGCCCCGATCCCCGCGCCGGTGTCGCTCACCTCGACCACCACGTTGTCACCCTGGTGGAAAGTGCGCACGGAGATCTGGTTATTCTCCATATCGCCCTCTTCGATGGCGTGGGCGGCGTTGATCATCAGGTTGAGCATCACCTGCGACAGCTTGCCTTCGGAGCCGAGCACCGCCGGCGTGGCCGCCAGGTCCAGCACCAGCCGCGCGCGGTACTTGATCTCGTTGTGCGCCATGTTGCGGGCGTTCTCCACCGCGTGCCGCAGGCTCATCGGCTCCACCTCGCTCTGATCCACCCGGGAGAAGGTGCTCAGGGTACGGGAGATGGTGCTGATGCGGCGCGCCCCGTCTGCCGCCTCCCGGATCCGCTCGAGCAGGTCCTCGAGATCGGCGATGCTCGGGCCCTTCACGCCGGGCTGCCCGGCGGCGAGCCGCTCCGACTGCCAAGCCAGCAGCTGCTGGTACGCCGCCATGAACTGCGGCAGGTCCTCCGCCGCGCTCTCGATGTTGTACAGCGTGTAGGCCAGCGGGTTGTTGATCTCGTGGGCCACCCCCGCGGCCAGCGTGCCCATGCTCGACAGCCTGTCGGACTGGGCGACCTGCACCCGCAGGGCGTCCCGCTCCCTGGCCGCCGCGATGGCCTCCACCGCCCGGGCGAGATCCCTGGCCAGGCGCCTGAGCAGCTCGCGCTCCTCATCACCACCATCCCCCCCGTCGCCGGAGACGAGCAGCGCGCCCAGGAACTCTTCCTCGCCCTTGAGCCCCACCACCGCGTCCGGGCGAGCGCCCCTTCGCCTGCAGAACTCGCAGTCCAGGCAGGACTGCTCGAGCTCCTGGCCCCAGAGCAGCCCGCGCTCGACGAGCTCCGGCGCGCAATCGAGCGCTGGCCCCTGGCCGGGTTCATCCAGGATGCCATCCAGTCCAGGGGCCGCCTTGAAGGTGGCGAAGTCCACCAGCCGCCCCTGCGGGTTGGTGAGCAGGATCGCCACGTCAGCGTATACGCCGCCGCCGCCCAGCACCTCAACGACCTGGCGAATGAGCCGCCCCTGGTCGCGCTCCCGGGCCAGCACGCTCCCCACATCACGCATGGTACGCAGCACCCGGTTGAGCCGCTTGATCTGCGCCTCCTGCCGGCGCTCCTCGGTCTGGTCGCGGAAGACCAGGACCACGCCCTCGAGCTCCCCCTCCTGGCCAAGGATGGGGGCGCCGCTGTCCGCCACGGGCAGCTCGCCGCCGTTCCGGGTGAGCAGCACGGTGTGGTTGGCCAGCCCCACGATGCCCCCCCCCCGGATCACCTTGGCCACCGGGCTCTCCACCGCCTCGCGGGTGTCCTCGTTGATGATGTCGAACACCTCGTCCAGGGCCTCGCCCCGGGCCTCCTGCTCGGGCCACCCGGTCAGCTGTTCGGCCACGGCGTTCATCAGGCTCACCTTGCCCCTCGAGTCGCAGGCGATGACCCCGTCGCCGATGGAGCGCAGGGTGACGTTGAGGCGCTCCCGCTGCCGGGCCAACTCATCCTCCGCCTCCTGGCGGCGCTGGCGCTCGGCCAGGGTCTTGAGGCCGAAGCCGATGTCCGCAGCCACCTCCTGCAGGAGGCTCAGCTCATCCGGCCCGAGCTCCACCCCCTCGGCGGGCCAGACCATCAGCTGCTGCTCGCCGGGCTCTTCGAGCCCAAGCGAGAAGGTCAGCGGCGCTGGACAGTCCCCGGCGACTCCGGCGCCCGCGGCCGCCTCGCCGCCGGCCACCTCGCCGCGAGAGGCCACCCGCGCGCCATCGTACGCCGCGTCCTGCACCAGGATATCGCAGGCCCGGCGCCGCAGCTCGTCCGGCCCGGTGACGGAGATGATCAGCTGGTTGATCCGGCGCAGAGATCGCAGCAGCCGGTTGAGGCGGCCGATCTCCCGGCCATGCTCCACCGACTCGGTCATGTCCTCGACCAGCAGCAGCACCTCCCCCGTGGCCGGCTCATCCGCGCCCCCCGCGGGCGTCATGCGCACCCGCTGGAGCATGGGCACCATGCGCCGCCCGAGGGTAGTCTGCAGCGGGAAGAGGTCGCGGTGCAGCAGCGGCGAGAGCACCGCCGGCAGGCCCAGCTCGATACAGGCGCGCAGGCTGCGCACCACGGCCTTTTTCTGCAGCGAGGGGAACCGGTCGACCAGCACCTGGCCCAGGACCTCGGCCTCCGGGATGCCGCTGTGCTGGTGCATCCAGCGGTTCCAGGCGAGGATCTTCCCCTCCGCGTCCACCCCCACGACCCCGAGCCCGATGGCCTGCGCCACTGCCCGCCCGACCTCGCCTGGCCCGGCCGGCGTCATGGCGCCCACCTCTGCTCCGCCTGCTGGACCACAAGCTCGAAGTCGTTGAAGCTGAGCAGCACGAAGATCACGCCGCGCACCTGGTGCTGCGCCAGGCTCAGCTCGGACTTGACCACGATGGCCATCTCAAGATCTTCGAATTCCTCAGCCACATTCCCGAAGAACTCGCGGGAGGTGGCCACCGTGACCCCTGGCACCGCCAGGCTGAGCCGCGTGTCCAGCATGTTGCCGAACACCGACAGGCAGGAGCCGAGGATGATATTGCCCACCTCCTGCAGGGTGGCCTTGGCGGTCTCGGTCAGGCTCAGGGTCCGCGGCTCGCCCGCCGCCAGGACCGACACCAGGTCCAGCGAGCAGGCCTCCGAAAGCACCAGCAACGCTCTGCCCTTGACGTCTCCGTCGAACAGCTGGCTGGTGAACACCCCCCAGCTGTCCACCTCATCCTCCAGGTAGGCGGGGCAGTCGCTGATGGCCATGGTCTTCAGCTCGGGCACCGTCAGCTCCACCCGGTCCTCCACCAGCTCGCTGAGGGCTTCGGCTGCCTCCCCGACGCCGATGTTGATCACCTCGGTGAGGATGTCGATATGCTTCGCGTCAACCATCAGTCTCTCGCTCCCCCGGCGGCCAGCTCATCCAGCGCGGCGCGCAGCCGCTCCGCATCCAGCGGCTTCGGCACGAACACCGCGCCCAGCTCGCTGGCGTCCTGCTTGCGCGCCCGCTGCTTGTCTGCAGAGCAGATGATAGCGGCCAGGGTCGGCCGCTCCTCGCGCATCTGCGCCAGCAGCTCCATGCCGTCGCCGTCGGGCATCAGCAGATCCAGCAGCACCCCCTCGAACGGCTCAGCGGACCGGACCAGCGCCATGGCCGACGCGGCGCCCTCGGCCTCGAGGGTCTCCAGGCCGGCCTCCTGCGCCAGCCTCTTGTGGATGCTGCGGATGAACGCCGAATCGTCGATGATGAGGATCCTCTCCATGTCAAATCTCCTGGCGCCCCGGCATCGTGCAGGGGCGCGTGGTCATTGCTGCTCTCGCCTGGCGAACAGCCAGGGTGGATCGATGATGAGAACCAGCGAGCCGTCGCCCATCAGGCTCGCTCCGGAGTACCGGCTCAGCCGCCGCAGCTCCGGCGACAGGGGGCGCGCCAGCAGCTCCTGCTGCCCCTCCAGCGCGTCGACCGCCAGGGCCAGCTGCCGGCTGCCGAGGCCGAGCAGCAGCACCGTCATGGCGCCGGCGTCTCCGGCGTCGGCCAGCTCCGCGGGGCTCCCCTCCACCAGCTCGGCCAGCGAGCGCAGCGGCAACGGCTCGCCCCGGTGGACGATGGCGCGGGTGCTGCCGACCATGGAGACCTGCTCCGGCGCCACGCGCAGGCTGCCCTCGAGGTAGGTGGTGGGGATGGCGAACCGCTGCCCCGCCGCCCGGACCAGGGCCGCGTCCACGGTGGCCAGCGACAGGGGCAGCGTGAGGCGGAAGGAGGTGCCCTGCCCGGGCTCCCAGTCCACGCGCACGCTCCCGCCCACCTGCTTGACCCCGCTGAGCACCGCGTCCAGGCCGACCCCCCGGCCGGAGATCCCGTCTGCGGTCTCGCCGGTGGTCACGCCGGGGCGGAAGATCAGGTCCACCACCTCCCGCGCGCTCATGCGGTCCAGCTCGGCCCGGGTGGCCTCCCCGTTGCGCAGCGCGGCTGCGGCAACCCGCTCGGGGTCCAGCCCCCGGCCGTCGTCGGTGACCGCGACGGCGAGGTGGCTCCCCTCCTTTTCGGCCCGGATGGTGATCTGGCCCCTGGCGGCCTTGCCGGCCGCCCGCCGCTCCTCCGGCGACTCTATCCCGTGCGCCACCGCGTTGCGCACCAGGTGCAGCAGCGGATCGCGCAGCAGCTCGAACAGGCTCTTGTCCACCTCGGTGTCCGCGCCCACCAGGGCCAGCACCATATCCTTGTCCGCGGCGCGGGCCAGGTCGCGCACCACCCGCTGGAAGTGCACCAGCAGGCTGCGCACCGGCACCAGGCGGACCGCCATGGACTGGGCCTGCAGGGCCGCGGTGAGCTTGTCCAGCTGGCGCGCCGCGGTCACCACGTCGACGCGGCCGCCGCCCTCGGTCCAGCCGTCCAGCTCGGCCGCCTCCACGGCGTGCCCGAGGCTGTTGCGCACCACGATCAGGTCGGACACCAGGTTGACGAACCGATCGAGGCTGGCCATGGAGACGCGCAGGGTGGCCGCGTCGCCGGTCATGGCGCGCGCCTCCTGGGCGCCCGCTGGCCTGGCCGGGCCCTCCTCGGCCGGCGCCTCGGCCGGGGCGTCGAGGGCCCCCAGCAGCTCGGCGATGCGCTCGGTGGCCTGCCCCACCAGCGCAGGGAGCCCCGCCTGCTCCCCCTCGCCGGCCAGGGCCGCCTCGCGCAGGCCCTCCAGCTCCTCCGCCACGGCCCCGGCGCCCACGTAGCGGGCGGACGCGGCGAACACGCCGGCCGCGCGCTGGACGATCTGCAGCCCCCCGGATGGATCGTCATCGTCGCGCAGGCGCTGCGCGCCGCGCTGCAGGGCGTCGAGGTGCTGGCCCGCGGCCTCGGCGAAGGCTGCCAGCAGGCCGCTGTCATCCTCGGCCTCGTCGCGTGCCTCTCGCGCGGCCTCCGCCGGCGCGGGCTGGTCCTCGCCGGCCGCGCGCTCCTCCAGCAGTGACACCAGCCGGTCCACGTCCTCGGCGGCGTGCTCCGGCTCCTCGAGGTTCTCGCAGCAGGACCGCAGCAGGTCCACCCCGCTCAAGAAGACGTCGATGATCCGACCGGTCACCTCCAGCTCCCCGGCGCGGACCTGCTTGAGCAGCTCCTCCATGGCGTGGCTCAGCCGCCCCACCGACACCAGCCCCACGTAACCGCTGGCGCCCTTGATGGCGTGGACATGCTGAAACGCCTGGCGCACCTGGTCCAGGTCCTGCCGGTCGCGCTCCAGGGCCAGGGCGCAGGCCTCGAGCGACTGCAGGTGCTCCTGCGCCTCGAGCTGAAACAGCCTCAGCTGCTCCCTGTCATTCATCGGGACCTCCAACGAGCATGCGGACGTTGGCCAGCAGCGCGTCCTCCTGCACGGGCTTGATCATGTAGAGGTCCGCCCCCGCGTCGATGGCGCGGTCGCGGTCCTTGGCCTCGGCCTCGGTGGTCACGATGACCAGGGCCATCTCCCTGAGCGCCTCGGCCTGACGCACGCGCTGGATCAGCGTGTAGCCATCCATGACGGGCATGTTCAGATCCACCAGGGCCAGGGCGAACCCGCCGGCCGCCAGCCGCTCCAGCGCCGCGGCGCCGTCGGGCGCGGTGTCCACCTCGTAGCCCGCGTCCTTGACCATGTAGGCCAACAGATCCCGGGCCAGGCGTGAGTCGTCGACGACGAGGACCTTCTTGCTCATGGCTTGCGCTCCTTGACCTGGCTGCCGGGCAGGGCCCCGAATGTATGCCGGCGATGGCAGATGGAATCGCCCAGCCGCCGCACCTCGAACGCACCAGAGAAGCGGCTGACCGACTCGGCGTACCCGAGGAAGATGTACGCGCCAGGCAGCATCAGGTCGTGGAATGTGTTCAGCGCGCGCACCCGGGCGGCGTCGCTGAAGTAGATCAACACGTTGCGGCAGAACACGGCGTCCAGCCCGGCGAAGCGGGCCATGCCGTGCGGGTCGTGGATGTTGCCGTAGCTGAAGTGGACCATGCGGCGCACCGGCTCCGCCACGGTGAGGACGTCGTCTTCCCCCGGCTCGAAGTGCGCCAGCCGGAAGGAGATGGGCACGTCGCGGGTGGAGCGCGGCCCGTAGATCCCATCGCGGGCGGCGTCCAGCACCTGCGTGTCGATGTCCACGGCCTCCACGCGGATGTCCCAGCTGTCCGCGTCGTGGATCATCTCCCGCAGGATGATGGCCAGGGTGTACGCCTCCTCTCCGGTGGCGCACCCGGCGCTCAGCAGGCGCAGGCTGCGCACGCCGGCCTGCTCCTTGCGCGCCACCAGCTCCGGCAGGGCGTGCTCGGCGAAGGCGGTGAGCTGGACATAGTCACGAAAGAAGAAGGTCTCGTTGACCGTCAGGGCGTTGATCAGTCGGCCCATCTCGTGCGGATCGCTCACCAGCGTGATGAGCCGCAGGTAGTCGGTGAAGCGGACGAGGCCCAGGGCCTCCATGCGCTCGAGGGCGAAGGTCTCCAGGGCAGCCCGCCTCGACTCCTCGAGGCTGATGCCGCAGGTCCGCTCCATGTGGACCCGCAGCAGCTCCATGTCGCGGCCGGTGATCAGCATTCTTCCCCCTCCAGCCGCGCCAGCGATGCTCGCGCCACGTCGGCCAGCGCCTCGGGGCCCTCGCCGGCGAAGCGGGCCATCGCCGCCCGCGCGCCGGGCGCCCGCTGCTGGCCCAGGGCCTCGAGGATGGCCGCCTGCACATACGGCTCGGCTCCATCCAGCCGCGCCAGCAGCGCCTCCACCACCCGCTCATCGCGGTGGCTGCCCAGGGACACCGCCGCCTCGTAGCGCACCTGCCGGGCGTCGTCGTTCTCCAGCCGGTGGAGGAGCTCGTCGCGGGCGGCCGCGGAGTCGAGCCCGCGGAACGAGCGCATGGCCGCGGCCCGCACCTGCTCGTCCGCGTGCCTCGACAGCTCCCTGAGCCACCCCTCGACCTCCACCCGCTGGTCCGGGCTCAGCAGGCCCTCGTCGTCCAGCAGGGTGGCGGCCAGCGTGGCGAGGATCCGGTCGCCGGACCGCTGCCGGCCCAGGTCAATCAGCCTGGCCGCCACGCCTCCGTCGAGCTGCTCACCCAGCAGGCGGATGACCGACTCAAGAACCCGGCCCTTGTGGTGCCCGAGCATGCCGAGCAGGCTCTCGCGGGAGCGCTCCCCCAGCGTGCGCCGCAGCTGCTCCACCGCGGCCCGCCGCACCGAGGTGGCGCGGTCGGCCAACATCTCGGTCAGGGCATCGCGCTCGCTGGCGCTGCGGGCCGGGTCGAGGGTCTCGGCCACCGCCAGCCGCACCAGCGCGTCCGAGTCGCCGACGGCCTGCACCATGTCGTCGAGGCCCGCGCCTCCCTCGAAGCTCCCCAGGGCGCGCACCAGGGTCGGCCGCAGGCCGTGGTCGCCGTACTTCAGGTGCGCCCGGAGCGCGCCCAGGGCCCTCGGCGTGCCGCGGCGGCGCAGCACATGGATGGCGGTCTCGCGCGCGGCGTAGGAGCACTCTTCATCGTCCAGCACCGCGATGAACGGCCGGCTCCCCGAGGGCTTCCGCGCGCAGATGGCTTGCTGGAGCCGCGCGGGGACGTCCAGCGCCCGGCGCCGGAGCATGGTGGCGATGATCTCGTCCACCTGCTCGCCCTCCATCCTGGCCAGGATCTCCGCAGCGGTGGCCGCGGTCTCCCGGTCGGCGCCCTGGGCCAGCCGCAGGATGGTCTCGGTGCCCATCACCTCCGCCGCCTCCTGGTGCAACCCCTCACGGGCCAGGATGCGCACGAGCGCCCGGCCGGCCGCATCGCGCAGGTCTGCCCGGTCATGCTCCAGCAGCGCACGCAGCGGCGGCAGCGACGACGCGGTCCCGGCCAGCGCCAGGGCCTCGGCGGCCGAGAAGCTGACCAGCGGCTCTTCCGCCTCGAGCAATCCCACCAGCGCCGTCTCCGCCTGCGGGCCGCCGAGCTCGGCGAGGCTGCGCATGGCCGCGACCTTGATCCAGGTCTCCCCCGCCAGGCGCCCCAGCAAGGGGCCCACCGCCCGCCGGTCCCCGAGCCGGCCGAGCCCGATGGCGGCCGCGGTGGCCACGTTGACGTTGTCATCCTCCAGCCGCTCGATGAGCTCTGCGGCCCGGTCGGTCACTCCGCCGGCGCTCAGGGTCTCCACCGCGAACAGGCGCACGTCGGGGTCGGGGTCGCAGCACAGCGGGGCCAGCACATCTCCGGCCAGCGGGCCCAGCCGCCCGAGGATGGCCAGCGCGTGGTTCCGCTCGGGGAGGTCCTCGCTGCGGATCAGCGGCGCCACGGCGGCGGCCACCGCGGCGCTCCGCAGCATGACCAGCGCCTCGGCCGAGGCCTCGGCCACCGCCACGTCGGCGTCGGCCAGGCAGCCCACCAGCGCGGGGATGGCCGACTCGAGGCCGAGGTCGCCCGCCTGGGTGGCGGCGATGGCGCGGTTCGGCGCCCCGGGCTGGCGCAGCGCCGCGATGAGGCTGTGGAGCTCCGCGTCGCTCACTTCGCTGCCTCCAGCCCGGACAGGGCCTCGATGATGGCCTCCGCGATCTTGCGCACCGGCAGCACATGATCCGCCAGGCCGCGCTCCACCACGGCCCGGGGCATGCCGTAGATGGTGGCGGACAGCTCGGACTCGGCGATGGTCACGCCGCCCGCCTCCCTCACCTGCGCCATGGCGTCGGCCCCGTCGTTGCCGATTCCGGTGAGGATCACCCCCACCATGCGCTCGCCGAAGATCTCCACCGCGCTGCTCATGGCCCGGTTGACGGAGGGCACCACGAACTCGCCGTCCGCGTTCCTGCTCAGCACGATGGTCGCACCGGTGCCCGCGCCGGGGGCGTGCAGCGTCAGGTGGTAGTCCCCCGGCGCAAGGTAGACCCGCCTGGCCTCCAGCCGCTCCCCGGCCCGGGCCTCGCTCACCCGCAGCGCACAGATCTCGTCCAGCCGCCTGGCGAACGAGGGGGTGAAGCTGCCCGGCATGTGCTGCACCACCAGCACCGAGGCCTGCAGGTCGGGCGGGAGCCTGCCGAGCACCTCCATCACCGCCCGCGGGCCGCCGGTGGACGCGCCCATGACCACCAGCTCGCGGGCCACGGTGGGCACCGCATGCGGCCTGGCAGGGCGCTGCTTGTCCTGGGCGGGGGGACGCTCCTCGGGCGGCGTGTAGCGGCGGAGGTTGGCCGGGTCGGCGTAGCTAGCGCGCACGGCCTTGGCCACCAGGCGCCGCTCGAACTGGCCCACGGCCGTGGGGTCATCCGCGGCGGGCTTCTGGATCACGTCCACCGCGCCCAGCTCGAAGGCCTCGTAGGTCTCGATGGCGCTCTCGCCGGTCAGGGCGCTGACCATGACGCAGGGGGTGGGCTGCTCGGCCATGATGTACTGCAAGCAGGTCAGGCCGTCCATGCCGGGCATGTGTACGTCGAGGGAGACCACGTCAGGCTTGAGCCTGCGCACCATGCGGCGCCCTTCCCCCCCGCGGTGGGCGATCCCCACCACCTCGAGCCTCGGGTCGCGCTTGAAGATACGCTCCATCTGCCCGGCCAGCAGGCGCGAGTCTTCGATGATCACCACCCGGATGGACCCCTTGCGCGGCATCGCCTCTCAGGTCACTCCCCGGCCGCCGCCGCCGGCGGCTCTCCATCCTGGATCCGCGAGGGGTCGAGCACCAGGACGCTGCCGTCCTCACCGGCAGGCGCGATGCCCTCGAGCAGGCCGCCGTCGATGCCCCGCACGGCCGCCGGCGGTGAAGAGATGGAGGCCGCCGGCACGCGCCGGATCGCCACCAGCTCATGCACCAGCAGGCCCAGCCGGTGGTCTCCCACCTTCATCACCAGCACCCGCGTGGCGGGCTCGCGGTCGGGCTCCGGGTCGCCGAGGCGCTTAAGCAGGTTCAGCAGCGGCACCACCTCGCCGCGCAGGTGAAACACGCCGGCCACGTGGGGCGGCGCGAAGGGCACCCACGACACCGGGGGCTTGCGCACCACCTCGCGCACATGCTCGGCGCGGAGCGCCAACAGGTGTTCACCCGCCCGGAAGACGAACAACTCGAGCTCATCGGCCTCGTCTGGCCGCGCTGCATCCTGGTCCATCTCTGCCTCTCGCTCTCCCGGCTCCGGGGAGATCTCGTACCCCTCGAGCAGCCGCCCCGGCTCCAGCACCGCCATGACCCGCTCATCTTCCGGCCGCACCACCAGCTTCTGGATGCTCCCCCCGGCGCCCCCGCTGAACAGCTCCGGCGGCTCCTTGAGCTCATCGGGCGACACCTCCACCAGCGCCACCAGCCGGTCCACGGCCAGGGCGCACGGCGCCTCGCTGTCGGCGCAGTGCACCAGCAGGCGCCCGGCATCCTCGCCCTGCAGCCCCAGGGCGCGCCGGAGGCTGATGGCGGGGTAGACCCGGCCGCGCCGGTCCACCAGCCCGGGGACGAAGTCGGGCAGGTCCTCCCGCGGCTCGAGGCTCTGTCCGCCGCCCACCTCCGCGACGGCCGCCGCGGCGATGCAGAACAGGGCGTCCTCCACCTCCACCACCAGATGGAGCTCGCCCCTGGCGCGCGCGCGGGCCGCACGCTCCCCGGCCCCGGCGGCGGCCTCATCCAGGGTCCCCAGCAGGTCCTCGCGCACCTCGAACGCCAGCGCCTCGTCCAGGTCCAGCAGCGCCACCAGGTGCTCGCCCGCGCGGACGATCCCCTCGTGGAGCCGCGCGTCGGTGGCGCCGAGCAGCGCCGGCGCGGGGGAGACATCCCCCGGAGCGACCTCGAGCATCTCCAGCACCCGGTCCACCATCAACGCGCACGCCCCTCCGGGGCCGCGCACGTGGACGATCTGCCCAGCCGTGGCCGTCCCGGGCGGGAGCCCGAGGCGCGCCGCCAGGTCGACCACGGGCACCACCTTGCCCCGGTGGCTCGCCACCCCGGCGACGAAGGCTGGCGCGCCTGGCACCGCCGTGACCACCGCAGCGCTGGCCACCTCGAGCACCCGCGCCGCCTCGAGCCCGTAGCGCGACTCCCCCAGGGCGACGCTCAGCACGCGCCTGTGATCGGAGGTCTCCACGCGCTCACCTGAGGTACGGGATCTGGACCGCCAGATCGTCCACGGCGTTGGACAGCTGGGCCAGCGCCCTGGACTGCTCGTCCGCGCCCCCCGAGGCCTCCTGCGCGGCCGCCGCCGCCTGGCGCGCGGCCGTGGCGATCTGCTCGGTCCCCTGCCGCACCTGCGGCACCGCGGCCACCGCCTGACGCGCCGCCGTCGCGATCTCCTCCGCGCCGGTGAGAATGACCGCGATATCGTCGTCGATGCGCGCGAACTGCTCCACCACCGGGCGGCTCTTGTCCACCTCCGTCCGCACGGCGGTGCCTGCCTTCTCCAGGTCCGCGGCCACCAGCCCCACGGCCAGCTGGATGTCCCGAAGCAGCCGGCGGATGCCGAGCACCTGGTTGGAGGTCTCCTCGGCCAGGCTGCGGATGTCCTCGGAGACGGCGGTGAAGCCGCCCCCCTTGTCCCCTGCCCTGGCGCCCTCGATGCGGCCGTTGACGGCCAGCACGTTGGTGATGATCCCCACCGAGAGCATGGCGTCGATCACCTCGTCGATGCGCAGGATCTCGCCGTTGAGCTTGCGCACGTTCTCGGCGTATTCCCGGTTGCGCGTCGCCGCGGTCTCGATGTTGTCGATGAGGGTCGCGGCGCCGCCCCGGGTCTCGGAGAGCAGCGCCTGCACCACCTCCACCGCCTCCTGAGACTCCCTGGTACGCTGGTCGATGACGCCGATGCCCTCCTCCGCGTCGTTGATGATCGGGGCGCTGGCCGCGGCCTGTCCCTGCAGCTCCAGGCTCGCCTGCGCGATCTCCCTGACCGCGCTGCCGATCTGGGTCCCCGACGCGGAGGCCTCCTGGACGGTGGCGCTCAGCTCGTCCGCCACGGTGCCGAGCTCCTCGACGCCGGCCTGCTCAAGCTGCTCCGCCTTGTTCAGAACCTCCGCCTGCTCGGCCAGGTCCCGGGCCGCGGCCTGGATACCCCTCAGGGCGTCTTGCTGCTCGCGCAGCGCGCCCTGGGCCTCGACCGCCGCCTGCGCCGACTGCCGGGTGGCCGCCTCGATGGTCACGCTGGCGCGCTGGCTCTCCCCCAGCTTGTCGGCCAGCGCGTCGGCGGCCGAGGAGATGACGGTGCTGCCCTCCCTGATGCGGGCGATCTGACCGATGCTATCGGCGAGGTTCGCGGCCAGGCCCTCGCCCTGGTCCAGCCAGCGCTGGCCGTCATCGATGGAGGCGGCCATGTCTTCGTTGACCTGCGTGACCGCCGCGGCGATGCCGCGCACCACCTCGCTGACGTTGCGCGAGCTCTGGGCCGCCTTCTCTGCCAGCTTGCGCACCTCGTCGGAGACCACGGAGAAGCCGGCGCCCATGGCCCCGGCCCGGGAGGCCTCGAGCGCTGCGTTGAAGCTGAGCAGGCTGATCTGCTCCGCCACGCCGCCGATCTGCTCCACCGACCGGAGGATCTCGACGCTCTGCCGGTCCACCTGGGCCACCGCGGCGCTGGCGGCCGAGTTGGTCTCCAGGGCGAGGCTCACCCCGCCGATGAGACCACGCACCCCGCCCACGCCGGCCTGGATCAGCCGCTCGATGACCCCGACGCGCTCCAGGCTCACGCCGGCAGCGCGGCCCGATGCCTCCGCCGCGGTCAGCAGCTGCCGGACGCCGGCGGTGGACTGCTCGGTGGCGCTCGACGCCTGCTGGGCGCTGCTGCCGATCTCGGCCAGGGTGGCTTGCAGCTGCTGCCCGGCCGAGGTGATCTCGTCGGTGGAGGCGTGGATCTCTGCCGTGTTGGCCGCCACCGCGTTGATGATCTCCTCGCTCGAGCGGCCCTTCACGCGCTTGCGCGCGGCCATGGCGCGCTCGCGGGCCTGGGCGCGCTGGCCGGCCAGGGTCGCCTGAAGGTCGAGGCCAGCCCGCGCCTGTGGCGATGGCTGCGGAGGGCTCTCCTCCGGCATGTTCTGAGTGGACCCTTCGGGCAAGGGCGGCATCTTCTTGCCCCTTGCTCCGCCGCGCTTTGATTCCGCCGATTTCTTGTCGTCAGTCATGGTCTTGCGCTCCCGCATCTTTGTCCCCGCCTCGCGGGGCCGCAGCTGCTCGGTCATCCATTCGTCGGGGGAGACTCCGCCAACGCCCAGCCGCAGATATCGTGCCTTATCTCAATTTATTATTACAGCCCCTTGCTGAACAAACAGCGCCGATTGTGAGCCTCTCAGCCCCCCCCGGCGCGCTTCACTCCGGGCCACGGTCTGCCCACCGCTTCTTGATCTCCAGCACCCCGTCCATGTCTTGCAAGAACAGGTCCACCAGCTCCGGGTCGAAGTGGGTGCCGCTCTCGCGCTCCAGCAGGTCCACGGCTCGCTCCACGGGCCACGCGCGCCGATAGACCCGGTCCGAGGTGAGGGCGTCGAAGACGTCCGCCACCGCGGCGATGCGCCCCTCGATGGGGATCGCCTTGCCGCGCAGCCCCAGGGGATAGCCGAGGCCGTTGAACTTCTCGTGGTGCGTGTGCGCGATGAGCGCCGCCAGCTCCAGCAGCGACGCGCTGGACCCTGACAGGATCTTCCGTCCCAGCTCGCAGTGGGTCTTGATCTGTTCGAACTCCTCGCTGGTCAGCTCGGCCGGCTTGAACAGGATCTGATCCGGGATGCCGATCTTGCCCACGTCATGCATCACCGAGGCCAGCCGGATCTGCTCGCAGCGCATGTCGCTCATGTGCCGGCGCTGGGCGATGAGCTTGCAGTACTGACTCATGCGCTGATTGTGCTCTGCCGTCTCGTTATCCCTGAACTCGGCCGCCCGGGCCAGCCGCTGGATCGTCTCCTCCCGGGACAGGTCGAGCTCCCGCGTGCGCGCCAGCACCTCCCGCTCGAGCATCTGCTGGTAGTTGCGCTGCCTGATCTCCAGCTCCCGCCGTCGCAGCGCGTTGGAAATCGCGATGCTCAGCTCGGCGCTGCCCGTCGGCTTCATCAGGTATCCGTAGGCGCCGTACTGCAGGGCCTTCTCCGCCACCTCGGGGTCCTGAATGGCCGTGGACATGACGATGGCCACGTCCGTTCGGTCCTCCAGCACCTGCCGGGTCAGCTCCAGGCCAGACTCGCCGGGCATGTTGATGTCGCACAGCATCAACTCCACCTCGTCCTCGGCGAGCACTTCGCGCGCGCTGGCCGCGCTGTCGGCGTAGCGCGGCTCGTGGCCTGCGCTCTGAATGACCCGGCCGAGGGCACGCAGCACGCGCGGCTCGTCGTCCACGATCAGAATGGTCGCCATCAGGATTTCCTCCCCCTGGCGGACGAGACGAGCTCGGCCACCAGCTTCTTGAAGTTCAACGTGTCGAAAGGCTTCTCCAGCCTGAGGTTGTCCACCTCTCGCAGGTACTCGCGCGCCCGGCTGGTGAACGCGCCGCCGGTGATGAAGACCAGCTGCCTGGCCAGGGCCACGTCATGCTCGACGAGCCACGCGTGCACATCCATCCCCGAGACCCTGGGCATCATCATGTCGCACAGGATCAAGTCGAACGCCCGATCATGTTCGAGCAGCTCCAGCGCCACCTCCCCCGAGGCGGCCTCCACGACCTCGTGAGGCGCCAGGATCCTTGCCACGGCAGCGCGGACCTGGGCCTCGTCGTCCACCAGCAAGATTCGCCCCGACACGGCCTGGATCACGTCGGGCGGCCCGGGGGACGCCGGCGCCTCCCCCCGGACCGGCTCCTCGGCCAGCGCGGGCAGGCGGATCACGAAGGAGCTCCCCACGCCCGGCTGGCTCTCCACCGTGATGGTGCCGCCGTAGTCCTCGAGGATGCCTCTGGAGATGGGCAGCCCCAGCCCCGAGCCGATCCCCACGTCCTTGGTGGTGAAGAACGGCTCGAACAGCCGCTTCATCGCCTCCGGCTCGATCCCCTTGCCGGAGTCGCGCACCTCCGCGCAAACCATGTCCCCCTCGCACCAGGTGCGGATACGGACCTCGTTCTCCCTCGCGTTCCCCTCGTCGATGGAGTGGGCCGCGTTGACCAGCAGGTTGAGGAACACCTGCGACAGCCGCCCCTCGCTGGCCATCACCGGCGGCACCTGGCCGAGCTCCTTGACCACCTGCGCCCGGTACTTGATCTCGTTGAAGCACATGTCCAGGGCGGTCTCCACCACCGGCTGAAGCTCCACCGGGACCGGGTGGTCCGGCTCCACGCGGGAGAAGGTGGACAGCCCGCGCACGATGTCCCTGATGCGGTACGTGCCGTCCAGTGCGTCGTCGAACCGTTCGCGCAGGTCCTCGACCAGCTCCAGGCTCAGGCGAGCGCCGGTTGCGTCCCGGCGCTGCCCCTCCCCGCGCCCCTCCTGCAGATCGCGCATGGTGCCGCCCATGCTCTCCAGCGCGTACATCACGTAGGCCAGCGGGTTGTTGATCTCGTGGGCCACGCCGGCTGCCAGCATGCCCATGCTCGCCAGCCGGTCCGCCTGCGCCACCTGCACCTCCAGCTTCTTGCGGGCGCTGATGTCGCGGCAGCTGGCATAGATCTGGCCGTCGGGCAGCACCACCGCGTTGAGGTCCACGGGGATCGACTCGCCGCCCTTGTTGACCAGCTCCCCCTCCGCGAAGAGCCGGCCCTCTGCGACCAGCTGCTGGAAGAGCTTCATGTGCTCCTCTGCGCGGTCCCTGTGCCCCAGGTCCCTGACGTTCATCCCCACCAGCTCATCGTCGGCGAAGCCGAGCAGCCTGGACGCCTCCTGGTTGACATAGGTGTAGGTGCCCTGCTTGTCGCAGATGAAGATGGCGTCTGCAGAGGACTCGGTGGTGAACCTGAATTTCTGCTCGCTCTCCCGGAGCCGCCTTGCGGCCTGGCTCCTGGCGAAGGCCATGCCGATGGCGGCGCCGACCTCCTCGAGAAAGTCGATCAGGTCCCGGGTGAACTTGCCCAGGCATCGGTCGTTTAGCTGCAGCAGCCCGATGATGTCCTCTCCCGAGCGCAGCGGCACCAGGGCCACCGAGCGGTAGCCCGAATGGATGCACCGGTTGCGCGGATCCAGCCGCGGGTCCTCCTCGGGCGACAGCTTGAGCAGCGGCACCGTGTCGTTGCTCCAGAAACTCCCACCGGGGGAAAACAGCGGGCTGTCAGCGGGGGTATGGCCCGAGAGCACCAGCCCACAGGTGCACTCCAGCAGCGGTCGACCTCCATCGTCCCGCTTCGCCTCACCGTCCGCCATGCAGACCAGCTGGTTCTCCTGTCCGATGAACGCCTCCGAGAACCCCTGCTGCACATGGTAGGGGTAGTCCTCCCCTTGCCTCAGCCGGATGCCGGCCGCGTCCACCTCCGTGTACGCCTTGATCTCGCCCAGCACCTCTTCCAGGATCTCCCGGTATGAACCGTCCCGGTTGAGGAACCCCAGCAGCCGCGCGAATATGCCCTGGCGCCGCTCCCAGCGGGAGCGCTCCTGATCGGACTCGATGCTGTGCAGGGCGAAGGCCAGATCGCTGGCGAACTCGGTGAACAGCCCCAGCTCCTCGTCGTCCACCTCCATCTCGCGGAACAGGTTGACCGCGATGACCCCGAAGACCCGGCCCGTGTGCTGCAGCCTGATGACCATGGTCCGGTGGGGGCCGAGCCCATGTTGCACGGGACATGTGGGGCAATCCTCGCTGTGCTCCTCCACCAGCAGCGGGCCAGGCCGCTTCAGCGCCTGCGCGGCGCACACCGGCAGGGTCCCGGAGCGGACGCGCTCGGAGATGGCCGTCCACGCGATGCCGAAGCCGCTCCCGCTGAGGTCTACCAGCTCGCCCGAGGCGTCGCACAGCGCCACCCAGGCGGCGTCATAGCCGCGGGTCTCCGTGAGGCAGTCGCAGGTGGCCTGGATCATCCGCCGGGGGTCGCGCTCGCGCACCATCAGCTGGGAGATCTTGCGCACGGCCAGCAACACCTGGTTCAGGTGCTCGACCTTCTCGGAGGCCCTCCGGTGCTCCTCGCGCACCTTCGCCTCGCGCAGCTCTCGCCTGACCGCCTGCCCCAGCCGGGCCAGCTTGTCCTTCATCAGGTAGTCCTGGACGCCGGCCCGCATGAGCCGCACGGCCTCTTCCTCGGCGATGGCGCCGGACACCACGATGAACGGCAGGTCTTCGCTCAGCTCGCGGCACAGGGTGAGCGCCGAGTCGGCGGAGAACCCGGGCATGTTGTAATCGCACAACACGATGTCCCAGGCGCGTCGCTCCAGCGCCGCCTTCATGGCGGCCGCGCTCTGCACCCGCTCCCAGCTGGGCTCGAAGCCGTCCCGCTTCAACTGGCGCAGGACGAGCAAGCAGTCGTCCTCGATGTCCTCCACCGCGAGCACGTTGATGGGGCGGGGCGGCGCGAGCTTCCCCGTAGGAGACCCCCGCCTTACCTTATCGATCATTTGTCACCTCCCTGCTCCCCCCCGGCAGGGTGAAGCGGAACACCGCGCCGCGGCCCACCTCCCCCTCGGCGGTGACCTCGCCGCCGTGCCGATGAATGACCCGCTGTACCGTGGCCAGCCCGACGCCCGATCCTGGAAACTCGCTGGCGTCGTGCAGCCGCTGGAATACCCCGAACAGCTTGTGGGCGAAGGCCATGTCGAAGCCCGCGCCGTTGTCCCTGACGAAGTAGGTCTCGCCCCCGTCGCGCTGCTCCTGCCCCACCTGGATGCGCGCGGGGCGCCGGCCGGCCGTGAACTTCCAGGCGTTGCCGATCAGGTTCTGTATGGCCGCCCGCAGCAGCGCCTCGTCCCCACGCACCACCAGGCCGGGCGCGATGTCCAGCGCCACCTCCCTGGCCGGCTCCGCCGCGGCGAGATCCTCCAGGATCTCGCGGGCCAGCGCGCTCAGGTCCACGGGCCGTTGCTCGAGCTTCCGGGTGGCCAACCGCGAGACCTGCAGCAGGTCCTCGATCTGCCTGCCCATGCGCTTGACGCCGCCGCGCAGGCGCGTCAGCTGGTCGTGCCCTTCGGGCCCCACCAGCTCCCAGTGATCCTCGATGAACGCCGCCGAGAAGCCGTCGATGGCGCGCAGCGGCGCCCGCAGATCGTGCGACACGGAGTAGGCGAACGATTCGAGCTCCCGGTTGACCGCCCCCAGCTCGGCCGTGCGCTCGGCCACCTCCCGTTCCAGCCGGGTGGCCGCCTGGCGCGCGTCTCCGAATGCGCTCCGGTAACGCCGGGCCACCGTCATCACCGCCACCAGCCTGCTGAGGGTCTCCAGGTCGGCGGGCTCGTAGCCTCCGTCCTTGTTGGCCACCGCCACCAGGCCGACGATCTCCTCGTCCGACTTGACCGGCACCCCCAGGATATTCCTTATGGGGATATGCCCCATCGGGAGGTCCGCCCCGTCGGGGTGCTCGGCGATGTCGTTGCAGATCAGCGGCTCGTCGACCTGGAGCGCGCTTCCGAAGATTCCCCTGACGGGGATCCCCCTCCGCTTCTGCTCCGCCTGCGCCGCCGAGACGCCGCAGTTGTCCAGCAGCGGCCCCGCGGTGGCGGTGACCGCGAAGGCGCCTGACCCCTGGAGCACGCCCGCCAGCGCCGCCTTGCTCTCGGTTGCGCGCAGGCATGCGTCGAGCACCACCCGCTCGGTATCCTGGTCCGAGGCCTGTTCAGTGAGCAGGCCCCTGATGATGGCCTCGATGGCGGCCGTCTCCTCCTTGAGCCGGTACTCGTTGTGGCACAGGGCCATGACCCCGTCGCCGATGAGCATCTCCAGGTGGGCCCTGTGTTCGGCCAGCTCCATTTTGGTGGCCTGCAGCTCCGCCTCCAGCTCCGCCCGGGACCGCGTCACGCCCGGTTTCAGCTCGGCGGTACCCCCCCCCTGCGGCCCCCCCCTCTGCGCTCCTCCTCCCTGCGCGGTATCGCTCATGCCTTCTTCTCCTTCTGTCCCAGCAGGGCGAGCAGGGTCCGCACCAGCGGGGCGCGATCCAGCGGCTTGGCCAACAGCATCACGGGAGCGTGCTCGGCGGCTCGGGTCATCAGGGCGCTGTCCGGGTGCCCGGTCACGATCACCACCGGCAGGTGAGGATGGTCGCGGCGCAGCTGCTCGAGGAACTCCGGGCCGTTCATGCCGGGCATCATGAGGTCCAGCAGGATCAGGTCCGGGGGCCGCTCCTCCACCAACGACAGCCCCTCCCGGGCGCTGGTGCTGGTGCGCGCCTCGAAGCCCAGCTCCTCGATGATCCGGGCCAGGGCATCACAGATCTGCGCCTCATCGTCCACCACCAGGACCGATTTCCTGGGCGCCTCTCCCGGCTGCTGCTCGTCTGCCCAGCGCACCAGGGCCTCGCGCCGAAATCGCCAGTCCCGGCCCACCTTGAAGCAGGGGATGCTGCCCCGCCGGCTCAGCTTCCGCAGGGTCTGCACATGGATCCCGAGCAGCTCTGCTGCCTCGAACACGTTCAGGAAGTCGCCATCGCTGCTCATCTGCTGTTCCTTTGCTTTCCCCCGACCCTCACCGCTTGTCTGCGCACTGCTCATCAGCGTCGAATTGAGCCTGAATGAGTCTTGATGAGCTTTGGTGAGCGTTAATGATCATGTCGTAGTAGAGCAAGATTATTACGACTTGTCAAGAGAGCATAAAACGCACGAAATTCATAACTTGACAGTTTAGCGAGAATACGTACCCTTTTTCTGGACGACACAGGGCAAGAGTCGGCCCGGCATTCACCATCGACGCTCTTCGCACCGTTGCCAGCCCGCGCCGGGTCAGAGACATCCATGGCATCCAGGGAACATAGCCACACCGACCAGAACGAGACCGGGACCACGGGTGCCCCGGACGGATCTTATCTGCTCGTCTTTTCAGGAGATTCCGCCCGGCTCCGCCATCTGCCCGCCGAGGGGAGCCTCCTGGTGAGCCGGACCTCTGATGGGACCCTCAAGCTGCGCGCCGGTGACGAAGTGCCCTCCAGCGCGCTGGCGTGGGTGCGGGCCGACGCCCGGGGCGTCTGGGTGCAGGCGACCCAACCCGACGGGTTGATGGTCAACGGGCAGCCCGCTTCAACGCCCCGGCAGCTGGTGGCCGGCGATGTGCTCTCGGTGGGCGAGGACCGGCTGATCTATTACCGGGATCCAAGGCGATCCGTGGGGGCAGACCTGCTGGATCCCGCGCAGCTGGCGCGCCGCCTGGGTCACGAGGTTGAGCGCTCCGCCCGCTACGACCACCCGCTGGCGGTGCTCTGCGTGGTCCTGCCGCGCGCGCCGGAGCAGGCCGACGCGAGCGCCCTGAGCCTGGCCGTGACAGGGGCGGTGCGCTCGGTTGACCTGGTGAGCTGGGACGGCGGACAGGAGTACATGCTGGTGCTGCCCGAGACGGGCGAGCTGGCGGAGGTCCCTGCCACGCGGGTGATGGACGCGGTGTCGCGCTTATGCCCTGACGCGCGCTCCGGGCTGGCCATCTTCCCCGATGATGGTTACGACGCCGACGCGCTGCTCACGGGCGCCCGCGCGGCGGCCCGCGGGGCCGGGACGCTGCCGGAGTCGGGGGAGTTCGTCGAGCTGCCCGGCATGTCGGTGGTGGCCGTGGACCCCAAGATGCGCCACCTGTACCGACTGGCTCGCCGGCTGGCCGCGGGAGACATCCCGGTGCTGATCACCGGCGAGACGGGGGTGGGCAAGGAGATCATCGCCAGCGCGCTGCACGCCTGGTCTCCGCGGCGTGACGGGCCGGTGGTCACGCTGAACTGCGCCGCCATCCCGGACACGCTGCTCGAGAGCGAGCTGTTCGGTCACGAGCGAGGCGCCTTCTCCGGCGCCGTGGAGGCAAAGCAGGGGCTGCTGGAGGCGGCGAGCGGGGGCACGCTGTTCCTGGACGAGGTCGGCGAGTGTTCTGCGCGGGCGCAGGCTGGCCTGCTGCGCGTGCTGGAGACGGGGCAGGTCCGCCGGCTGGGCGCCGTGAACGAGCGCCGGGTCGACGTGCGCCTGGTGGCCGCCACCAACCGCCCACTGGCGGAGGAGATCGCGGCCGGCGCCTTCCGACAGGACCTGTACTACAGGCTCGGGGCAGCGACCCTCGAGGTGCCGCCCCTGAGAGAGCGGCCCCTGGACCTCGCCCCGCTGGCCCGGCGGTTTCTGGCCGAGGCCACCGCTGGCGGCGGCGGCTCCGCGCGGGTCCTGACGCCAGGCGCGCTGCAGCGGCTGCAGGCCCACGCCTGGCCGGGAAACGTGCGCGAGCTGCGCAACCTGATGGCGTACCTCGGCACCGTCGTGCGCGGCGAGGCCATCCAGGCGCGGCACCTGCCCGAGGACCTCGGCTGTGGCGCGGCGCCGTGGCTCGCGAGCGGCGGCGCGCCGACCGGCGTGGGCGCGGGCGGCGCGGGGGGCTCTTTTCAGCCCATCGCCGACGAGATCCGCGCCCTGGAGCGGCGCCGAATGACCCAGGCGCTGGCCGCCGCGGGGGGCGTGCGCAAGGACGCCGCCGCCCTGATCCAGATGCCGCTCCGCACCTTCGTCAGCAAGCTCAAGACCCACGGCCTGGCCGAGTATCCCCGGGGGAGCCGCCCCGGTCCCGGCGGCCCGCGCTGATGCCCGGCGCCGGCCAGGAGCTGGACGGCTACCGGCTGGTCTCGCCCCTGGGACAGGGCGCCATGGGCGAGGTGTTCCTGGCCAGGGACCTGCTCCTCGAGCGCCCCGTGGCCATCAAGTTCATCGGCGCGGCGGTGGCCGGCGAGGCGGCCCGCGCCCGCTTCATGGTGGAGGCGCGGGCCGTGGCCCGGCTGCAGCACCCCAACGTGGTGACCATTCATCGCGTCGGGGAGCATGGCGGCCAGCCGTACATCGTCTCCGAGTACATCGAGGGCACGGCCCTGGACCGGGTCGACGCCCCCCTGCCCTCGGACCTGCTGCTGGAGGTCAGCCTCGGGCTGGCCCGAGGCCTGGCCGTGGCGCACCAGGCGGGGGTTATCCACCGGGACATCAAGCCGGCCAACGCCATCCTCTCCCGGGACGGGCAGGTCAAGCTGCTCGACTTCGGCATCGCCAAGCTGCTGCCCGCGCAGGCGGAGGGCGGGGATCTGCCGGCGCGCGGGGGCGGCGCGGGCCACGGCGATGGAGCGGCGCGGGCCCTGGCGCAGACCGTCGCCCAGGGCGAGGCGATGGCGCAGACCATGCCCGCGCCCGCCGCGGGCGCCGCGGCCACGATGGTCCAGTCCGCGCCCACGCCCCCCGGCGCTGCCCCGCCGGCCGCCGCCCCGGCGCTCACCAGCCCGGGCGCGCTCATCGGGACGCCGATCTACATGGCGCCCGAGGTGTGGCGCGGCGAGGCCGCCACCTTCCGCGCTGACATCTACTCCCTGGGCGCGCTGCTCTACGAGCTGGCCGCGGGCTCCCCGCCTCACGACGCGGAGGCCGTGGGGCAGCTGCACGAGCTGGTCACCGGGCAGGACGCGCCTGACCTGGCGGCTGCCGCCCCGGCGCTCGATCCGCGGCTGGCGGCCGTCATCATGGGGTGCCTCCACCGCGACCCGGAGGCGCGGTTCGCCTCGGGCAACGAGCTGCGGGCGGCGCTGGTCAAGCTCACCCCGGCCGGGCGGCGGGAGGCGCTGCCCCGGGGCAACCCGTACCGCGGCCTGAGCGCTTTCGAGGCGGAGCACCGGGATCTGTTCTTCGGGCGGGACGGCGAGATCCGCATGGTGCTCGAGCGCCTGGGGGTCGAGCCGTTCTTGCTGGTGGCCGGCGACTCCGGCGTGGGCAAGTCGTCCCTCTGCCGGGCGGGCATCCTGCCCCGGGCAGGCCAGTGGGGCAGCGGCAGACAGTGGGAGGTGGCGCAGGTGGTGCCTGGCCGGCACCCGGTGACGGCGCTGTGCGTGGCCCTGGCGCCGCTGCTGCAGACCGGCGAGCGGGAGCTGGCGCGGCGGGTGGAGCAGGACCCCGCGGGCGTCTGGCGCCAGGTGCGCGCCAGCCTGGGCCATGACCGCGGGCTGGTGATCTTCGTCGACCAGCTGGAGGAGCTGATCACCCTGAGCGATCCCGCCGAGCGCGACGCCGTGGCCGAGCTGCTCGGGTGGCTGGCCGAGCCGTGCCCGGGCCTGCGGCTGCTCGCCTCGGCACGGGGCGACTTCCTCAGCCGGCTGTCCACGCTGCCGCGGGTGGGGGCCGCCATCCCGGCGGCGCTCTACTTCCTCTGGCCCCTGAGCCGGGAGCGGCTGTGCGAGGCCATCGAGGGGCCGGCCAACGCGCTGGGGGTCGACTTCGAATCGGACATGCTGCTCGAGGACCTGGTGGGCGGGGCCGAGCGGGTGGAGGGGGGCCTGCCGTTGCTGCAGTTCACCCTGGCCGAGCTGTGGGAAGGTCGGGGCGAGGGGAGCCGTGAGATCACCCGCGCTGACCTCGACCGCCTGGGCGGCGTCGCCGGCGCCCTGGCCAGGCACGCAGACGCGGTGCTGGCCCAGATGAGCGCCGCAGAGCGGCGGGCGGCGCGGCAGGTGCTGCTGCGGCTGGTGAGCAGCGATGGGACCCGCGTGCGCCGCGGCGCGGGCGAGCTGGGGCTGCGCGACGGAGCACGGCGGGCCGCCCTGGACCGCCTGGTGCAGGGCCGGCTGGTGGTGGCGCGGGACGCGCCCGAGGGGTGCAGCCACGAGATCACCCACGAGGCGCTGGTGACGGCCTGGGGCACCCTGGCCAGCTGGATGTCACAGGACCAGGAGCGCAGGCGCGCCAGGGAGCGGCTCGACGCCGCCGTGGCAGAGTGGGAGCGGCTCGGGCGCAGCGCCGAGGCGCTGTGGGGCGGGGGCCGCCTGGCCGAGGCGGAGGCGCTCGAGGGTCCCGACCTGCCCCGGGCCGCGGCCGCGTTCCTCGTCGCGGGCCGCCGGGCGCGACGCCGGCGCCGGTGGGGCAAGGTGGCCATGCTGGCCAGCGTGCCGCTGGTGGCCGCGCTGGTGTACGGCGGAGTGGCCCTGCGGGCGCGCATGGTGCTGGCGCAGAAGGTGGATCAACGGATCGCCCGCGCCGTGGAGGCCATGTCCCGGGGCCGCGAGCTGTCCCGCGAGGCCGGGGCGCTGCGGACCCGCGCGCTGGCGCGCATGGACGCCGGCCGCGTGGCCGAGGGCGAGCGCATCTGGCTGACGCACCGCCGGGCCGCCACGCGGCTGGAGCGCACGCTGGCCGGGGCCGCCGAGGAGCTGGAGACGGCGCTGCTGCTGGACCACGGGCGGGCACGCACCGGGGCGCTGATGGCAGATCTGCTGCTGCAGCAGGCGCTGCTGGCAGAGGCCGCGGGCAACGACGCCCGCGTGGACAGGTTGCTCGGGCGGCTGCGGCTGCACGACCGGGACGGCAGCCGCCTGGCGCGGTGGAGGGCGCCGGGGCGGGTGACCGTCACCCCCCAGCCCGCGGACGCCACGGTCACCCTGCGCCGGTACCACGACCAGGGCGACGGGCGGCTGCGCGCGGGGCCGGCCAGCTCCCAGGACGGCCCGGCGAAGCTGCCGCCGGGCTCATACCTGCTCGAGGCGCGCGCCCCGGGCCGCGCCCCGGTGCGGCTGCCCCTGCTGCTGCGGCGGGGAGAGCGGGTCGACCTTACCCTCCGCCTGCCCGCCCGGGAGCGGGTGCCCGACGGCTTCATCTACATCCCCCCCGGGCGGTTCCTGTTCGGCAGCGCCGCGCCCGAGGATCAGCGCCGCGACTTCTTCCACCATGTCCCGCTGCACCCGGTGCGCACCGGGGGCTACCTCATCTCCCGGCGCGAGACCACCTTCGCCCAGTGGCTGGCCTACGTGGACGCCGCGCCGCCGGCGGAGCGCGCCGCGCGGCTGCCCGCGGTGGGGCGCGGAGGCTTTCAGGGCGCGCTGACCCTGACCCGCGGCGCGGACGGCGCGGGCTGGCAGATCTCCTTCAAGCCCACCACCGCCCGCTACCAGGCGAAGGCCGGGGGCTACATCCGCTACCGCGGGCGCGAGGTCCGCGCTGCCCAGCGCTGGGAGCGGCTGCCGGCGGTGGGCATCACCGCGGCCCAGGCCCGCGGCTACACCGCCTGGCTCCACCAGACCGGCCGCGTGCCGGGCGCCCGGCTATGCACCGGCCTCGAGTGGGAGCGCGCCGCGCGCGGCGCCGACGGCCGTGAGTACCCCCACGGCCACCGCCTGGCTCCCTCCGAGGCCAACATCGACGCCACCCACGGCAAGGATCCGCCCGCCATGGGACCGGACGAGGTGGGCAGCTACCCCGCCTCTCGCAGCCCCTTCGGCGTGGATGACCTGGCGGGCAACGTATGGGAGTGGACCACCTCCTCGCTGGAGAGGGGCGGCCATGTGGCCCGGGGCGGCAGCTGGTACTTCGGCGCCAACACCAGCCGGGTCACCGGCCGCGAGATCACCGAGCCCTCGTTCAGGGACGCCAGCGTGGGCCTGCGGGTCTGCGCCGACCTCCAGCCCCGCCCCGCCGACGCCCACCGCTGACCCCGGCGAGCGGGCAAGATCCGCCCGGCGCGCAGATTCTGCGCGCAGCCATTGCCCGCCGCCCTCGGTTGCCATCGCCTCAAAAGGGCAAGTGCCCGGGATCATGCGCCCCCGAGCCATGGCACGGATCCTGAATTACCCAGAGCCAAAGGAGAAGACAATGACGACAACTCGCCACGCGGCCGCCGCCGTGATCATCACCCTTGCGCTCTGCACCCCCGCCCACGCCCAGCAGGCCCCGGCGGGTCAGGAGCCGACCCATGTCGACTACACTTACCCGACCAACGGCTACTGGCTGAGCCGGCTCATCGGCGGCTGGACGGCGCTCATGGGCCGCGAGCTCAACGGCACCACCTTGAACGGGGCGCAGCTCAACGGGCGAATGGTGACGGGCGTCTCGCTGCAGGGGATCAAGGTCAAGGGCAAGACCCTGAAGAAGGCGGCGCTGTGGGGCAGCCGCTTCTTCCCGCTGCTCGGCAAGGGGTGGTTCAAGGGGGCCGAGGTCACCGCCACCCTGGACGACGGGGCGAAGGTATCGCTGGTGGTCAAGGGCGCGGCCAGGGGCACGCTCAAGCAGAACAAGGACATCTACTACTACGACGTCTACTACCAGACCAAGGGCGGCCAGAACCCGCTGTGTGGCCTGGATGACAACGGCGCCCCGGTGCCGGCCATCGCCCTGCGCGGGCGCTGGGACTACCGCCAGGGGGTCAGCGGGGGCGGCGACTACATCCCGGACAAGGACAGCTTCACCTTCGGCTGCGTCGGCCACGCCCTGGCCAAGTGCGCCGAGGACGGCTACAAGCCGTGGCGCTCCATGCTGGTGTGCGCCAAGGGCAAGGGGTGCAAGAAGGTCAGCCTGGCCAAGCACCACCAGGCGTGCACCCGCATGATGCGCGCCGACTACTGCGGCGACGGGTCGTCGCACACCAAGGACAACATCGACGTCAGCCTGTACGACGGGCTCGGCGTGCGCACCGACAGCGAGAAGTGGCCCTTCGAGGCCGAGTGGGACGCCGGCGGGGCCGTCTGCGCCGACACCTCGCGCGTGGCGAACCCCAACCTGACATGCGCCGCCCAGCTGGTGGACAGCAGCTGCGGCGCGCCGAAGAACTTCGCGGCCGGCACGCTGCTCTTCTCCGAGGTCCCCGCGCCGTAGCCTGGATTTATTACGCCCCGGCGCCGGCGGTCAGCCGCGGCGGGCGCTGCCCACCATCTCACTCACGATGCGCTTGATGTTGGCCGGCTCGAACGGCTTCTCCACGCACAGGTTCTCCACGGTCGCCATGTAGGCCCGGGTCCGCGGGGTGAACGCGCCGCCGGAGACGAAGATGAGCCGCCGCGCCAACTCCGGCTGCTCGCGAACCAGCCAGCGGTGCAGGTCGAGGCCAGATACGCGCCGCATCATCATGTCGCACAGGATCACGTCGAAGCCCTGATCCTCCCGCAGGATGTCCTGCGCCTCCTCGCCGTTGGCCGCCTCGACCACCTCATGTTCGTACAGGATCCTGCTCATTGCGGCGCGCAGGGCGGCCTCGTCATCCACCACCAGGACCCGCCCGCGCCGAGCCGAAGGTCTGACCTCCTGCGCTTCGGCCACCGGCTCCTCCACG
The DNA here is from genome assembly GCA_964511535.1 of uncultured Myxococcales bacterium. Classification (GTDB taxonomy): domain Bacteria; phylum Myxococcota_A; class Polyangia; family CAZCFB01; genus CAZCFB01. Next base: position 31,205 of record CAZEFW010000035.1, on the reverse strand, counting down.
TGCGCGGCCACGGGGAACCTCACGGTGAAGCGGGTCCCCGCGCCCGGCTCGCTCCGCACCGAGATGGTGCCGCCGTAGCTCTCCACGATCTCCTTCGAGATCGGGAGCCCGAGGCCCGAGCCCTCCCCGATGGCCTTGGTGGTGAAGAACGGCTCGAACAGCCGGTCGAGCTTGTCCGGCGGGACGCCGGTGCCCGAGTCCTCCACCCGCGCCAGCACCGCGCCGTCTTCGGCCCAGGTGCTGACCCGGATCTCGTTGTTCTCCACGTCTCCCTCGTCGATGGCGTGCGCCGCGTTGACCAGCAGGTTGAGGAACACCTGCGACAGGCGCCCCTCGCTGCCCGGCACCGGCGGCGCCTCACCGTACGACTTGACCACCCGCGCGCGGTACTTGATCTCGTTGAAGCACAGGGTCAGGGCGGCCTCGATCACCTGGCGCAGGTCCACAGGCGCCTGCTTGTCGCGCTCCACCCGGGAGAAGGCCCCCAGGCCGCGCACGATGTCGCGGATGCGCCGCGCGCCCTCCAGGGCGGACTCGAACCGCTCCTGGGTATCCTCGAGAAGCAGGACCTCGCCCGCCGCGGACCGCTCTCCCCTCGCCCGGGCCCCCGCCGCCGAGCCGCCGTTGTCTCCGTTGCGCCGCAGGCGCGGCAGCAGCTCGATCAGCCCCTCGAGGTTGAACAGCACGTAAGACAGCGGGTTGTTGATCTCGTGGGCCACGCCCGCGGCGAGCATCCCCATGCTCGAAAGCCGATCCGCCTGGGCCAGCTGGAGCTGCATGTGCTTCCGCTCGGTGGCGTCGCGGGAGGTGACACAGAAACGCGGATCACCCTCCAGGGTGAGGGGGAAGGCGTTTGAGACCAGCGTGGCCCACTCGCCCTCCACGGTCCTGGCCTGATACTCCAGCCCCTCGGCAGCCTCGCCCCTTTCCACCAGCCGCTCCCACGCCCCCAGGACCCGCTCGCGGTGCCGCTCACGGACCCGGGTCCACACCGCGGGCTGCCTGCGCAGCTGCCCACCGAAGGCCCTGCGCCACGCCGCGTTGGCGTGCACCGGCCGCGCCTCGTCGTCCAGGATCACGATCAGGTCGGAGGAACCCTCGAAGACCCCCCTGAAGCGCTGCTCGCTGCGCCTGACCTGTGCGCTGGCGTCACACCGCTCGGTGACATCGCGGAAGCACCCGAGCAGCCGTTTCTGCCCGCCGATCTCCACGGGCGAGGAGCTGACGTCGGCGTAGAAGACGCTGCCGTCACGGCGTTTGACCGGCAGCTCTGGCGCCACCCGGATCTCCTCGCGCAGCTGCCGCTCGAAGGCGTCGGCCACCGCGGGCATGTCCTCCGCGGGGTGGATATCCTGTAGGCCGAGGCCCAGGAGCTCCTCCTCGCTGCAGCGCAGCATCTCGCACATGGACCGGTTGGCCAGCAGGAAGGTCCTGCTCTCGGCGTCCGCCAGCAGGATCCCCTCGGTCACCGCCTGGAAGATCTGCCGGAACTTTTGCTCACCCTCCTCGGCGCGCGCCCCGGTCTCGATGCCGTGCAGGGCGAAGGCGATGTCCATGCAGATCTCTCGAAACAGCTCTGCCTCCTCGGCGTCCTGGGCGACGCCATGGAGCAGGGTGGCGCAGAGCACGCCGAAGACGCGCCCCTCGTGCACCAGGGGCGCGGCGAGGGTGAGGTACGCGCCCAGGCGGTCCCTCATGAAGCAGCCCTCGCACAGGGAGGTCGAGCGGCTGTGGAGCTGCACCCCGCCGCCCACCAGCGCCTCCCGGGCGCAGGCCGGCAGGTCTCCCCGTCGGACACGCGCCGCCAGGGGCCCCCAGATCTCCTCGGCGCCGCAGGTGGCCGACAGCGGCGCCCCTGGCGCCCCCTCCACCAGCGCGATCCAGGCGGCGTCGTAGCCGCGCGCCTGCACCAGGTTCTCGCAGACGCCGTTGATGAGCCGCCCGGGGTCCTGCTCATGCACCACGAGCTTGTTGATCTCGCGGATGGCGCGCAGCACCCGGTTGAGGTGGCGCACCTGCTCCACGCCGAGGCGGTGCTCCCTGCGGATCTTCGCCTCTCGCAGCTCGCGACGGATGGCCTGTCCCAGCCGGGCCAGCTGCCCTTTCATCATGTAGTCGTGCACCCCCGCGCGCATGGCCTCCACCGCCAAATCCTCGCCCACCGTGCCGGAGATGATGATGAACGGGATCTCCGGCTGGAGCGCCTTCGTCAGCGCCAGCGCGTCGAGGGCGCCAAACCCCGGCATGTGATAGTCGGAGATCACCACGTCCCACGCCTGCGCCTCGAGCGCGAGGCGCATGGGCTCCGCGCTGCACACCCGCTCCCAGCGCAGGTCGAAGCCTTGGCTGGTGAGATCCCGCGCCAGCAGCAGCGCGTCGTCCTCGCAGTCCTCAACAACCAGCGCGTTCAGGCGCGTCGTCATCTCATGTCCCCCTGTTGGTCGGCGGCGGCTGGTTGAGCATCAGCCAGTAGACGCCCACGTTGCGCACGGCGTGGCTGAACTGCTCGAAGTCCACCGCCTTGGCGATGTAGCTGTTGGCGCCCAGGTCGTAAGCCGCGGCCAGGTCACGCTCCTCCAGCGAGGAGGTCAACACCACCACCGGCAGCCGCCAGGTGCGCTCATCCCCCCGGATCTGGCGCAGCACCTCCAGCCCGTCCACCTTGGGCAGCTTCAGGTCGAGCAGCACCAGCGCCGGAAGGTCTCGCGGGTCGCGGTCCTGGTGGGGCCCCCGCGCGAAGAGGTAATCCAGCGCGTCGACCCCGTTGCGGGTCACCACGATCTCGCACGGCACATCGCTCTTTCCGAGCGCGCGGATGGTCAGCGCCTCGTCGTCCGGGTTGTCCTCAACCAGCAGGACGCGTTGCTGCTCCATGATCGTCTCCTCCGGCGGAGTCGCCCGGGGTCGAAAGCGTGAAATAGAAGGTCGCGCCCCGGTCCACTTTCCCCTCTGCCCAGACGCTGCCGCCGTGCCGTTCGATGGCGCGCTTCACAGAGGCCAGGCCGATGCCGAGGCCCGGGAACTCGCAGGCGTCGTGCAGCCGGGAGAAGGGCTCGAACAGCTTGTCGCTGTGGGCCATGTCGAAGCCCGCGCCGTTGTCGCGCACGAAGAAGCTCCCCTCGCCGCCCCTCCCGGTCCGCCCCACCACAACCCGCGCGTCGTCGCGCCCGGCGGTGAACTTCCAGGCGTTGGACATCAGGTTGTCCATGGCCGCCCCCAGCAGGGTCGGGTCACCTCGAACCTGCAGGTCCGGCGCCACCTCCACCGTCACCTCCCGGCCAGGCTCCAGGGCCCGCATCCGGGAGACGGCGGCGGCGGCCAGCGCGCCCAGGTCCACGTCCTGGACCTCCGTCTCCACCCGGGACACGCGGGCGAGCGAGAGCAGCTCGTCGATGAGCCGCCCCATGCGCTGGGCGCCGGCGCGAGCGCGGCCCAGGTGCCCCCGGCCCACCTCGTCCAGCCCATCGCCGTAGTCCTCGAGCACGATGCGGCAGAAGCCGTCCACCGCCCGCAGCGGCGCCCGCAGGTCGTGCGAGATGGAGTAGGCGAAGGCCTCCAGCTCGCGGTTGGTCGCCTCGAGGTCGGCGGTGCGCGCCCGCACCAGGTTCTCCAGCTGCTCCTGGTGCTCGCGCAAGGCCTGCTCGGCGGCCTTCCGCCCGGTGATGTCGATCATGGTCCCCTGCAGCCCCGCGGGCTCCCCGGCTTTGACGCGCACCTTGTTCGACACGCGGATCCAGACATACTCCCCCCCCTTCGTGCGCACCCTGTACTCGCCGGCCGAGGCGCCATCCTTCAAGGTGCGCTCGAAGGAGCTGCCCGCCGCCTCCAGGTCGTCGGAGTGCAGGTGGCGCCAGATGGGCCACTGCCTCAACTCCTCGGGGGTGTAGCCCAGCAGCTGCTGGATCGCGGGGCTGCTGTAGGTGGGGTAACCGTCCAGGTCCAGCAGGTAGAACACCTCCGAGATGTTCTCCACCAGGTTGCGGAACTTCTCCTCGCTGGCCCGCGGGATCTGCTCGGCCGCCACCAGCTCGGTGATGTCCCGCAGGGTGGACCGGCTCTGGATAACGGCGCCATCGCCATCGCGCACCGCCGTGGCGTCCAGCAGCACAGGCATGGCCGTCCCGTCCGCCCGGGTCAGGGCCAGGCGCGCCCCCTTGACGGCCCCCGTGCTGGCGAACTGCTCGAACGCCCGGCGGGCCGCTGACCGCGCGGAGGGGTGGTACAGCTTCATCACCGGCAGGCCAAGCAGCTCGTCTCGCGGGCGGCCCACCGTGGCGGCCAGGGTCCGGTTGCAGCGCAGGATCTCGCCGGTCTTCGCGTCCACCGTCACGAGCATGGCCGGCGACTGCTCGTATGCGTCGCGGTAGAACTCGAGCCGACGCTCCAGCTGGGCGATGCGCTCCCTCAGGGCCTCGTCTTCCCGATCTCGTTCGCTCATGCCGCCCCCTGCTCCCGGGTCTGGCCGTCGCCGATGGTAAAGAAGAATGTCGCCCCCCGGTCCACCTCGGCCTCGGCCCAGACCCAGCCGCCGTGGCGCAGCACGATGCGCTGGATGATGGACAGCCCGATGCCAGTGCCCGGGAACTCCGACGCGTCGTGCAGCCTGGAGAAGGGGGTGAACAGCCGGCCCGCGTGGGCCGCGTCGAAGCCCGCGCCGTTGTCCCTGACATGGTAGGTCCGCTGCCCGTTGCGGACCGTGGCGCCCAGCTCGATGCGCGCCTGCTGGCGCCGCCCGGTGTACTTCCAGGCGTTGCCCAGCAGGTTCTCCATTACCTGCCGCAGCAGCACCGGGTCTCCCACCACCTCCAGGCCGTCCTCGACGTTAACCTCCACCTCGCGCTCCGGCTCATCGTCGCTCAACGCGGCGAGGATCTCCCGCCCCATGTCAGACAGGTTTATCCACTGGCGCTTGAGGTCCACCCGCGAGATGCGAGCCAGCTCCAGCAGGTCGATGATCAGGCGGTCCATCTTGCGGGCGGCGCTCGAGATGCGGTCCAGGTAGTCCTTGCCCGTGTCATCCAGCCGGTCGCGGTAGTCCTCCACCAGCGCCTGGCTGAAGCCCTCGAGGGAACGCAGCGGCGCCCGCAGGTCGTGGGACACCGAGTAGGCGAACGCCTCCAGCTCGGCGTTCATGGCCTTGAGCAGCTCGCCCTGGCGCCGTAGCCGGGTCTTCTGGTCGTACAGGTCGAGGAACACCCGGACCTTGGAGACCAGGGTCAGCGGCTCGAACGGCTTGACCATGTAGTCCACCGCCCCCGACTGGTACCCCTTCGCCATCTGGTCCCGCGCGGGCGCGGCGGCGGTGAGGAAGATGATCGGGATCTCCCGGGTGCTCGGGTCGCCCCGCAGGTACTCCGCCAGCTCGTAGCCGTCCATGACCGGCATCTGTACGTCCAGGATGGCCAGGGCGAACTCCCGGTTCAGCGTCGCCGTCAGGGCGTGCTCACCCGAGGAGGCCTGCACCAGCTCTGCGTCCAGCTCGGAGAGCGTCTGCTCCAGCGCCACGAGGTTCTCGGGGCGGTCGTCAACGATCAGGATCGATGGTTTCACTTAGACTCCTCCACGACCCCCCCCTGTGATTGTCTTTCGCCCGGGCTGTACCTCAGCCCGGCCAGCAGCGCGCCGATCTCCTCCGGAGGCAGGATCGTCTCGATCCCAGCGGCCTCGATGGCTGCCCCGGGCATGATCGGGCTCTCGGCGGTCCGGGGGTCCTGGGCCATGCACACGCCGCCCAGCTCCCGGACCACCCTCGCCCCCTGGGCCCCGTCGGCGTTGGCGCCGGTGAGCACCACCGCCAGCAGCGCCGCGCCGTGGGCCCGCGCGGCGGTCTCGAACAGCGGGTCCACCGAGGGCCTGGACCAGTTGACCTTGGGGTCCACTGACAGGGCCAGGGCGCCGGAGCGCTCCACCAGCAGGTGGTAGTCGGCGGGCGCGATGTAGACCCGCCCCGGCATGGGCGCCAGCTTGTCCTCCGCCTCACGCACGGTCAGGTCCAGCACCTCGTCGAGGTGAGCGGCGAAGCGGCCCCTGTCCTCCCTGGCCAGGTGCTGGACCACCAGCACCGGCGCGGACACGCCCCGGCCCATGGCGCCCAGCATCCTGCCCAGGGCGTCCAGCCCGCCAGCCGACGCGCCGACGACCACCGCGCGGAAGCGGCGGCCGAGCAGCCAGGCGGGCGCCGGCGGGTGGGGCGTGGCGGTCGCCATGCTCACCGCACCTTCTTCCTGTACACCCGCGCCTCACGGTCCACCGCCTCGAACATGTCCGCCACGGCCGAGAAGCGCAGGTCCTCCTTGGTCCCGAGCACCAGGTAGCCGCCGCGCACCAGGCTGTCGCTGAAGATCCGCAGGGCGCGATCCTGCAGCTCCCGGTTGAAGTAGATCAGCACGTTGCGGCAAAAGACCAGGTGCACCTCGGAGAACGCGGCGTCCGCCGCCAGGTTGTGGTTGGCGTAGGTGACGCGCTCCTTCAGGCTCGCGGCCATGGCCGCCCCGTCGTAGCCGGCGTGGTAGTACTCGGAGAACGACCGCGCGCCGCCGCTGCGCTGGTAATTGACGGTGGCCTCCTTGACCTGCTCCAGCGGGTAGATCCCTCGCCGCGCCAGGTCCAGCACATGATCGTTGAAGTCGGTGCCGAAGATGGTCGCCTTCTTCAGCACGCCGGCCTCCTCGAGCACGATGGCCAGGGAGTAGACCTCCTCGCCGGTGGCGCACCCCGCGTGCCACACCTTGACGAAGGGGTAGCTCATCAGAATCGGGCATACCTTCTCGCGCACCGTCGCGTAGACCTGCGGGTCGCGGAACATCTCGGTCACGGCGATGGAGAACTGCCGGGCCAGCCCGCTGAAGACCTCCGGGTCGTGCAGCACCGCGGGGATCAGCTCCGAGATGCGCCGATGCCCGGCGCCTATCATGAACTGACGCACCCGCCGCTCCACAGAGGCGCGCGCGTAGGAGCGGAAGTCGTAGCCGTAGCGCTGGTAGACCGCCTCCAGCAGCAGGTCTATCTCGATCTCCTCCATTCTGGCCTGGTCCATCATCACGCGCCTCCCTAGCGGTAGAGCCAGACCCGCAGCATGGAGACCAGGCGATCCTGGTCCACCGGCTTGGGCAGGTAGTCATTGGCCCCCGCCGCCATGATCTGCTCGCGGTCGCCCTTCATCGCCTTGGCGGTCAGGGCGATGATCGGCAGCTTGCGCAGCCGCTCCTGGGCCCTGATGCGCTTCATGGTCTCGTAGCCGTCGAGCACCGGCATCATGATGTCCATCAGCACCACGTCCACGCCGGGCTCGCTGTCCAGCAGGTCCAGCGCCTTCTGCCCGTTGTTGGCCTTGATCACCGTCATGCCGCGATCAGACAGCAGCCGGGACATGGCGAACAGGGCGCGCATGTCGTCGTCCACCAGCAGCACGATCTTGTCCCGCAGCATGGCGTCGGAGTCGTGCAGGTCCGTGATCATCTTGCGCTTGCCGTCGGGCAAAGTGTCCACCGCCCGGTGCAGAAAGAGCGACACCTCGTCCAGCAGGCGCTCGTCGGAGCGGACCCCCTTGATGATGATGGAGTCCGAGTAGTTCCTCAGCTGGAGGTCCTCGTCCCAGGTCAGGTCCCGGGCGGTGTAGACGATGACCGGCGGCAGCTCCACCTCCTCTTCCTTGCTCAGCTTCGCCAGCAGGTCCTCGCCGTCGCAGTCCCACAGGCCGAGGTCGAGGATCACGCAGTCGAACCGCTTGCTGCGCAGCCTCTCGAGCGCCTCGCCCGTCTCGGCGGCCTGCACCACCTCCACCCCTGGCTCCTGGATCAGCGACACGATCCCGCGGCGGGTCGCCTCGTCGTCCTCGATGACCAGCACGCTGCGACGCTCCTGCCCGGCCACCGACTCCAGCGCGGCGATGGCGCCCGCGATGTCCTCGGGCGACAGGGGCTTCTGTAGCTGGCCGATGGCGCCGGAGCGCGCCGCCCGCGACGACGGCTCGTCCCCGGAGATGATGTGCACCGGGATGTGGCGGGTGCGCGGGTTGGTCTTGAGGTGGTCCAGCACTCGCCAGCCGTCCATGCCGGGCAGGCGCAGGTCGAGGATGATGCCGCCGGGTTGGTGCTCCTCCGCCAGCCGCACGCCCTCCTCGCCGGTGGCCGCCACCAGCGCCTTGCTGCCGTGGCCGCGCACCTGCTTGCTGACGATGGCCGCGAACCGCTCGTCGTCCTCGATGAGCAGCACCGTGGGCTCCCCCGGCTCGAGCGCCTCGCGGTCGTCCGCCACCGGGGCGACGCCGGGCGACGCTGCGAGATCCGCCCGGCTTTGCCACCCCCGCTCCGGCTCGGGCGGCGCCTGGCTCGCCCGCGGCGACTCGATGGGCAGGAAGAGCTCGAAGGTGCTCCCCTTGCCCAGCTCGCTGGTCAGCTGGATCTCGCCGCCCAGCAGCGCGGTCAGCTCGCGGGAGATGGACAGCCCGAGGCCCGTGCCGCCGAACCGGCGCGCGCTGCCGCCGTCCGCCTGCTGGAACGCCTCGAAGATGGTGCGCTGCTGGTCCTCGGGGATGCCGATGCCGGTGTCCCGCACCGTGACGCACAGGGCGTCCGCGGGGCTGAGCCCGCTGCGCGCCAGGTCAGCGCCTGGCCGCGCGGCGCCGAAGGTGACCGTGACGCCCCCCTGCTCGGTGAACTTGATGGCGTTGGCCACCAGGTTCTTGATCACCTGGATCACCCGCTGCTGGTCGGTCTGGATGGACTCCGGCGCCCCGGCCGCCGCCACGACGTCGAGGGTCAGCCCTCGCTGCTCGGCCATGTGCTCGAAGGCCGCGTGGGTGGCGGTCACCAGATCGTCCACCGGGCAGGCGCCCACGCGAAGCTCCATGCGGCCGGCCTCGATCTTGGACAGGTCGAGGATCTCGTTGATCAGCGCCAGCAGGTCGTTGCCGCTCTGGTAGATGATGTCGCACGACTCGGCCTGCTCCGCGGACAGGTTGCCCTGCTTGTTGTCCGCCAGGTTGCGCGCCAGCAGCAGCAGGCTGTTGAGCGGCGTGCGCAGCTCGTGTGACATGTTGGCCAGAAACTCCGACTTGTACTTGCTGGCCTGAGCCAGCGCGTCGGCCTTGCGCGAGATGTCCTGCCGCGCGCGCTCCACGTCAGCCTTCTGCCGCAGCAGCAGCTCGGTCTTCTCCTCCAGCTCCTCGTTGGTGACCTGCAGCTCCTCCTGCTGGGCCCGCAGCCGCTCCTCGGAGGCCTTGAGGCGGGTGGTCTGCTCCTCCAGCTCCTCGTTGGAGACCTGCAGCGCCTCCTGCTGGCTCTGCAGCTCCTCGGACTGGCGCTGGGTCTCCTCCAGCAGGCCCTTGACCCGCTCCTGGTCGCGCACAGCCCCGATGGTGATGGCGATGTTCTCGGCCACCATCTCAAGCAGCTCGCACTGCAGCGCGTCGAACGGCTCGAGGGAGCCGAACTCCAGGCAGCCGTGCACCTCGCCGTCGAGCACCAGCGGCTGGACCAGGATGCTGGTCGGCGGGATCTCCCCCAGCCCGGAGGAGATCTGGATGTACTCCTCCGGGATGTCGGACAGCACGATGGGCACCTGCTCCAGCGCCGCCTGTCCAACCAGCCCCTCGCCTGGCGCGAACTCGCTGGCCAGGTGTCTTCGCTGGCGGTGGGCGAAGGAGCCGGACAGCTTCAGCATCCCGTCATACGCCACGTAGATCAGCCCCAGCTGGGCGTCGATGTACTTGCTCAGGTGGCTGACCACGTTGCGGCACAGGGCCGCCAGGTCCTGGGTGCCTCGCATCCGCTCGAGCACCTCGGCCTGCCCGGTCTTGATCCAGTTGGCGCGGCGGTTCTCCTCGGCCGCGTCGGCCAGGCTGGCGGTCATGCGGTTGATGGACCGCGCCAGCTCATCCTGCCTTCCGCGGGGCTCCAGCTGCACACCGTAGTCGCCCCCCGCGATGAGGTTGGCCTGGCCAACCACCTGGCGCAGGTAGCCGATCATGCCGTTGATGGCCGGGGTCAGCTGGTCCGTATCGCCCCTCAGCTCGAACGGCACGCTGAAATCTCCCCGGGCCACGTCCTGGCTCCTGTCCGCAACCTCCCGGAACATGCCCACCATGGTGCGGAAGTCCCGGGCCAGGTCACCGATCTCGTTATGCGCGGAGGTGTCGATCTCCACCTGCAGATTGCCAGCCGCCACCTGCCGCGTCGCCGCGCTCAGCTGCAGCACCGGGGTGACGATCTTGCGCGCGATGGCGAAGCCGAGGATGGCCACCAGCAGGGTCGTGAAGAGCAGCAGCCCGCTCTTGATCAACAGCAGGCTGCGGGCGCTGGCCAGCGCATCGCGCTCCTCCACCTCGGAGATCACCAGGAAGGGCACGCCGCCAAGGTCCACGTGGTGGTGCGCCCCGAGCACCTGCCGGCCGCGCCGCCCCATGTAGGAGCTCACGCCCACATCGCACGCCTCGCCCTTGGCCAGGGCGAAGTGATCCCGCCAGGAGCGGGTGAGGCCCGATTTTATGGGCTCGCCCAGGATGGTGGGGGCCTCCTCCAGCGGTGAGTTGGACCGCATGCGCATGTCCTGGCCCAGCAGGTAGGTCTCAAAACTGTCCCCCAGCTCGGCCTGGCTGTGCATGGCCTGATCCACCTTGTCGATGTTCACCTGAACCACCAGCAGGCCCAGGGCCTCGCCCTCGGCCTCCAGCACGGGCGCCACCAGGAAGCCGGCGATGCGCCCCGCCGAGGGCGCGTAGCGGGCGAAGTCCGAAAAGCGCATCGCCCCGTCCTTGAGCACCCGCCGGCAGGTCCTGGCCAGCTGGGTGTCGGACAGGGCGCCGGAGAACAGGTTGCTGCCCAGGTCGCTCTCGCGGGCGACGGAGAAGACCACGTCACCGCCGGGCGCCACGAGCAGGACGTCGTAGTAGCCGAAGATGCGCCGGAAGTCGGCCAGCTTTCCGCCGCCCCGGGCCACCAGCCGCTCGTACGCGGGGGTCTTGACGAACTTGTCCAGGGGCAGGCCGCTGGCCGCGTGAGCCCGGGAGAGGGTGCTGAACAGAGCGATGGAGGTCGGACTCTCGGCCTCCAGGGTGAGGTCGCGCATCAGCTCGGACATGTGCGCCGCCACGGCGCGGCTGCGCAGGTCCGCGGTGGTGGCCAAAAACTTCTCGGCGTGGCGGATCAGCTCCGACCGGGTGGTCTGGTAGCCGACAGCGCTGACGACGATGAGCGGCACCAAAGCCAGCAGCATCAGCCACAGCACCAGGGTGTTGGCCAGCCGCCCGCTGGAGCGGATCCGCCCCGGGGCGGTGGCAGGTGCTCCAGCGGGAGCAGCCGCCGGGCCCGTTCGCCGTTTGAGCAGCGCGGCGGCCAGCACCAACGCCAGCAACAGCCCGGCGCCCAGCAGCCAGAACCAGGTCTGGCCGGGTGTACGCCGGGGCGTCCCGGCATCATCCCCCGCCCCTGCCGCCTGCGATGCGGCGGCTGCAGCGGCCTTCGCGGCCTGGACACCCGGGCCGCGGCGTCGCGCCGGGCCGCTGCGCGCCATGGTGAGCTTGGTGCCGAAGTCGTGGCTGGCGAAGCGGCCGACGTCGATGCGCTTGCGCAGGATGCCGCCCTCCACCGCCAGCTCCATCACCTGCTTGAGGCCTCCCTCGTCCACGTTGAGGTGGCGGTAGTTGATGACGTCCAGGTCGAGGCGCAGGCTCTGGGTGATGGCCGCCGCGGAGTGCTCGGGGATGTGCTTGCGGATCATCGCCGAGATCGCCGCCATGGCGGCGCCGCCCTCCTCCCGCGCGGCCTCGATGTCCTGCCCGGCCTGGTGCAGGTGGTGCACCACCTCGCGGATGGCTGGCGACCGGTCGGCGATGGCGCTGTCCTGGGCGATGGCGATGCACTCCACGTGGCCCCGGGGCCACGGCAGCACGTCCCTGGAGTACCAGGCCACATGCCCGTAGTTTCCGGTCTCCACCATGTCCGCCCAGGGCAGGGACTGCTCGAAGCAGGCGGGCAGGCCGCGCGCGTTGTTTCGCCGGAGGAACGCGGGCGAGCGGGGCGGCGCCACCGGCATGGCCAGCACGTCCGCGCCGGAGGTGGTGCCGAGGCTCAGGGTGCGGCCGTGGTCCTTGAGGTACTTGTAGAGCACCACGGTGTGGGTGGCGAGCAGCGATGGCACCGCGCACTCCACCGGCGCCCCCCGCTCCGTCCGCGCCGCGAGCAGCGCCTCGGCCACCTGTCGCCCCGGGCGCCGGTCCGCGCGCTGGGCTGGCAGCTTGACCTTCACGTTGAGCAGGTCGTTGATGGCCAGCGCGTTGCCGTCGCGGTGTAGCAGGCTGACCCAGCGAAAGGTCGGGCTGCTGGCGTACATGTCCATGGCCATGGGCGAGATGATGAACGCCATCTCGGCGCTACCCGCGGTGAACTCCGCCCGCAACATGGGCCAGCTCGGCATGCGCTTGATGCGGAAGTCGGCGTGCTTCATGCGGTCGCGGTACTTCTCGAAGGCGACGATGCCGGCGTAGTGGTCCGCCAGCGGGATGTACAGCGCGGTCACCGGCTTGCGTGGATCGGTCGGCGCCGCTGGCTGGGCCAGGGCGGCGGGCGCGGTCAGGAGCGCGCTGGCGAACAGCGCCAGCCGCGCGATGCGGGCGCCGCCGCGCGCCGGTGAGCTGTTGTGCTGGTTCATTCTTCCTGTCCCCTGGTGCGCTGCAGCAGCCTGTTCTTCTCCTGCAGCTCCTCGTTGGTCACGCGCAGCTCCTCCTGCTCGGCCCGGAGCCGCTGCTCCGATTGCTGCAGCAGCTTGCCGCGCTCCTCCAGCTCTTCGTAGGCCGCGGCGAGCTCCTCCTGCTGGGTCTGCAGCGCCTCGTTCTGCTGCCTCGCCTCTTCCATGTGACGGGTCCGCGCCTGGCGGATCTTGCCGCGCTCGAGGCCCTGGCCGAAGGTCTCGCACAGGGCGCGGAGCAGCACCTTCTGCCGGTCTGACAGCGGCTCGAGCAGGCCGAGCTCCAGCACCGCCGCAACGCTGTCCTGGTGCACCACGGGCTGGACATGCAGGGCGCCGGGGGCTGCCTGCATGGCGCCGCTCTCGATCCGAAAGTACCGGTCGGGCAGCTGCTGCAGGCATATCTCCACGCGCTCCTGGGCCGCCTGCCCCACGAGGCCCTCGCCCGGCGCGTGGCGCTCCGGCAGGGCTCGCGTCGGCCTGAAGGCGTGGCCGGCCGCGCGCACGAGCACCCCCTCCCGGTCGGCCAGGTGGATCAGCCCCACCTGCGCCCCGAGGGCCTTGCACACATGGGTGATGGCGATGCGGCTCAGCGCTTCCACGGTCAGGTCGCCCCGGAGCAGCTGGGCCAGCTCGGCCTGGCTGTCGCGCGCCCGGGTCCCCTCCTCCTCCCTGAGCTCCATGCGCTTGCGCAGCAGCGCCTCGTAAAACGGCGTGGCCAGGGCCTGGATCGCCTCCACGTCGGCCTCGCTGTAGCCGCCCTCACGGTTGGCCAGCCCGAACATGCCCACCACCTCGGCGTCGCGCCGGAAGGGCACGCCGAGGAAGCAGGTCAGCTCCGGGTGACCCTCGGGCGTACCCACCCGGTCCGGGTGGGTGGCGATCTGGTCCGCGTTGACGATGCGCGGCTTTCCATCCCTGAGGGGGGTGCGGTCGATGCCCCGGATCGGCATGTCCTTGATGAAGTTGCGCGCGTCGGCCACCACCATGTCGCACGCCTCCCAGCCGGGGTTGCTGATGGCGATGGTGTCCATCAAGCCAGCCGCGTTGAGCTCGCCGATCCAGCCGAACATGCTGCCGGTGAGCCGCTGCGCCTCGGTGAGGGCCACCCTGGCCACCTCCTCCTCGGTCTGCCGCGTCGCGGCCTGGTGGAGCACCTCGTTGATCGCCTCGACCACCTGGCCGCGCCGGGCGAGCGCCCGCTCGGCCCTGGCCCGCTCCTCCGCCTCGCCCTCGAGCCGGGTGTTGGACCTGACGAGCTCATCGTTGGCCCGGCGCAGGTCAGCGCGGGTGGACTGGTAGTAGGCCTGCATGGCCAGCCAGAAGGCGAAGCCGTAACCCCCCAGCCGCAGCACATGCCAGAACCACCAGGCCGCCTCCCAGGCGTCCGAGAGGTTGAAGATCACCCCGGCGCTGCCGAACAGCAGGCAGAGCAGCAGCACCAGCAGGTCATGCCTGGCGCCGGTGGCGCGGTAGCTCAGCGCGAACCTGAGCGCGGCCAGCAGGGTGAGGCCGCCGCCGATGAAGTTCATGGCGTCCGCCGCAGGGGTGAAGGCGCCGTCGATGATCATCGGCGGCAGGCTGGCCGGCCGCAGGGCTGAAAAGAAGCCGATGAGCGAGCAGACGCCCACCACCGCGGCGGTGATCAGGGCGGCATTTCTGACGAGGAGCTGCCCATCGCCCAGCCAGGCCATGGAGAAGAAGATCCCGCCGGTGAGCACGGCCAGGCTGTGCAGCCAGACGAAGGAGACGCCAGCGGGCACGCAGCTGTGGAAGATGTCCAGGACCACCATGGAGGCCAGCGCCTGGGCCATCCAGAGCCTGGCCGAGGAGACCCGGTCAGCGTTGGGGAAGAGGATGATGGCCACCAGGACCAGACCCAGCGCCGCGCCGAGCACCTCCAGGGTTGAATGGATGGGCAATGAGACCCAGCGGCCAGGCACATCACGCAGCGCCAGGGTTCCCAGCACCGGAACCCCGATGCCCGAGATGATGATCCCCGTGAGGAGCCACCCCGAAGGCCGTGGCGCAGCGATTGCTGCGCTCATCGTCCCGGCACTTTCACCCACTATAAGTCCCCGAAATCATAAACTTACCCGCAATGTACAGGACCATCAGTTTTTCACACTTCACTCAATTTGGCTGTTTTGAAAGCAAAAAACAGGCCACGCCGGCCACGGTAATAAAACTCAATAATATTAGACATATCCAGTATTCCCCGACCGGAGGTCGCGGGGGAGAAATCAATTTTTATTGATACTGAAGCTCGGGATGATCAGGTTCCGGAGCGGGTGTCCCCACGGGCGGTACCCGTACTGCCGGCAGAGCGGATCCAGCGGAAGATCAAGAAAACTTGCCGGTCATCAACTTATATTGACACCTGCGGCATTTTTATCACCGCATCCGCTTGAGCCGCTGGCTCAGCGCCTGGGGTGAGATCCCGAGTATACGGGCGGCCTGCGCCTGGTTGCCACCGGTACGGCGCAGCGCCTCCTGGACCAGCGCCCGGGTGGACTCCGCGATCGTGGGCAATTGATCGGGAAAGCCGGATTGATCTGGAAGGCTGCCTTTCTGTGATGGGCTGTCCTTTTCAGGGGACACGCCCCCGGCGAGCTGCTTGCGGATCCCCTCCAGCGGCAGCGTGCCGCCCTCGCACTGCAGCACCGCGTCAAAAATCATCGCCCTGAGCTCCCTGACATTTCCCGGAAAGTCATGGGCCATCAGCAGCGACATCAGCCCCCGGGGCAGCCGGGGCTTGCTCCGCCCTGTCTGCGCGGCCGCCTCGTCCAGAAAGGACGCCACCAGCCCAGGGAGATCCGTCTCCAGTCGCGACCTGAGCGGCGGGACGGTCACGTGGTGCACCTTCAGCCTGAAGTACAGGTCCTTGCGGAACGCCCCCGCCCGCACCCGCTCGGCCAGGTCCGTGCAGGTGGAGGCCAGGATGCGCGCCGATGAGACGCTCAGCTCGTCAGACCCCAGCGGGTAGTACTCCCCCCCCTGCAGCAGGCGCAGCAGCTTGAGCTGCGAGACCACGTCCAGGTCGCCGATCTCGTCCAGCAGCAAGGTCCCGCCGGCGGCCTTGCGCACCATGCCCGGGCGTCCCTCGGAGGCGCCGGTGAAGCCCCCCCTGCGGTGGCCGAAGAGGGTGTCGGCGAACATGGCCTCGTCGATGCCGGCCATGTTCACGGCCACGAAGGGTCCGCTCCGTCCGCTCAGCCGGTGAACCGCGCGCGCCATCAGCTCCTTGCCCACGCCGGTCTCGCCGGTGATCAGCATGCACTCCGGCCCCGGGGCGATGGCCTCGGCGTAGCGGAACATGCTCAACATGGCCGGGCAGGCCGTGTCGAAGTCCTCGAACGCCTCGGGGTCCTGCAGCGCATCGCCCAGCAGCCCCTGGCGCAGGCGGAGGTTGACCTGGCGCAGCTCGCGCCAGCGGCTGGCCTGCTTGACCGTGGTTGCCAGGCGCTCGCCGCTCACCGGCTTGACCAGGTAATCGAAGGCGCCGGCTTGCATGCACCGCACCACCCGGGCCGTGTCCGACACCCCCGTCATCACCACCACCGGGAGGTCGGGAAAGGCCTCGACGATCCTGGCCAGCAGCCTGTCCCCGGGGTAGCCGGGCATGACCAGGTCGAGCAGCACCACCCCCACCTCGTTGCCCTCCAGCATGGCGAGCGCCTGGCCGGGATCCTGGCATGTCAACGTGTTGCCGATACCCCAGGACAGAAGCGCGACCTGCGCCGCCTCCAGCGCCTCGGGCTCGTCGTCGATGATGAGGATGGTGGGGCCGTCACTGGACATCCGAGATCTCCACGCTCGCCTCACCCAGCGGCAGGATCACCCGCGCCGTGGTGCCCTGGCCGGGCGTCGACTCCAGGGTCAGCTCGCCGTCGTAGGCCTCCACGATCTGGCGCGCCACGCTCAGGCCGAGGCCGGCGCCGCCCTCCGCCCGCCGGGTGGTGAAGAACGGCTTCAGCGCACGCTCCAGCACCTCCGGCTCCATGCCGCGCCCCTCGTCGGTGACGAACAGCTCGATGGTGGTGACATCGGGGCCGGGGCGCGTGCCGAGGATCAGGGCCTGGTCACGGTGATCCAGGGCCTCACAGGCGTTGTTGAGCAGCGAGACCACGACCTGCGTCAGCCGCAGGGTGTTGGCCCGGGCCAGCGGCAGGTTGTCGCAGAGCCGCAGCGAGAAGCGCCCGGTGGCGCGCTGGACCTGTGCCTCGGCGAGGGCGGAGGCCTCGCGGGCCACGTGGTTCAGGTCCACACGCTGCCTGGACCAGTTGCCCGCCTCTCCGGCCAGCGAGCGCAGCTCGCCGACGAAATCCCGGATCCGGCGAGAGCCCTTGATGATGCCCTGCACCATGCCGGGGACGCGGCCGCCCAGCTGGGACCAGGGCATGCGCCCCACCAGAAACTCCCCCTCCGCGAGCTGGCGCGCTTCCAGCAGCGGCAGCGCCGCCTCCATCACCTCCCCCAGCACCGGGGCGCTGAGCATGATGACGCTGTTCGGGTTGTTGATCTCGTGCGCCACGGCGGAGACCAGCAGCCCCAGCGATGCGAGCTTCTCCGCCTGGGCCATCTGCTCGCGGGTCTCCTGCAGCGCCGCCTCCGCGTCGAGGCGCGCGGTGACGTCGTCCAGGATGCCGACGAAGTGGGTCAGCTCACCCTGGTTGTTGAACACCGGGGTGATGGTCAGTTCGTTGTGGAACAGCGCGCCATCCTTGCGGTAGTTGCGCACCACAGCCCGCACCCCCCGGGCCGCCTGGACCGCGCCGCTGATTTGCCGCGCGCCCGGCTGCTCCCGCTCCTCGCCCTGCAGGAAGCGGCAGTTGCGCCCGAGCACCTCGTCGCGGGCGTAGCCGGTGATGCGCTCGAAGGCCGGGTTGCAGTAGATGATCGGGTTGTCGGGCTGGGCCGGGTCGGTGATCAGCACGCCGTTGCCGGCCGCGTCGAGGGCGCGCTCCAGCAGCCGCAGACGCTCGGCGGCCTCCTCACGCTCGGTGATATCGCGGATGGCGCTGATGTTGATCCGCCGCCCGTCGGCGGTGAAGTGGCTGGCGGTGATCTCCGCGGGGAAGGTGGTGCCGTCCTTCCTGCGGTGCAGCCGCATGATCCTGGCCTTTGTCCGGGGGCTCTCCGCCTGGTCCGCGAACTCGCGGATGGAGCGCACGGTCCCCCCGGGGTCGGCCGACAGGTCCAGCGGGCTCATGGTCAGCAGCTCGTCGAGGCTGTAGCCGTAGAGCTCCTGGGCCGCGCTGTTGGCGCCCACGATGCGAAGGGTCTCCTCCTCCACCAGCACCACCGCGTCGGAGCCCGCCTCGAACAGGGTGCGGTGACGCGCCGCGCTCTGCCTGACGGCCTCGAGGGCCTCCTCCCGCTGGCGCTCGGCGAGCTTGCGGTCGGTGATGTCGCTCACGGTCCCCACCAGCCGCCCGGGCTCCCCGCCCTCGGCGCCGAAGATATACGCCGCATCTTGCATCCACCTGACGCTGCCGTCGGGCAGGACCACGCGGTACTCGGTGCAAAACCCCGTCCCCTCGGCGATGCCGCGCTTGATCTCGGCCTCGATGTGCTCCCGGTCCTCGGGTAGGATGGCGTCGAGGTAGGCCTGGTACGACCCGCCGAAGGTCCCCTGCTGCAACCCGAACAGCGCCTCGACGTTCTCGGACCAGGTCACCTCGTCGGTCTCGAGGTCGCGCTCCCAGACGCCCATCTTCCCCGCCTGCTGGGCCAGCAGGAAGCGCTCCTGGCTCCGGGCCAGCTCGCGCTCGAGGCTGCGCATCCTCGTCACGTCCACGAAGGTGCCCAGGATGGCGTCCTGCCCCTGGAACTCCAGCCGCTGGAAAGAGGCCAGCGCGTCCAGCGGCTCGCCGCCGGGGGAGATGCCGGGCACCAGGTGAGCCCGGACGGTGCCCTGGCTCTCCAGCAGCGCCAGCAGGCGCTCCCGGTCCGCGAGATCTTTGTACAAGTCGACGGTCCGCTCGGCCCCGGGCTCTCCCCGCTGGACTCCGAGGGCGTCGTAGAACGCGGCGTTCGCATACAGGATCTCGCCGTCGGCCAATCGGCTGATGGCCATGGGGAGCGGAGAAAAATCGGCGACGGCGCGGAATTCATCCTGGCCTCCGGGCCGCGCTCCGGTCTTGCGATCTGTCACCCGCACCCCCTGGAGTGATCTGGTGGACTACGGCCGTGGGCAAAAGCTGACCCGCGGGCTGGTTGTGGCTGTGCCGGGCATTGTATCCGCCCCGGCCGCGCGGCGTCCAGCCGGCAGAACCCCCTGGGGGTGTCTCGACGACCACGGTGAGAGTATCATCGTCGGATGATCCGACTCCTGATGGCAGCGTGCATCTCCCTGGGGGGCTGCGTGGCCACGGCGCCGGCCGCCGCGCCCCGGGGGGCGGCGGCCCCCGCCGGGCGGGCTTCGCCCGGCGCCTTCGATATCACCGCGGCCGAACTGCTGGCCCATATCGAGGCGCTGTCGGCCGACGCCATGGCCGGCCGCGGCATCGGCGAGCCGGGGCTGCAGCGCGCCACCGAGTACCAGGCGCGCCTGTTCAGGGAGTGGGGGCTGAAGCCGGCGTTCGGCGACAGCTACCTGCAGCCCTTTTCGCTGCTGGGCAGCAAGCCGGACCCGGCGGCGGAGGTGCAGATCTCTTCCGGCGGCGGCGCCACCGACCTGAAGAACGGCGAGCACTTCGTGGTGGGCTCGTTCCGCCAGCAGTGCCCACGGACGGTGGAGGCAGAGCTGGTGTACGCGGGGCACCTGATCCAGGCCACGGAGCGCGGCTGGGACGACGTCAAGGGCGCCGATCTGAAAGGCAAGGTGCTGCTGGTGGAGGTCAACGAGCCGGGCAACCGGCCGGGGGGCATCTTCGAGGGGGAGGTGATGACCTACTACGGCCGCTGGACCTACAAGTTCGAGCAGGCCTCTCGCCTGGGCGCCCTGGGGATCTTGCTGATCCACAACGACAAGAAGGCGACCTACGGCTGGGACGTGGTGCGCAACTCCTGGTCGGCCGAGGGCTTCGTCACCCCGGACCGGGTGCCGAACAACTGCTTCCAGGGCTGGATCTCCGAGGACAGGGCGCGCGAGGCGATCAAGCGCGCTGGCAGGGACCCGGCGGCCCTGCGCGCCTCGGCAGAGGGCAAGGGCTTCAGGCCGGTACCGCTCGGCGCCACGGCGCGCGTGCGACAGCGGCCCACCTTCCGCCAGGTGCAGGTGCAGAACATGGCCGGCATGGTGCAGGCCGCGCCCGGCGGAGAGCCCGACCGGACGGTGGTGTTCACCGCGCACCATGATCACCTGGGCGTGGACCCGACGCTCAAGGGCGACCAGATCTACAACGGCGCCGTGGACAACTGCTCGGCGTCGGCGGTGATGCTGGCCCTGGCGCGCCACTTCGCGATGCCGGAAAACCGGCCGCCGATCAACGTCATCTTCCTGGCGCCCACGGCCGAGGAGGAGGGGCTGCTCGGCTCGGCCTACTTCGTGGCGCACCCGCCGGTGCCCCTGTCGGGGATCGTGGCCAACCTGAACCTGGAGCTGACCAACGTGTGGGGACAGACCGAGGACGTCACCGCCCTGGGCGCGCGGCACTCGACCCTGGGGCCGGTGCTGCGACAGGCGGCGGTCCGGGCCGGGCTGCGCTACGCGGTGCACCCGCCGGATCTGGACGGCTTCTTCTACCGCTCGGATCAGATCTCCTTCGCCCGGGCCGGCGTGCCCGCGGTGTGGCTGGCCGAGGGGCCCACGGCCACCGGAGCGGACCCTGCGCGGGTTCAAAAGGCCCGCGCCGCTTACAAGCGCACCCACTACCACCGGGTCACCGATGAGGTGAAGCCGGACTGGGACCTGTCGGGCGCGGTGCAGATCGCGAGCTGGGCGCGACAGATCGTGCTGGGCCTGGCAGCGGAGAAGCAGCCGCCGCGATTTTACCAGCAGAGCGGCTTCGCCCGCGCCGGACAGGGCGCGAAATGAAGGCCATGATCCTCGAGGCCCTCGGGCCCCTGGCGGACAACCCCGAGCCCCTGCGCCTGGTGCGGCGCGATACGCCGGAGCCGGAGCCGGGCGAGGCCCTGCTGCGGGTGCTCACCTGCGGCGTTTGCCACACCGAGCTGGACGAGATCGAGGGGCGCACGCCGCCGCCGCGCTTGCCGGTGGTGCCGGGGCACCAGGCCGTGGGGGAGGTCGTACGCCTCGGCCCGGGCGCCACGGAGCTGCGCCAGGGCCAGCGGGCAGGGGTGGCCTGGATCCACTCGGCCTGCGGCGCCTGCGCTCACTGCGCCAGGGGCGACGAGAACCTGTGCGCCGACTTCCTGGCCACGGGCCGGGACCGGGACGGCGGCTACGCCGAGTACATGACCGTGCCCGCGGCCTTCGCCTTTGCAGTCCCGGAGGTCTTCTCTGCCGCCGAGGCGGCGCCGCTGCTGTGCGCCGGCGCCATCGGCTACCGCTCGCTGCGGCTGTGCGGCCTGGCGGACGGCCAGGCGCTGGGCTTGACCGGGTTCGGCGCGTCGGCCCACTTGGTGCTCAAGATGGCCCGCCATCGTTACCCGGGCAGCGAGGTGTTCGTGTTCGCCCGCAGCGAGCGCGAGCGGGCCTTCGCCCTGGAGCTGGGCGCCGCCTGGGCCGGCGACACCGCGGCCCGGAGCCCCGCGGCCCTGGACGCCATCATCGACACCACGCCGGCGTGGAAGCCGGTGGTGGCCGCCCTGGCTGCCCTCGGCCCCGGCGGCCGGCTGGTGATCAACGCCATCCGCAAGGAGGACACCGACAGGCAGGACGCGCTGGCGCGCCTGTCCTACCCCGAGCACCTGTGGATGGAAAAGGAGATCAAGTCGGTGGCCAACGTGGCCCGGCAGGACGTGGCGGAGTTCCTGGCGCTGGCCGCCCAGATGGGCATCCGGCCGGAGGTGCAGCAGTACGACCTGGCCGACGCCAACCGCGCGCTGGGGGAGCTCAAGCAGCGCAAGATCCGCGGCGCCAAGGTGCTGCGGGTGGGGTAGAATGGACAGCTGAATATGGACAGCCCGGACGACAAGGCGCCCCCCGACGACCTGCAGCTCGAGGTCACCGAGGAGGGCCAGCAGACGGTGATCACCGTGCGCCTGCAGCGGCCTGCGGCGTACTGCTATCACCGCTTCTGTCAGGTGGACGACGTGCCCACCTGGCTGTGGGTGGTGGGCGGCGCCGTGGTGCACCGGCGCGACGAGCTGGGCCGGGCGCTGGAGGTGGACTTCATGGGCCACCTGGAGCGCGCCTCGGTGGGCTACTCGCTGAGCTACCGCTACGACGACGGCAAGATGGCGGTGACCTGGTCCAACCGCAACGCCGAGGGCGCGGTCAAGGCGCTGGCCGGCTCGGCGCGCTTCATCCCCGAGGGAGACGGCGCCTGCCGCCTGCGCTACACGCTCAAGAGCGAGCTGTCGGGCACCCTGCCCCACTGGGACGACCGCCTGTACCAGTCCCGACCGGCCGAGGCGGTGGTGCTCGACTTCTGCGAGTGGCTCGACGAGGACGAGGACGAGCAGCGCCGGCGGGCCGAGGAGCTGCTGGAGGACACCCAGGAGCTGTAAGGCTCAGCCGGCCAGGCGCGCCGCGGCGGCGCCCAACGCGGCGCCCAACGCGACACCCCAGAGCAGCGCCCGGAGCCAGCCCGCTGCGCCGCGCGGCTGCCGGAGCCCGGGGAAGCGGATCTGCATCAGCTGTGGCGTGTCCATGTCCAGCAGGAACAGGCCGTCCAGGCCCAGGTGGGCGCTGTACTCCAGCAGCTGGCGGCGGGTCTCTCTGTGGGACGGATCCGGCGCACGGGACCCGGTCTTGACCTCCACGCCGTAGACGCGGCGGCCCTTGCTCACCACGAAGTCGATGCGCAGCTCGTAGGGCAGGCGCTCGCCGTCGACCTCCACCGCCGCGGGGATCGGGGCCTCCTCGGCCAGCACCTCGAAGCCACGGGCGCACAGCCACTTGCGGGCCTTTTTCTGGCCGGCGCGGCCCCGGGAAAAGCGCCTGCGCATACGCCAGCGGTCCAGCGCGCGGCTGGCCCGCCACAGCAGCGACATCAGCAGCGCGCCCGCGGCGGCGGCGACCAGAACCGGGAGCCAGGAGGGCCCGGGCATGGGGGCTACCTCTTGATCTTTCGCCAGTCCACGATGGCGCTCTTGCGCCGCTCGGGCTGGCAGTCAGGGCAGAAGTGGGCGTCGTACCCGCGCACGCCGGCCTTGCGCAGCTTGGCGCCGCAGCGCGGGCACGGCTCCCCCGCCTTGCCGCGGACCTCCAGGAAGTCGCGCAGCTTCTGCTTCAGCGGGGGCTGCCGGCGGCGGATCTCCTCGGCGGCGGCGGTCAGCACGTCCACCATGGCGCGGTGCAGCCGCTGCTGGTCGTCGGCGTCGAGCTGCCGGGTCCAGGTCTTGGGGTGGATCCCGGCCGCGAACAGCACCTCGTCGGCGTAGGCGTTGCCGAAGGAGTCGAGCGCGGTCTTGTCCATGATGAACACCCGCACCTGGTCGCGGCGCTTCTTGCACAGGGCCCGGAACCGCTCGAGGGTGAACACCTCGGGGTCGAGCACGTCGAGGCCGACGGTCTGCAGCCCGGGGGCCTTGTCCCGCTGGCCCCGCTGCAGCAGGTACACCTTGCCCATCTGCTTGCGGTCGCAGTACAGCAGCCGGCGGCCGTCGTCCAGGGTCCAGCAGGCGGCCACCTCGGCGCGCAGCTTGCCGCGGTCGGGCGTGATGTCGAACACGCCGGCCAGCATGGGGTGGATCACCAGCTCCAGCGGCGGCTCGGCGCCCTGCAACTCCAGCAGCACGAAGTGACCCCGCCGCCGCACCTGGCCGAAGCGCTGCCCCACCTGCAGCTCCGCGGCATCGCCCGGCACCGCCACCCGCATCACCACCGGCTTGCGCACCTCGAAGGCCGTCACGCTGCGCCCCCTCAGCTCCTCGTCCAGCAGGGGCACCACATACTCAAGATCCGGCCGCTCGGGCATGGCCCCAACATATCAAAAGGGGACGGTCCTGATTTTTTAACTTTCGCTGCCAGGGGGGCGCGCTTGACCCTCACCGGGGCCTGGGTCAGGCTGAACTTCGCGATGACGCTGGACAAATTCCTTCAGAAGCTGGACGTGGCGTTGCGCGAGAGCCCGGCCATTCACCCGGCCCGGGTGGCCTTCGATCTGGCCCACGAGGTGGGCGCGGAGGTGACCTTTGCCGGCGACGACGGTGAGGAGCTGGGCCCTGTGCAGTGGGAGCGGTGGTGGAAAAAGGGCGGGCCCGATCCCTTCGTCGACGGCGAAGGCCGCGCCACGGTGCGCGTCAAGGCGAGCCACCGCATCACCGACTGGGCGGTGCTCAACGCCCGGCTGACCCACGCCGGGCTGACGGTGGACAAGCGCTACCTGATGCTCCGGTCCTGGGTGACCGACGCCTGAGGCGGGCTGCAGAAAGTTAAAAAGTCAGGACCGTCCCCCGTATAATCCGGGCATGGATCTGCTCCCTTACATGCGCCTGGCCGCGCCGCTGGGCGAGCTGCCGCGCCGCGGCGGCGGCAGCATGTTGCGCCACCAGCTCGACACCATGGCCGTGCTGCTGGAGTACGGTCACGGCGACGATCCGGTGCTGCTCAAGGCCGCGCTGGTGCATGACCTGCTGGAGGACGTGGCGGAGGCGCAGCCCGGGGACATCACGGCGCTGGAGCATGGCCCGGAGGTGCTGGCCGTGGTGCTGGAGGTGACCCGTCGCGACGACGAGTCCAAGGCGCAGTTCCTGGCGCGGATCCAGGACACCGGCTCGAGGCGAGCGCGGCTGCTCAAGTCCGCCGACCGGGTGAGCAACCTCGTCTCCCTCGGGCTGAGCGACGATCCGGCCTTCATCCGCAAGTACACCGACGAGAGCGAGGCGCAGGTGCTGCCCATCTGCCGCGAGGTGGACGCCCTCATGGCGGAGGAGCTGGAGGCGCTCATCTCGTCCCGGCGCGCCTTGCTCCGCGCCGAGGAGGGCTGAGCTGATGCGGGAGCTGGCGCGGCGGCTTCAGGCGGCGATGCGAGGCGAGGTGCTGCTGGACCACCCGCTCGCCCCGCACACCAACTACCGGGTGGGCGGGCCCGCGGACCTGTGCCTGATGCCCCTGGACTGCGCGGACCTCGCCGCGGCCCTGGCCGAGCTCTCCGGGGCCGAGGTCCCCTGGTGCGTGCTCGGCGGCGGGGCCAACGTGCTGGTGAGCGACCGGGGCGTACGCGGCGTGGTGATCCTCACCGCCGCCATGACGCGGCTGCAGGCGCGCGGCCACCAGCTGCTCGCCGGCGCCGGCGTGGAGAGCCACGCCGTGGCCGTGGCCGCGCTGGACCATGGCCTGACCGGCGCCGAGTTCCTCGCCTGGCTGCCGGGCAGCATCGGCGGGGCGTGCTTCATGAACGCCAAGGCCTACGGCGGCGAGATCTCCATGGTGCTGCGCGAGGCGCGCGTGGTCACCCGCCAGGGTCAGGCCGCCACCGTCACGCTGGGCCCCGGCGACTTCTCATACAAGCGCTCCCCCTTCCAGCGCACCGGCGACATCATCTGCCAGGCCGGCTTCGCGCTTCGGCCCGGGGACCCCGCGGCCATCGCCGCGAAGATGGACGAGATCGAGCAGAGCCGCCGGTCCAAGCACGAGATGGACCACCCGTCGTGCGGCTGCGTGTTCGAAAACGACCGCGCCATCGGCACGCCGTCCGGCCTGCTCATCGAGCGAGCCGGCCTCAAGGGCTACCGCGTGGGCGAGGCCGAGGTCTCGGCGCACCACGCCAACTTCGTGCTCAACACGGGCCACGCCAGCGCCGCTGACCTGCGGGCCGTGATGGACCATGTGCGCGCCACGGTGCAGGCGCGCACGGGCCACCAGCTCACCTTCGAGGTGCAGTTCATCGGGGACTGGTAGCCGCGCCCCAGTCCACCGTCCTGACCTGCAGCGTTGCCCCCGCCTCGCCAAGCAGGTGGTAGGCCACCAGGAAGCGGCCGGAACGCTCGACGCTGAGCGCCGGGTGCAGGGCCACCGCCCCGTCGGCGCCAAGGGCCACACCGCGCGGGTGCACCACCTCGCCCGCGCCGTCCACCAGCGTGCCCACGATGTCGGCTCCCTGGCCCCGGCGCAGGTCATGCCAGGCCACCAGCAGGCGGCCTCCGTCGAAGGCCAGCGCCGGCGACTGCTGGGCCCCGGGCGCGACGCCCAGGGGGATGCCCGCCGGGTCCAGCACCCAGCCGTCCGACGCCCGCACCCGCGCGCCGTAGATGTCGGCGCCCCTGGCGGCGGGCCGCTCGTCCTGCCACGCCACCCAGAACTGCTCCCCCGCTGCGCACACGGCCGGCCACCGCTGCGCGCCCGGCGAGCGGCTCACCGGCCCTCCCCCGGCCGGCGTCACCGCGCCGTCGCCGCCCACGCGGGCTGCCATGATGTCCCCGAGCCGGTCGCGGCCGTGTCCCTGCCATGCCACCAGGAACTGCCCCGCCGCTCCGGCCACCGCGGGCGCGGCCGCTCTCCGGCCCGGCGCCGAGATTGGCAGGGCGCGCCCGGCCCCGGCCGCCCCGGCCGCGGGCACCCGCGCCGCGACCACCGCGCCGTCTGACGACCAGGCCACCATGAAGCGCTCGCCGTCGTACGCCACTGCCGGCGCCCCGGCCGCGTGCGGTCCCGGCCCGATGGGCAGCGCGGCGCCATCCACCGCCTCGCCGGTGCGCGCGTCGAGCCGGAGCCCCAGGATGTCCCCCGAGGGATCTGCGCCGTGGTCTCGCCACACCACGAGGATCACCCCGCCCCCCGAGGCCACCGCGGGCCGGGCCTGGGCGCCAGGCGCGGGCAGCAGGGCCCGCCCGCCCGCAGCCTCGACGCCGGGCAGCTCCCCCCGGGCCTCCACCTGCGCGGCGAAGATGTCCCCCCGGCTGTCCCCCCGATAGTCCCGCCACACGGCGAGGTGCCCGCCGCCGGCCCTGGCCAGGGCGCCGCGCACCAGCACCCCGGCAGGGCTGGAGATCTCCATCGCCTGCCGCCCCACCGGCGCCCCCGCCGCCGACAGCCGCCGCCCGAACAGATCGAACGAGCGACCATGCCGCCGGTCCTGCCACACGGTCAGAAACCCGCCAGGCCCGGCTGCCACGGCCACGCCCTGCTGCCGCCCTCGCCCCCCGGCCGTCTCCTGGCCAGCGGGCGCGACCACCTCGACGCCGTCGTCACGCACCTTCACCAGGGAGCGGCGCACGTCCGTCAGCTCCCCCTGCCGGCGGCCGCTCCACAGCACCATGAACCCGTCCCGGTGCAGCGCCAGGGCCGCCCCCTGCTGGTCAGCGAGCCCGGCCGCCACCACGAACCCCGCGCCTCGCCCCACCGCGCCGTCCCAGCCGAGCCGCGCGCCGCGCAGCTCGGCCCCGGCTCCGCTGGCGTCGTCCTCCCACAGCACGAGGGCCTGGGCCTCGCCGCACCCCATGACCGGCGCTCGCTGGCTCGACGGCCCGTCGGCCACCACGACGCCATCCGGCTGCGACACCGCGCCGGTGGCGTCCACCCGCGCCGCGTAGATGTCCCTCGACCGGCGAGACCGCAGGTCGTCCCATACCACCAGCGCCCCCTGTCGCCCCGCGCACAGCGCCGGCGATTTCTGGTGACCCGGCGCCGCGCTCACCGCGATGCCGCCCAGGTCCATGACCTTGCCTGACGCCTCCACCCGCGCCCCGTAGATATCGTATCGACGCCCGCTCCGGCGGTCCTCCCACACCACCCAGAACCGCTCGCCATCGAACGCCACCCGGGGCCGGGACTGGCCATGGGCCGCCCGGCTGATCACCACGCCGTCCGGGTCGAGCACCGTGCCCGCCCGGCTCACCCGCGCGCCGACGATGTCGAACCCGGTGGCCCCGCGATGCTCCTCCCACACGGCCAGGTAAACCCCTCGCCCCCAGGCCACGTGGGGGCGGTCGCAGCTGGCAGCAGCCGCGCGGATGGGGATCCCCTCCGGGTCGAGCACCCGCCCCGACGCGCTGACCCGGGCGCCGTGGATCTCGTTGCGGCTGCCGGCGCGGCCGTCCCGCCACACCACGAGGTAGCCGCGGCCGTCGGAGGCCACCGCCGCCGACTCCTCGTTGGCGTCCGCCGGCCCCTGCAGCGGGCGGTCGATCCCTTGCTCGGGCGAGATCTGCAGCGAGACCCGCGCCGGGTAGGCGGCCCGGGCCAGCAGCGCGGCCGGCACCCGCACGGTCACCTTTCCCCGGGCGAAGGTGGCCCCCAGCGCGGTGGGCGCCGTCGCCCCCCTGGCAACGAGCGTCGCCGGACCGAGCCGCACCCCAAGCTGGTCCAGGGCGGCCAAAAAGTGCAGCCCCCCGTCGGTGACGCCCGCGTGGGGCAGCCCGCTGACCTTCAGCTGCAGGGTCAGCGGGCCCTGGCCCGCCGGCGCCCGGGGCAGCAGCCAGGTCAGCCGCGCGCCGGCCGCGCTGGCCCTCAGCCCCAGGCGGCTGCGCCCGGTGGCCCACTGCAGCGATCCATCGGCCGCCAGCGTCGGCGGCACCTCGCCCGCTGCCTTGCCCCGACTCGCCCCAACCAGCACGGGCTGCAGCGTCAGCGGGATCCCGGTGACCCGCCGCTCCTGCCACGCCCCGGTGCCCGCGGCGCGCTGCCGCTCTGTGCGCCGGGCCGTGAGGGTCAGCCTCCCGCCGCGGCCCGCCCGCACGCTGTGCGTGTCGAACAGCGCCAGGTACTGCTGGCCATGCCGCCGGAAGGTACCTCCCGCGGGATCCTGCTCCCGGCTGACCACCACCGGCGCGCTCACAGGCGCCTGCTCCAGGGGCCGCGGCAGGGGCTGCGCCGGCCGGGGAGCCTGCCCCTGATCCGGCGGCGCGCGGGTCCCACCGCGGCAGCCGCGACAGCCGGGCGCCGTCAGGCAGAGCACCAGCAAGGTCAGCAGAGGTCTCGGGAACATTGTGGTCATTATAGGTCCCGGCCTTGCATTGCGCAGCGCCTGCGGTAGCTTATGAGCCCCTCGAACAGACCACACGCTGGAGGAACGAGCCATGACCCGCTTGCTGATTGGCCCAACGTTGATCTTGACCCTTCTGTCCGCCTCGGCGGCCCTGGCGCAGGAGCGCCCGGCCACCATCTCCGTCAAGGTGGAGGAGGAGCTGAACAAGGGCCTGGGCGCTGTGCCCACTGGCCTCGATCGCACCACCCCGCGCCGCTCCTGGAGCGCCTACATCACCTCCTGCAAGAAGGGCCGCTGGGAGGGGGGCATGCACCTGCTGAACCTCGGCGATGTGCCCGAGGCCGAGCGCAAGACCCTCGGCGCCGCCCTGACCCGCCAGCTGTGCGAGGTGCTCAAGACCCAGGGGACCCTCGCCTCGGACCACCTGGTGGACACCACCCTGGGCCCCATGGACGAGGAGGAGCCCAAGAACTACGCGGTGGCGGCCAAGGTGACCCTCTCCAAGGGCACTGAGGAGGTGTGGCTGCGCAAGGTGGAGGACCAGAAGACCGGCAGCCAGCCGTGGGTGGTGACCCGCAAGACCGTCTCCCTGATCCAGGGCTGGTACACGCAGGTGGTCAAGAAGCAGAAGGTGAAGCAGAAGAAGGTCAAGGTGGTAAACGCCGGGCTCGGCCCGATCCCGGCCAGCTTCGATCTGTCTTCGCCGCGGGCCGCGGCGACCCTGTTCGCCAGCCTCGCCCGCCAGGGCAACTACGCCGACGCTGCCCGGCTGCTGGACCTGTCTGCCGCCCTGCCCCACAAGAAGCAGGCGCGCAAGGGCCGCCGGCTCGCCCGCCGCCTCGCCCTGGTGCTCAAGCGCGTGCACCCCGGCAGCTTCGAGCGGCTGAGCAACGACCCCACCGGCGCGCCCGAGACCGGCGTGCCCCTGAACGAGGAGGTGGTGGCCCGCACCAAGCTGGGCGAGGAGGAGACCCAGATCCGGCTGGGGCGCATCATGCGTGACAGGGCCTCCACCGTCTGGATCTACACCGCCGACACCGTGTCCGAGATCGACCCGCTGTACGAGCAGCTCGGCTACGGCTGGGCCGGCGACTACCTGCCGCCGGTGTTTTTCGACTGGGAGCTGCTGGACGTGCAGCTGTGGCAGTGGCTCGGCCTGCTCGGGCTGGGCCTGGTGGCCATGGTGTTCGGCGTCATCGCGTCGTTCTTCACGCGCAAGGTCTTGCTGCGCCTGGCCACCTTCACCAAGTGGGAGTGGGACGACGAGATCGTGGGCGCCATGAAGGGCCCGCTGCGCATGGTCTACTGGGTGGTCGGGTTCGTCATCGGGCTGCCCTTCCTGGCCCTGGCCGACAACGCCCACAAGGTGGTGCTGGCAGGCTGCAAGCTGCTGGGCATCATGGCCGCCGGCTGGTTTTTGATGCGGGTGACCGACATGGTGGGCGACATCATGCTGCGGTTCTTCAAGGACCGCGACGACGACATGATCGTGGCCATGGTCCCGGTGGCGCGCAAGATCGTGAAGGCCCTCATCGTGGCCATCGTGGTGATCTTCGCGCTGCAGAACATGGGCATGGACGTGGGCTCCCTGCTGGCCGGCCTCGGCATCGGCGGCCTCGCCTTCGCCCTGGCCGCCAAGACCACCCTGGAGAACCTGCTGGGCGGCATCACCATCGCCTTCGACCGCCCGTTCAAGGTGGGCGACTACGTCAAGGTCGGCTCGCTGTCCGGCACGGTGGAGGACCTGGGCCTGCGCTCCACCCGGCTGCGCACGCCGGACCGCACCCTGATCACCGTGCCCAACGGCCAGATGGTGGACTCCAAGATCGAAAACTACGCCCACCGCGACCGGATCCTGTACAGCGGCATCTTCGGGGTGCAGTACGACACCAGCCAGGACCAGATCCGGTTCGTCATCGACGAGTTCAAGCGCTACCTGCTGGCCAACGCCGACGTCTACCCCGACGGCTGGCGCGTGCGGTTCGTGGGCTTCGGCGACTCGTCGCAGGACATCGAGGTGCGCTTCTACATGTCCACCAGCGACTTCACCGAGGCCACGGGCATGCGAGAGAAGATCCTGTTCGACCTGGGCGAGATCATCGGCAAGGCCGGCGCCGAGTTCGCTTACCCGTCGCGCACGGTCTACACCGGCAAGGACTTCCACGCCGACCCGAAGAAGGCCAAGGCCGCCGCCAAGACGGTGGCCGAGCGGCGCGAGGCCGGCGAGCTGTGCATCCCGGATATCCCCGACGTGGTGCGGGCTCAGATCGAGGGCAAGAAGATCTGAGCTATGATTTAACCCATGGACCGCTTGCCCCCCGCTTCCCCCGAGTGTGGCTGCAGCCCGGATAACGGCTGTGAGAAGAAGGAGTATGTCTCCGAGGATGAGGCCCGGCTGCTGCGGACCATGCGCCAGGTCAGGGACGAGGCCATGGCGGTGAAGCGAGAGATGGAGACGCTGCAGCCTGACGCCCCCCGGCGCTCCCGGCTGGCTGAACGCCTGCAGAGGCTGCGCCGCAACTTTCGCGCCCACAAGGCGCTGCTGGCCCTGGCCAATCAGGAGAAGCTGCGCAAGCTGGG
>CAZEFW010000034.1:25531-62699 GCA_964511535.1 uncultured Myxococcales bacterium | reverse complement strand
TCGCACCCCGGAAACTGGCAGACCCCCTCGTCCCGTACCTTCACTGCCCGCTCCAGCGGAGCGCTCGGTCGACGGCTGGAACGTTCCAGCTGAAACGCGCCGTTGAAATTTTCCACCGTCATTTCCAGGACAGGGTTGTCGCAGCAAAGGCGCCTTGCAGTCTCTGGAGAGATGCCAACGCCTCCTTCCACCTCGCAGCGGCCAGGACTGTCTGACTCCTTCAGCACCTCTTCGTCCACGTGCACCATCACCTGGTAGTTGCGTGGGCGCGCCTTGCCTGCCCGGTTGGCCAATCCCATGTCCAGGGCAGCGCCGGCCACCTCGCCAATGGCGTCTGCCAGCCGCTGGTCCGGCTCGGCATCGTGGTCGTCGCACCGCTCCTCGGAGGCAACCTGCAACGCCTTGACCAGCAGCGCCCCCACCTCGGGTGGGAGCCGTCCCTTGAGCACCAACATATTGTCCTCGTCATAGTGGTAGCTCAGGTAGCGCTCCTCGGTCTGCCGCTGGGCCAGCTCCTGCTCGGCCGGTTTGGCTCTGCGATAGGTTCGGATGATGCGTTCGAGCTGAGAGGTGGTGCCGTCCAGCGCCCACTCCAGCAAGGTGCTCTCGTTGTCAGGTGTAACGATGCGGGTGATGGCTCGCACCTTGGAATACGAAAGACGCCCCTGTGAGAACGCCTCCTGAACGAGTGGGCACTCCACCAGCTTTCGAGCCACGCGCACCTTCTCGCGTGCTGTGCCGAGGCTCTCGTTGGTACGCCAGCTGAACCAGTGGGCGCACGACACGAAGCCCAGATCGGCCCATGCCTCGCGCCGGTCCATCTCCGCCATGAGCAGCAGCAACCGGCAGGTGGCAGCCTGGATATGAGCGGACAGGACGGCGATCTTGTCGCCAAGTTCGTCGTTTGAATCTCGAGACAGATCGGGCGCCTTCCTGCTGGATTTTTCCAGGGTCATTATTGGCCTTTTTGTTATTGATTTCGTAAGTTTAAGTGTGGCATTTCGCCAGGAGAATTCAAGCCTCTGAGGGGCGAAATCCGCCTAAAAATGTCCGCTATTTTCAGATGTCTTTTGGGCCAGTGACTTCAAGGGCAGGTCTGGCGAGGTGTTGTTCTATTCGCCTAGCCCAGCAGCGCCCGCAGCTGCTCCTGGATGACGCTGGCGCAGCGTCTGTAGACCGCCAGGTCGCCGCCGTACGGATCGTCCACGTCCCACACCACCACCCGCGTGGGCGGCTGCACCGGCGGCAGGCGGGCGGCGATGGACGGGGTGAGGGCCACGACCATCTCGAATGAGGAGAGGTCCAGGCTCCGGACCCTTCGCGAGCGGTGAGCGGAGATGTCGAGGCCCCGCTCGCGCATGACCGCGGCCGCCTCGTCGGTGGCAGCGTCGTAGACCGGGTTGAGCCCCGCGCTCTCGGCGTGGACGCGGGCGCTGTACATCTGCTCTGCCATGGCCGCGGCCATGGGGCTGCGGCAGATGTTGCCCAGGCAGACGAACAGGACGCGGGCGGGCTGTTGTGCGCTGTTCATGGTGTCTCTGGCCTCCTCATCCAGCCTACCTCGGCCAGCGGATGGCGCATCCGCTCGTCTTGCCTTGCCGCGGAACAAAGCGCGGCATCCAGGCGTTTGAATCGCAGCGGTACAGGCGGCATCCTGGGGAACAAGAGGCGACGGAGACCATAGCTCGAGCTGGAGGAGACCATGATTCGCGCGATGTGGCTGATGCTGGTGTTGACGATCTTCGCGGGCGGCTGCGGCGGCCGGTCCGGGGTGTTGCCCTCGGGGGGCGGCGCTGACGGCGGCGCCGCGACCCCGGACATGGGCGGCCCGTCGCTGTGCCAGCAGGTCAGCGGAACCTGTCGCGCCAGCTGCCCGACCTCGGCGCCGGAGCTGGTCTACCCGGACATCAAGCAGAGCTGCGGCGGCCTGCGCTGCTGCGCCGCCCAGTGCAAAAAGCCGGCCTGGATCTGCACCAGCACGGCCCAGTGCAGCGCGGGCCAGATCTGCAGCCTGGAGATCGGCTCCTGCGAGACCGACCCGTGCTGCCCCATGTGCCAGCACTGCGTGGGGCGCTGCGTGAAACACAGCTTCTTCGCGCGCGTCCTGAGCGCCAGCGCCCACGCGGACCTGATGCCGGCGGTTCGGCCGGACTTCGCGGACGCGGAGGTCACGCTGCAGCTGCAGAACAAGGGCAGCGCGGCGGTGGCCGGGATCAAGATCGCCGAGGGCGGCGTGTACATCGTGCCGGGCAAGGCGGCCAAGGTGATCGACATGAAGTGGAAGCCGCAGGGGTCGTTTTCGGGCAGCCTGGCGCCGGGGCAGACCTCGAAGGTGCTCTTCGAGGGGACCAGCTACCAGCCCCCGGGCCGCTCGGCCATGGTGCCGTGCGGCAAGCAGGTGCAGGTGAGGCTCAAGGTGGCCCAGGACAAGGGCGCCGCCGTCTGGGCGTCCTCCACGGCGTTCAAGCTGCAGTGCTCCCACTGAGGGGAACCCCTCAGCGTTTGGTCCTGTTCACCAGCTCCTCGGCGAGCAGCGCCACGGCCTCGCGGTCGCGGGCCGCGGCACGGTGCGCCAGGTAGTAGCGCGTGCGGGCGAGGCCCGCGATGGGCCGGGCCACCACGCCCGGCGGCATGGCGCAGCAGCCGTTGACCACCGCCATGCCGAGGCCGAGGCGGACGAAGTGCAGGATCAGCGGCCAGCCGTTCGCCTCCACCGCCACCTGCCACTCCACGCCCACCTCCTCCAGCGCCCGGGCCAGGGCAGCGCGGTGCGGGCGCCCGGCGGACGGGACCACCAGGCGCTCGCCCTGCAGATCGAGCAGGGTGAGCTTGCGACGGCGGCTCAGCTTTGATCCCCGGGGCATGGCCAGCAGCGGCGAGACATCACACAGCAGGCGGGTCTTCAGGTCAGCCGGGCGCTCGTCGAGCACCGCCACGGCCAGGTGCGCGCGGCCCTTGCGCACGGCCTCCAGCGAGCCCTCCCGGTCCAGGGTCAGCAGGCTGAGCTGCCCGCTCCACTGGCGGCGAAATCGGCGGATGGCATCGCCCAGCAGGTAGAGGTAGCTCCCCTCGCCGGCGGCCAGCACCACGGGCTGGCGCTCGTGGCCGCTGCGCAGCTCCTGTACGAAGCCCGCCAGCCGCTCCTGCTCCTCCCGGGCGAACAGCGCCACCTGCTCGCCCTCGGCGGTGAGCTCCAGGCCGCGTCCCTTGCGGCGGTACAGCTGCACGCCCAGGGCGTCGGCCAGCTTGGACAGCTGCACATGCAGCGCGGGCTGGGAGATGCACAGCGCCTCGGCCGCCCGGGTCATGTTCGTGTGCTCGGAGAAGGCGATGAAGGCGTTGAGCCAGTCGAGCTTGAGGTCGACACCATTCATAGTTTTTTCTTATAGCACAATGCAAAACTAATAGTTTTGTTTATGAAAGGCGTCGCTAGGCTTGGGGTCATGGACAAGAGAAAAATCACCAAGGGAAGCAAGCGGCTCTCCTGGCTGCTGCGCTTCGGCGCGGGCGAGGCAGGTCTGACCATGGACGAGGCCGGCTGGGTGTCGGTCAAGGACGCCCTGCGCGCAGCGCGGCTGCAGATGGGCGAGCTGGAGCAGATCGTGCGGCAGAATGACAAGCAGCGATTCGAGCTGGACGGCGAGCGGATCCGCGCCTGCCAGGGCCACGGCAAGGCGCTGCCCGTGACCCGGGACGCGCTGGAGGCGACCTGGAGCGAGTTCGAGGGTCCGGACGTGATCTGGCACGGCACCCACCCGTCGGCCGTCGAGGGCATCGCCGCGCAGGGGATCCTGGCCATCGACCGCACCCACGTGCACCTGGCCGAGAGCAAGGAGAGCCGCCTGGGCAAGCGGTCCGGCGTGAGCCTGATGCTGCAGGTGAGCGTGGCGCGGCTGCGCGAGCAGGGGCTGCGGGTGTTCGCCAGCCCCAACGGCGTGGTGCTGGTGCGTCATGTCCCGCCCGACTGCATCGTCGGCCTGGTGCCGGTGTCGCGCCGGGCCACCAAGCAGGCTGATACGCTGAAGGAGCTGCTCGGGCTGGGCGGCTGAG
Organism: uncultured Myxococcales bacterium; assembly: GCA_964511535.1. Classification (GTDB taxonomy): domain Bacteria; phylum Myxococcota_A; class Polyangia; family CAZCFB01; genus CAZCFB01. The sequence goes on along the minus strand of CAZEFW010000034.1, from coordinate 58,649 downwards.
CTGCGGCCCGGGTCAGCCGACCTCGCGCCGCAGCAGCTCGAGCAGCGGCCCCCACCCCCGGCCGTGCACCAGCACGTCGAACAGGTCCTGCTCCGCTGGCACCACGTTGATCCCCACCGACAGCCCGCCTCGGCGCCGCGCCTCGGCGGCCATGGCGGCCTCGTCCCGGCCATTGCCGAACACCAGCGGCGTGGCCGCGCCGTGGCGCTTCAACCGCCGGCGCAGGATGTGGCCCTTCTCTTCCGGGTCGGTGCGAAGGGGCCGCCGATAGCCCGAAAAGCAGGGGCGGCCATCGCGGCCGGGCTCGAAGCGGATCTCGTTGGCCTCGGCGAAGAACTCCCCGCGCGGGTTGAGCCGGGCCAGGGCGTCCGCGTACGCCCCGGAGATCAGGTGGATGCCGAAGCTGACGGTGCCCACCACCGCCCGCCGGGACAGCAGGGCCAGGCAGGCCAGGGCGTCCGGGTGCGACAGGTCCGGGATGGCCGCGGCGCCGCGGTCGAAGTAGGCCCGCGGGATGCCCATCATGCTGCGCTCGTAGCGCTCCATGAGCGCCTCGTTGCTGGGCGTGCGGTGCAGCCGGTGCAGCAGCGACACCTTGCGGATGTACAGCCCACCCCGCGCCAGCTGGCGAAGCAGGCCGAGGTCCGCCGGACGCTGCGGCTCGCCGAGGATGTGGAAGAAGGTCAGGTGGCCCAGGAAGGTCTGGGTGAAGCCCGGGAAGACGCACTCATCGATGTCCGCGGCCACCAGGTCCACCGCGCGCAGCCGTCGCGCCACCTCGGCTTGGGGCAGGGCGGTGGTCAACCCCGCGGGTGGCGGCCGCTCGCCGCGCCGGGTGGGCCGGGCGGCCGAGGCCAGGGCCAGGCGAGTGAGCAGCTGCTTCATGTGGATCCCCGGGGTGATCATGGCTGAACTATTTGTCAGTAACGCGCTGCCGTCCAGCGCCCTATACTTGAGTAATTCCATCGGAGCAATTGGGTCATGAAAGTCTGTCCGCGATGCAGCGCGGGAGTTACTGACGAGATCGATCTATGCGCGTGCTGCGGCCATGATCTGGCCACCATCTTGCCGCGCAGCCAGACCAACCTCGACGGCATGCTCCTGGACCAGAAGTATCGCCTGCTCAGCTTCATCGAGGAGGGCGGCATGGGCTGGATCTACCGGGGGGAGAGCCTGAGCCTCAGCTCCCTGGTGGCGGTCAAGCTGATGAAGCAGGAGCACAGCAGATCGGACCTGGCGGTGGCGCGGTTCAAGCATGAGGCCGACGCGGCGGGGCGCCTGAGCCACCCCCACGTGATCGCGGTGCTCGACTCGGGCTTTCCCCCCGAGGGCGTGCCGTTCATCATCTGCGAGCTGCTCGACGGCGTGACCCTGGCCGACCTGTTGACCAACAGCGGCGCCTTGCCGGCGACCCGCGCCCTGACCATCTTCAACCAGCTGCTGGCCGCGCTGGAAGCGGCCCACCGGGCCGGGGTGGTTCACCGCGACCTGAAGCCGGAGAACGTGATGCTCTCGCCGCGGCCGTCGGGCAAGGACTACGTCAAGGTGCTCGACTTCGGCATCGCACAGACTGACGGCCAGGAACCGGGCCAGGCCGCGGCTGACAACACCATCCTGGGCACCCCGGCCTACATGGCGCCGGAGCAAGCCAGCGGGCAACGCACCATGGAGGCCAGCGACCTGTACGCCCTCGGGATCATCCTGTTCGAGATGCTCGCCGGGGTCAGGCCTTTCCGGGGGGATTCGGTCGCCGAGGTCATCTCCCAGCAGCTGTTCGGCGAGCTGCCTTCATTCGAGACGGATCACCCGCGGGCGGACCTGCCGGCCGGGCTCGACGGGTTCTTCCGCAAGGCCATGGCGCGCCGGCCGTGCGACCGGTACCAGACCGTGGCGGAGCTGCGGCGGGGCCTGTACGACCTCTTCCCGGAGGAGCGCCTGCGCCGCCTGCCCTGCCGCAAGTGCCACCGGCTGGCCGGCGTCGCGGCGTCCTGCGCGAAGCGGGATGACGCCGCCCCGTACCTCGACCTCGCCGGTGAGCCATGCCCGGAGCCGGTGGGCCGATCCAGCGACGAGCTGCGACAGCGAGGCGGGCTGCCCACGGTCAACCTGCGCGGGCTCCGCCCCGCCGCCCCTCGCCTGGTGGAGCCTCCCCCGCCGGAGCTGGACCACGAGGACGAGCACACCCCGCGGTACCGGGAGCGCGCGGCCGTGCTGCGGTTCCTGCGCGGCCCGGGTCGCGTCCTCGAGCTCATCGGACCGCCCGGCGCGGGTCGCAGCTCCCTGCTGGCTGCGGCGGGGCGGCAGGCGGGCGCCATGGGGATGAAGGTCCTGTATGGCCAGGCCGATCCGGAGCTGGTGCAGGGGCCGTGGGGGCCGGCGCGGCGCATGCTCGCGGCCCTGTTGCTGCAGCCTGGCGAGCTCCCCTCGGTGGAGAGCCTCGAGGCTGGGGCCATGGAGCTGGGCCTGGGCGCCGGGGACCTGCCGGGCCTGATGGACATCTTCGGCATAGCGCGCGAGTCGGCAGACGCGGGCCACGCGGCGCGCTTTCGGGAGGCGGTGGCAGCGGCCCGGCGCACGCTGATCCTGGCCGGCCGCCTGGAGTGCAGGCAGACGCTGCTGCTGCTCGACGACGTGCACCTGTACGACACGCCCAGCCTGCGCGTGATCCAGGTGGTGTGCGAGCAGGGGGAGCTGGGCGCGGACGTCAAGGTGATGCTCGCCTCCGAGGGGGCGGTGCTCCCGGGGACGCGCGAGGGGTGGCCGCTGAACCTCGGCCCGCTGACCACCGAGGAGGTGCGCTCCTTCGCCCGGGGCCGCGCCGGATCATCGGCGGAGCTGTCCTCCTGTGACGCCGCGGCGCTGCGCCGGGTGGTCGGGCCCAGCCTGCTGCACCTGTCGCAGGCTCTGGCCTACTTGGACGAGGGCGGCCCTGGCGACCCCCCGGCGACCCTGGATCGGCTCGTGACCGCCAGGCTGCCGTTGCTGCCCTCCCCCGAGCGACAGCTCGTCGAGCTGGAGGCCGTGGCCTCGGCGGTGCTGACCGACGAGGAGGTCGCCTCCGTGCTGCCGCCCCTGGGCGCTGACCCCGAGGCGCTGCGAGCGCGGCTGACCCGGCTGAGCTGGCTCGCCGACGAGCATGACGACGTCGGCACCAGGTTCCACCCGCTGCTCGGCATCCTGGTGCGCAAGTCCACGCCCGGGGACCGGCTGACGAAGCTGCACCGGGCGGTCTACCGCTGCCTGGAGGAGCGGGGTGAGCATGACATCTTCAAGCTCGCGGCCCACGCCTACGCCGGCAGCATGGGGCAGGAGAGCTTCGACCTGCAGGGAGAGGCCGCGTCCGCCGCGCAGGCCCTGCTCGACCTGGAGAGCGCCGGGCAGATCTTCCTGATGAGGGCCGTGAGCGTGGGCAAGCAAGAGCTGGGCCTGACCATGGAAGATCCGCGGATGCTCGAGGTCGCTCTGCAGCAGGCAGAGGCCCTGGCCGAATCCGGCCACCACCTGGCCGCGGAGGACGCGCTGCTCCAGCTGCTGGAGCTGGTGAGGCAAGGGAGCCCCGCCCTCAGGGCGAGGGCGCTGCTCGCCCTGGCCCACATCAAGGGCCGCATGGGGGAAGATCAGCTCGCCCTGGAGGCCCTGGAGGAGGCGGCGGGCGAGGCGGCGCGGGCAGAGGATGAGATCCTGCTGAGCCAGGCGTGCAACCTGCTCGGCGAGGCGCTGCTGAGGAAGGAGGCCGACGCGCCGAACATGGAGCCTCTGGTGCGGTGGATCAGCCTGCTCGAGGCTGCGACGGAGCACCCGCCGGGGTTCTATCGCCTGCGCCTGCTGCTGGCCACCGCGATGCACCGCCGCGGGGACATGGGCGGCGCGCTGCAGGAGGCGCAGTTCGCCCTGGAGGCGGCTCACACCGAGGGAACGCTCGCCGGCGAGGCGCGCTCACGCCTGGTGCTGGGGCAGCTGACCCAGCAAAGCGGTCAGCTGCGGCAGGCCGAGGAGCACCTGGCCATGGCGCACCTGCTGCACGTGCGGCTCGGGGACCGCATGGGCGCCGCCCGCAGCCTGAGCTTCATGGCCAGCCGCCACGTGCCCAACCGCGAGGTGCTGGTGGCCACCACCCGGGAGCTGGAGCGTCAGGTGCTCGGCCGGCGCCCCACCTGATCCTGCCGCCCACGCCTACTTGATCTTGGGGCACTTGACGTCGGTGATCTTGGCCGTGTTGTTGTCCTCGCGGCACTCGGTGGCCGCGCCCTTGCCCTTGCCGTCGTCGTCGGCGCGCACCCAGAAATCGAAGGGCCCGAACATGCCGGCCGGCACCGGGTAGGCGGCCTTGAGCAGCTCGCTCTGGCCGGGCAGCAGCGCCTTTTGGGTGGCCACCGTCTTGATCGGCTTCGCGCCCGCGCCCGGCTTGCCCTTGTAGAAGCTGACCTTGATCCCCTTGGCCACCCCGAGGCTGCCGGCGTTGCTCACCCGGGCCTGCAGGGTGAGCTTCTGCGGGCAGGCGAGGGTGGAGGCCGACAGGCCGACGATGGTCAGGTCCGGCGCGTTGAACACGCCGGCGCCCTGCACGTTCTGGCGGAAGTTGTTCAGGCCCTTCTGATCCCAGTTGCGCAGCTCGGTCTTGGGGATCGCCCCGGCCGCGGTGACGTTGGTGATGTGGTAGGTGTGCTGGTTCCACACCGGCCGGGTGCGCACCCAGCGATCGGCCGAGTCGCCGAACACCCGGATCCCCCGGGTGCCGGGCGGCGTGCACTTGTCCCGCACGATCTGGTCGTCGTTGGCCGGCACCACGAACTCGCTGTTGTTGTCCCCGTCCACGTCGGCGATGAGCGGGTACTCGATGGCCGTGCGCGAGGTGTTGGGCGTCTTCATCAGCTGCTTGCCGGTGGAGCCGTCGAGCACGTACAGGTGACACTCGTCGTTGTAGACCACCTCCACCTTGCCGTCCCCCTCGAAGTCGAACAGGCTGGAGCCGGTGACGCTGGACGACAGGTCCTGGGTGGTCACCGCCCACAGGATCCCGTCGGTGCGGCCCGACGGGCACACGGTCTTGGTCGCGCCCTTCTTGCAGCCCAGGTCGTAGACCGTGTACTGCCCGCGGCCCGCGGCGGAGATCTCCACGAACCCGTCGCCGTCGAAGTCCCCCACCGTGGGCGCGCCGCCCACGCCGCCGCCCGGGATGGCCACCGGCCCGAACACCACCTCGCCCGCCTTCTTGCCCATCTTGTTGGTGCCGCGCAGCACCCGCACGTAGCCGCTGGCCACGCTGATCACCTCGGCCCAGCCGTCCTGGTCGAGGTCCGCCACCGCCACCAGCCCGTCGGGCGCGGCGGCGTTCTTCCACACCTGCTTGCCCTTGTGGTCGTAGACCACGTTGCCGCCGATCACCTCCATCTTGCCGTCCTCGTCCAGGTCGGCCACGGTGGACACCACCCAGGAGCTGTTGGCGCCGATCATGCCGTTGTCGAACAGCACCTTGCCCGACGACGACAGCGCGACCCCGCCCACCACCACCTCGGGGTGGCCGTCGGCGTTCAGGTCGGCGATGGCCGGGTGGGGGTGCTTCTTGCGCGCGGCCACCGCGGCCAGCGACCCGGTGGCGTTGGACCACTTCTCCTTGCCGTCATGCTCAAAGGCCACGATCCCCTTGCCCTGCACCACGCCCACCATCTCCAGCTGCTTGTCGCTGTCCAGGTTGCCCAGGGCCACGCCACACCAGGCCGACATGTTGTAGCTGCTGCTGGGCAGGGTCAGCTCCTCCTTGCCGGTGGCCCCGTCGAGCACCACCAGCATGGCCGACGACGAGCTCTTGTGGCTGTAGGTGGTGAACACCACCTCCGGCGTGCCGTCGGCGTCGATGTCGGCCACCGCCGGCGACACCGCCACCTCGTGGAAGTTGCTGTCCTTGCTGTAGCCGGTCCAGTTCCACTCCACCGTGGGCTTGAAGGTCACGCCCTTGGGCTTCACCTCGCACTTCTTGCCCGTGGGCTGGGGCAGGCAGCGGCCCAGGGTCGGCTCGCAGAAAAACCCGGGCGGGCAGTCGAAGCTGTCCTGGCACAGCTTGCCCGGGCTGGTGCACTTGCCGGACAGGCAGACCTGGCCCGATCCGCAGCACAGCAGCTTGGGCGACAGGCAGCGCACGCCGGAGGGGCAGGCGGGCAGGCACTTGCCCTCCACGCACTCGTGGCCCGCCTTGCAGCACACCGCGGGCTGGCCGCACAGGGTGCCCGAGGGGCAGCCCTTGTCCGGGGTCGGCTTGATGTCCAGCGGCGTGACGTCCGCTGCCGGCGCCCCGTCGGTGGTCACCACCTCGCACGCGCCGGCCGGGGTGCAGCGCTGGCCGGCCGGGCACGGGTTGTTGGGGCCGCAGGTCAACAGCAGGATATCGCTCTGGCAGCTGGAGCAGAAGGTCACCAGCAGCAGGGCCGAGGTGAAGAGCGGCAGCAGGCGCATCCTGCAAGTATATCGCGGTCTGACGGCGATGGATTCCGCTCGCTTATGCGCTAGGATGACGGGCTGTCGTGGATCCACGTGCCCAGGTGAAACCTTTGACCGAAACCTCCACAACCGGACCGGACCGCGCCTGGCGTATCGCTGTCATCTCCTTTTTCATCCTGACCCTCGAGCTGGCGTTCATCCGGCAGGTGCCCGCCGAGGTGCGCGCCATCTCCTACTTCACCAACCTGCTGCTGATGGCCGCGTTCTTCGGCCTCGGGGTGGGGTGCATCCTGCAGCGGGCGCGGGATCTGACCTGGCTGGTGCCCGTGGGGCTGATGTTGGTGGCCGGCTTCATCTACCTGGCCCGGGGCATCGTGATCCACCACGACGCCGAGTCGGTGCACTTCTGGCTGGACGTCAACCAGCTGCACACCGCCGGCCTGCGCCTGCCGCTGGCCGCCTCGGCGGTGCTGGCCTTCGTGCTGTGCGCGCTGCCCTTCGTGGGGCTGGGCCAGGTGCTGGCCCGCACCATGGAGGCCCACGCGCGCCTGCACGCCTACGGCTGGGACATCGGCGGCAGCCTGGCCGGCACCCTGGCCTTCTCCCTGGGGGCGTACCTGCAGGCGCCGCCCTGGATCTGGACCGCGCTGGGCGCGGTGATCTTCGCGCCGGTGGGGTTCCGGAGGTGGCCCGCCCGGGCGCTTTGCGGAGCCAGCGGGCTGCTGTTTCTGGTCTTCTCCCATTCGCCATACCCGGCCACCTGGAGCCCCTACTACCTGGTGCAGCACCGGGTGGAGTCGGCCGGCGTGCAGGTCTACGTCAACTCCAGCTTCCACCAGCACGCCATCGACTTCACCAACCCGGCGCCCGACCACCAGCGCAAGGCGAGGTTCGTGTTCGACCGGTTCAGCATCCCGTACCGCGAGTACGCCCGGGTGCACGGCGGCCGCAAGCCGGCCCGGGTGTTGATCCTGGGCGCGGGCACGGGCAACGACGTGGTGGTGGCCCTGCGCAACGGCGCGCAGCAGATCACCGCGGTGGAGATCGACCCGGTCATCGCCGACATCGGCCGCCAGCGCAACCCGACGCGGCCGTACCAGTCGCCGCGGGTCAAGCTGGTGGTGGATGACGCCCGGCACTACCTGTGGAACTGCCGCGAGCGGTACGACCTGGTGATCTTCGGCACCCTCGACTCCCAGACGCTGCTGTCAGGGCAGTCGCACATCCGGCTGGAGAACTATGTCTACACCCGGGAGTCGTTCGCGGACGTGCGCCGCATCCTGCAGCCGGGGGGCATGTTCGCGGCCTACTACTCAGTCTACAAGCCGTGGCTCGTTCCGCGGCTGACGGCCACCGCCGGGGAGTCGTTCGCGGGCAAGCTGCGCATGTGGCGCTTCGAGCGCAAGGTGCTGTTCAACTACCTGCTGATGGGCGCGCCCGACGTGGACAGCTGGCGCAGCCCCGAGGGGCTGGAGCAGCTGGCGCAGGCGGGCACCCCCGCCACGGACGACTGGCCGTTCCTCTACCTGCAGGCCCCGTCGGTGGGCGCGCTGTACCTGACCGTGATGGGCGCGTTGAGCCTGCTCATCATGGGCGCGTTTGTGCTGCTGCGCACCCAGCACCGAGTCAGCGGCTCCCACGCAAACTTCTTCCTGCTCGGGGTGGGCTTCACCCTGATGGAGACCGCCGCCGTGGTGCGCTTCGCGCTGCTGTTCGGCGCCACCTGGGTCACCAACGCCATCGTGTTCGCCGCGGTGATGAGCACCATCCTGCTGGCCAACTGGCTGACCCAGAAGGAGCGGGCGCCGCGGCTGGCCTGGGCCTGGGCGGGCCTGCTGCTGTTCGTGCTGGTCAACTACATGGCGCCCATGCAGCACCTGTTCGGCCTGGGGGCGGCGGCCCGCGCCGCGGTGCTCGGGGCGCTCATCGGCGCGCCGGTGTTCTTCGCCGCGGTCTGCTTCAGCCGGCTGTTTCGGGACCAGCCGCTCACCGGCTCGGCCCTGGGCATGAACCTGGTGGGGGCCATGGCCGGGGGCCTGCTGGAGTACCTCTCCATGGCCACAGGCATGCGCGCCGTGTGGTTGCTGGTGCTGGCGGTGTACCTGGCGGCCATGCTCGCTACCCGCATGGCCGGGGCGGATCAGAGGTCCGAGTAGAGCACCCCGTTGTCCGACTTCCAGTCCATCACCGAGTAGAAGATGCGCGGGTTGTACAGCTCGAGGTTGGCGTGCCAGTCGAACACCACGGTCTTGCTGGTCAGGTCGATGCGCGTGGCCACGTGGTAGGTGCCCAGGTGGGTGCGGTCGATGTCAGACGCCGTTACCACCCCCGCGATGTTGGCGGAGTTGATGGCCGCGGCCGATGCCTCGGCGATGCCCACGCAGACGAACTTGGTCTCCTCGGCGGTGGGGCCGCCGTAGCGCGGGTTGAACAGGTCGATCCCCATCATGCCGATGTTGCGCACGCTGCCCGCGATGCCCATGGAGTCCGGGATCAGCGGCGCCAGCCAGCTGTCGATGCGCCGGATGCACTCCGGATCCGTCGCGACGGTGTTGACGATGGTCCTCGCTGTTCCCTTGTTCATACTCCACCTCCGATCCAGAGACCCAAACATGGATCATAGGAGAGTTCAGCCCGGTTCACCAGGAGAGAGGGCTCAGCCGAACAGCTCCGCGAACTGCGCGTCGTTGAAGCCCACCATCACGGTGTCGCCCACCACCAGCGTCGGCGCGCGCAGGTTGCCCGTCGGCCCGAGCATGGCCTTGATGATTTCATCCCGGTCGTCAGCGGCGGGATCGAACTCGCGCAGCCGCTTGCCCTTGGCCACCAGCACCCGGGCAGCCGCGGCCACCAGCTCGGCGGCCCGCTCGGCGCCCAGCTTGCGCGAGGCGGGGATCGTCTCGTCCACGGGGACGTCGCTGGCCTCCAGGACCCCGGAGGCTTTCTTGCAGCTCGTTCACCCCTTGCGGAAGTAGTACCAGTCGACCTTCGCCATGAGGTCCCTCCTTGCAATGTGTCTGGCGCAGCATAGCACCGGAGCGAGGGCAGATCCGCCCACCGGCCGTATCCCCGCGCGCCCTGGCTCGTAGATCCCAATGACGCCGGACGGCGCCCAAGGGAGAGGAACCATGACGCGACCACACTTCAACATCCTTCTGCTCGCCGGGCTGGCGCTGGCGTTGACCCTGGCGTGCACCATGCCGAACCCCACCTACCAGGAGCTGGAGCCCGGGGCGCAGCCCGGCGCGGCCGCGCCCGGCAGCAAGGCCAGGGCAGACGGCGGCGAGCCGGGCGCGGGCCCTGGCGCATCGCGGCCCGGCAATCCAGGCGGCAAGAAGCAGTGCAAGGGGCAGTGCCCGCCGGCCAAGAAGCCGCCTCCCGGGCCGCCCCCGCCCGGGGCCTACTTCCCCTCGTCGAGCTCCACCCCGTAGGCCTTGCTCAGATCCGCCGGCGGCATGGGGCCGGTCAGGGGCTTTTTGTCTCGCACGTACCAGTCCATCCAGCGCGCCACCCGCAGCAGCACGTCCAGGCGCCCCGGCTGCTTGCGGTTGCCGTGGCCCTCGCCCGGGTACTGCACCAGGCGCACGGCGGGGTGCTTGTTCATCTTGAGGCGCAGGTACATCTCCACGCTCTGGTCTGGCGGCACGCGGGTGTCCCTGTTGCCGCCGTAGATCAAAAAGGCGGTCTTGCTGCGGTGGGCCCAGTAGATCGGGCTGCGCTCCAGGCTCAGCTTCCACATCTTCTCCAGCGGCGCGCCGTGGTGCACGTAGAGCACCTCGTAGGGGATGTCGCTCACGCCGCGCTTGCTGATCAGGTCGCTGACCCCCACGAACATGCCCACCGCGCGCACCCACTTGGTGTGCCTGGTGCCGAACAGCCCGGCCGCGTAGCCGCCGTACGAGCCGCCGAACAGGCCCACCCGGTCCTTGTCGGCCATGCCCGAGGCCACAAGGTGCTTGATGCCGTCGATGATGTCGTCGAACTCCTTGCCGCCGGCGTCGCCGATGGTGGTGCGGGGCAGCGCCGCGCCGTAGCCGGTGGACGAGCGGTAGTTCGGCATGAACACCAGGTACCCCTTGCCCGCCAGCAGCTGCGCCGGCCGGGAGTAGCGCGTGGACCAGGCGCTGGTGAAGTTGGCCTCCGGCCCGCCGTGCACGATGACCAGCAGCGGGTAGCGCTTGCCCTTGCGGAAGCCCACCGGCTTGACCAGCAGGCCGTTGAGGCGGATCCCGTCGCGGGTCTTGTGGTGGATCACCTCCTGGCGGCCGAAGCGCTTTTTGCCCACCCACCCGTTGAGCCTGGTCAGCACGCGCTGCTGCTGGTCCAGAGGCCACAGCCGCAGCTCCGAGGGCACGGTGCCCGAGCTGCAGTCCAGGGTCAGGGCCTCGCCGTTGACGGCCACGTGCAGGGGCGCGCAGTAGCGGCCCTGCTTGCCCGAGTCGTACAGCAGCCTGGGCGCCCCGCCGGCGAGGCTCACCTGGCGCAGGGTGCCCTCGGCGCCCTCGTGGGAAAAGAGCAGCAGGGCGCTGTCGCCGCGCCAGTGGGCCTGGCGAACATGCCCCACCAGGCCCTTTGGGGTGACCACCTTCGCCTTGCCCGAGGCGAGGTCCAGCACGAACGCGTCGGTCACGGCGTGGTCAGCCCGCAGCCTGGCCGCCACGAAGGCCAGCCGCTTTCCGTCGGGGCTGAAGCTGTATTTGCCCAGCTTGCCCGGGTTGTCGCTCACCTTGCGCAGCTTCTTCTTCCGCAGGTCGAGCAGGTGGATCTTGCGGAACATGTAGTACTCGTCGATGGCGTTGTTGTCGGTGACGGACACGGCCAGCTGCTTTCCGTCGCGGGACCAGGCCATGTCCCACACGCTGACCTTTTTGGTCAGCTGCCGCGCCTTGCCTGCGTCCTTCTTCTTCTTGTTGAGCTTGGGCGCCCAGGGCAGGCGCTGCAGGTACAGGATCCGCGGCCGGCGCTGCTCCTGGTAGTAGATGAACCCGTAGCCCTTCTTCTCCAGCGCCTTGCGCTTTTTGGTCTTGTCCGGCACCGAGATGAAGGCCAGCTCGGGGTGGCCCGGGCGCCAGGCGAAGGCCTTGATGCCCGAGGGGCTGGTGGTCACCTGCTCCGCCTCGCCGCCGTCCACCGGGATGGCCCACACCTGGGCTTTGCTCTTGTCGCCGCCGCGCTTCTGGATGAAGCCGATGTGGCGGCCGTCCGGGCTCCAGCGCACGCCGCGCACGGCGACATCGCCGGTGACGAAGGGGCGCGCCTCACCGCCGGTGACGGGGACGAGGTACAGCTCGCGGTACGGCGTGCCCGCCTCGTCGTTGGGCCCGCGCTGGCGCTCCACCACGTAGGCCACGAAGGTGCCGGCCGGGCTGACCCGGGCCTCCTTGACCCGGTGGGTCTTCATCACGTCGGCGGCGGTCATGGGGCGCTTCTTGCCGCGCTTCTTTTTGGCCTCGGCCACGGGGGAGCCTGACAGCAGCAGCAGGACGGATGCGAGCAGGGCGAGTGGTCTCATGGGGTCTCCTCGGATTTCGGGGCGCGCCTGTCTGGTGCGCGCCCGGGCTGAAGGGTAGCATCTCGGCCATGGTGGCAAGCACGAGCATCTGCATGCAGGCGCGGCAGGCCATGGCGGCAGTGTGCCGGGCGCTGGGGGATTGGTATTCGGGAGCGGACAGGCGCAGGCGGCATGACATGAAGCCGTTTTCCGCGGCCGAGGCGGCGCTGCTGGCGGGCGTGCGCGCCGCGGCGGAGCAGGCGGCCCTGGCCGGGACGCCGGCGCTGGAGGGGCTGCAGCGGGCGCTGCAAGGGGTGCCGGCCGGGAAGGGCGACGAGGCCGAGCGGCTGACCCGTGCCATCGAGGCGGCAGCGCTGGCGGCGGACAGCGCGGCGACGGGGCTGCGCGAGGCGGGCGAGCTGCGTGATGCGGCCCTGCTCAGGCGACACAGTCTCGAGCTGGGGCAGCTGCTGTCGCGTGACCTGCACCCGTACGCCATGAACTGGGCCGTGGGTCGGTGGGAGGCAAACCCGGAGACGATGTCGTCGAAGCTCGGCGACGATCCGGTCTTCGCGCCAGGGGGGCATGTGGTGCTCGACACGCACTGCCAGGATTGCATGGGGGACACCTCCTACTACATCGAGGCGCTGGATCCGCCCTCGGGCATGACCAGCGTCACCCTGTACGACACCCCCATCGAGTGCGTGGCCATCTCGCGCGACGGGCTGCAGGTTCATGAACAGTCCTGGCGGCTCGGCAAGGGACGCTCCACCGCGATGATCGACGCCCTGACGGGCGAGGCTGCTTACGGCTCACCTCCACCGCGGCGCGACGAGGTGGTGATGCTGGCGGACATCTTCGAGGCGGCGCCGGGCGAGAACTTCCACAAGACCCCGCTGCAGATCCGGCTCGAGAACATGCCGCCCGGGTCGGAGCCGGCGTTCGTGTTCAGCGATTAATCTCCGGCGAGCAGCCGCGCCCGGGTGCGCTCCAGCCGGCGACGGACGAAGCCGGGGAAGGGGCACATCCAGAAGTAGGCCGGGCCCACGAATTGCTCCGCGATGTACTCCAGGGTCTCGTCGGCGATGCCGCCGGTCTCCTCCAGCTCCACGCGCATGGTCTCGGTGTAGCCGCGGTACTCCCACAGCGCGCGCAGGGTGAACACCGCCGGCAGCAACAGCAGGTACGACAGGGCGAAGGGCAGCACGCCGGTGTTCCAGCAGTCGCGCATGTGCACCCTTTCATGCCTCAGGGTGCGGTAGCCGGCGTCGGTGCCCAGCAGGTCGGCCGGCATGTAGACCACCGAGATGATCACGGTGGTGTAGTGGGTCATGAAGTCCGGGCACCACAGGCGCATGCCGAGGCCGTGGTAGATCACCCGCATCAGCAGCGAGCGGTCCTTGGGTACCAGCCGGAAGGTGCGAAACTCCCGGCGCAGATCAGCGACGATCTGCTCGAAGCGCGCGCTCAATCAACGCCGCCGGCGTCGGGCCAGCGCCGCGAGGCCGAGCAGCAGCAGGGCCAGACCGCTCGCTGAGCCGGACGAGGGGGCGCCGCCCACCCCGCAGGAGCCGTCGTCGGTGGACCCGGGATCCGGGGGCAGGGCCTGATCCGCCGATCCCGCGCTGCCGTCAGCCAGGCCGGCGCCGGTGTCCGGGGCGCCGGAATCGGCCGTGGCCGCGCCGCCGTCCGGGGTCTTGGGCCCGCCGGCCCAGGCGGGCAGGGGGAAGCCGCCGCTCTTGGCCGCGGCCTTGGCCGCCTCGACGATGAGCGCCTTGTTGCTGGCCACGTCGCCATAGATCGAGCTGGTGCAGCCCTGGGGCCCGCGGGACAGCACGCCGATGACCTTGCCATCCTTGTCCAGCGCCGGGCCGCCCGAGTCGCCCTGGCAGGTGGGCGCGTCGGAGCCGAACTCGGTGCTCTTGACCCAGCCCGTGCAGCTCTTCTGGAAGCAGAGCACCTTGCGCTTGTCGATGCGCATGCGGGTGCCGCTGGTCTTGCCGTTGGGCTGGGTCAGGCCGTAGCCCACCGCTGACATCGGCTCGTCCTTGACCGCGTTTTTGTCCACCCGCGGCTCGATGGGCGTGGCCACGCTGGCCGGGAACCCCTTGCCCGCCAGCATGATCAGCGCCACGTCATAGCCGCAGATGTCGTTGGCGGTCTTGTCCACGAACACCGTGCCGATCCCCTTGTAGTACTTGGGCCCGTCGAACTTGGGCTTCACGGTCTCGGCGGTGGCGCGGAAGATGGGGCCGGGCCCCTGGATGGTAAACGGGGTCTGCCCGCACACCACGCCCTGGCCGCTGGGGCTGGAGGTCCTGGCCACGCAGTGGCGCGCGGTGAGCACCAGGTTCGGCATGATCAGCGAGCCGGTGCAGTGGCCGAAGAACCAGAACCCCATGCTGATGCCCAGGCCCACCACGCCCCTGGACTTGTGATCGATGGCGCCGCCCACCAGCGGGGCGGTGGCGCCGCCCGGCGGAGGCAGCTCGGGATCGGCGCAGGCGGTGGAGAGGGTAAGGCTCAGGGCGAGGCAGACAGCGATGACGGACTTCATGGGGAGGGACTTTACCACCGGATCGTCACCGTGGCCGATCTGGACTTGCCGTGCAGGCTGAGAAATACTCCGGGCAGATCGTGGAGGCCCAGGCATGGAAGACCGACCCGACAACCTCTCCGCCGCCGATGCGCGACAGCGCCTCGAGCAGGGCAACGACCGCTACCGCCAGGAGCACGCCGCGCACCCCCACGCCGATGGAGCGCGGCGCAGCGAGGTGGCCGCGGGCCAGCACCCGTTCGCCGCGGTGCTCACCTGCGCGGACAGCCGGGTGCCGCCCGAGCTGATCTTCGACCACGGCCTGGGCGACCTGTTCGTCATCCGGGTGGCGGGCAACATCTGCGACGACGCGGTGCTCGGCAGCCTGGAGTACGCGGTGCTGCACCTGGGGGTCAACCTGGTGGTGGTCATGGGCCACGGCAGCTGCGGGGCGGTGGACGCGGCGGTGCACGAGATGGACTTCGACGGACCAGAGATCCACAGCCACATCGACGCGCTCATCGCGGCCATCCGCCCGGCGGTGGTGCGGGCGCGCCGGCAGGAGCCGGGAGATCTGCTGGCCGCGAGCGTGCGTGAGAACGCGCTGATGGTGGCGGACCAGGTGCGCGAGGCCCAGCCGATCATGGTGCCGCTGGCCAGCCAGGGCGTGGAGGTGAAGGCGGCGTGCTACGACCTGGACAGCGGCGAGGTGACCTGGCTTTAGCGCGCCCTTTGGGCCCGAATGCCGGGATGCCGGGATGCCGGAATGACGGTGGGCAATGGGTTGATCCAGATCGCCTGCTGAGTTGATCCGGCGCTACACCATTCTGGTGTAAAATCCCGGCCATGCTTTTCCGGACCCTGACAAAGGCCCGGTTCCGCGACCTGGTGGAGCGTTTCATCTCGGAGCACGAGGTGATCGGCCCCCGCCGTGTGTGCGTGGACCGGGAGGGCACACCCGTGCATCAGCTCCTGCCGGTGTCGCGCTTCGAAGACCTGGAGCTGGACTACGAATACGCCGAGTTTTCGGCCAAGACCTACTTCCTGCCCTACGAGGAGCAGCTGTCCAGCTTCGAGTTGGGGGAGTGGGACTGGTCGCAGAAGATCCGCTACCGGGTCCAGCCGCGGGCCATCATCGGGCTGCGCGCCTGCGACATCAACGCGCTGGTGCGGCTGGACAAGGTGTTCGCCAGGAACCTGTTCCCGTCGCCCTACTACCTGGCCCGGCGCAAGAACACCTTCATCGTGGGTCTGGATCATGATCCGTGCGACGGCGGGTTCTGCCGCTCGGTGGACAGCGACACCGTCAGCCACGGCTTCGACCTGTTCCTCACCGACCTGGGCGATCGCTACTTCGCGGCCATCAACTCGGACCGGGCCTTTTCAGCCCTGCGCCAGGTGGGGGCGCAGGAGATCACCGACGAGGACACCAACGACTACCTCGCCGCGCGCCAGAAGATCGGCGACGGGTTCGGCCCCGAGGTCAACGTGCACAACCTGGCCAACCTGCTGGACATCGAGTTCGACTCGCCGGTGTGGCAGCGCTGGGGCGACAAGTGCATGAGCTGCGGCACCTGCGCCATGGTCTGCCCCACCTGCTACTGCTACGGCGTGCACGAGGAGGTGGGCATGGATTTCTGCTCCGCCACCAAGACCAAGAAGCTGCACTCGTGCAACCTGCTCGACTTCGCCGAGGTGGCCGGCGGGCACAACTTCCGCCCCGACCGCCAGACCCGGCTCAAGTACCGCTACTACCACCAGCATCGCGGCTTCGTCGAAGCCCACGAGAGCGCCCTGTGCGTGGGGTGCAACCGCTGCGGCCGCGCCTGTCTGGCCGGCATCAACCCGCGCGAGATCATCGCCGACCTGCAGGAGGAGGGGCCGCCTGTGGGGCCAGGGCTGGAGGCGCGCGCTGCCACCGGGGAGGAGACGCCATGAGCAGCCTGCTGCGTCCCTACAACATCAACCACGAGGAGGCGCTCAAGGAGCCGCTCGACTTCCGCCGCCGCGCCTCGCTGCAGCATGTCGACCGGGTGCTGCGCGCCGAGATCACCAACATCATCCGGCTCACCGAGCAGGAGAAGCTGTTCCACCTGCGCCTGCGCGACCAGACCGAACGGGACCGCTTCACCTACCTGCCCGGGCAGTTCGTCATGGTGGAGGTGCCAGGCTACGGCGAGATCCCGATCTCCATCTCCGGCTCGCCGGAGCGGCGCGGCTACCTCGAGCTGTGCATCCGCGAGGCGGGCAAGGTCACCGGCGTGCTGCACCGGGCTCAGCGCGGCGCCGTCGTCGGGGTGCGCGGGCCGTTCGGCACCCACTTCCCGCTGGAGCGCATGAAGGGGCAGAACATCGTGCTGGTGGCCGGCGGCCTCGGCCTCGCCCCGCTGCGCTCGGCCATCCTGCATGTCACCGAGAACCGCGCCGACTTCGACAAGGTGCACATCGTCTACGGCACGCGCGACCCGTCGCAGCTGCTGTTCGACTACCAGTACGAGATGTGGCGCCGCGTCGACGGCGTGGACCTGCGCATCGCCGTGGAGAAGCCGGACGACAAGTGGACCGGCGACGTGGGCTTCGTCACCGGCCTGCTCGAGCCCCTGGAGCTGCCCTGGGAGCGCACCTTCGCCATCGTCTGCGGCCCGCCGGTGATGTTCAAGTTCGTCTGCGAGCTGCTCAGCAACAAGGGCCTGGCCATGGACCGAATGTTCGTGTCGCTGGAGCGGCGCATGCACTGCGGCATGGGCAAGTGCTGCCGCTGCAACGTGGGCTCCACCTTCACCTGCATCGACGGACCGGTGTTTGATTTCTGGTCGGTGATGAACCTCAAGGAAGCGATCTGACATGCGTTACCTCGGCATAGAACCGACGCGGCCCCGGGTGGCGGTGTTCGACCTGACCGGCTGCGAGGGGTGCGAGCTGCAGTTGGCCAACAAGGAGGAGACCCTGGTCTCGTTTCTGGAGGCCATCGAGATCGTGGCCTTCCGCGAGATCAGCTCCGAGGCCTCGGATGTCTACGACGTGGCCCTCATCGACGGCTGCGTCACCCGCGTGGACGAGGTGGAGCGGCTGATGGAGATCCGCAAGCGGGCCAAGGTGCTCATCGCCATGGGGGCCTGCGCCTGCTTCGGCGGCGTATCCCGCATGAAGGACCGCCGCGGCGAGCTGGGCGAGGTGCACCGGGCGGTGTACGGCGACGGCATCCCGCGCGAGACCCTGCCCACCCGGGCGGTGCACGAGGTGGTGCCGGTGGACCTGTCCTTGCCCGGCTGCCCGGTGGATAAGGCCGAGGTGGAGCAGGCGGTGACCCACCTGGTGTGGGGGCTGCCCTTCGCCCTGCCCAGCCACCCGGTGTGCTACGAGTGCAAGCAGCGGTTCACGGTCTGCTCCTATCACCGCGGTCAGCTGTGCGTGGGGCCGGTGACCCGGGGCGGCTGCCGCGCGCCGTGCCCGGCCGGGGGGCTATCGTGCTGGGGGTGTCGCGGCCCGGCGCCCGACGCCAACCTGGCCGAGCTGCGGGAGGTGGCCCGGGAGCACGGGTACTCGGAGCGCGAGCTGGAGGAGCGGCTCGGGTTTTACGGGGGGTTCGGGGACGGCACGGCCGAGGGGGCCGAGGCGGCCAGTCGGGACGTTACCGGAGAGGAGGTGGAGCGATGAAGATCGACCTCAACGTGGACGTACACCACCTGGCGCGGGTGGAGGGGCATGGCAACATCCACATCCGCGTGCGCGACGGCGAGCTGGAGCGGGCTGACTGGGAGGTGGTGGAGACGCCGCGCTACTTCGAGGTGATGCTGCGGGGGCTGCACCACAGCAGCGCGGCGCAGCTGACCGCGCGCATCTGCGGCATCTGCTCCATCGGCCACGCGCTTTGCAGCCTGCGCGCCACCGAGGACGCCCTGGGCGTGCAGGTGCCCGAGCAAGCGCAGCGGCTGCGTCTGCTGGCCAAGCATGGCGAGACCCTGGGCAGCCATGTGCTGCACCTGTTCTTCCTGGCAGCGCCGGACCTGCTGGAGCTTCCGTCGGTGCTGCCGCTGCTGGAGCAGAAGCCCGAGGTGGTGCAGCTGGCCGCGCGGCTCAAGGGGCTGGGCAACAGGGTGTGCGAGGTGGTGGCGGGGCGGGTGACTCACCCGGTGTCGCTGCAGGTGGGCGGGGTGGCCGTCACTCCGCCGCGGCAGGCGCTGCTCGGCCTGGCCGACGATCTGCGGCGTGCGCTGCCCGACCTGCAGGCCACCGCGGATCTGTTCGCGAGCCTGTCGGTGCCGGACTTTGCGCGGGAGACCGAGTTCGTGTCGCTGGCGCCATCCGGCGAGGGCGACTACCCCTGGATCGGCGGCGAGCTCATCAGCACCGACGGGGTGCGAAAGCCCGAGGCCGACTACCTGGCCATGACCAACGAGCGGGTGGTGCCCAACAACACAACCAAGTGGTGCAGCCTGTCTCGCGACTCGCTGGCCGTGGGCGCGCTGGCGCGGTTCAACAACAACCACGCTCAGCTGCGCCCCGAGGCGCTGGCCGTGGCCGAGCAGCTGGGGCTGGCGCCGGTGAGCCACAACCCGTTTTTCAACAACCACGCCCAGCTGGTGGAGTGCGTGCACGTGGCGCTGGAGGCGGCGGAGCTGTGCGAGCGCATCGCCGCGGACCACGGCGCCGAGACCATGGGCGAGGTGAAGACCCGCGCGGGGGAGGGCACCGGCGCGGTGGAGGTGCCGCGGGGCATCCTGTACCACCGCTATGTCTACGACGACGAGGGCAGGGTGACGGCCGCGGACTGCGTCATCCCCACCACCCAGAACAACGCCAACATCCACCACGACCTGGCGGCCCTGGTGAAGGCCAACCTCACCGAGGGCATGACGGATCAACAGATGGAGCTGCTCTGCTCCATGCTGGTGCGCGCCTACGATCCATGCATCTCCTGCTCCGTGCATTAGGCTAAATCCCAGAGGAGGATCATCCATGCGTAAGGAGTCGCTGTTGTTGTGGTCTGCGCTGGCCCTGGCCGGCGTCAGCAGCTGTTCGGACGACACTACCGGGGTGCAGGACGCGGCGCCGCCGGTGGTGGACCAGGTGGTGACGCTGGACATGGAGCCGCCCGACATGGCGCGGCCCGACGTGGCGCGACCTGACATGGCGCGGCCCGACATGGCGCGGCCCGACATGGCGCGGCCTGATCGGGCGTTGCCGGACCAGCTGCAGCCGGACCAGCTGCAGCCGGATCAGCTGCAGCCGGACCAATTGCAGCCGGATCTGTTGCCGCCGGACATGCCGTTGCCCACCTGCACGGACAAGGCGCACAACGGCTCCGAGACCGACGTGGACTGCGGCGGGCCGATCTGCGGCAAGTGCGCCGACGGCAAGAAGTGCAAGGGCCACGGCGACTGCGTCAGCGCGGTGTGCATCAACAACATCTGCCAGAAGCCCAAGTGCACCGACCTGACGCACAACGGCACGGAGACCGACGTGGACTGTGGCGGGCCGAGCTGCCCCAAGTGCGCTGACAACAAGCAGTGCAAGGCCGCGGCCGACTGCCTCAGCGGCGTGTGCACAGGCGGCGTGTGCCAGCCGGCCAGCTGCACCGACAAGGTACATAACGGCAGCGAGACCGACGTGGACTGCGGCGGCGGCACCTGCCCCAAGTGCGCGGACACCAAGCAGTGCAAGGCGGCGGCCGATTGCCTCAGCGGGGTGTGCAAGTCCGGCGTGTGCCAGCCGAGCAGCTGCACGGACAAGGTGAAGAACGGCAGCGAGACCGACGTGGACTGCGGCGGGCCCACCTGCCCCGGCTGCGCGTCGGGCAAGGGGTGCTCCAAGAGCGCCGACTGCGCCGCGGGCCTGGCCTGCGACAAGGGCAAGTGCGTGGCGGTCAAGACCTGCAAGGACATCCTGGCCAAGGGCCTGGGCAAGACCAGCGGGCTGTACAAGCTCGACCCGTGCGGCACGGGCAAGCCGACAGATTATTACTGCGACATGACCACCCTGTCCGGCGGCTGGACCGTGGGCGGCTGGCAGCAGGCCAACGCCAAGACCACCCTCGGCGTGTCCGACTGGGGCACCCAGGGCGGCGCGGCCTGGTCGCGGGACCTGGGCTGCGTGCCGTACACCGAGATCATGGTGTTCAACAAGACCCACAACAAGGCGTTTTCGCAGAGCTACACCGCCGGCACCTGGAACCACAAGAACATCAACATCGCCATCGGCCCGCCCAAAAAGGCGTTCAAGCACGGCACCTACGGGCCGGCCAAGATCACCATGGGTTGCGTGGACTACGTCTACCAGAGCAAGGCTGACCCGGCGTACGCTTGCGACTCGGACTGGACCAAGGGGGCCAAGGGGCACATCGCGGATTACGCCGGCGAATATTGCCCCGGCGGCCGGCTGGACATCAGCAAGAAGTGGTGGGCCTGGACCGACGGCAAGACCTGCCAGCACCTCGGCACCATGTACACCTGGGGCTACGCCATCAGGTAGACGCGGCATCCTGCCGCATTTCGTCGCCTCGAAAGCGGCGAGACGCCGCTTCTACACCTTTCCATCCATCAGGTAGACGCGGCATCCTGCCGCGTTTCGTCGCCTCGAAAGCGGCGAGACGCCGCTTCTACACCTTTCCATCCATCAGGTAGACGCGGCATCCTGCCGCGTTTCGTTGCCTCGAAAGCGGCGAGACGCCGCTTCTCCACACTCCAGCTGCAGCAGGTGGCGCTTTATGGCCAGGCCGCCGCCGAAGCCGGTGAGGCTGCCGTCAGCGCCGATGACCCGGTGGCAGGGCTGGACGATGGAGATGGGGTTTTGGCCGTTGGCCGCGCCCACGGCCCGGGCGGCGCCGGGGCGGCCGAGGTCCCGGGCCAGCTCGCCGTAAGAGCGGGTGTCGCCGTGGGGGATGCGGACCAGCTCGGCCCAGACGGTGCGCTGGAAGTCGGTGCCCCGGGGGGCCAGGGGCAGGTCGAAGGTCTTGCGCTGCCCGGCGAAGTACTGGGCGAGCTGCGCCTCGGCCTCGGCCAGCACGACCCGGTCCGCGGCTTGGCCGTCGGCCGGCTCCCCCGCGCCGAACAGCAGGTGGGTCAACGCGCCGTCGCTGGCGCGCAGGTGCAGTGGCCCGACCGGGCTCGGGATGTTCATCGCGGCGTGATGATCGGTGGTGGTCATGGGGTCTCCTGAAGCGAGAGGTAGAGGGCGGCGTAGCCGCGCCAGGGGCGCCAGGCATCGGCGAGGGAGGTGAGGTGGTCGGGCAGCCCGCCGGGGGGCGAGGCGTCGGGGTCACCGGGCCAGGGGTCGTCGGCGTCGGCCAGCTCCCAGGGGCCGGGCAGGCGCAGACCCGGCGTGGCGCGCACCAGCGGGCGCAGCCTGGCATCGCGCGCCAGGTGCTCGGCGATGGTCCGGGGATCCGCGTCCAGGTCCATGCGCCGGCGGGCGCTGCTCACCAGCGGCATCAGGTCAGCGGTCGCGGCCAGCGGGGTGCGCAGCTCCAGGCGGCCCTCGGCCTCCGCTGGCGCCACCTCGAGGGTGCCAGCGGGGATCACGCGGCGGTAGGTGTCGCCGACAACCTGCTCCACCGCTGGGTCCGCGCGCCGGGCCAGCAATTGCAGGAGCTCGGCCCAGGCCAGGGGCGGGCGAAAGGCCAGGCGCAGCCTCAGCATGCCGGCGGCGTCCTGGCCACTGCGGCGCGCGCGGCGCATGGACCGCGGGCTGTCTCCCAGGCGCTTGCGCATCACCGCGTTGAACCGGCGCACCGAGGCGAAGCCCGCGGCCAGGGCCACGTCGGCCATGGGCAGGTGCGTCTCGTGCAGCAGCTTCAGCGCGAAGTGGGCGCGCCGGGTCTGGGCCAGGGCCACGGGGGTGGCGCCCAGCGCGCGCTTCATCAGGCGGCGCAGGTGGCGCGGGCCCACGCCCAGGCGGTCCGCCAGGTCGTCCACGCTGCCGTGGTCCAGCGCGCCCTCGTTGATCAGCCGCACGGCACGGTCCACCGTGGCCGAGCTGCCGCGCCAGGCGGGGCTGCCCGGGGCGCTCTCGGGGCGGCATCTCTTGCACGGCCGGTAGCCGTCCCCCTCGGCCGCGGCGGCGCAGGCATAAAAGGTCACGTTGCGGCTCAGGGGCGTGCGGGCCGGGCAGACCGGCCGGCAGTAGATGCCGGTGGTGGCCACCGCGGTGAAGAAGCGTCCGTCGAAGCGGGCGTCGCGGCTCTGCACCGCGCGGTAGCATGCGTCGTGATCCAGGCTGGCGTCCATGGATCAGACCTTAGCCGATCCGGTCCGGAAAACTGGCCGTTTTCGGACATGCACATGGCGGGCTCTGGCCGCTTTCGGACCTGGTAAGGTAGGAGGCCATGCGCTCCCTCGCCCTGCTCTTGCTGGCGCCCTTGCTGATGACCGCCGGATGTTGTGTCGCGTCACCGCCCGCGCCCGCGGCCACCCCCCCGCCCACCAGGGCGCGGGCTCCAGCAGCGCCGCCCTACACCTGCACTGGCCACCCGCAGGCGCCCCGGCCCGCGCCGGTGTTGCCTGCATATCAGCTGAAGCAGGGCGCGCTGCAGGTGCGCTGCGCCGTTCAGCGTGGCAGCGCTGGACCGAAGCTGGTCAAGTACCGTCGGGAGCACCGCTGGACCGGCGGCGCCGCCCTCGGGTCAGCCCTGCCCAAAGACCGAATCGCCTCCCTCGCTGCCACGCGCTGCTCGGTGGTGGCCGACCGGGTTCGCCTGGGCGCGTTGATTGCTGCCCTGGCCGACGCCCTGGGGCTGTCGCTCACTGTGGGGCCGGAGGTGGCCCGGGTGCAGGTGGCGATGCGGCTCGAGGACCGCGCCCTGGAGCTGGTGCTGCGGGATCTGGCCGACGCCCACGGCCTGGGCTACATGCCCGGCCAGGCCACGGGCGGCGTGCACGTGGACAGCATCGAGGCCCTGGACCGGCGCGAGCGCGAGCGGCAGCTGTCGATGATGATGCTCAAGCCGCTTGAGACGCGGATCATCCCGGTGGACTCGCCCGCCCTTGCCCGGCAGGTGGCCGCCGCCTTCTGCGCATTCATGGGGTCACACCGCTCTCGCGTCACCGTGCTGGAGCCCGGCAGGCTGCTGGCGCGAGACTACGCGTCCCGGCTCGATCTGCTGGAGTCGATGATCAATAGCGTCGAGGGAGCCGGGGCCGCGGCTCCCCCGTTCACCTGCCTGGCGCCCGCGCCCTTCAGGCCGTCCTGGCCGGCCGTCATCCCTGCCACGCCGCAGGCAAAGGCAGAGGCGCGGGTGACTTGCACGGGCAAGGGAGCGGGCCGTCGCTGCCGGGTCGTCTCCCGCGGCGCCAGCGCCGGCGCACTGGGTGTCGCGCTGGGTGTCGCGCTGGACCGGCAGATCGTGGTGGGCGGCTTTGCCGTGGGCGCGGCCATCTGGGCAAACCTCACCGACGCCACGCCACAGCAGGCGCTGGCGGCCCTGGCCACCGCTGGGCTGACGGTCAGCGAGCACGACGGAGCGTTGACCCTGCTGACCGGGAGGGAGCGCGCGCTGCTGGCGGGCATCCCTCCGGCGCCGCAGCGCCGACCCGAGCTGGCCATGCGCCTCATCCCCGCCGGGGGGCGCGTCTCGCCGGCTGCCCTGGCCGCGGCGGCCTGTCCGTACCTGTCAGGCGGGCGCGGCAGCGGCGCCGCCGCCGCGGGCGATCACGTGGTGATCCGTGGCGCGGCCAGGCACCTCGATATCGTCCAGCGCATCCTGACCGACATCCTCGACGCCGTCACACGGCAAAAGCGTCAGCCAGCTGCGAAAGCTCCTCGTCGGTGAGCTGCAGGTCGGAGGCCGCGGCGCTGGACTTGGCGCTGGTCACGCGGCTCGCACCGGGGATCGGCAACATCACCGGTGAGGTGGACAGCAGCCAGGCGATGCACACCTCGTAGGCCGACGCGCCGTGGGCCCGGGCGGCGCTGGCCAGCACCGGGTGCTCGGTCATGCGGCGGTGGTTGCCGAACCCGCCCACCGGGCTGTGGGGCAAAAAGGCGATGCCCTGCCCGGTACAGTGCTGCACCACGCCGGTGTGGAAGGCGCGCCGCTCCAGCGGGTTGCAGCGGTTTTGCACGCTGACCACCGGCACGATGGCGGCGGCCTCGACGATCTCGGCCACCGTGACGTTGGACAGCCCCACATGGCGGATCTTGCCCTCGGCCTGCAGCGCCGCCAGCGCGCCCACGCTCTCGGCAAACGGCACGTCATCGTCCGGCGCGTGCAGCTGATACAGGTCGATGGCCTCCACCCCCAGCGCCGCCAGGCTCGCCTCGCACGCCGCGCGCAGGTGCTCCGGCCGCCCGTTGGTGGTCCACGATCCGCCCGGCCGCTGCAGCCCCCCCTTGGTCGCCACCACCACCTGCTCGCGCGACCCGGACCACTGCGCCAGCGCCCTGGCAATGAGCCGCTCGTTGTGACCCACGTCGTTGTGATCCCGGCAGTACGCGTTCGCCGTGTCGATGAGCGTCATGCCAGCGTCCAGCGCCGCGTGGATCACCCGGATGCCGTCAGCCTCCGCCGGCCTGCCCCCAAGAGAGAGCGGCATGGCGCCAAGGCCCACACACCCCACATTTAGCCCGCTCGGGCCGAGTGCTCTTTGTCTCATGTTGCTAAGTGTAGGAGCGCGAGCATGTCCGCGCCCGCGTATCATGGCGTCGCCGTCTCCAGGCTCCTGATGGGGTTTCGCGCGAGGCGCCGTCGAGCTTCCGCCATGGCGTCATTCTGCGCTATCTTCATCGCTCGGGCCGATGAAGATGGCAGGTCTTGAGATCCGCGGAGGGAATCCATGAGGGGAGTTGCTTGTGTTTATGCGCTGGTGGGGCTGGCCGTTTTCTGCCTCGGATGCTCGGATTCGGGAAAGCCAAACCCACAGGACGCAGCCGCGGCGGGCAAGGAGGCGAGCGTCTCCGACGCGCAGGCTGTGAAGGACAAGGGTGTCGTGGACGCGGTCAACCCCGCCTGGAAGCCCTTCGCTTGCGGCTCATCGGGAACCTGCCAGCCCGGCGAGTACTGCCGGCTCTACCCGACGCACAAGACGCCGCCGACCTGGCATGACGGCGGCCCGGAGTGCCCCCAGGACTGTTCGCTGGGGCTGAGCGAGTGCATTTGCGCCAGCTTCACCTGCCACCCCATGGGGGCCGGCTGTGGAACCTGCAGCTGCATGACCCTCGATAAGTGCAGCTGCAGCGAGGGCAAGGACGGCAGCATCTACCTGACCTGCGCCAACCCCTGGCTCTGACCGGGGCCGCCAGCAACTTGTGGCACAACGAGGTGAGAGATGGCCGGATTCATCAAGCAGATCTTCGGCAAGCATGACAAAGACCAGGCCCCCGCAGCGAGGGCCGTGGCCGAGGGGCTGGCCAGGGGATGGCGCAAGCTGGCCTCGGCCGAGCGTGCGGCGTATCGGCCCGTGGTGGAAGCAGGCGACGGCGAGCTGACCGCATCCAAGTTTTCGGGCCTGCCGTGGCTGCGACCCGGCGAAGCGTGGCCCGCATGTCCCCATTGCAGCCGCCCCATGCAGCTGATGGTCCAGCTCGACCTCGCCAGCGCGCCGGTCGGTGCGGCCGTAAAGCCCGCGTCGGGGTTATTGCAGTTTTTCTACTGCACCGACCAGGAGCAGGTTTGCGAGGCCAACCATGACGGCTGGGAGCCCTTCTCCTCCACCCACCTGCTGCGCGTGGTGCGGCCTGACGGCCCGGGGCTGGCCCTGGCCTCCTCGCCAGTGGCGGGCGCCTTCGAGGCCCAGCGCATCGTCGGCTGGCACGAGCAGGCGGACCTGCCTCACTGGGAGGAACACGAGCCCTTCGACGTTGAGCTCGATGATGAGGAGCTCGATGCGCTGAGCAACGCCGGCTTCCCCCTCGACGGCGACAAGCTGCGCGGCTGGCCCTGCTGGATCCAGGGCGCCGAGTACCCGAACTGCCCCGATTGCGGCACCAGGATGGACTTGCTGTTTCAGATCGACTCCGAAAACAACCTGCCCTACATGTTCGGCGACTCCGGCTGCGGCCACATCACCCAGTGCCCCAACCACCCCCAGGTCCTGGCTTTCGGCTGGGCCTGTTGCTGAGCCGCGTCAGCCTCCCCGCCGCTCACAACGCCCGCGTCACCACCCGCCCCAGAGTCTCCGCGTCGATGTTCGCCCCTGACAGCACCACGCCCACGGTCTTGCCGGCCAGGCGGTCGCCCAGGGCGCGCAGGCCGGCCAGGCCGATGGCGCCAGCGCCCTCGGCGAGGTTGTGGGTGGCGCGGATGTACAGGCGGATGGCCGCGGCGATCTGGGCCTCGGTGACGGTGACGAAGTCTGTCAAGCCCTCGCGCAGGGCGTCG
This sequence comes from uncultured Myxococcales bacterium, assembly GCA_964511535.1. GTDB lineage: Bacteria > Myxococcota_A > Polyangia > CAZCFB01 > CAZCFB01. Next base: position 31,874 of record CAZEFW010000034.1, on the reverse strand, counting down.
AAGGTGGCGGGGTAGGTCATGCGGGTGGCAACGCCGTCGGCGAAGGTGTCGGCCGAGTCGCGCTCCAGGGGCGCTCCTGCGTGGTACGAGTCGTGGATCGCCGGGGCGGCCGCGGCCTGGGCCGCGTACACCGACACTTCGGGCGCCACCGCCCTCGTCACCGCCATGGCGCCCACCGCCTGCGAGCCGCCGCCCACGGCCATGACCAGAGCGTCGAGCTGCTCGCCTTGCTGCTCGGCCTGGGCCAGCAGCTCCAGGGCGATGGTGCCGGCGCCGGCGCTCACCAGCGGCTCGTTGGTGGAGTGCACCGCCCGCAGCCCGCGCTCCTGCACCAGCTGCTGCATCACCTGTACGGACTCGTCGTAGTCCGCGCCCTGGATCACCAGCTCGGCGCCCAGGTCGCAGATGGCCTCGTTCTTCTCGGGGTTGTTCCCCTCGGGCACGCAGATGGTCACCGGCGCGCCCAGCAGCCGCCCGGCGTACGCCAGGCCGAGGCCGTGGTTGCCCCGGGTGGCGGCCACCACGCCCCGGCGAAGCTCGTCGGGCGACAGCGCGGTGAGCACGGCCAGCCCGTTGCGCACCTTGAAGGCCCCCGTGGGCTGGTGGTTCTCGTGCTTGACCAGCACCCGGCAGCCGACGGCCCGGTCCAGCGCCGGGTAGCGCCGCAGGGCCGTGGGCCTCTGCAGGTACGGCTCCAGCCGCGCCGCGGCGGCGACGACATCCTCGTGGGTCACGGGCCAGGTCATGGCGCCTCCTCGGCTCCTCACTTGATGGCGCAGGCGGTGTCCCGGGTGGTGCCGGGCAGCGCCTTGCAGGCCACCCGCAGGTTGCCAGGCTGCCCGGTGGACGAGACGATGACCACCCCGTTGGCGGCGGTGCCGTAGTGCGCTTTGCGCGTGTCGCGCTTGTTCGCCTTCTTGTCGTACAGCCCCTGGTACAGGCCATGCTTCACCGCGCCGCGCAGGGACTTGAGCCCCTCGTAGCGCGAGACCACGGTGTGATACGGGTGGTCGTTGTGCATCTTGGTCTGCGGCGCGTCCACGTCGCGGCCGGAGCTGTAGATCACTGCCTGGGGGCGCACGGCGTCGGCCCAGGCCTGGTCGTTGCTTCCCTTGGTGCCCGAGCCGTGGTGCGAGGCCATCAGCAGCGCAGCCTGGGACAGGGGCAGCCCGGCGGTCTTGGCGTTGTTGGCCGCCAGCACCTGCACATCGCCGTCGGCGTCGCCGGGCAGCACGGCCATGAACCAGCCGTACTTCACGACGGCCACCATGGACTTGCCGTTGGTGTCGTTGCCCGGCTTGCCCACCGACTCGTTGACCGCCACCACGTATGTCTTCACATGGCCGAAGGTCAGTTCCGGCTCGCCCTGGGGGTAAGGCGAAAAGTAGCTGCGCGGCAGGTTGTCGTGCAGGCGCTTGGGCTGCTGGGAGCGGAAGGCGGAGATCCGGTTGAGGAAGCGCTTGCCGTCGGCCGTGTAGTCGTCGAGCTTGCCGCCGAGCCACACGCTGTCCAGCTCCAGCGGCGGCCCGCCCTTGTCCAACACGTTGTCCACCAGGCTGTAGTGGTCCGAGTGGGGGTGCGAGACAATGAGCACCACCTTGCGCTTGCCGATCACCTGGCGCGCGTAATTCGCGGCGGTGGTGCCGGACACGCCGGCGCCCTTCCACACGTCCTGGCCGCAGTCTGCCAGCAGCACCGGCTTCTTTGGATCCGGCATCTCCACCAGCACGCACAGCCCCGCGCCCACATCGATGGCGTGCACGCGGATGGACGGGGGCGGCGGGCCGGCATCGCGGCGCAGGGTGTCCCGGGCGCGGGCGTCGCGGATCCCTGCCTCGCCGCCCGGGGGGAGGCCGCCGTCGAAGAACTGGCTCTGGCCGTCGCCGCAGCCGGTCAGGATGGCCAGGACCAGGACCAGGGCCGGGGCCATGGCCAGTGGATGCCAGCGGGTGCGGGGGGTGGGGTACGGCGTGGGGGACATCTGATCTCCGGGCTGCGACCTTCGAGTATACCGCGGCAGCGACGGTAGCAGGGCGCCGAATCCGCCCCGGTGAAACCTTCCGGCGCCTGGTGGCTCAGGTGCTAACATGGAGCACCAAACCGCCAGGACATTGTATGGGAGTCGGGAGGAGCCGATGGCGACACAGGAGCGAGGGGAGCGCGAGCAACACTGGGACGAGATGTACGGTCGCAAGGGCGAGACCGAGGTGACCTGGTACCAGCCGAGGCTGGACAACTCTCTGGCGCTGCTGCAGGAGGCCGGCCTCTCCACCGAGAGCCGGGTCATCGACGTGGGCGCCGGTTCGTCCACGCTGGTTGACAGCTTGCTCGAGCAAGACATCACCCGGCTCACGGCGCTGGATCTCTCCAGGGTCGCGCTGGACCACAGCCGCAAACGCCTCGGCGCGGCCGCGCAGCAGGTGACCTGGATGGTGGGTGACATCACCACCGCGGAGCTGCCGGCCGGCGGCATCGACCTGTGGCATGACCGGGCCGTGTTTCACTTCCTCACCGAGCCGGCGCAGCGTCGCGCCTACCGCGACAACATGCTGCGCGCCCTGAGCCCCGCGGGCCGGGTGGTGCTGTGCACCTTCGCCGAGGACGGGCCCGAGAGGTGCAGCAACCTGCCCACCAGGCGCTACGGACCCGACGCCATGCAGGCCGAGCTCGGGCCGGAGCTGGAGCTGGCCCGCACCTTCAAGGAGCAGCACCGGACCCCCTGGGGCGGGGAGCAATCGTTTCGGTATTTTCTGCTGAGGCGTGCTGCTATCTGAGGCGCCCCGGATCCAGCGCCTGGCGCACCATGAACACCGACGGCGGGAACTGCTCGCCGGTGCCGGGCGCGCGCACGGTGCGCTTGACCACGAAGTCGAACAGCAGCGGGTTGACCTGGTAGATCTCGTTGAGCTGCGCCCGCTGCTCGGCCGTGATGAAGCCGTGCTCCTGCAGGTCGCCCGTGCGGATGATCACGTTGATGGCCGGCAGCGGGTAGTCCGAGCCGTTGACCAGGCGCGGGTGCAGGTCGGCGCGCCGGAGCATGGTGGCCAGGGGCCGGGCCAGCCGGTTGAACTGGGTCATGGCCGAGATGTCGCCGAACAGCTGGCCGCGGTACTGACCCTGCTCCATCAGCCGCAGGAAGAGGTCGAAGTTGTGGGCCAGGGCGCGGTCCGGGCGGTCGAGGTCCTGGTTCTTGCCGAGGCTGGCGCAGTGGGCCACCAGCACCTTGACCCCGCGATCCAGCGGGCGCCGCAGCAGCAGGGGGTTGCCCAGCCGCTGGTCCTCCTCACTCTCCACCGCCTTCTCCTCGCCGGCGTGGGATAGCAGCACCATGCCGCGCTTCTTCATCACCTTGTACAGGGGATCGCACGCGGGATCGGACGGGTCGATGCCCATGGCGTTGGGCAGCCACTTGACGAAGCGCACCCCGCGGGCGGCCCAGCGCTCGAGCTCGGCCACGGCGCCGGGACGCCGGCAATGCACCGAGACGGCCGGCGCGTACAGGCCGGGGGCGTCGCGGGCGGTCTTCACCACGTACTCGTTGGGCACGTAGAACTCGGTCTTGCCGACGTTGACCGTGCCGTCGCGGTTGTAGTGCCGGTCGAAGGCCAGCAGCAGGTGGCGCCCGTGGCGCGGGGTGTGGCGCGCCAGGTCGGTCAGGCGTGACAGGTACTGCGCGTCGGCCCGGGTCATGTCCGTGACCCCGGCGGCGCTGACGTAGACCAGAAACTTCAGCCGGGCCAGCGGGTGGCGCCAGGAGCGCATGTGAGGGTGCACCTGGCAGCCGGTGCCGCCCGCGCCCAGCCCCACCAGGTGAGCGTGGTAGTCCATCAGCCGCGCCGGCTGCACGCCCTGCCACGCCCGCTGGACCAGGGCCGCCGCGCCCGGGCTCAGGCTCCCCTGGAGCCGCGCCGGGTCACCGGACGAGGCGCAGCCCACCTGCTTGAGCAGCCAGGCCAGGCCGAGGGCGCCGAGGGCCAGCGCCAGGATCAACACCAGGAGCCCCCGGTAGAGCCTGCTCCACAGGGGCCGCTGCTCGGGCCATGAAGACATCTTTCGAGGATACCGCACTTGTTGAGGGGCTGCCGGCGTGCTACCAGCCCATTCGTTGACAACAAACTCGTGGAGTCCCGACATGCTCATCGCCATCCCCTCTAACAAACCCGGCGGCCTCGACGCGCGCGTATCGCCGCACTTCGGCCGCTGCGACATCTTCACCCTGGTGAAGGTGGACGACGATCAGATCGGCGAGGTCACCACACTCGACAACGCCCACGAGCCGGGCGCCTGCGGGGGCACGGTGGCGCGGCTGCAGGAGGCCGGCGTCACCGCGGTGGTGGCGGGGCACATGGGCATGCGGCCGATGCAGGGCCTGGTGGCCGCGGGCATGGGCGTGCACGCGGCCGGCGAGGCGGAGTCCGTGCGCGAGGCGGTGCAGGGGTTCATCGAGGGCGTCTGCCCCGAGATGGGCGAGGAGCACAGCTGCAGCCACCACGGCCACGGCCATGAGCACGGGCACGAGGGCTGCGGCCACGGCCACGGCGGCGGCGGCGGCTGCGGCCACCACCAGCACATCGAGCGCAAGACCGTGGACGGTCCGGTGGAGAAGGACCGGGTGGTGTTCGTCTCGCTGCGGGTCAGCGACGAGGCGGGCGAGCTCATCGACGAGACCACCGACGGCATCGGCTTCCTGTTCGGCCACGGGGCCATGGTGCCCGGCCTGGAGGCCGCCCTGGACGGCAAGGTGGCCGGCGACAAGATCAAGGTGACCCTCGGCCCCAAGGAGGCGTACGGCGAGCGGGACGAGGAGCGGCTGATCAAGGCCCCGGCGGATAACCTTCCGCCCGAGCTGAAGCCGGGCGACACGGTGCAGGCCCAGCTGCACAGCGGCGGCATCGCTCGCCTGACCCTGGTGTCGGTGGAGGACGGCGAGGCGACCCTGGACGCCAACCATCCGCTGGCCGGTCAGACCCTCACCTTCGAGGCGGAGGTGCTTGAGATTCAGGAGGCCGCGCCCGAGGACCTGGAGGCGGCAGGCGAGTAGAGGCGGCGTCCCGCCGCTTGAACGTCAGCTCTTAAGTGAAGGGCAGGATCACGCCCAGCGAAAAGCCGGTGGTGCGGGTGACGTTCTTGCCCCAGGCGGTGTGGGCGAAGTTGAGCACCCACTCCCGCTTGAGCACCCGCACGATGACGCCGGCGCGCACCATCAGGTAGTCGCGGTCCAGCGTCAGCGGGATCGGGCTGATGTTGGTCACCGGGAACGACCCGGCGGGCACGGACGGGTCGATGGCCACGAAGCTCTTTCCCACCTCGTCACCGTCGAACAGGGTGATGGCGGTCTCCAGCCCGCCGTACAGCAGCACATACTTGGTGATGAACTGCCCCACCTTGAACAGGCCGGCGAACTGGTGGCCCGGGCCGCCGAAGCGCACGCGGTAGCCGGCGTCCAGCTCCAGCACGGTCTTTGTGGGGGGGATCACGTAGCCCAGCTGCAGGCTGTACTCCAGGTCCACCTGGCCGTCGCCCAGGGCCACGTCGTCCTGGATGTTGGCCGAGCCCGGCGTGTCGTCGCGGAAGGTGCCGGTGGGCTTGCTGTAGCCAGCGGGCACCTTGAGGATCAGGTGCGAGGCGATGACCACCGGCGCCTTGAGGTGCTGGTGCGCCACGCCGAGGTGCAGGTCGGCCAGGCCGAAGTCCTGCTCGGTGAAATTGAGGATCGCGTCGCGGTGCTCCTGCAGGGTCTGTGGAGGATTGCTCGGGTCCACCACCAACAAGATCGGGTCGGCGCGGTACGACACCCCCTTGAGCGTGGCCTTGAGGCTGAGCTCGAAGCCCATGGGGAAGCCGTAGCGGCCCGCGACCGAGAGGAAGTAGCTGTTGAAGTTACCGTCGAGCGGGAAGTCCTGATTCTTGCCGTCGGGCAGGAACTCGCTGGTGGCGAAGTCGGCGCCAGCGTTGATGGATATGACCGTGGTCCCCTTGCGCGCCACCCATGGCGAGGCCAGGGCGGGCGAAGAGAGGAGCAGGAGCAGGACAGCGAGCAGAGAGCTAGAAACCGAAGGGGACATCCTCTTCCTCTTTGGGCTTGGGCTTGGGTTTGGGCTTGGTCTTGGGCTTGGGTTTGGGCTTCGGCTTCGGCTTCAACGTGGACGTGGACGAAGGCTGCGCCTTCGGAGCGGGGGCAGGCGCGGGTGCGGGAGCGGGCTTGGGAGCAGGAGCGGGTTCGGGGGCGGGCGCGGGCGCGGGCTCGGGCTCGGGCTCGGCCTCTGCGGCTGCGGCGGGCGCCGGCGCGCCAAGGGGCAGGGTCACCACCCCGGCAGCCGCAGCGGACAACCCCCCCCCCAAC
>CAZEFW010000034.1:0-25521 GCA_964511535.1 uncultured Myxococcales bacterium | reverse complement strand
GGCTTTGGGTGGGGGGGTTGGCGCGGGTGGGGGGGGGGGGTGGGGGTTTTGGGGGGGTTGGGGGGGGGGCGGGGGGGGGGGGGCGGGCGCGGGCGCGGGCTCGGGAGCGGGAGCGGGAGCGGGAGCGGCGATGGGCTTGGGCGCCGCGACGGGCTTGGCCGCTGACTTGCCCCTGCGCTTGGCCTTGCGCCTGTCCTTTCCTTTGCCTTTCCGCTTCAACTTGGATGTAGACGCGGGCGCGGATTCGGGCTCGGGCTCGGGCTCGGGCTTGGGCTCGGGCTTGGGCTCGGGAGCGGGGGCGGGCGCAGCAGCGGGAGGGGTTCTGGGCTCGGCGGCTGCGGCTGCGGCGGGCCGCGGGTCTCCATCGTTCCGGGTCAGCAGCACGGCTGCCGCTGCGATCACCCCGACCCCCAACAGAGCCAACACCACCCACAGCGCGCCCCGCTTCGGCCGCGGCTCCGGCGCCGGCGGCTGGGCCAGCATGGTGGGCGGCGGCGGCGGCGGCTCCGCGGTGATGCTCAGCGGAGGCAACGTGACGATGGCCGCCGGATCCCGCAGCACGGCGGCCACCTCCTGCACCGTGGCAGGGCGGTTGTCCGGCTCCTTCTGCAGGCACCGCAGCACCAGCTCGCGGTATGCAGTCGGCAGCTCGGGCTGCAGCTCGTCCAGGTTGGGCGGCGCCTCGTACAGGTGCTTGTTGACCAGATCGATGTAAGTGGCGGCCGAAAAGGGCAGCGTCCCGGTAAAGAGCTGGAACATGATCACGCCCAGGGCGTAGATGTCGGTGCGCGCGTCCACGGGCCGGGCGCGGATCTGCTCCGGCGCCATGTAGGCCGGCGTGCCGAAGATCGCCCCGGTGCGGGTCATGGGGCCAGCCTCGCCCGGCTCACCCATGATCTTGGCGATGCCGAAGTCGAGGATCTTCGCCTCCAGCCGTTGGCTGTCCCCGGTCAGGACCAGGATGTTTGCCGGCTTCAGGTCACGGTGGATGATCTCCATCTCGTGGGCCGCGCCGAGGCCTGCGGTCACGCAGCGCATCACCTCGAGGCACTGCTCCAGCGGGAGCGGCCCGCCGTGATCGCGCAGGTGATCCTCGAGGGAGTGGCCCTCGACCCGCTCCATCACGTAGTAGTGGCACCCATCGTCCAGCTCGCCGAACGCAAAGATGTCAACGATGTACCTGCTCTGTGCCTGGTTGACCGCCCGGGCCTCCTGGATGAACCGCGCCACCACCTCGGGGTTGCCCGAGAACTCGCGGTTGATCACCTTGATGGCCACCTTCTTGCCGATGACCGGCTGGATCCCGCTGTACACGGTACCCATGCCGCCCTTGCCGAGGATCCCGGTGATTTCGTACTGGTCCACCATGGACCCCGTCTGCAGGGTCACCATGTTGGAGCCGGTCGGTTGACCGCCCGCTGCCGCCTCTCTTTCGCCTGTCATGAGCGTCTGCCTTTGCCGACTATGCCCATAGCATAAGTAGGGAATTGCCCGGCGCAAGCCAGCCGCCGGTGTGGGTGTGCTGCCACGGGCGTGCGGCACACTGTCCACATCCCCTACAAGTTATCGTAATCATTTGTCCGAATCGTGGCACACCCCCTGCAATGATTCCGGACCATGTTTGCTCGAATCATCTGGAAGCTCGCTGTCTGGGCCCTGCCGGTGGGCCTGTTGACCCTGGCGCTGCTGTTTCGCACACCGCTGTGCTTCAAGGTGCGCTACCTGCTGCTCTACCTCATTTGCCAGGCCGCGATCTGGGCAGCGCCTCGCGCGCTGGCCCGCATCGATCAGGCCAGGGGGATCCTTCCGCGGCTGGTCTGCACGGCCCGGGCGATTCTGCTCCTGGCCGCGGTGTCCCTGGCAGTGGGGCAGGAGGCGGACTACCAGTGGCTGCGCTGGCGGGTGCTGCACACGCCAGCCGAACAGCTGGCCCCGGCTGGAGCCCGGCTGGTGGTGGGGTACCGCGACTTCGACGAGCTGAAGGCGCTGGTGAGCCGCGACGCGGTGGCCGGCGTGTTCATCACCGCGCGCAACGTCCGCCATCGCACCGCGGACCAGGTGCGCCGCGACCTGGCCGAGCTTCAACAAATCCGCCGGCAGCGGGGGATGCCGCCGCTGCTGGTCACCGCGGACCAGGAAGGGGGCGCGGTCTCGCGGCTGTCTCCTCCGCTGCCCACCCCAGCGCCGCTGTCGTCGCTGGCCGCCGCCGGGGACGAGGCGCGTGTGCGGGCCTACGCGGCGCAAAAGGCGCGCTGGCTGCGCCACCTGGGGGTCACGGCCAACCTGGGGCCGGTGGTGGACCTGGGGCTCGACCTGCCACGCAGCCCGGGCGTCGACCTGCACAGCGCCATCAACGAGCGCGCCATCTCGGACAACCCCGAGCGCGTGGCCCGGGTGGCCGAGGAGTACAGCCGCACCCTCTGGCGCCACGGGGTGCGGCCCACGCTGAAGCATTTCCCGGGGCTGGGCCGGGTGGCCGAGGATACCCACCTGTACGAGGCCCGGCTGGACCTCGCGCCGGAGCAGCTGGAGCGCTCCGACTGGCTGCCCTTTCGCCAGGTGAGCGCCGCGGTGCCGGCCATGATCATGCTGGGGCACGTGAAGCTGACCCGTGTGGATCCGCGCTACCCGGTCTCCTCGTCGCGGCGTGTGATCCAGGGGCTGCTGCGGCAGCAGTGGGGCTTCGCCGGCACGCTGATCACCGACGACTTCTGCATGATCCCGGCCTGGCGCGGCATGGGGGGGATCGGTCCATCAGTGCTGCGGGCCCTGCGCGCCGGCGTGGACCTGGTGCTCATCTCCGCCGACGAACAGCAGATCTACCCGGTGCTCGATACGCTTCTTGCAGCCCAGCGCGACGGCCGACTCCCGTCCGTTCCTACCCGTCTCGCGGCCCTGGATGTAAAGTAGGAAGGTAGTCATTTCTGCTCCGGGAGCGTTGATATGCGGATACAGAGGACCCTGTGCGCTGCTTGCTTGTGTGTGGTGGTGGCGGGCTGCGCGGGCGAGGTGACGCTGCCTGACGCCGCGCCGGGCGACAGCGTCGGGGGCAATACCCTCGATATCGGCCCCCGGGAAGCAGGCGCCAAGCAGGACACCGGAGGCGCGCCTGGCAAGGACACGGGCTCCCCACCCAAAAAGGACAAGGGCTCGAACCCCAACAACGACAGCGGCAAACCCCCGCCCCTGGCCGATTGTTCGGGCATCGCCAAGCACCCCAACTGGCAGGTGTGCGGCGCGACCAAGACCACCTGCCTGGCCAAGTTCACCGACAGCGCCGGCTGCCTCAAGGTGTGCAAGGCCGCGGGCATGGGCTGCCTGGAGGTGTGGGAGGACGTCACCGGAAAGTGCCAGGCCGACAAGAGCAAGCCGAAGCTGACCTGCGTGCCAGGCTCCGGGCACCAGTCCGACTACTGCGTGTGCGGCGGCAAGCCGCGCGGCTGCGTACCGAGGACCTGCGCCTCGGCGCTGCTGCACTGCGGCGGCAATCACCCGGACGGCTGCGGCGGGACGTTTTCGTGCAGCGGCAAGTGCCCCGTGGGCATGGCGTGCGTCAAGGGCTACTGCGGCGCGCCGCCTGCCAACTGCAAGGCGGGCGGCAAGTGCCCGGCGTTCCCCGGCGCCGAGGGTGAGGGGATGTACGCGCTGGGCGGCCGCGGGGGCGACGTGTGCCGGGTGACCAACCTCAACGACTCGGGGGCGGGCAGCCTGCGCCACTGCGCGGACACGCAGAAGGGGCCGCGCACGGTGGTGTTCAACGTGGCGGGGATCATCACCCTGAACAAGCCGCTGTCGTTCAAGCAGAGCCGCCTGACCCTGGCCGGGCAGACCGCGCCCGGCGACGGGATCATGATCCGCGGCTACCAGGTGCAGATCGCGGCCAACGACGTCATCGTTCGGCACCTGCGCTTCCGCCCTGGCGACCTGAAGATCAAGAAGTGCTCGGGCAACAGCGGCGGGGGCAGCTACACCGAGGACGCGCTGACCGTCAGCGGCAACCGCGTCATCGTGGACCATGTCTCGGCGTCCTGGGGGGTGGACGAAAACCTCTCCGCCTCGGGCAGCTTCGAGGATGTCACGGTTCAGTACAGCTTCATGACCGAGGGGCTGGCCCAGACCGGGCTGTGGCACGGCCAGTGCGAGTCGAAGTACAAGCCGGGCGGCTCCAAGATGCACAGCATGGGCGGGCTGTACAAGCCGTCGTCGGGGAGCATGAACATCTCCCTGCACCACAACCTGTACGCCCACAACGGCAACCGCAACCCGGCGGTGGGCAGCTACTCGAGCAGCCAGAAAGTGCGCGCCGACATCCGCAACAACGTGATCTACAACTGCCCCGAGATGGGCTACACGTCGGGCAAGTCCAGCGAGTCGCGCATCAACTACGTGGGCAACTTCGGCGTGCTCGGGCCGTCGTCCAAGAGCCAGGTGCTGTTCAAGCCGAACAAGGACAACAAGGTCAAGCTGTACGCCATGGGCAACCTGATGGACAAGACCAAGAACGGGACGCTGAGCGGCAAGGATTACGGCTCGTCCATGGTCCAGGGCACCTTCAGCAAGAGCTCCAACCCATACACCTTCAAGGCCACCACCACCCACTCCGCCAGCGTGGCCCTGCAGCAGGTGCTGGCCTGGGGCGGCGCGCGGCCGTGGAGCCGCGACGCGGCGGACAACAAGGTGGTCAGCGACGTCAAGAACAACAAGGGGAAGCTTCTCAACAAGCAGAGCAGCTACGGTTCGCTCAACGCGGGCTCTGCCGTCAAGGACAGCGACGCTGACGGCATGCCCGACGCCTGGGAGCAGACCCACGGCACCAACCCGACCAAGGCCGACAACAACGGCGACCTGGACAACGACGGCTACACCAACCTGGAGGAGTACCTGCACTGGGCCGCCCGGCCGAGCAGGTAGTTCTCAACCGCCAATTAAAGTGTCAAGTAGGGGGGTCTGACCCCACCACTTGACACTTTTTCTCGCGGCCGGGAAGGTGGCCCAATAAAATGTCAAGTAGGGGGGTCTGACCCCACCATATGACATTTTATTGGGCCAGGGCGGCCTTGATGGCGGTGGTGATCTTGGTGTCGTCCGGCTTGGTGCCCGTGCCCCAGTGGGCGATGAGCTTGCCGTCCTTGCCGATCAGCCACTTTTCGAAGTTCCAGGTCACCGCGCCGCCGCCGCCGGGCTGGGCCTTGAGCCAGCTGAACACCGCGTGCTCGCCGGGCGCGTTGACGTTGAGGGTGTCGAAGGTGTCGAAGTTGACGCCGTACTTCTGCTCGCAGGAGTCCTGCTCCTTTTGCGTGCCGCCCTGGTTGGCGAACTGGTTGCAGTAGAAGCCGAGCACCTCGAAGGTCTTGGCGCTGTGGGTGCTCTGCAGCTTGGCCAGGTCGCCCAGCTGGGGCGTGAACCCGCACTTGGCCGCGATGTTGACCACCAGCAGCACCTTGCCGCGGTAGTTGCAGAGCTTGCGTTCTTTGCCGCCGAGCTTTGCGCTCAGGGCGAAGAAGCTGCCCTTGGCCGGAGGCGGAGAGCAGGCGGATGCCCCGTCCGGACCGGCGCTCCGGTCGGGCGACGGGGCGCTGTCGCTCCCGCTCCCGCTGTCCGCGACGTTCATGTCAGCGGAGCCGGTGCCGGCGTCCGCGGCGGCCAGGTCGTCGTCGGAGCAGGCCGTTTGCAGGCAAAGGGTCAGGGCCAGCGCACAGATCAGGGCAAGTTTCATGGGAAGAATCTAGCAGAGAGACCCCGGGTAGGCTCGTGAGGTAGAATGGTGTCCGGATGTTTCGGCAGTGCCTTTCAATGATGGCCGCCATGTTCCTCCTGGCGGCATGCCCCCATGACCTGACGCGGTCCGGCGCCGACGGCGGAGCGACTCCGGGCGATGGTCCGGGCAAGGAGGCCGGCGGGCGTGACCTGGCGCAGGGTGACCTGCCCGACGGTTTTCGCCCGGACCTGCACATGCCCGCGCCTGACGGCACGGTCAAGCCCACGGACGGGCCGGGGCTGCCGAAGGATGGTCCCATCAAGCCCGCGGATGGGCCGCTCCCGCCGCCCGATATCAAGCCGCCGCCCGACACCAAGCCGCCGCCGGACATCAAGCCGCCGCCGGACATGTCCAAGTGCGGCAACGGCAAGCTCGACCCGAACGAGGCGTGCGACGGCAAGCTGCTGTCAGGCAAGACCTGCCTGTCGTTCAAGAAGACCGGCGGCACGCTGGCCTGCACCAAGGCGTGCGCCTGGGATCTGAGCGGCTGCTACAAGGTGGTGGTGCCCAACGGCATCTCCCTGGCCAAGACCACGCCCCAGAGCGCCCGCCCGGCGCCCGTGTACACCGGCAACGGCTTCTTGATGCCCTACTGGGTGCGCACCAGCAGCTACGCCCTGTACCATGTGGAGGCTGCCCGCGTGACGACCCAGGGCAAGGTGACCGGGGGCAAGATCAAGCTGGGGTACTCAAGCACATACCGGCGACCGCCCCACGCCGCCTTCGATGGCAAAAACACCCTGGTGGCCTGGGCGGACAAGCCCCCCTACAACGAGAAGATCACGGCCGCCTTGGTCAACCCGTCGGGCGCGGTGGTCAAGGCCGGCTTCAGGGTGAGCAAGCTCACCGGCTACCTGTACAGCACATGGGTCACGGCCGCGGCCGGAGACTTCCAGGTGTTCTGGTCCAAGGCCACGAGCACCAAGAAGTACTGGACCATCTACATGGCGCGGGTCAGCTCGTCGGGGGCCATGCTCAACGGCGCGGACATCAAGGTGAGCGCGGCGGCGGGGGACAACCGCTACCCATCCGCTGCCTGCGACGGGACCACCTGCCTGGTGGTGTGGATGAACGCGTACGGCTACAAGTACAGCATCTGGGGGGCCAGAGTGAGCACCGCGGGCAAGCTGCTGGACAAGGCGGGGTTCAAGATCTCCGGAATCGGAATAGCGGACTCGAAATGGCGCCCCACCGTGGCGACCCTGGGGGGCACCTTCGTGGTCACATGGGGGGACTATCGAAGCAAGGCCCAGGGCATCTACGGCGCGCGGGTCACCACGTCCGGCAAGTTGCTCGATACCAACGGCTACGTCATCTCCAAGGTCAGCGCCTACCAGACCAGGCCCTTCGTGACCACCTCGGGCAAACGTTTCGTGGTGGTGTGGCAGCGACTCAACGGCGCGCAGATGGACATCTACGGCGCGCGGCTCTCGGCGGGGGGCTACCCGCTGGACAAGAACCCCATCCAGTTCACGACCTCCGGCTCGAGTCAATGGGCCCCCGCGGCGGCGTGCGACTCCCTGGGCTGTCTGGTGGCCTGGGAGCATTCCTGGACCAACGGTGGCGACGTGCGCGGCACCATCTTTTTCCCCTGAGGGTGAGCCCCGGGTGAAGGTTGGACGCCGGGGGGCGGTCGCCCCCAAATGGATGGGGATCCCCCGGTCAGTTTCTGCAGCATGGGAACATAACTATTTGAAATCGTTGGGCCGGATTTCGTGGCATGGAAGATGCTTTTTGGGGATGCATGACCAGATCCCCGCGAACCTCACCCCTCGCCTTGATGCTCGCCGGCCTGCTCGCCGTGGCCTGCGACCCAACAGCCATCGGCGGCTCCAGCCTCGGCTCCGGGCCAGCCAGCAAGGGCAACCGCGGCGGCGGCGCGTCCCTGTCGCCCTTCATCACCGACGGCGAGCCCGACCCGGGTCATCCCAGCGTGGGTATGCTGCGCAGCGGCGGGTCCAACTGCAGCGCCACGCTCATCGGGCGTCGCACCGTGCTCACGGCGGCGCACTGCATCAAGTCGGGCAGCACCTACTTCGGCGTGGGCGGCAAGGCGTACCGCGGGATCCTCAACATCCCGCACCACAAGTACAAGACCAGCCCGAAGTACTACGACATCGCGCTGGTGATACTGGAGCGCTCGGTCATCGGGGTGGACCCCTCGCCCATCGGCACGGCGCAGCTCAGCTCGGGCCAGGAGATCACCCTGGTGGGCTACGGCAAGACGGCGCAGGACGCTGACGACTACGGCACCAAGCGCATGGCGCAAAACCGCATCTCGCTGCTCACCTCGCGCACCCTGTCCTTCGAGGGCAAGGGCAGCGTGTGCAACGGCGACAGCGGCGGGCCCAGCTTCACCGAGCAGGGCGGCCAGGAGGTTGTCGCCGGTGTGCACTCCACCAAGTCGGGCGTGTGTGGCCGGGGCGGCACCGACATCCGGGTAGATTACTTCAAGCTCTGGATCTTCCAGAACGGCGGCGGCGACGTGTCCGTGCCGGGGCAGGGGTCTTCCCCGCCCCAGGGTGGGGGCTCAACCCCTGGCGGCACCGGCTCGGCGGCCGAGGGCAAGAGCTGCGCCACCGAGGCGTGCCGGGCTGGCCTGACCTGCGTGCCGGTCTACGCGTCCAAGAAGCTGGTGGGCAAGTACTGCATGGAGCGGTGCTCATCCCCGGGCGGCAATGACCCGGCGTGCGACGGCGGCGAGCGATGCACCGCGGCCGGCAGCCGGGGCAACGTGTGCTTCAACGCCAGCAACCCGGCCGGGGGCTACACCAGCTCGGGCGGCTACCCGTCGGCGCCGCCGCAGCAGCAGGGAGGCTGCGGCAACGCCGCCGAGGACCTTGTGCTGCACCTGCTGAACATGGAGCGGGCCAAGCGCGGGGCCGGACCGCTGTCGTGCTACAGCAAGGCCGTGGCCGTGGCGCGCGCCCACGCCCAGGACATGTGCGACCGGGGCTACTACGCCCACAAGTCCCCCGAGGGCGAAGGGCCGTGGGACCGGCTGAACAAGGCCGGGGTCAAGCACAACGCGGTGAGCCAGAACATCGCCCGGGGCTACCAGTCTCCCCAGCTGCTGCACACCGCCCTGATGGAGTCACCCTCCCACCGAGACAACCGGCTGGACCCCGCCTGGTCCCACCTCGCCGTGGGCGTCATCGTGTGCAACGGGCAGACGCCGTACTGGGTGGAGCTGCTGATCAAATAGAGAGCCGCAGTCGGTCCCGGGAGGCGTGATAACATCCCACGCCTCAAACCACCGAACCGATGGAGCCACCCTTGCGGATCTTCGTTTCATGGGTGCTGGCGGTCAGCATCATCTGGGCAGCGCCGACCAGCGCGGACGCCGACGAAAAGGACATCGACCTGGCAAAGCAGTACTACGTGCTGGGCGAAAAGCTGTACAAGCGCTCCGACTTCAAGGGCGCCGCGGTTCAGTTCAAGAAGTCCTACGCCCACTCCAAAAGGCCGGAGCTGCTGTTCAACATCGCCCACTGTCACGAGTCGATGGGCGAGTTCCAGCTGGCCATCGACCACTACGAGCGCTACCTGAAGAGCGACCCCGAAAACGCGGCCATCGTGCGTGCGCGCATCAAGAACTTGAAGCGCGCCCTGCAGGAGCGGCGCAAACCCGATCCCGCGCCAACCCCCAAACCAACACCCGCGCCGCAGCCCCAGCCGGAGCTGGCCCGCCCCTACTGGATCCCTGGCTGGGTGCTGGTGGGCACCGGCGCCGCGCTCTGCATCACCGGCGCGGCCCTGGGCGCCGTGGCCGCCGGCAAGGCGGGCGAGCTGGAGGACGCCAGCCGCCTGGGCACCCGGCCCGACTTCTCCGAATACGCGTCCACCGAGGACGCCGGCAAGGGCCTGGAGCTGGGCCAGATCGTGACCCTGGCCGTGGGCGGCGCCGCCCTGGCCACCGGCGCGGTGCTGCTGATCCTCGACCGCGTGGGCGGCCCTGAACCGAACGAGCGCAGCGCCTGGATCGCCCCATCGGTGGGCCCGGGCATGGCCGGCGTGGCCGGCGGGGTGAGGTTCTGATGCGCGCGCCCCTGACTCCCTTGCTCGTCCTGCTCTGTGCCCTGGCGGCCCACGGCTGCTTCAACCCCGACATCCTCGACGGCGGGTTTTCCTGCAAGGACGATGGCCGCTGCCCCGAGGGCTTCACCTGCGTGGACGAGGGCAAGCAGAAGGTCTGCCGCAAGCAGGCCGGCACCACGGCGGACGCGAAGATCTCCGACGGCAAGCAGCTCCCGGACGGTCCGGCGCCCGAGGCAGCGCCGCCCGATGGCCCGGTGGCCGACCTCCCGCCGCCCCTCTGCCCGCGCATGGAGCAGCAAGTGACCGCGAACCTGATCCCTGGCCAGCACCGCTTCGACCTGGACCTCGACGCCAGCGGTGATCCGCACATCATCTTCGTGGACAAGAACGCCACCCTGCGCCACGCCCTGCTGTGGCCCAAGCTGATCACCAAGGAGGTGCGCAAAAAGGTCACCATCGCGGCCGCCGCCATGGACCGGTTGGGGCAGCTCCACGTGGCCTTTGGCGATGCGGAAAACGGCGGCGCGCTGCGCCGGGACATCCGCCTGAAAAACGGCCTCTGGTCCGGAGCCAAAGATGTCTGGGCAGGCAAGATCGAGAGCGTGGATCTGGACACCCTGAGCGATTACATCTACGGCGCCGCCACAGGCACCGAGGGGGCCAAGCGCAAGCTCTTCCCGTTCCTGATCTACTTCGACAAGGGTGAACAGAAGATCGTGGGAAAGAAATGCACCCAGGATCCGCTGGTGGAGACCGCCACTATCGGCCCGGTGCGCGTGTCCCAGGGGCCCAACCGCTACGGCCACGCCTCCTTCCAGTCCGACAAGGTCGGATCCCCCGGCAAGCTGCACGTGTACGCGCAGCAGACCGCCTGCAATCACCCGGTCAAGACCTCGGGGCATGTCATCTCGAGCCCCCGCCCGGTGGCCATCGCCATGACCCTGACCAAGGACAAGAACAAAAAGGACGTGCACGAGGCGCACCTCGCGTTCGTGGAGAGCGCCACCTCGAACAACAAGCTGATCTACCTGCCGTGGGACCTGTCCAGCTCCGCCGGCCTGCCAGGCTCGGGCCTCGAGGTGGCAATGCCGGTCAAGGCGACGTCGGTGGAGATGGCGCTGACGCAGACCGAACAGAAGCTGTACGTCTCCTTCTTCACCACGGGCACCAAGGGCGCGCTGTACTGGACCACGGGTGACCTCTCGGCCGGCTTCAAGCCGTCCAAGGTCCGCGAGGGCAGCGGCGACGAGACCCGCCTCCGCGTGCACAAGGACAAGACCTCGGGCAAGACCACCATCCACATCGCTTACCGCGTGGGCACCACCCTGTACCACGCCTGCGCGGAGCAATAAGCGCCAAACCTCCAGGGGGAGAGATGACGAGACCGCTTCTGTTGATCGCCGCGCTGGCTGCCCTGGGCTGCCAGTCCGAGGTGGAGCGCATGGAGGACTTCTTCTCCGACCTGGGCGCCGCCGTGTGCGGGCGGGTGAGCCGTTGTTGCAGCGCCGCCGATCTGAACGACCTCGGCTGGACCAAGGCCGGCGGGTGCCAGGCGACGTTCGACAAGTGGTTCGAGCGCCCACGCTACATCCTGACCTACCTGGCCGACGAGGGCCTCGAGCTGGACGGCGATGCGGCCCGCCGCTGCCTCGACGCCATCGACGCCGCAGCCTGCCCCGTGGGCATGGACGCCAACTGGACCATCCGCTCGCTGCTGGTGTACCAGCGTTGCTACCTGAACCTGCTGGTGCGCGGCACGCGACAGCAGGGCGAGTCGTGCGGCCATGATGTGCCGATCCTTTCGCTGTCCTCCCTGTCCACCTGCGCGCCCGGGCTCGTCTGCGACGGTCCGCTGTTGACACCCCACGGCCAGCGCGGCACCTGCAAGCAGGCCGCTGCCGAGGGGCAGAGCTGCGCGTCGGCGCAGTGCCAGGCCGAGCTGCGCTGCGATACCAAGAAGAAGCAGTGCGTCTTCTTTCCGCGCAAGGGCGAGGCGTGCCACTCTGCCGCCTGCGACCCGTACGCCGAGCCGCCCCTGCGCTGTCTGAGCAAGGTGTGCACGGCGCTCAAGGCCAACGGCGCCCCGTGCAACAGCGACGACCAGTGCCTCTCGCGGCACTGCACCAGCGCAGGCGCCTGCGCCACCAGTCCTCTCCCGGCCCTGTGTGACGGCCGGTGAGCGCCCCCCTGGACATGGTCGTCGTGGGCAACGTCGGGGTGGACACCAACGTCTACCTCAACCAGCCCGAAGTGGACCTGAGCCACGAGTCCCACTACACCGACAACGTCGACTATGTGGGCCAGGCCGGCGGCTACGCGGCCATGGGATACGCTCGCCTGGGCTTGCGGGTGGGTATCATCGGCCATGTGGGCGATGACCCGGCAGGCCGCATGGTGCGCCGGCAGCTGCAGCGCTTCGGCGTGGACGTGAGCGGCCTGGAGCTGGACCCCGCCGGCACCGCGCGCAGCATCAACCTCATGCTGCCCGACGGCCGGCGGCACAACTTCTACGACGGCAAGGGGCACATGACGCTGGCGCCGGACATGGACCGCTGCCGCGCCATGCTCGCCCGCGCGCCGGCGGCCCACTTCAACATCCCCAACTGGGCGCGCCGCTTGCTGCCGCTGGCCCGACAGCTGGGCGTCACCGTGGCCTGCGACCTGCAAGACCTGCACGACCTGGACGACGCCTACCGGCAGGACTTCGTGGCCGCGGCGGACTACCTGATGCTCTCGTGCGCCAACCTCCCTGAGCCGGAGCACACCCTGGGCGAGCTGCTGGCCCGCCGCCCCGAGGTGGTGGCCCTGGCCGGCCGCGGGGCGCGCGGCTGCCTGCTGGCCGCCGCGGGGCAGGTGCGCGCGTTCGATCCGGTGGACCTGCCCGCGCCGGTGGTGGACAGCAACGGCGCCGGCGACAGCCTGGCGGTGGGCTTCCTTTACGGCAGGCTGTCGCTCGGCCGCCCCCTGGAGCAGGCGGTGCGCATGGGACAGATCGCCGCCCGCCACGCCTGCACCTTGCGGGCGGACTCCACCGGCCTGATCACGGCAGCGGAGCTACAGCGGCTGCTCTGATTGCAGAATGTGACGGTGCGCGGGGGCGCTGGCCGGATCAACCCTGGCCAGGGCGAGGCTTCGGCTTCGGCCTGGGGCGGGGCTTTGGTGCGGGTCTCCAGTGTTGCATGTCGATCCTCGAATGGTTCAACTCCCCAGAATATACACCGATCCCTGCTAACATGCTCCCCGGATGCGGTTCGTGCGATTTCAGCCTCCGCCGGGGGAGGTGAGCCAGGAGGTGGTGCAGCTGCTGGGCCACGGCCCCATGCGCCGGGCCGACTGGGTCGACGACGGGCCGGTGGTGTTCGAGGGCAGGGCCATCAGCCCGGCGCCGGTGGCCGCCCCCACCTCCCGCTTCCCGCTGCTCGGCTACCGCCTGATCATCGAAGAACGCAGCCCCGAGGGCGAGGGGGGGTACGTGGGCGGCAAGCGGCTGCTGGTGGATATCACCGAGCTGGCAGAGCTGAAGATCCAGGGGCAGGAGACGCGGGTGCGGCTGACCACCGAAGTGCCGCTCATCGTGGGGCCCTTTTCCATGTACCGCAACGAGCAGATCTACGACGTGCTCGACACGCCCCTGCTCGAGCTGATGAACACTGCCGGGCTCACCACGGCCCTGGCCGTGGCCCGCCACCTGTGGCTCTACCTGTGCGTCGTGGCCCTGGACGCGCCGCTGGTGGTGCTGGGCAGGGCCCGCGATGCCACGCCCCCGCTGGCAGACGACGGCCCCTACCGCTCGGTCCCCGAGGAGACGCCGGTGCTGGACGATCTGCCCGGCGTGGGTCTGGTGCTCTCGCCCATGGACCGCATCAGCCTGGCCTCCTTCATCCCGTCGCCGGCGGGGCAGGTGCTGCTGCCCGCCCGGAGCTTCGCCAGCGGCTTTCAGGGGCCCGCCTCGTAACTTGCCGCGCCCGGGTGCTGGTCAACCCCGCGCCGCGCCGGGGCTTGCGGCGCGAGGCGCGGACGCTGGCCTCACTGGCACTTGCCGTTGGGCGTCTTCTTTGCCGGGGGCGTACAGGTGCAGGTGCTGTCGTCGTTGCACTTGCCCCGCAGCGAGGAGATCTTCGGGTCCACGTTGCAGGTCTGGTGCATGCCTGGCACGCAGGCGGTGTTGACCGTCACCGGGGGCGACCAGAGCTTGATCCGATGCGCCGGCGGGTTGCTTGGGCCCTTGGGGCTGATCTCCACGCACGCGGTGACCTGCACCGCCGGGCCGCCAAGCAGCGACTGGATCTCGATGAACCCGGCGAAGCTGCTCGTGCTCGTGGAGACCACGCCGCACATGGACGAGGGATCGCATCGGACGCCCACGAACCAGCCCTTGGGCAGCGCCGAGAGGTCGAGGCGGACCTTGGGCTGAGGCTTCATGTTGGGCATGTTGGCCATGTAGAGCCTGACCTTCGCCTGGCTCCCGTCGGCCCTGGTGGCCTCGAAGTCGAGCACCGGCGCCGGTCCGCAGCAGCTGGCCACGAAGTCGACGTAGGTGGACAGCCGGGAGATCTGCAGCGGCTTGCCGTCCACCGCGGCGTAGGCCTTGCCCTTGCAGAAGTTGGCGCTGCCGCCGCTGTCGGGCTCGTGGAAGTCCCGCTTGTTGTGCGCGTCGGCAGCGGCGCTGCCGTCCAGCGGCACGGCGGTGCCGTCGGCGCCCGCTGGTACGTTGCGTTCGGCGCAGCCGGAGACGGCCAGGAGAGAGACAGCCAGCAAACATCCTGCGGTCCTGCGATCCATCGGTGACCTCCTGTATGGAGTTGCATCATAATCTATTGCCGTGAATCAGCGCACCACACAGCGAGCCCTGGTGGCCATGAGCGGCGGGGTGGACTCCACCCTGGCCGCGGCGTTGCTGCTGCGCGAGGGGCAGTACGAGCCGGTGGGCGTGACCCTGCGGCTGTGGCCCTGCGAGGGCGGGCCCGACGCCGCGGGCGCGTCGTGCTGCGGGCAGGGCGGCGTGGTGGCGGTCCAGGAGGCCGCCGCGTCTCTGGGGATCCGCCACCTGGTGTTCGACTGCCACGACCTGTTTCGACAGCAGGTGCTGGAGCCGGCCTGGCAGGACTACAGCGGCGGCCGCACGCCCAACCCGTGCGTCCATTGCAACGGGGCGGTGAAGTGGGCCGAGCTGCAGCACCACGCCCGCCGGCTGGGCGCGGCGGTGGTGGCCACCGGGCACTACGCGCGGGTGGATCCCGACGCCGACCACGGCCCGGCCCTGCTGCGCGGCCTGGACCGGGGCAAGGACCAGTCGTACTTCCTGTTCTCCCTGTCGCCGGAGCAGCTGAGCCTGACGCGCTTCCCCCTGGGCGAGATGGAAAAGGCGCAGGTGCGGGCCGAGGCCGCGCGCATCGGCCTGCCCAACGCCGCGCGGGCCGACAGCCAGGACGCCTGCCTCGGCGGCGACGGCGAGGGGTTCGCCGAGGCGCTGTGTCGCCTCCTGGGAGCCACGCCCAGGCCCGGCGCGCTGGTGGGCCCCGAGGGGCAGCGTCTCGGCGAGCATGGCGGCGTGCACCGCTACACCATCGGCCAGCGCCGGGGTCTCGGCGTGGCCACCGGCAGCAGGACTTATGTCACCGCCATCCGGCCCGACGCGGCCGAGGTGGTGCTGAGCCAGCGGCCCGAGGATCTCAGCAGCCGCGGCCTGGTGGCCACCGGGGTGAGCTGGCTGGCGGGCCAGGCCCCGCATGGCGAGCTGCGGGTGGAGGCCCAGATCCGCTACCGCCACCGGGCGGCCCCGGCCACTGTTACGCTGCTGCCCGACGGCGCCGCGCGGGTACGGTTCGACGAGCCCCAGCGCGCGGTGACCCCCGGGCAGGCGGCGGTGTTCTACCAGGGCGAGCGGGTGCTGGGCGGCGGCTGGATCGCCCGACCCGAGGCCTGACCCGCGCTCTCGCGATCCACCTGTCGTCGCCCTGGATCGTGCCGCCGGCCTGTAACACCCGGGACGGTTGCCAAGACATTCCCTCATGACTGATCGCTTCATGCTCATGTTCCTGGTGGGCGCGCTGCTGCTGTGCGCGCACGGGTGCGCCGGCGATGACGCGGATCCCGCGGCGCCCGGCGGCGGCGATGGCGGCGTCTCGCCCGACGCCACCGCAGGCGCGGGCAGCTGCCCCGCCGACCACTACACCAAGCCCACCTGCGGGGCCCACCCGTCCGGGCCCCACGGCAGCAAGCCGGGTGAGGTGTTCGGCGCCTTCTCCCCGGCGCTCAAGGACTGCAACCTCAAGCCCGTGACCCTGCAGGACATCAGCTGCGGCAAGTCGCTGCTGCTGGTCTCCATCGGCGCGGGCTGGTGCCAGCCGTGCATCGACGAGATGAAGTTGATCGAGAAGAAGACCCACGAGAAGTTCTGCGGCCGCGGCCTGGGCATCGTGTCGGTGATCTTCCAGGACGAGCGCCAGCGCATCCCCACCTCCACCTTCTGCGGGCAGTGGCGCCAGCGCTTCGGCCTCACCTTCCCGGTGCTGCTGGACCAGCTGCAGCAGACCAAGAAGTTGATGGACTACCAGACCGGCACGCCGCTGAATCTGCTGCTCGACGCCCGGACCATGAAGATCCTGTTTCGCTGGTCAGGCGAGGTCCCCAAGGGCCTCAACGATCAGATCGAGCAGGAGCTGAAGAAGCTGGGCAAGTGACCGTGATGCGCCGCTTGCTCCCGACGCTGCTGGTCTGTTTCGCCCTGTCCGCCGGGTGCGCCGCCCGCTCGCCCGCGCCCCGGGCCGTGACCTCCTCCCCGTCGAGCAAGACCGCCTCCTCCACCGACACACCTGCAGGAAGCGCCGGCGGGGCGGTGGCCAACATCTCGCTGCGCGATGACCGCGGCCGCTGGGTGCGGCTCGGCGACCTGATCGGCCAGCAGCGCGTGGTGCTCGTGACCTTCTGGGCCACCTGGTGCGCGCCCTGCATGACCGAGCTGTCGCGCCTGGCGGACATGCAGCGGCGGCGTGGCGCCGAGGGCCTGCGGGTGGTGGCGGTCAACACCGATCCGCCCGCGTCCCAGGGCCGCGCTCGGTCCGTGGTGCGGCGGGTCGACCGCGGCGGCCAGCTGCTGGTGCTCATGGACCAGGAGAGCATCCTGATGCGGGAGCTCAACCCGCGGGCCACGCTGCCTTACTACGTGCTGTTCGACCGCGGCGGGGCGCTGGTGCACAGCCACCAGGGCTACCAGCCCGGCGACGAGCGGGCCATCGAGGCGCGGGTGGGGCGGCTGCTGGGGAAGCAGTAGGAGGCGTCGGGTGGGGGCCAACTCCAGGGCGTGGTTTGTGCTGATGGGCGCGGCGGCGCTGGCGGCGCTGCCTTCGCCGGCCAGGGCCGACGTGGAGCTGGCCCGCCAGTGGGACGAGCCGCTGCTGCTCTCCACCACCTCCACCCTGCTGCTGGAGTACCGGCACGACAACTTCGACGGCAAGACGCTCACCGAAAACGACCGGGTCCTCGACCTGCTCGGCAGGCTCAACGCCCGGCTCACCTACGGGTCGGTGGGCGCGTCTGTCCGCCTGGACGGGATCTACCTGTTCCATCGCGGCAACCGCTGCCCCGAGGGCGGCTGCCGGGTGGACCTGCGCGACGACCTCCGGGTGGGGCAGTTTTCGGCCTGGTACCGCGGCGCCTGGCTGGAGCTGGTGGGGGGAGATGTGACCGTGCAGTTCGGCCGGGGGCTGGCGCTGTCCATCCGCCGGGTGGACGAGATCGGCGTGGACCTGGCACTGCGCGGGGGCAGGGCGCGGTTGCGGCGCGGGGCCCACACCGTGACCGTGGTCGCGGGGCTGACCAACCACAACGAGGTGGACTTCGCCACGGCGGAGTTCATCGCCGATCCGCAGGATCTCATCGCCGGCGCGCGCTACGAGGCGGACCTTGCCGGCTTCGCCACGCTCGGGGCGCACTACGTGTTCTCCGACTTCAACGAGACCCCCGATCCGGACGGCTTCATCCGCTACCACATCCCCGGGGTGTCGCTGGAGATCCCGACCCTGGGCGAGCACCTGTCGCTGGCCTTCGAGGGGGCGTACCTGCGCCGGGACGCCTCCACCCTGGTGGAGGGCGGCACCAACGGCTACGCGCTATTCGCCGGGCTCACCGGCTACTTCGGCCCGGTGACCCTGCTGCTGGAGGCCAAGCACTACCGCCGCTTCCGCTTCGGCCGCAACGACAAGCCGGCGCTGCGGTACCACGAGCCGCCGTCGCTGGAGCGCTTCGACCAGCAGGTGCCCAACAACGACAACGTGCTGGGCGGCCGCCTGCGGCTCACCGTGGATCTGCGCGGGGGTGACACCGTGCCGTTCGTCAACCTGCTGGCCTACGCGCTGAACGACCAGGTGGACGAGTCCCTGCTGGACGGAAAAAACAGCAGAGTGGCCTACCACCTGTACGCCGGCGTGGAGCAGAAGCTCGGCCCGGCCAGCCTGAAGCTGTCCTTCGGCTTCCGCGAGGACCGCTGGCTGGACCCGGGCAAGCGGGATGACAGCGGCGCGGTGACCGCGCACATCAAGCGCCGCGTCTTTCGCACCGACGGCTCGCTGTCGGTGCCGCTGGGGCGCCACTCCCTGGACGCCAAGTGGGAGCATCGCACCGAGCTGCGGCCGCTGTTTTCATCCGACGTTACCTTCCACAAGGGCCGGTTCACCCTCACCTATGGCCTCGGCGGCTGGATCAGCCTGGCGGCGCTGCTCAGCTGGGACCATGACCCGGACGATGACGATCCGATCCAGCCCTCCCTGCTGGGCGGGGGCGAGGTGACGCTGCACATGGGACGCCAGGCGATGCTCAAGCTCTTCGGCGGCGGCCTGCACGGCGGCCTGGTCTGCGTCTCGGGCAGCTGCCGCCAGCTGCCGTCGTTCCTGGGCGCGCGCTCGGAGCTGGTGCTGCGCTTTTGAGGCCAATAATACCCCTGAAATGGTTGCATTTTCTGGCCACTTTGATACACTTAACTATCCGAAACAAATAACAAAACAGGCCAAATATGGACCTCGAAAACACCCTCGAGAGCGCACCCGATCTGTCCTGCGATTCAACCGACCAGCTGGCGGACGAGATCGCCATCCTGTCCGCCCACATCCAGGCCGCCACCTGCCGGCTGCTGCTGCTGATAGCGGAGATGGACCGGCGTGAGGGGTGGGCCGACCTGGGCTTCGTATCGTGCGCGCACTGGCTCTCTTACCGCACCGGAGACCGCCTGGACACGGCCCGCGAGAAGGTGCGCGTGGCCCGCAAGCTGGTGGACTGCCCCCTGGTGCTGGAGGCGTTCTCACAGGCGCGAATCTCCTATTCCAAGGCGCGGGCCATAACCCGCATCGTCACACCGGAAAACGAGGCCACCCTGCTGGAGTACGCCCTGGACGGCTCCACGTCCCAGCTCGAACGCATCGTCCGCTCATACCGCAAGGCTGCTCCGGCTGAACAGCAGCAAGCGCAACGGCAATCGGAAGAGCGGTACCTGAGCTACCACTATGACGATGAGAACATGCTGGTGCTCAAGGGTCGCCTTCCGCCCGAGGTGGGCGCGCTGCTGGTCAAGGCGCTGCAGGTGGCGTCCGAGGAGCAGTGCGAGGACACCGACGCCGAGCCGAACCAGCGGCTGTGCGATGCCCTGGGCGAGGTGGCCGGCGCGGCCCTGGACAGCGGGCTGGCCGATCGGGCCGGCAAGGCGCGGCCGAAGAACTACCAGGTAATGGTGCACGTGGACCAATCCGTGTTGGAAGACTCGAACCAGGAGGGCCGGTGCGAAGTGCAGGGCGGCATCGGCATCTCGCCCGAAACAGCAAAACGGCTGTGCTGCGACAACCCGGTCCTCCAGATGCCGGTGGAAAATTCTAACAGCGGCTTTCAGCTGAAGGCTCATGGCCGTCGAGCAAACGCCCCCCTGGAGCGGGCGGTGAAGGTGCGGGACGAGGGCGTCTGCCAGTTTCCCGGCTGCGAAAATAGACGCTTCATTCACATGCACCATGTCAAACATTGGGCCGATGGCGGCCCGACGGACCTGGACAACTTGGTTCTGCTCTGCAGCACACACCACAAAGCCGTTCATGAGGGCGGCTACAGCCTGGAGAAGACCAACGAAGGCGAGCTCAGTTTCCGTAATCCCGAAGGGCTACAACTCGAGGATCAGCCGCCGCCTGTTGTGCTGCCGCCCAGGCCTGTTGAGGAGTTGATACAGCAGAACAAGGAGCTTGAGATTTCGATTCATGGCGAGACGGGCCAGCCGACATGGGATGGCATGGTGCCGGTGGATTATGACACCGCGGTGGAGTGGTTGCTGGAGATCGACGCGACCTGATGGGGCTGTGGACATGACGCGGCCTGCGGCCGCTTGGACAGCCGCTTCGCGCCTGCCCACATGCCCACAGCCTCTGCTGTTGTTTCTTTGAATTTTTGGTCTGATCTGGCGTGGCCCGGGGCAGGTCGGTGCTGGCTCGTTCCGTTGTGCTCGCTTGCTGTGGACAGCGTGGACAGCCGGCTTCGCGTCTGCCCACCCTCGCCCACAGGCCCGGTAGCAACGGCTCGATCAAGCATGGCGCATCGAGAACACGCCCAGCGCCCCAACCACACCCCCATATCAGCCCCCGTGCACAGCGTTGAAACGGCCACAAACCGGAAGCACAGCACAGAGGTCCCGAGCCCCCCACAACACCCAAAACAAGCCGCGACCGGTGGAGCGAAGCGAGACCGGAGCCAGGCAAACTCATTCTGGCATTCCGGCGCTCCGGCGTTCTGGCACTCTGGCATTCGCGCCCAAAGGGCGCGTCAGGCGCGTCAGGCCGAGCTGCTATCCAGCGCCGCCGCCCTTACCGTGGTGGCCACGCAGAAACAGAGCAGGGCCTCGGACACCAGCAGCGAGACGATGGGCATCACCACGCCCGCGTCCGGCGACGGGGTCAGCGCCGCCGCGGCCAGGGCGCCCGGGACCAGCACGCCGGCGATGATCGCCGAGCGCCGCAGCACCGGATCGAGGCCGCCGGCGCGCAAGGCGCGCAGGGCCAGGGTGATCACCAGCACCCCTGCCAGCAAGGAGACGAGCACCCGCACCAGCGCCAGGGTGCCGAGCAGGTCGCCCGGGCCGAAGCCCAGGGCCAGGCCGGGCCAGCCTAGGCAACGCACCAGCGATCCGTCCCGGGCCACCAGGATGCCCCCCACCTGCACCGCGAACACGGCCAGGGTGGCCAGCAGGGCGTGGCGGACCAGCGGCGCGTTGAGGCTCAGCCCGCCGCCCGGGCGATGTTTGCCCGCGTGGCGCACCGACGCCACTGCCGCGGTGGTGACCATCAGGCCGAGGGTCAACAGCGCGGTGCCCAGGTCAATGGCTGCCGGGATCCGGGACAGGCCCCACAGCACGGCCACGGCGCCGAAGGCGGAGACCACGATGATGCCCACCACGGCGCCGGCCAGCGGGCGCCAGAGCCAGGTCACCGACCGGTAGCGCCGCCAGCCCACGGCCAGGGCGGCCAGGATCACCGGCAGGGTCAGCGCCGCGCTCACCCGGTGAGACCACTCCAGGATGGA
Organism: uncultured Myxococcales bacterium; assembly: GCA_964511535.1. Taxonomy (GTDB): domain Bacteria; phylum Myxococcota_A; class Polyangia; family CAZCFB01; genus CAZCFB01. The sequence goes on along the minus strand of CAZEFW010000034.1, from coordinate 4,178 downwards.
GTCCATGCGGGCCGGCGGGATCAGCCGGCCGTGACAGATGGGCCAGTCAGGGCAGCCCTGCGAGGCGTCGGTGATGCACACGATCCCGCCCGAGGCCACCAGCAGGTAGGTCATACATGCCGCGAACTGATAGAGGGTGCGGTGCCCCACCGACATGTCAGGATCCCGTCTCTGTTCCATCAGCGGTCCAAGCTCCGATGCGCCAGTTTCAGGCGGCGCGGTACACGATACAACGCTGGCGAAGTTATACTGTCAAGGTCCGGGCAACTGAAAGGAGATGGCCATGGCCGCGCGCTTGGAACGATCACCAGGGCTGCTGTTGCTGCCGGGGGCGCTGGCGCTGCTGCTGGCCGCGGCGTGCACCGACGCCAACCCGTCAGCGCCCACCGACGGCGGCGGCGCCGGGGACACCGGTAAGGCCGCGGATGTCCGGCCGGACCGCGCGGGCGATGGCCCGTCCGCCACCGACGGCAAGGCCAAGGGAGACGGCCCGGTCACCCCGGACGGCCCGTTGGCCCCGGACCAGAAGCTGCCGCCCGATCAGAAGGTCAAGTGCACCGTGGACACCGAGTGCGCCGACCCGCTGTTCTGCACCACCGATCTGTGCAAGCAGGGCGTGTGCACCCACACCATCCAGACCGGCTACTGCGCCATCGGCGCGGTGTGCGCCTACAAGAACACCGTCAACACGAAGAACAAGTGCCAGAAGTGCGACCCCGCGCAGAGCACCATCGCCTGGAGCCCGCACCCGGGCGGCGCGTGTGATGACAACCTGGCCTGCACCCACTCGGACATGTGCCAGGCCGGCGTTTGCAAGGGCACGGCCTACACCTGCGACGACAAGCTTTCGTGCACCACCGACACCTGCACCGGCAAGCCGGGCGGCTGCAGCTTCTCGGTGTCCAAGGGCAGCTGCCTGATCAAGGGCGCCTGCGTGGGTCACGGCACGAAAGATCCCAACAACGCCTGCCAGCGGTGCGACGCAGGCAAGGACCAGAAGGCCTGGAGCCAGGTCACGCCGGTGGTCGCCACCTGCCCCTGGGCCGTCTCGGGCGGCAGCCTGCTCAACGACTCGGCCCAGGCGGTGGCCATCGACTCCAAGGGCTACGCCTACGTGGTGGGGTTCTTCTACGGCACGGCCAACTTCGGCCCGCAGCAGCTGGTGTCCAAGGGGGGACGGGACATCTTCGTGGCCCGGGTGACGCCCGCGGGCAAGCTGGACTGGGCCGTTTCCGCCGGGGGGACGGACCTGGACATCGGCCTCGACATCACGGCCGACTTCGCCGGCAACACCCGCATCACCGGCTACTTCAAGGGCAGCGCCACCTTCGGCAAGACCACCCTGACGGCCAGCAGCGGCACCAGCGACATCTTCGTCGCTGGCCTGGACAGCGTGGGCAACTTCACCTGGGCCGTGGCGGCCATCGCCACGGGCGATGCCTACGGCAAGGCCATCGCCCTGGACGCGGCGGGTAACAGCTACGTGCTCGGCACCTTCGCCGGCAAGGGCAGCTTCGCCGGCAAGTCATACCAGGCGGCGGGCACGGCGGACACCGTGGTGCTCAAGGTGAGCAGCGCAGGCGCTGTACAGTGGGGGGCGCAGTCGGGGGGCATCGGCGGCGAGAGCGGCACGGGCATCGCGGCGGACGGCTCGGGCGGCGCGTACTTCACCGGCGGCTACTTCACCTCGGCGCAGTTCGGCAACATCTCCATCAGCAACAACAACCTGGCGGCCAACGACATCTACCTGGCGCGGGTGGACGGGGCAGGGAAGTTCAAGTGGGCCATCACCGCCGGCGGCAAGGGCAGCGACTACCCGGGGGGCGTGGCGGTGGACGGCAAGGGCAACGGCTTCGTGTCCGGCCACTGCGCCGGCAGCGCCAAGGTCGGCGCCGCGTCCCTGTCGAGCGGCGGGTTCTTCCTGGCGCGGTTCGACACGGCCACGGGCAAGGTGACCTGGCTCAACCCCGGCTGGTCCAAGCTGGCGCTGCGGGCAGAGGACCTGGCCACCGACAGCAAGGGCAACATCTACGCGGCGGGATTCTTCACCGGCAACCAGACCCTGGGCAGCGTCACGCTGGCGTCGGCAGGCGCGCGCGATGTGGTCGCCTTCCGCGTCTCGCCCGCCGGCTCGTTCACCTGGGTCGCCTCGGCCGGGGGCAAGGACTTCGACGACGGCGCGGGCATCGCGGTGTCGTCCACCGGCATGGTCCGTGTGGCCGGGACATACGAGGGCAACGCCTTCTTCGGGCTGCCCTCGGTGACCCTCTCGGCGTCCACGGCCAAAAACCAGGACATCTTCGTGTGGAAGCCGGTGCTGCCCTGATCCATACTGTCTTCCCTCAACCACAACCAGCTGTACACCCGTTGCTCCGCCAGACGAGCGAGGAGGACCCATGGCCAAGAAGAAGCTTTCCCCCATCCCCAGCCCCAGGCAGATGTCTCCCATCAGCGCCTTCCTGTGTGTCGCTGACGTCAAGAAGGCTACGGATTTCTACAGCAAGGCGTTCGGGTTCACCCTCGTGGGCGACATGATGAAGGCCGGGAAGGTGGCGGTCCACGCGGCCATGCGCTACCGCAACACCAACATCATGCTCGGCGCCCCCGGGCCCGACGGCTCCCACGCCTCGCCTGCCATGGCGAAGCTCGAGGCCTTCGCCTTCGGCCTGTATGTCTACGTCGAGGACGTGGACGCGCTGTACAAGAAGGTCAAGCGCTACAAGGGGATCACCGTCGGCAAGCCGATGGACATGTTCTGGGGCGACCGCACTCTGGAGATCACCGACCGCGACGGCCACCGCTGGACCTTCGCCAGCCGCTTCGCCAAGCCCACCATGGACGAGATGCAGAAGGCCATGATGGAGATGATGAAGCAGGGCTGACCTTCTTCACTTGAGCGCGGGCGTGGCCGAAAACGACCCGCCTCCCCTCCAGCCGTAATTCCCCGAGAGGCCGAATCTAATCCCCTGAGCGCGCTGCTCAGCGCAGCTTTTTGTACTCGTTGATCAATCCGTTGGTAGACCCGTCGTGGCTGTCCACATCGGCGTCGCCCTGAAGCTCGGGCAGGATCGCCTTGGCCAGCTCCTTGCCCAGCTGCACGCCCCACTGATCGAAGCTGTTGATGTTCCACAGCACGCCCTGGACGAAGATCTTGTGCTCGTACAGCGCGATGAGCCGGCCCAGGGCCCGGGGAGTGAGCTTGCGCAGCAGCAGCGAGCTGGTGGGCCGGTTGCCCTCGAAGCACTTGTGCGGCGTCAGCGCCTCGAGGGCCTCGCCGCTCATGCCCGCGGCCGTCAGGTCAGCCCGCACCTCGGCCTCGGTCTTGCCCCGCATCAGCGCCTCGGTCTGGGCGAAGAAGTTGGCCAGCAGGATCTCGTGGTGGCCCTGCATCTGCGGGTTCTGGCTCACGGCAGGGGCGATGAAATCGCACGGCACCAGGTGGGTACCCTGGTGCAGCAGCTGGAAAAACGCGTGCTGCCCGTTGGTGCCTGGCTCGCCCCAGATCACCGGCCCGGTGCTGTGGGCCGTGATGCGCTCGCCCTCGCGGTCCACGCCCTTGCCGTTGCTCTCCATGTCGCCCTGCTGCAGGTAGGCCGCGAAGCGGTGCAGGTACTGGTCGTAGGGCAAGATCGCGTGGCTCGTGGCGCCGAAGTAGTTGTGGTACCAGACCCCGAGCAGCCCCATGACCACCGGGATGTTCTGGTCCAGCGGCTCATGGCGGAAGTGCCGGTCCGCCTCGTGGGCCCCGGCCAGCAGCTCCTCGAAGCGGTCGAAGCCGATGACCATGGCGATGGACAGCCCGATGGCGGACCACAGGGAGTAGCGGCCGCCCACCCAGTCCCAAAACTCCAGCATGTTGTCGGTGTCGATGCCGAAGTCGCCCACCGCCTCGGCGTTGGTGCTGATGGCCACGAAGTGCCTGGCCACCGCGTCGTCGCCCAGGGCCTGCACCAGCCACGCCCGGGCCGACCGGGCGTTTTGCAGCGTCTCCTGGGTGGAAAACGACTTGGACGCCACGATGAACAGGGTGCTCTCCGGGATCACCCGGCGCAGCACCTCGGCCAGGTGGGTGCCGTCCACGTTGGACACGAAGTGCACCCGCAGCCCCTCCTTCCAGTACGGGCGCAGCGCCTCGGTGACCATGGCCGGCCCCAGGTCCGAGCCGCCGATGCCGATGT
>CAZEFW010000033.1:47950-64202 GCA_964511535.1 uncultured Myxococcales bacterium | reverse complement strand
CGCAGCGCCTCGGTGACCATGGCCGGCCCCAGGTCCGAGCCGCCGATGCCGATGTTTACCACGTCGGTGATGGCCTCGTCGGTGTGCCCGCGCCACTTGCCCGAGCGCACCCGCTCGGTCAGCGCGCGCATCCTGTCCAGCACCGCGTCGACCCCGGGCATCACGTCCTGGTCATCCACCTTCACCGGGTCGCTCTCGCGGTTGCGCAGGGCGGTGTGCAGCACGGCGCGGCCCTCGGTGTGGTTGATCTTTTCGCCGCTGAACATGCGCTCGATCCAGCCGGGCAGATCCGCCTGCTCGGCCAGCTCCACCAGCAGCGCCATGGTGTGCTCGGTGACGCGGTTCTTGGAGTAGTCGTACAGCGTCGAGCCCAGGCGGAGAGAAAAACGCTCGAAGCGTTCGGGATCCTTGTCAAACAGGTCTCGCAGCTGCAGCGTCGCCACCTCGTCTTGGTGCTCCAGCAGCGCCTTGTGGGCGGGCAGGTCGGTCAGGGTCGGCATGGGGGATCCTCTCGGCGGTCTTGGCGCTGTGGGCAAGGTCGTACCATAATACTGTCCACACAGCGGATGGGTTTAGAGATGAAGAAGCTCCTGATTGTCCTTTCCATGGCGGCGCTCTTGTCGCCCACAGCGGCCTTTGCGGCGCCGAGCCAGGTTCACCTGAGCTGGCAGGGCTCCACCGAGACCACCATGACCGTCACCTGGCGCAGCAACGCCAGCACCGGCGAAGTGCAGTATGGCCCCGGCGCCAGCTTTGGCAAGTCGGTCAAGGCCAGCTCCAAGGCGTACCACGGCTCCTACCTGCACCAGGCGCAGGTCACGGGCCTGGCGCCGGGCAAGGCGTACCAGTACCGCTGCGGCACCTCCGGCGACTGGTCGCCCACCCGCAGCTTCGCCACGGCGGCCAAGGGCGTGGTGAATTACCGCTGGGCAGCCCACGGCGACAGCCGCACCAGCGACTCCAACCGGGCCAAGGTCCGCGCGCTGATGCAGACCCGCAAGCCGCTGTTCTCCATCCACACCGGCGACTTCGTCTCCGACGGCCGCAAGCAGTACCAGTGGGACACCTTCTTTTCCACCATGGAGCCACTGTACGCCTTTTCGCCCATGATGGGCTCGCTGGGCAACCACGAGTACAAGTCGTCCAACTACTTCGACCAGATGGGCTTCCCGGCCTACACCCCCAAGGTGGCCGGGCTGCAGGAGGAGATCTTCTACTCCTTCGACTACGGCTCCACCCACTTCATCGCGCTGTCCACCGAGCACTCGCCCAGCGCCACCGATCAGCAGGCGGTGTGGCTCAAGAAGGACCTGATCAAGGCCGCCAAGAACCCGAACATCCGCTTCATCGTGGCCTTCGGGCACCGGCCGCCCTACTCGTCGGGCTCCCACGGCAGCTACACGTCGGCCCAGAAGGCCTGGGGCCATATCTTCGAGAGCTTCGGCGTGGACGTCACCTTCTGGGGCCACGACCACACCTACGAGCGCAGCAAGCCGCTGTTCCAGGGCAAGGTGGTCAACAAGGGCGGCGTGACCTACATCGTCACCGGCGGGGCGGGCGCGCCGCTGTACACGGCCAAGGGCGCCTACCACACGGCCAAGTCCAAGTCGTTCTACCACTTCATCGATGCCAACGTGCAGGGGGCGCAGATGAAGCTGGACTCCCTCGGCCTGGACGGCAAGGTGTTCGACACGCTGGTGATCAACAAGCCCGGCCCCAAGGCCAAGTGGATCATGGACGGCGCCCTGGACCCGGGGGTCAAGAAGCTGGCCGGCGGCAACGGGGAGCTCGGCTCGCTGTGGGCGGGCTTCGACGGGCGCTACCTGTACGTGGCCAGCGGCGGCAGCCAGGCCCAGTCGGACCACTTCATCCTGGCGTCGGCCGCCAAGCCCACGGGGCTGTCGGCGGCGCCCTGGAGCAAGGCGGGCAAGACCTGGAACCGCGCGGCGCTGCTGGCCATGGAGTCCACCTCCGGCTGGAGCAACTGGCAGGACCCGGGGGCTGGCGGGGCGATCATCGGCTACGGCAGCGTGTGGAAGTACCACGACCAGGGCAAGGACCTGGGCACCGCCTGGCTGAGCTCGAGCTACAACGACGGCAGCTGGAAGAGCGGCCCCGGCCAGCTGGGCTACGGTGACGGCGACGAGTCCACCAAGCTGTACAACGCCTCGCCCAACTACCCGAGCGCCTACTTCCGCCGCACCTTCAACCTGTCCAAGGTGCCGGCCTCGGCGCGCCTGTCGGTGCTGCACGACGACGGCGCGGCGGTGTGGATCAACGGCAAGCAGGTGTTCAGCCGCTACATGAACAACGGCACCTCCTACGGCGCCTGGGCCAGCTCCACGTCCAGCGACAACGAGGTGACCTCCGCGGATCTGACCGGCAGCGGCTCCGGGCTGAAGGTGGGCAAAAACGTCATCTGCGCCATGGTTAAGCAGCGCAACGGCTCGTCCAGCGACATCTCCTTCGACCTGAAGCTGGACACCGCCGCCGGCGAGGTCACCGGGTTCACCCGGGCGGCCAACCCGGCCGAGACTGTCATGGAGGGGATCATCGACCTCAAGGCGCGCTTCGGCTCGCTGCCGGCGCAGGTCTACCTGGCGGCGGTGGCCTACGGCACCCAGAACAAGGGGGGCCTGACCGACCAGCTGCCCAAGGGCAACGGCGACGGAGACGTGGGCCTGGGCGAGTGGGTGATCTACCCGCTCAAGGCGCCGCCCAAGCCGGACGCCGGGCCGCAGAAGGACGCCAAGGTGGGCCCGGGCAGCGACGGCAAGGTGCAGCCGGGCAGCGACGCCAAGACCCAGCCGGGCAAGGACGCCAAGGGGCAGCCGGGCAAGGACGCCAAGGGGCAGCCGGGCAAGGACCTGGGGCAGGGCGAGCCAGAGACCAAGGACTCCGGCTGCAGCGTGGCCGGCCATGGAGATGCGCGCGGCCTGCTGCTGCTGCTGGCCCTGGCGCTGGTGGCCCGGGTATCGCGCCGGCGCCGCCGCGCCTGATGGTGGGCGCCAGGGGGATCGGCGGCGCCTCGCTGCTGTTGCTCGCCGCCATGTCGGCTGGCTGGTCCGGGTGCCGCTGTCGCCAGCCCGAGCGCTCCGTCGCCGAGCCCGCCGCCACGACCCCCGCCGCCGTCCCGTCCAAACCGCCGCTGCCCCTGCAGTGGGTCGCCCTCGAGGGCGGCGCGTTTTCCATGGGCCGCGATGGCGGCGACGACGACGAGGAGCCGGCGCACGAGGTGAAGGTGGCGCCGTTCGAGTTGAACCGCGCCGAGGTGACCGTGCACCAGTACCGGCGCTGCGTGGTCGCGGGCCGCTGCGGCGCGCCGCTGACCGGCCCGCGATGCAACTGGGCGCGCGCCGGCCGTGATAACCACCCGGTCAACTGCCTGTCCAGGCCGCTGGCCGAGACCTTCTGCGCCTGGGCCGGGGCCAGGCTGCCCACCGAGGCGGAGTGGGAGTTCGCGGCCCGGGGCGGGGCGGGCCAGGCCCGGCGGTATCCCTGGGGCGCGGAGCCGGCCAGCTGCGACCGGGCGGTGATGCCCGACGACAAGGGCCCCGGCTGCGGCGAAGGCACCACCGCGCCGGTCTGCTCCCGGCCGGCGGGCAACAGCCGCCACGGGCTGTGCGACCTGTCGGGCAACGTGTGGGAGTGGGTGGCCGACTGCTGGCACAAGGGGTACGTCGGCGCGCCGGCGGACGGCAGCGCGCGGCTGGCCGATTGCCAGGGCATCGGGCGCGTGGTGGTGCGGGGCAGCTCGTTCCTCAACGGCACCGTGGACAACCTGCGCAGCAGCTCCCGGGACAGCAGCCCCGCCGCCGAGGGGTACTTCAGCATCGGCTTCCGCTGCGCGCGCTCCAAATCCACCGCCCGGTGAGCTATATTCCCGCTGGCCGCATCTACCCGGCTCCCTGGAGGCGTTCACCACGATGATCCTGATAGACCACCGCGACTATTCACTGGAGGACGTGCGCCGCGTCGCGGTGCTGGGTGAGGAGGTGAGCCTGAGCGAGGACGCCGTCTGGCGCGGGCGCATGGAGCGCAGCCGCGCGCTGCTGGCCGAGGCGCTGGAGCGCGGGGAGCCGGTATACGGCGTGTCCAGCGGCGTGGGCAACAGCTCGTCGGTGGCGGTGGCTCGACAGGAGCAGCGGGCCTTCGCCCGGCGGCTGATCCGGCACCACGGCTGCGGCGTGGGGGAGCGGTTCGAGGACGCCGAGACCCGGGCCATCATCTTCTGCCGGCTGGTGGGGCTGGCCAAGGGATGCTCGGCGGTGCGGGTGGAGCTGCTGCAGGCCATGTGCGACCTGCTCAACGCCGACGTGCTGCCGGTGATCCCGCGGCTCGGCTCGGTGGGAGCGTCGGGCGACCTGACGCCGCTGTCCTATCTGGCGGCCACCCTGATGGGGGAGCGCGAGGCGCTGTTCCGCGGCGAGCCCATGTCGTCGGCCAAGGCGCTGGGCCGCGCCAGCCTGCGGCCCGTGACCGTGGAGCCCAAGGAGACCCTGGCAATCATGAACTGCACCGCGGCCATGACCGCGGTGGGGGCCCTGACCACCCTTCGCCTGTCGCGGGCGCTGGGCATGGCGGAGCGGGCTGCGGCCCTGGTCGCCGAGGTGATGCGGGCGCGCAGCCAGCCGTTCACGCCGTTGGCCCACGCGCTCAAGCCCCACCCCGGGCAGGTGCGCAGCGCAGGGGCGATCCATGGCGCGCTGCAGGGCAGCTGCATGGTGGATCCGCCGCGGGAAGGCGGCGCGCTGCAGGACCCCTACTCGGTGCGCTGCGCGCCCCAGGCGCTCGGCGTGGCCCGGGACGCGTTGACCTGGGTGGAGCAGGCCGTCGCGCAGGAGCTCAACAGCGTGGACGACAACCCCATCGTGGAGCCGGACTCGGGGGAAATCCTGTTCGCGGGCAACTTCTACGGCGGGCATGTGGCGCTGGCCATGGACATGGTCAAGATCAGCGCGGCCAACCTGGCAGATCTGCTGGACCGGCAGTTCGCGCTGATGCTCGACACCCGCTACAACGATGGCCTGCCCGATACGCTGGTCAGCTACCCCGGGCAGGGGATCAAGGGCACGCAGATCACGGCCAGCGCCCTGACCGCGCTGACGGTGCAGCGCGCCGCGCCGGACAGCGTGCTGTCGCGGCCCACGGAGGTGGGCAACCAGGACAAGGTGAGCATGGGCCTCAACGCGGCGGTCAACGCCGCCGAGTCGGTGGGCCTGCTGCAGCGCGTGCTGGCCGCGCACCTCATCGCCCTGTCCAACGCCGCGGCCCTGCGCGGGGAGGACGGATTTTCGCCGGCGGGCCGGGTGCTGCTGGCGCGGGTCCGCGAGCGGTCCGCGCCGCTGTCGGCCGACCGGCGCCTGGACGAGGACCTGGAGCTGATCTGCGAGGAGCTGCTGGGGCTGGGGCCGGCAGCAGACGGGGCCAACTGGTGAGCCACCCCGGGCCGCTGCAGCACCGGGCGGCGACCTTCCTGCGCGAGAGGGAAAGGCGAAGCACCGGGGAGGACCTGCTTCGCCTGGCCGCGGCGCTCGCCGAGGCGATCCCGGACGGCAAGGTGAAGGTGGTGGGGGTCTCGTCTGGCTCGGCTGGCTATGTGGCGGCCGCGGCGCAGGCCTGCTGGTCCCGCGGGCTGGAGCTGGTGGTGCTCGACCCGTCTCTGCGGGCGGAGGCGGCGGTGCTGGCGCGGGGCGCGGGCATGGTGGTGCTGGCCGACGCCGCGCGGCCCACCCTGCCGGACGCGTTGGTGGTGCCCGTGGCGCAGGCCGCCGGCGTGGCGCCGCTTTCGCCGGTGTGGCCCGACGAGCAGGCGGTGGCGGTCAACTTCTTCACCTCCGGATCCGCGGGCGAGCCGAAGCTGGTTCGCAAGCGGGGCTACCAGCTGTTTCGTCAGGTGGAGCAGGAGCTGTCGGTGCTCGGCGTGAGCAGCGGCGTGTCGGTCTACAGCCTGGCGCCGCCGTACCACATCCTCGGGTTCGTCTACGGGCTGTTCCTCCCGCTGCTCGGCGGGGGCAGGGCGGCCTTTGCCCCCGGGGAGCTGCCGGCGGTGTGGATCAGGGAGCTGCACCAGGAGCGGCCCGACCTGGTGGTGGGGGTGCCGATGCACTACCGCCTGCTGGCGCGCTTCGCCGACGAGGCGCTGCCCCGGGCCACCTACTTTTCGTCCGGGGCGCCGCTGCCCGAGGCGGTGTGCGAGAGGTTTCGCCAGCGCAGCGGACAGCGAATCGTCCAGGGCTACGGCTCCACCGAGACCGGGGGCATCGCGCGGCGGCAGGGGTTCGGCGCCTGGACGCCCTTTCCGGGGCTGAGCTGGCGAATCCAGGACGCTGATGGTCGCCTGGCGGTGCGCTCGCCGTGGCAGCAGCAGCCTGATCGCTGGCATGTCACCGACGACATCGCCGAGGCGGACGGGGAAGGCTTCAGGCTGCTGGGCCGGGCGGACTCGGTGATCAAGGTGGCGGGCAAGCGCTTTTCGCTGGACGAGGTGGACCGGGCGGCACGCGGCCTCGAGGGCGTGGAGCAGGCGGCGGCGGTGACCTACGAGCGCTACGGCGAGCTGGCCGTGGGCCTGTTCGTGGTGCCTGGGCGCGGCGCGCAGCTGAGCCCGGAGACGGTGCGGGCCCGGCTGGGGCAGCAGCTGGCCCCGTTCAAGCTCCCCCGCACGGTGCGCCTGCTGGCCGACCTGCCGCGGCTGCCCAGCGGCAAGGTGGATCGGCAGCAACTGCGAGCGTTGTGCTCGTAATGACAGCCGCCGCCATCCCGTAACGCCCCCCCTAAATGACGGCCCCCCCCAGCCCCCCCAAGGGGGGGCGCTACGGGAGGGCTGCTATTGGGCTTTGGTCAGGAGGATGGCGGAGTGGTGGCCGCCGGGGCTCAGGTGTAGGAGGGCGACTGTGCGGCAGCCCGTCCTGGAGCCGTCTTGCAGCAGGCCCACCTCCGGCGGGATCGCGCCCTCGCTGATGGCGCGCACGGCCAGGTGCAGGCCCAGCGCGGAGGCGGTGGCGTAGTCTCCGGTGCGATGGCGGTAGACGCCTGCGCCGCCGCTCGCGTCGCCCAGCAGCGCCAGCGCCTGGCGGTAGCGGGCGTCCAGCGCGCCATGGCCGTTGGCCCCGATGAGCAGCAGGTCGGGCGTCTGCACCTCTCCCTCGGCCAGCACCTCGCGCAGCAGCTCCGCGGCTGCGTCCGGTTGGGCCGGGCCGCCGCCGGCCGCGCTGCGGCTGCGCACCTCCAGGATCCGGGCCAGCGGCTTGCCCGCGCCTCGCCCCGCCCGGCACAGCACGAACGCCGCCGCCCCTTCGCCCGGGATGGTGCCCGCCGTGCCCTGCACCTCGGCCAGCGGAGACAGCTGCCCGGGGCTGACCCGGTGCATCCCGAGCAGCTGCCCTCGCAGCTGAAGGAACTCGGTCAGCGCGTCCACTCCGCACACCACCGCCCGATCCGCGCGCCCCTGCTCCAGGATCCGCAGGCTCTGCCACAGCGCCGCCTCGAAGGACGACGCGTCATGGGTGAAGGTGTGGTTCTCGCCCTCCCAGTCGAAGGCCATGGCCACCTGCGAGGCCAGCGCGTTGTGCACCGAGCTGGCGAACTTGGCCGGCCGCGCCCCCTTCTCGCCGCGCCGGATCATGTTCTCCAGGAACGCCAGCTCCACGCCGAACTCGGCCCACGCCGTGCCGAGGCAGACGCACACCCGTGGGCCCGGCGCGCCGACGCCCTCGCCCGCGAGGTCGCGCAGGCTCAGCTTCACCGCGCTCAGGGCCATGGCCTGCGCCCGGCCCAGCCGCCGCAGCCGCGCCCTGGGGAACAGGTCCTGCCCCGGCGTCCCCTCCAGCCGGTAAGCGGGCCAGGGCGCTCCCCCCGCCACCTCAGGCGCCGGGGCGGTCACCGGGGCGGGCGCTGGCCACAGGGCGCCCACGCCCAGCACGTCCACCCCCCGGCTCACGCCTCACCCCCTGCGGCCCGCCGCAGCAGCAGCGCGCTGTTGTTGCCGCCGAAGCCGAGGGAGTTGCTCATGGCCACCTCCAGCGGCGCCTGCTGCATGGGGGCAGGCGACGGGGAGATCTTCACCTCCGGGTCGACCCGCCGCATGCGCAGGTTGGGCGGCACCGCCTGCTGCTGCAGGGCCAGCACGCAGACGATGGCCTCGATGGCCCCGGCCGCCGCCATGGCGTGGCCGAAGAAGCCCTTGGTGGAGGACACCGCCGGCTGACGCGATCCGAACAGCCGCGCCAGGGCCCTGCCCTCGGACAGGTCGTTGTCCCTGGTGCCGGTGCCGTGGGCGTTGACGTAGTCCACGTCCCCGGGGGTCAGCCCGGCGTCGGCCAGGCAGAGCTCCATGGCCGCCAGCAGGCCGTCGCCCTCGGGGTGCGGCGAGGTGGCGTGGTGCGCGTCGCACGAGCTGCCGCGGCCCGCCACGAAGGCGTGGATGCGGGCGCCCCGCGCCAGGGCGCGCGCCTCGGTCTCCAGGGCGAGCAGGCCGGCCCCCTCGCCCACGGTCATGCCCTGCCGCTCGGCGTCGAAGGGGCGGCACCCGTCCGGGGCCACCAGCATCAGGCTGTTGAACCCGTTGACCAGCACCCGGTTGAGCGAGTCGGTGCCGCCGGCCAGCACCAGGTCGGCCTCACCCGCCGTCAGCAGATCGCACGCTGTGGAGATGGCGCTGGCTCCAGATGCGCAGGCGTTGGAGATGGTGCTCCTGAACCCGCCCAGGCCCAGCACCTCGGCCACCCGGTCGGCGGCGTTGCAGCACTCCACCAGGTGCAGCTCGCTGCCGTCGGCCACGCCCTCGTTGATCAGCCGCGCCAGCGCCGCCTCGAGGAACATCATCCCCCCGGTGAGCGCGCCGAGCACCACCGCTCCGCGGCTGCCCGGCACCTGCCCCGGGCCGAGCCCGGCGTCGGCCATTGCCTGGCGCGCCGCCCACACCGCCAGGTGGTCTCCCCGCGAGCCCTCGCCCAGCCCGCTGCGCCGCGCCGGATCGCCCGGCACCTGCCCCACGGGCAGCTCGCCGCACCGCTCCGACTCGAACAGGGTCAGCGCGCCGAGGCCGCTGCGCCCGACGGCGAGCGCGTCCCAGGTCTCCTGCAAGGTCCAGCCCACGGCAGAGGCGATGCCCATGCCGGTGATGACGATCCGGGGGGCGCTCATTCCCCTTTTTGCTGGCGGATGTATCCGGCCATGGCGTCCACGCTGGCGAGCACCCTGTCGGCCTGATCGCGGTTCGGGATCTCCACCTCGAACTCCAGCTGGAGCATGGCCGCCACTTCGAGGCCGTCCACCGAGTCGAGCCCGAGCCCGTCCTCGCCGAACAAAGGCTGATCGTTGTCGATCTCTGCGGGCTCGATGTCCAGCTCGAGCACCTCGATGAGCTTCTCCTTGATCTGCTGTTCCAGCGCATCCATGACGGTGGAGTCTACTCGGCGAGGGTGGCATGGGCAATTAGACTCAACCCCACAAAACCGATAGCTTGGGGGGGCATGCCGCGCACGAGAGACCACAACCTGACGGCGCTGCTGACGCCGCACCTTTCGCCAGATCTGCGCGAGGCGGCGGAGGCGGCCGGCCCCGAACTCGAGGAGGCCCTGGCCAGGGCCATGGACCGGGTGCGGGAGGCGGAGCTGCCGGGGGAGATCCCCACTGACGCGTTCCTGGGGCACCTGGCCGAGCGCCTGCCCGAGGGGGCCCGGATGGTCAAGCTCATCGACCGCCTGCACGTGGGCGACCTCGCGCTGGCCTGGGCCTGCGGGCTGGGCCGCGAGGACGCGATCCAGGAGCTGGAGCGGCGCTGCTTCCCGGTGGGCGTGGACGCCGCCCTGCGGACCATGCCCGACGCCGCGGCCAACCTGGGCGAGATCAAGCAGCTGCTTCGGCACCGCCTGCTGGTGGACGACGGCGAGCGCCCGCCGCGCATCACCCAGTACAGCGGGCGCGGCGCCCTGCGCTCCTGGCTGCGCGTGGCCGCAATCCGCTGCGCGCTCAACTTCCTCAAGGCGCGCGGCCGGCGTGAAGTGCAGCTGGAGGAGGAGGTGCTCGAGCGTCGCGTGGCGCCGGAGGACCCGGAGCTGCGCCACCTCAAGGCGCGCTACCGCAAGCAGTTCAAGGCCGCCTTCGAGGCCGCGCTGCTGTCGCTGCAGAGCAAGGAGCGCAACCTGCTCGCCTACCACTACCTCGAGCGGCTCAACATCGACGAGATGGGCGCCATCTACGGCGTGCACCGGGCCACGGTGGCCCGCTGGCTGGCGCGCATCCGCCGCGATCTCGAGCAGCGCACCCGCCGGGCGCTGATGGAGCGCCTGAGCGTGGGCGGCGAGGAGCTGGAGAGCATCATGCGCCTGATCCAGAGCCAGCTCGAGGCGAGCATCGAGCGGTTCTTGCTCGACGAGGATCCGTGACCTGCCTCGACGAGGAGGCGGTCCTCGAGCTGCTGGAGGGGGCGCTGTCGGCCGAGGAGCGCGCCACCTGCGAGGAGCACATCGCGAGCTGCGCCGCCTGCCGCGCCCTGGTCTCTGCGGCCGTGCGCGGCGAGGGGAGCGCGGCGGACGGCTACCGCCTGGGGGACGCCATCGAGCCGGGCGCCGAGATCCACCGCTTCCGCGTCATGCGGCTGCTGGGCAAGGGGCGCACCGGCGAGGTGTACCTGTGCCGCGACACCCGACTCGGCCGCCGGGTGGCGCTCAAGGTGGTGCGGCCGGAGGCCCTCGGCTCCGCCGCGGCGGTGGAGCGCTTTTTGGCCGAGGCGCGCACCACCGCCCGGTTCAACCACCCCCACATCGTCACGATCCACGAGGCCGACGTGTGGCGGGGCCTGCCCTACCTGGCGCTGGAGTACCTGGAGGGTCAGACCCTGCGGCAGCGCATGGGCGTCGAGCGGCTCGGGCGCGGCACGGTCATCCGGGTGGGCATGGCCCTGGCCCAGGCGCTGGAGGAGGCCCACGCGGGCGACGTGGTGCACGGCGACCTGAAGCCGGCCAACGTGATCCTGCCCACCGACGGGCGGCTGCGCGTGGTGGACTTCGGCCTGGCCCGGGCCGCGGCGGCAGAGCAGGGAGACGGCGGCGCCGCCTGCGGCACGCCGGCCTACATGGCCCCCGAGCTGTGGCAGGGGGCGGCGCCCGCGCCTGCGGCGGACATCTGGGCCCTCGGGGTGATGCTGTACGAGCTGCTGCTGGGGCGGCGGCCATTTTCCGCCGGGTCGCTGGCCGAGCTGCGCCGGCTGGTGACCGCTGGCGAGCGCGCGCCGCGATGCCCCGACGAGGTGGGCGCCGGCCTGGCCGAGCTGGTGGCCGCCTGCCTGGAGCGTGAGCCGTCGCGTCGGCCCGACGCGGCCGCGGTGCGCCAGCGGCTGACCCATTGCCTGCAGCCCCGGTCCGGCGGCGCCAGGGACGGCGAGGACGAGGCGCGCGGCCCGTTTCGTGGCCTGCTCCCCTTCGACGAGCAGCACGCGGCCGCCTTCTTCGGCCGGGAGCCGGAGACCGCGGCCTTCCTCGAGCTGCTGCGGGACCAGGGAGTGCTCACGGTGGTGGGGCCCACCGGCGTGGGCAAGACCTCCTTCGTGCAGGCCGGCGTGGTGCCGCGCCTGCGGGAGCAGGCCGAGTGGCAGGTGCTGCGGCTGCGGCCCGGCGCCGCGCCCTTCGTCGCCCTGGCGGGGGTCCTGGCCCGGGCGACCGGACAGGAGCGCGCGGCGCTGGAGCGGGAGCTGCGCGAGGCGCCGCTGCGGCTCAACCTGCTGCTGCGGCGGCTCGGCCGGGAGCGCGGTGCCCGGGTGCTGCTGCTGGTGGACCAGCTGGAGGAGCTGTGCACCCACGGCGTGGACGCGGCGACCCAGCGCGAGTTCCTCCGGGCGCTGTCGGGCGCGGGGGACGATCCCGGCGACCCGGTGCGGGTCGTGTGCACCCTGCGCGACGACTTCCTCGGCCGGCTGGCGGTGGATCCGCGAGCGCGGGAGCCTCTTGGCCGCGTCTCGGTGCTGCGCAACCCGGAGGAGGCCGCCCTAAGCCGGGTGGTCACGGAGCCTCTCGAGGCGGTGGGCTACGCCTACGACGACCCGGAGCTGCCAGGCCTCATGGTGCGCGAGGTGCGCGGGGAGGTGAGCGCGCTGCCGCTGCTGCAGTTCACCACCCGGCTGCTGTGGGAGGGCCGCGACCGGCAGGCGCGCCGGCTGCTGGCCGAGGTGTACCGCCAGGCCGGGGGCGTCGCCGGCGCCCTGGCGCGCCACGCCGACAGCGTGCTCGACGCGCTGCCCGCCGGGCGGGTCGTGGTGGCCCGCGCCCTGCTGCTGCGGCTGGTCAACGAGCTGGGCACCCGGCGCGGGCGGGCAGGGCAGGAGCTGCTGTCAGGGCTCGAACGGCCGGTGGCGGAGCAGGTGCTCGATCACCTGGTGCAGGGCAGGCTGGTGGCCGTGCGGCGCACCGACGCGGACGGCGTCGAGGAGGCCGACGGTGTGACCTACGAGCTGGCTCACGAGTCGCTGCTGCGCAGCTGGGACCGCCTGGCTGGGTGGATCGCCAGCAGCCGCGACGAGCTTCGCCTGCTGCGGGAGCTGGGCCAGGCCGCCGAGCTGTGGGACGGCCGCGGGCGTCGGCCGCAGGAGCTGTGGCAGGGCGATGCCCTGGCCGAGGCCGAGCGCACCCTGGCCCATGGGGGCGCGGAGGAGATCCCGGGGCGGGTGCGGCTGTTCCTGCAGCAGGCGCGGGCGCTGGAGGCGCGGACCCGGGCGCGGCGGCGCCTGCGCTGGGGCGCGGCGGCGGCGCTGCTGGTGGCCGCGGCGCTGGTCTCCTCCCTGGCGGCGGTCACCTTCCTGCGGCAGAAGCGGCTGGCGGTGACCCAGCGCGCCGAGGCTCAGCTGCTCAGCGCGCGCTCGGCGCTGGAGCGGGGCGATCCGCTGGAGGCCCGGGCGCTGCTGCGGGTGTCGCTGCAGAGCCGGGACTCTGCCCGGGCGCGTTTGCTCTGGTGGCGGCTGCGGCGCTCGCCCCTGGTCTGGTCGCGCACCCTCGGCGCGCCCCTGTGGGCAGTGGCCTTCAGCCCGGCCGGCGACCTGGTGGCTGCCGGCGGCGCCGGGCGCACGGTCTACCTGCTCGACGCCCGCACGCGGCAAGTGCGCGCCAGGCTGCGCGGCCACACTGATCAGGTCCTCTCCCTCGCCTTCGCCCCGGACGGCAAGACCCTCGCCTCGGGCAGCTGGAACGGCGAGGTGCGGCTGTGGGACCTCAGCAAGCAGCCCACCGGTCGCACCCTGGCGGTCAAGCACAGCGGCGCGGTGTGGGACCTGGCCTTCTCCGCCGACGGCCAGCAGCTGGCGTCGGGCAGCTACGACAAGACGGTGCGCCTGTGGCGGCCCTCGGACGGGACCAGCCTGCGGACCCTGGGCGGCCACGGCTCCGGCGTCTACGCGGTGGCCTTCAGCCCCGACGGTGAGACCCTCGCCTCCGGCAGCTACGACGGGGTGGTGCGGCTGTTCGCCACGGCCGACGCGGGGCAAAAGCCCCGGGAGCTGCGCGGCCACGGCGCCGGCGTCTACGGGGTCGCCTTTTCGCCTGACGGCAAGCGGCTCGCCACCGCCGGCGCCGACGCGGCGGTGCGGCTGTGGCGCCTGGCCGACGGCAGCACCGAGCGCCAGCTGACCGGCTTCGGCGACACGGTGGACAGCGTGGCGTTTTCGCCCGACGGCGCGCAGCTGGCCTGCGGCGGCTACGACCGGACGGCGCGCATCTTCTCGGTGGCGAGCGGGGCGCAGCTGCGCGTGCTCTCGGGCCATGACGGCGCGGTCGTGGGGGTGGCCTTCAGCCCCGACGGTAAGCTGCTCGCCACCGCCGGCCGGGACCAGGCCGTGAGCCTGTGGCGCGCGGACATGCAGGGGGAGCCGGCGGCCGGCGCGGGGCACGGGGCCTCGGTGTGGTCAGTGGCGTTTTCACCGGACGGCGCCGAGGTGGCCAGCGGGGGGCGCGACGGCTCGCTGCGCCTCTGGGGAGCCGCCGACGGGCGCCTGCGCCGGGTGCTGTCGGGGCACCCCGACGGCGTGCTCGCGGTGGCCTACAGCCCGGACGGTCAGCTGCTGGCCAGCGCCGGCGCCGATCACATGGTGCGCCTGTGGGAGCGGCGCACAGGCCGCGAGCGGCGGCTGCTGTCCGGACACTCGGGTGAGGTGTTCGCCGTGGCGTTTTCGCCCGACGGCGAGCGGCTGGCGTCCGCCGGCTACGACAAGACCGTGCGGCTGTGGCATGCGCCCGCGGGCCGGGCGGCGGAGGTGCTGCGAGGTCACGAGGCGTCGGTCTACGGCCTCTCCTTTTCGCCCGACGGCCGCACCCTGGCGTCCGGGAGCTACGACAAGACCGTGCGCCTGTGGGACCTGAGCCGCGCCCGCGCGCCCCGGGTGCTGCGCGGCCACGGCGACACCGTCTACGGCGTGGCGTTCTCGCCTGACGGCCGCGCCCTGGCCAGCGGCGGCGCCGACCGCACCGTGCGGGTCTGGGACCTGGCCAGCGGCCTGGGACGGGTGCTGGCCACGCTGCCCAAGCGGGTCTACTGGCTCGCCTTCCACCCGGACGGCCAGCGCGTGGGGGTGCCCTCGGCCGACGGCGTGGCGCGGCTGCTCTCACTGTCGGCAAAGTCGCCGCGGGAGCTGCGCGGACATCGCGGTGAGGTGAACATGCTGCGCTTTTCACCCGACGGCGCCCGGGCGGCCACGGCCAGCGATGACGGCACCGTGCGGGTCTGGGATCTGGCCAGCGGCGCCTCGGCCTGGGGCGCCGCGCCTCCCCGCGCGAAGGGATCGTCGCCCGACCCGGCGCCGGGGAGCTCCCTGCGCGGCGCGCCGGCCAGCAAGGTGGAGGCCACGGCGCAGGCGCCCATGAACACCGTTGCGGTGGGCTT
Source organism: uncultured Myxococcales bacterium (assembly GCA_964511535.1). Taxonomy (GTDB): domain Bacteria; phylum Myxococcota_A; class Polyangia; family CAZCFB01; genus CAZCFB01. Next base: position 49,334 of record CAZEFW010000033.1, on the reverse strand, counting down.
CGAGAGCGGCCTGCTCGGCATCTGGGATCGCGCCTCGGGCCAGCCCCTGTACCAGACCCGCCTGCACGGACCGGTGACCCACCTGAAGCTCGACGGCGCTACCCTGAGCGCCACCACGGAGCTGGGTCAGCGGCAGGCCTGGGATCTGTCCGTGCTGTCGACGTCACGCTGTCAGCTGCTGCGCCAGATCTGGGACGAAGCCCGCGTCACCTGGAAGGACGGCCGCGTGATCCACCAGGGCACACCAGCGGACCACGCCTGCGCGCAGTAGGAGGCCTCGGCCGCCGTTGCCCATTCTGGCATTCCGGCGCCCTGGCATTCTGGCATTCTGGCATTCGGCGGCGCCAGCCGCCGGGGCCCTGGTAACATGGCAGCCAAACCTCGGAGGGGACGATGAACAGAGCGATCTTACTGGCCGGGTTGGTCACCCTGCTGGGTGCATGCAGTGACGACGCAGAGCTGATCCCGGACCTCGGCCAGCGCGACCGGGGGCTGGTCTGCGGGCCTGGCACGCAGAAGTGCGGCGCCGCCTGCACCAACACCAGCCACGACCCGAACAACTGCGGCAAGTGCGGCAACGCCTGCGGCAAGGACCAGGTCTGCGTGGCGGGCGCCTGCGCCATGACCTGCCCCTCGGGGCTGAGCAAGTGCGGCGGCGGCGACGCGGGCGCGCCGTCCTGCGCCAACCTTCAGTCGGACAACGCCAACTGCGGCAAGTGCGGCGCGGCGTGCAAGGCGGGGGAGGTCTGCTCCGCGGGCAAGTGCGCCCTGAGCTGCCAGGCCGGGCTCACCGACTGCAGCGGCACCTGCACCAACCTTCAGTCGGACAACGCCAACTGCGGCAAGTGCGGCGCGGCGTGCAAGGCGGGGGAGGTCTGCTCCGCGGGCGCCTGCGCCCTGAGCTGTCCTCCGGGCCAGAGCAAGTGCGGCGGCGGCGATGCGGGCGCGGCGTTTTGCGCCGGCCTCAACACCGACAACAGCAACTGCGGCTCCTGCGGCAAGGCCTGCGCCGCGGGGCAGGTGTGCTCGGCGGGCGCCTGCGGGCTGTCTTGCCAGAGCGGGCTGACCGACTGCGCCGGCACCTGCACCAACCTCAAGACCGACAACGCCAACTGCGGCAAGTGCGGCGCGGCGTGCAAGGCTGGCGAGCTGTGCTCGGCGGGCGCCTGCGCGCTGAGCTGCCAGGCCGGGCTCACCGCGTGCGCCGGCACCTGCGTCAGCCTCAAGACGGACAACTTCCACTGCGGCCAGTGCGGCGCGGCGTGCAAGGCGGGGCAGGTCTGCGCCGCGGGGCAGTGCGGGCTGTCATGCCAGAGCGGGCTGACCGACTGCAACGGCACCTGCGTCAACCTGAAGTCGGACAACCTCAACTGCGGCAAGTGCG
>CAZEFW010000033.1:11247-47850 GCA_964511535.1 uncultured Myxococcales bacterium | reverse complement strand
TCGGACAACCTCAACTGCGGCAAGTGCGGCGCGGCGTGCAAGTCGGGCGAGGTCTGCACCAAGGGCGCCTGCATCCTGAGCTGCCCGCCGGGGCAGGCCAACTGCAGCGGCGCCTGCGTCAACCTCAACAACGACCACAAGAACTGCGGCAAGTGCGCCGCGGCCTGCCCTGCGGGCAAGGTCTGCTCCTCTGGAAAGTGCGTCGTGACCTGCCTGGGCGGCCAGACCAACTGCAGCGGCACCTGCACCTCTCTGCAGACCGACAGCAAGAACTGCGGCAAGTGCGGGTCAGCCTGCGCCGCGGGCAAGAGCTGCTGCGGCGCCAAGTGCGTGGACCTGCTCACCGACAGCAACAACTGCGGCAAGTGCGGCGCGGCCTGCTCGAACAACAAGAAGTGCAAGGCCGGCACCTGCTCCTGCCCCGCCCTGGGCAAGCACTGGAAGAAGGGGACCAGCGGCTGGGCCCACCTGCGCCAGGACACCGGGCTGTTTTCCAAGACCGACTGCCCCAACAACTGGCTCTCGTCGACCATGGCCACCTACGGTTCGGTGCCGTTCCTCACCGGACCCAAACCATCGGGCAAGGTCACGGGCCTCTCCCACCTGGGCGTCACCCTGGCCAGCCCCGACGGAGAGACCTTCATCACCTCGGTCCACTCCATCGCCGGGGGCGGGCGCTGCAAGGCGACCCTGCACAAGCTGACCTTCACCTACACCGACGGCAGCTCGTCCCTGGCTCAGGTCACCGTACCCCACGACTGCTCCTGCGCCGCGGCCAGCGGCACCAACGCCAAGACCGTCTGCATCGGCAACAGCCCGGGCCCCTGCTGCACCGGCTTTCAGCAGCAGACCTTCACCAACCCGAGCCCCACCAAGGCCGTCAGCTCGCTGACCTACCTCTACCACGACGGGTGCAACGGCTCGTACCTCGGCCAGGTCTACGCCCTGACCGCCAAGGTGGCCGCCACCTCCTGGTCCTGCTGGTAAGCCTCCCGGCAGAAGACGAGGGGGGCTGCTGAACCCGAACGATAATTGATCGTCCGCGGGTCGCGTTGACCGCCGCGCGCGCGTACACCTTCTGGGTCATGGGCGCCGAGGATGTCCGGAGCTGGATGTTCAGGCGCAGCCTGAACCTGGAAACCTGAGCGCGGCAGGTTGGGCCTTGCTATGGTGGCGGTATGCACCGATGGCTCAATCTCCGGTTGGTCTGGCCCTGGCTGCTGTTGCTCGGCTGCGCGCTGCCCGGCTGCGGTGACGAGCCCCTGGTGGATCCTCCGGCCAAAGATCCCACGTGCGCCGGGCTCTACGGCCAGCCCAACGCCAGCACCGGGCTGGACGCGGCGGCCTGCTTTCCGCGCATCGTGGGCGACGCCACCTGGACGCCGCGGACCTGGGACGCCGCGGCGCTGGCCTCCCTGCGCGCCTGGAAGCTGGACAGCCCGCCCGCGGTGATGAAGCAGTCACCCTACAAGACGACCCCCGGGCTGAAGCCGCCGCCCACCGCCGTCTGCGGTGTGGTGGTGACCGGGAGCAAGACTTACCGGCTGCAGACCTTCAAGGAGAGCACCGTGAGCGCGAGCATCGCCGTGGCCATCGGCGCCGGGGCCAAGGTGACCCACGGCGGCGCCTGCGGCGCGTGCTCGTCCCTGGCGGACCTCGAGGTCTACGCCCGCATCCCGGACCAGACCGAGCCGGTGCGCAAGTGCGCCATGTCCAACCTGGGAGGCAAGGTGGAGAAGGTGGACGCCTGCATCGTCAAGGCGGTGGGGTTCACCGCGCCCTGCGCCCGCGCGTGGTCCTACAACGCGATGAACGACGCGCAGGTCTGCCTGGAGGTCTGCCTCAAGAGCCTGCTGGCCAAGGAGCCCTACAACCTGCCCGACGGCTCCCTCAACGGCTGCCTGCAGTGCGACGAGGACATGTCGGGCCCGGTGTTCAAGGCCACCGCCGGCAGGACCCGCCGCAACTCGGGCCTGGCCTCGGCCATCTGCCGGCCTTGCCAGACGGTCTGGCGTATCGACCACCGCTACCAGTAGCCTTCTGCCGGGCGCCACCCCGCCGTGGCCCCGACGCCCACAGGTCCCGGGCCTCAGCCCTGCGCGTCCGGCTCGCGCTCCCGCAGCACCGCCGCGATGTGGCGGAACAGGGCCCGCTTGGCGCCCTTCGGCTTGCCCTTTGTCTGCTCGCTGATGGCCTGGCGCACCAGCTGGTGCAGGGGCGAGCCTTGCTGCCCGGGGTGCTGCTCATAGAACTCCGCCAGGGCGTCCTTGCTGTCGGTCAGCAGCCGCTCCCGCCACGCCTCCACCTGCTTGAACAGGCGCGCGTCGGCCTGTCCGGCCTGGTCCTGCCGGGCCAGGAGGGCCTCCAGCTCGTCCAGGCCGCCCTGGCGCAGCACGCCGGCCAGGCGCCGCTCCTCACGCCGGCGAGCGCCCGTGTTCCTGATGGCCCGGGCGCCGGTGAACGCCTCGCGCAGCTCCTGGTCAAGGTCGAGCCGGGTAAAGAGGTGCTCCGGCATGAGCATCAGCGTGTGGGCCGCGGCAGCCGAGCGCCGCCCGGCCCGCTTCACCTCGCGGCGGCGGAGCTGCCTTGCGGAGAGCTGCTCTTCTTCCCGATCGTCGGTCATGCCCGAAGTATACGTCGACTCACGGGAGCCATGGGGGCGATAGCTTTGCAGATGCTCCAGCGGCAAAGCTGGGCTACGCTGCTGGCTCAATTCGATCCATCACGGGAGGAGCCATGGCCACCAATTGGAGTCTGGATCAGGTTTCTGTGGAGGTGAGCTGGGACCTGAAGAAGATCGGCGAGGAGGTGGGCGCGCTCTGCGATCAGCTCGAGGAGGCGTGCGAGGAGGATTTCGGCGGGGACTGCAACAACATCGACGACGTGGACGGCGCGGTGGTCTGCGCCTTCGAGGACATGGACGCCGCCGTGCGCTTCGCGGCTCACTGCGAGGCGCTGCTACAGGGCCTGCCTCACCAGGCGCCCGAGCAGATGGATGAGCCCGGCCCGGGCGAGTCGCTCTGGTCCGTGACCATCACCCGCAGCTGCCGCAGCGCCCTCTCGTTCACCTTCTGAATCAGCCGGCCGGCGCTGGTTCATTTCAACGCAGCCGCGCTGCCCTCACGACTCACGGGCGCCGGGGCTTCTTCGACTGTTTACCCTTGCGCGAGGCCCACGGCGGCTTGCCGCCCCGCTTCTGGCCGCCGCCGGAGCCGGGTCGCCACGGGGGTGAATCACCCGCGCGCCGCTGTCCGCGGCCTCGCCCGGGCCGCCCCTTGCCCTGCCGCCAGGGGCCGGACGCCTCGGCGAGGGTGGCGTCGAGCTTCTTGCCCGCGTGCACGACGCCGCGCAGGGAGCTGAGCACCCTCGCCGCGGACTTGCCATCCACCTCGATGATGGTGTGGGTCGGGCGGATGTCGATGCGGCCGATCTCCACCGTGCGCCCCGGGGTGGCGGCGTTGATCAGCTCCATCAGCTTCATCGGCGTTATCCGGTCCTTCTTGCCCAGGCTGATGCGCAGCGTCTTGAAGGTGAACTGGCCGGGCTTCTTCTTCCATTTGGCCCCGGGCGCCGGCTTCGGGTCGGGCAGGCTCAGGTCCGGCGCCCGCCGGTAGTAGTCCAGGATCGGGTTGGCCTGCAGGGAGATGAAGCGCTTGATCAGGTCGTCCCGGGACATGTCCTGCAGCATCTCTTGCAGGTCGGGCAGGTACTTGCCCAGCTGCTCCTCCTCCACGCGCACGTCCAGCACGCGGCGGACCTGGGCCTTGAGCTGGGCCTTGCAGACCTGCTCGCCCGAGGGCGGCGAGTGGAACTCGAACTTCCCCTTCACCAGCTGCTCGATGCGGCGCAGCTTCGCTCTGTCCCGCCGGCGCGTGATCACCACCGAGGTGCCTGCCCGGCCGGCCCTGCCCGTGCGGCCGCTGCGGTGGGTGTAGACCTCCAGGTCGTCGGGCAGGTTGTAGTTGATGATGTGGGTCAGCTCGTCGACGTCCAGCCCCCGGGCCGCCACGTCGGTGGCCACCAGCATGCGCAGGCGTCTGGCCCGGAAGCGGTTCATCACCCGGTCGCGCTGGGGCTGGTTCAGGTCGCCGTGCAGGGCGTCAGCGTCGTAGCCGTCGCGGATCAGCATCTCGGCCACCTGCTGCGTCTCCACGCGGGTGCGGCAAAAGACGATGCCGTACATCGCCGGGTGGACGTCGGCCACCCGCTTGAGCGCCAGGTAGCGGTCCTGCTCGCGCACCGTGTAGCAGATATGCGTGACGTTGTCGGCGCCCGCGTTGCGCCGGCCCACGGCGATCTCCGCCGGGTCGGTCATGAAGCGGCTGGCGATGGCCGCCACCTGCCGGGGCATGGTGGCCGAGAAGAGCAGCTTCTGGGCGGCGTCCGGCACCTGGGCCAGGATCGCCTCCAGGTCCTCGGTGAAGCCCATGCTCATCATCTCGTCGGCCTCGTCCAGCACCACCCGGCCCACGGCGCCCAGCCGCGCGGACTTGCGCCGGACGAGGTCGTGGATCCGGCCCGGCGTGGCCACGATGATGTGGGCCCCCCGACGCAGGGCCATGATCTGCTTTTCGATGGAGGCGCCCCCGTACACCGCCACCGTGCGCACCCCGGGCTTGTGCCTGCCGTAGGCCGTCAGGTCGCGGGTGATCTGGAGGCACAGCTCCCGGGTGGGGCAGAGGATCAGCACCTGGGTACCCGAGCTGGCCGCCTCCACCGTCTGGATGATGGGCAGGCCATAAGCCGCGGTCTTGCCGGTGCCCGTCTGGGCCAGCGCCACCATGTCCCCGCCGCTCTGCAGCAGCCCGGGGATCACGGCCCGCTGGATGGAGGTGGGCGTCTCGAAGCCGAGGTCGGCGATGCCGGCCAGCAGCTCCCGATCCAGCCCCAGCGCTTCGAACGTCTTGTCATCCTCCATGGCGAACCATCCCTGAAGCAGGACTTATAGCACCCCCTGCCCGCAACCACCCGAAGTACCGACGCCTGGCCAGAAGGATCCGCGCGGTCCGGGACGGCGTGGCGTCCCTGGACGGCAAGGCCTCCTCCCACAGGGGGACCCCTGACCAGTCCGGACGCTGCTCCGACCCGCGAGCCCTGGGCTTACCTCGCGGCTCCCTCGCGGGCGCGCTCGAGCCAGCCGCGCGCCTCATCGATGAAGTACTTCACGCCGCTCTTTTCGGCCAGTCGGACCGACTCCTCGAGGTGGACCAGCGCCTCGGCGGGGTTGCCCTGCTGCAGCAGCGCGCGCCCCAGCAATTGGCAGCCCTGGGTCACGTTCCAGATCCGCCCCAGCTGCCTGCCGGACTCGACGGCAGCGCGGAGCCGCTCGAAGCCAGTCTCCGCGCCGAGGTGGGCCGCCTCGATGAAGCCGATGAACATCTCGTTGGCCTCGGTGAGGCGATCGAACCGGGTGGCGCGGGAGCGGCGGAGCGACTCGTTGAAGTAGAACAGCGCCTCTGACATATTGCCCATCAGCAGGTGGTTGTCCCCGGCGTTGTGCAGCATCACGATCTCCACCTCGGCCAGGCCGTGGTCTCGCGCCCTGGCGACCCCCTTGAGGTTCGTCGCCAGGGCGACCTCGGGCTGCCCCATGAAGAACTGCAGCAGCCCCTCGGCCTTGAGCAGCTGGCAGGTCAGGACCGGGTCCTCCTCTGCGTCGGCGATGGCGTGCGCCCGGGCCAGGTCCTCGAGGGTGCGGTCGTACTCGCCGACCCCGCCGGCGTGCATCACCGCCAGCTGGAGGTACTCGCCGACCCGCGCCAGATCACCTGCCTCGCCGGCGATGCGCAGCGCGGTGGTGATGTACTCCAGGTCCGGGCCGTACTCGCCCCACTGCTGGTAGCTCTCGCCCACGGCGGCGTAAGCCTGGGCCAGGATCAGCTGATCCTCTGAACGTTCGGCCATGGGGATCGCCTCACGGGCCCGAGCCACCGCCTCGTCAAGGCGACCCTGACGGGCGTGTACGCGGCATAGCAGCACCCTGGCCTGGGCCCCGACGCGTGCGTCATCGGAGCGGTCAGCCAGCTCGACGGCGCGGCGCAGGGCGCGCTCTCCGAGCTCGAGGTCGAGGCAGTGCAGGGCGCAAGCGCCCGTCTCGACGCAGAGCTCCAGCTCCATCCGCGGCGTGGCGCCGCCAGACTCGTGGAACCACTGGAGCGCGCGGTCATAGCGTGACGCAGCGCCCTGCAGGTCTCCCCTGCGCTGCTGGCGCGCCGCGGCGCGGCTGATCTCCCTGGCCGCCATGACAAGATCACCAGCCTCGGCCAGCAGCGAGGCGGCGTGGTCCACCAGGCCCGGCTCGTCTGCTCCCTCGATGATCGCCGACGCCACCCGGCGCCGGAGCGGGCTCAGCTCGGCGGCGGGGATCTGGTCCAGCACGGCCTGCTTCAGCCGCTGGTGGCCGAATGAGAGACCCCTGGAGTCGCGGCGCAGCATCCGCAGCTGGACCAGGTCCGCCAGGGCGCACTGCACAACTTCGGGGCTCTGCCCCGTGGCCGCCGTGAGCAGGTGTTCGTCCAGCGTCGGCCCGGCGAGCGCGGCGGCGTTGGCCACGGAGGCAGCGCCCCGGGAGAGCCCCTGGAGCCTCAGGCGTACAGCGGCCCCGAGCTCGGGCAGGGGCTGGCTGTCATCTCCACAGAGGGCCAGGCACCCATCCACCACCTCGACCCTCCGTGCCTCGGTCAGCAGGTCCAGCTCCTCCTGCAGCAGCGACGGGTTTCCAGACGATCGATCAACCAGCAGGTCCAGCAGGGCCGGGGCGATGCGCCTGGCCCGATCCTCCGTGCTGAGCAGCAGGTGGTAGCACTCTTCGCGGGAAAGCGGCGGGAGCTGCACCCTGGGCGGCGCGGGGACGGACCAGCGCGGCTCGAACGACGCCGGCGCGGCGAGCAGGAAGACAACGGGCAGCAGCGCGATCTGATCCAGCAGCTCTCCCAGCAGGTCGAAAGACGCCGCGTCGGTCCAGTGCAGATCATCCCAGGTGACGAGGGTCGTCGACTCCCAGCTCAGCCCCGCGATGCAGCGAATCGTCGCCTGGCTCAGGTGCCCCGCGACCCTTGCCGGCTCCGGCGGAGCCCCTTCTCCCAGCAGGCCGCACACCGCGGCGATTAGCCTGGGCTCGAGCCCGAACGCTCTGAGCCGCTCCGACTGAGCGGCCAGATCGGCCAGCTCGCACGCCGGGTCGAGGCCGATGGCCGAGGCCAGCAGGCGCAGGATCGCGGCGTGCCCCACGGTGTGCTCGTCCTCCCGGGGCTGGACCCTCAGCCAGGCCACCTGACCCTGGGAGCTGGAGAGACGCTGGCCCACCTCGGCCAGCAACCGGCTGCGCCCGATCCCCTGTTCGCCCGTCACCAGCAGCGCCTGCCCTTGCCCCTGTCCAGCCGCCTCCAGCGAGCGGCCGATGCGCTCCAGGACGCTCTGCTGCCCGATGAGCGGCCCGGTGAAGGTGCCCGCGGTCGCGCGGCGGCTTTGGGTAGGCGCCGTCACGGCGGCGCCGGCCCTCGCCGCGCCCCGCGAGGCCAGGGCGCGCTGGCTGTCATCGGGCCGTCGCGCCCGCCTGGCCTTGACCCCCTCCAGCCCCTCGCGGATCAGCTCCCTGCCCGGGCGGGTGCACCCCAGCTCGAACAGCGAGGAATGAAGCGCGCTGCTCAGCTGCTCCATCTCGGTGAAGCGCTCCCCTGGGTTCAGGGCGCAGGCCCGCGCGATCACGTCGGCGAGCTGCCCGGGCAGGGGGGGCAGCGCGTCCTGGATCGGCTCGGCGGGCTCGTGGAGCGCCGCCAGCAGGCGCTGCTCATGGCCGCCGCCATACAGGAGGTGACCCGTGGCGGACTCCAGCAAGATGGCGCCGAGGGAGAAGCAATCGACGCCGGGCGCTGCACGCTGCCGGGGGGCGCGTTCAAGACGATCGGGCGGCTGGTAGCATCGCCCGCTGAACACGCACCACTGGCCGTCGGGGCTCGCGGCCTGGAGGAAGCGGCCGAAGCCGAGCCCGGTCAACTTCACCGTGCCGTCGAAGGAGAGCAGGATCTGCTCGGGGCGGAGGTCGCCATGGGTGATGGCCCCGCTGGCGGATTGCTCGCCGTGCAGTCGGTCGAGCACACGGGCCACGTCGAGCAGCACCGCCAGCACCAGCGGCAGCGGCAACAGCTCTCCCTGCTCGCGAGCCATGAGGTTGAGGTCGGCGAGGGAGAGCCCGCTGACATGCTCCACCGCGATCTCGATGCCGGAGGCACCGCGCCATACGTTCAGGATCTGGGTCAACGGGCCGTTGGCCAGCCTCGCGGCCTCGTTGATGTCGCTGATCAACAGGTTCGAGACGGACTCATCGCGGCAGAGCTCCGGGAACACGCGCCAGACGGCGATCTGCTTGGTGAAGCCCGCCAGCCCGGCCCACTCGGCCAGCGAGATCTGGGCGTGGTACAGGCGGCCGAGATCTCTGATGATGCGGTGCTGTCTTGGGGGGGCGGGGGTGGCGTCAGGATCACTCATCGCACCAGCGTGCATGAGAGCATGAGTTGGAGCAAGCCTTGGCCCTTGGCCTGGATATTGCGCCAGATGCCCTGCTGCGGCGTCCGTTACCGTCGGCGCAGCGGCTCCCGCGCCGCCTCACCATACGCACCAGTATGCTTTCGTCGTCGTGGGTCCCCTGCGCCTCGGTCCCGGACGCCTCGTGACAGCCCCTTGGCGCAATATCCAGGCTACTGCCCCTCCAGCCGCTTGAGCAGCTCGCGGATGCGCGCCCGGCCCCTGTGGACCCTGATGCGCAGGGTGCCCTGCGGCAGGTCCATCACCTCCTGGATCTCCTCGTAGCTCAGCCCCTCGAGGTCCTTGAGGATCACGGGCAGGCGGTACTTGGGCTTCAGCTCCTTGAGCGCGATGAGGGCGCGGGACAGGCGCCGGGTGGTGTGAAGCCACTGCTCGGGGCTCGCATCCATGCGCCCGGCGAACATGGCCGCCTCGTACTCGCCGCTGTCGCCGGTGGGGTGCTCCAGGCGGCGGTGGCTCTTGAGGAAGTCGAGGCAGTTGTTGGTGGCGATGCGGAACAGCCAGGTGCGGAACCGCCGCCGCTGGTCGAAGCGCTCGAGCGCCTCGAACGCCTCGGTGAAGGTCTGCTGCATCAGGTCTTCGGCCTCGGCCTCGTTGCCCACCATGCGCCGGGTCAGGGCGAAGATCCGCTCCCGGTAGCGGTCCATGAGCAGCGAGAAGCGCTCGCGGTCGCCGGCCAGCACCTGGCGCACGATGAGCCGGTCTCGCAGCCGCTCTGGCGGCTCGCCCACCCTGTCGGACACCACCTGCCCGCGCCGGAGGTGGTACGTGCCGCTGGCGGGCACGATCTCCCTCGCAGGGGGCCGCTGTGGGGTGTCCTCTTTGCTGCGCGGCTTCAGGGGGTGCTTCTCCCGCGCGCCGGTCTGCCCGGCGCGCACCTTGTTGTCCCCCTCTATAAGTGTGGCCGGCGCGCGGCCCTGTTTCAACGAGGGCTTCACGTCGCCCACCTCAACGGATCTCCTTCCAGCTCTCCACGTACGGCTTGACCCCGGTCAACGGGCCGTTCTGGAGCGCCTTGTAAACCGTGAACACTGTGGCCGGCTCGCCGGCATCTCCGACCCGCGCCACCGCCAGGTCGATGCGACCGTTGGCCACGGATAGCCCGGTGGCTCGTACCCCCTTGTACTCGGTGGCGCTCACCAGCTGCGGGCCCGCGCCGCCGTCGGACACGCGCACCAGCCAGGAGCTCCCCGTGAGGCACACCGCCGCCGGCGGCTCGTACAGCAGGTAGAACGCGTCGTCGGTGGGCGCGCCGCCCGGGTACTCGTTTCGCAGCAGCACCGGCGGCGCCACGGGCAGCGCCTTGCCCGACGGGCCCGCGCACGTGGCCCCGCTGGTGATGGGGCAGCCGGCGGCGCCGCTGCACAGGGCGCCCGCCTTGCACGCCATGGTCGGCGTCGGGGGTGGCTCGGAGGGGCCGGCGTCCCGGCTCAGGTAGAGCGTGGCCTCCGCGTTTGGTTGAGGGGAGGCCTCCTCGGTGGAGCCTGACGCGGCAGCCAACAGCACCTCCTCGCCGCCGAGGGTGAGCGCGGCCGGGCTGTAGTAGATCGGCTCCTGCGCGCCGCCCAGCAGCACAGCCTCGCCCTGGGCTGAATCGCCCCGGTGGTAGCGCACCACGCGGCCGTTCAGGTCTGCCTGGTATGTGGCCACCACTCGCCGCCCGTGGTCGGGATCCACCGCGGCCACGGTGTCGGCCAGCGTGGCATGGTCCACGGCCGCCCCCGCGGCGGAGTGCAGGGCGGAGGCGGGCGACTGGTACGGCTGGCCGAAGAAGTTGTAATGGTCGCTCGCGCTGGTGGGGGCGTAGCCGCTGCCCGCGGCCACGCGCGCCTCGACGTCCTCCTGCGCCGGATCGGGCCGGTGGTAGAACAGGGCCGGCACCGACCAGGTCTCGCCCATCACCGACGACATGCCCAGGTCCCGCGAGTGGGTCACGACGCGGAACGGAGGGGTGTTGAGCTGGCAGCTCGCCACGCTCTTGCAGCCTGACGGGGCGGTGATGTCCAGGGCCAAAAAAGCGCTGTCGCCGGGCCCCATGGTCAGCAGCAGCTGGGTGGACCACTGCCCGGGGGGCGCGGCCGGCGGGATGTCCTCCACCCGCGGCGAGGCGGCCAGCACCCAGCTGAAGCCGGCCGGGTCGTTGGGCTGCCCGCCGCGCTTCCACAGCGCGTGGATCTTCGGCCACAGGTTGGGCGGCACGTAGGCGAACGCCTCGCTGCCGTCCCGGACGCGGAAGGCGTGCAGCAGGCCGTCGTTGCTGGTGACGTAGGCCAGGCGCTCACGGGCGGCGTGCAGCTTGCGGAACTGCTCGTGGCCGGCCACGCCCTCGTAGCGCGGCGGCGGGCCCACGCTGGCCGGCGTGGAGCGGAAGATCGGGCCGAGCTTCCACGGCCGATCTTTGCCCGCCATCCAGCGCACCACGGCCCGCATCTCGTCGTCGGGGGGCAAGGTGGCGCCGGTGCCTTGCCAGACCGCTCGCAGCCCCACGGTGCCGCAGCCGCTGCAGCCGCCGTCCAGGTTGACGCTCCCGTCCTTGGCCAGCAGGCGCACGGGCTCGCCGCCGGCGCTGTCGGGGTAGCCGGAGAAGAGGTCGCGTGAGCTCCAGGGCCGCGCTGCCAGCAGCGCCCCGGCCTCCCAGCGCTCGGTGGGCGGCTCGGTGGTCAGGTCCAGGGCGCGCAGGTGCCCCTTCCAGCCCGGGTAGCGGGTGGATGAGACCAGCGCCAGGTCACGAGACACGCCGGTCATGCCCGAGTTGGTCACCCCGGGCGGCGTGGTGGTGTAGTCGCCCTGGAGGATCTCCAGGAAGGCCTGCTCCAGCACCGTGATCAGCGTGGCCTCGTCGTTGGCGAAGTGGGCGTGGGCGCTGCCGTTGCTCTGGCCGTCGTCGCCCCGGTCGGCGATCTGGTCCAGCTCGCTGATGGCGGCCGAGGGCAGGCCGGGCAGGCCCACCACCACCGTGCGGATCGGGTTGCCGCCGAAGGCGGGGTTGCTGTACAGGCTGGAGGCGGCGGTCACCGGGCTGGTGCCGGAGTTGGACTGTCCGTCGGTGAGCAGCAGCACGAAGCGCGGCCGGCACGCGGCAGCCGGGTCGGCGCCAGCGGCGGCGAACATCCCGCTGCCGGCCTGGCGCTGGAAGAAGTGAGCCTCGGCGGTCTGGATGGCGGGCCCGGTGGGCGTGCCGCCCCACGCCCACAGGCCGCCGCTTTGAGCCGGGGCCATGCGCGACAGGATGCCGAACAGGTTGGTGTCCTGGGCCGGCTGGCTGTCAGCGGGCGAGAGGGGCACCACCACGGCGCCCGCGCTGGAGGCGGAGATCCCCTGGCTGGTGTAGCTGTTGCCGAAGCGGTGGTGGACCCAGGTCTCGCCGGCCGCGTCGGTGAACTGAGGCCCGCGATAATCGGGCGAGGTCGTGGTGACCGCCGGGTCGGCGGCCCGCTGACCGTAGACATAGTAGCTGCCGCGGTACAGCCAGGTGTGGAGGCCGTCGAAGTGGGTCAGCCCTGCGATGGACCAGCGGATGCGGGTCTGGATCGAGGGGTCGTCCTGCCGGGCGTAGAGGCTGTCCCGCGTCACGGTGAGGCCGGCGCCGGACAGCAGGGTGTAGCCGGTGCCGTGGCGGGCGTAGGCGGCCCGTGGGGCCTCGGCGTCCTTGTCCCATGCGCCCTGCTGCTCCATCTCCGCCCGGCTCAGGTAGACGCTGGTGGAGTGGACCGCGCCGCCTGACAGGGCCTTGCGATACATGAAGTAGCCGCTCTGGGCGAAGGTCACCATGCCGAACGCGGCTGACTTGCTGAGCCTGGGCAGCAGGTTGCGCAGCACGCGCTTGACCATGGAGAGGCGCGATGGGAACGCGGCGCTGGCCGAGCAGGTGGGCGTCGGCCCGGGCGTGCTGCTCTGGGGATCGGAGGTGGGGCAGTCGGCGGGGCAGGGGGTCAGCGCGCTGCCCTCGGCGCCGGTGCAGATGCCATCGCCGCACAGGTCCACCGTGCCGGCGCGGTCTCCCTCGCAGTCGGATCCCACCGCCTGGGGCGGCGAAGAGCGCCACGCCATGGAGCCCGAGGTGTCGAGCACGATGAGGATCTCGCTGCGCATGGCGCGCTCGGTGATGATGCGGAGAGGATCGACCCGCGCGGCCGCGCTGGACGGGACGAACAGCAGGAAAAGAGCGATACTGATGGCTCGTGCGTGGCGTGGAGTTGAGAGCCCGAGATCATTGACGAATGCGAAACATGTAATCATGATTACCTTTTTGTCGCTCATTTTTAAATGCGACCCGGACCGCCGATCGTTACAAAGAAAATTCCGCTATTTCTGTGAGCATTTAAAAGCGGCTGTAATTGCAATCGATTTTCTCGATCTGGTTCGCTACCCCTGGCCCATGGCTCAGGAGCTGATCGGCTTGAGGCAGACGATGGCCCGGCTCGGGTTGGCTGAGCAGGTTTCGAGGGAGGAACGGGCGCTGGCCCTGGAATTGCTGGCCGCCCGCCAACAGCTGGCCTCCTTGCTCGAGGGGATCCAGTCCTGCGCAACCTGCGCCCGCGGGTTGCCCGGGGCCCGGGGGGTTTTCGAGGGCGGCGACTGTTGCTCCAGCCCGACCCACAAGCTCTTTTCACCGGACGAGCTGGTGGCGCTGTGGTGCTCGGGGACCCGGCCCCATCACCTGCTGAGCCGGGCCACGAAGCCCGCCGGGTGTGCTCTCCGCGGACCTCGCGGTTGCGCGCTGCCCGTGGCGCATCGTCCCAACTCCTGCACCAGCTACCTGTGCCCCATGCTGAGCCGTGAGCTCCACGCCCGCGGAGACCTGGACCACGCAGAGGCGCTCTCTCGAAGCATCGAGGAGCGGTTCAGGCGTCTGGAGGCGCTGCGGCGCGAGCGGCTGCTCGACGGCCTGATCGACCCGTGACTTATAATGTCTCCAAAGGGGAGCGCGCCATGAGACATACGAAGCTGATTATGACGACCCTCCTGCTGGCGGGGCTCGGGGCCGCCTGCAGCGACGACGATCCAGGGGCCGCCGACAGCGCGGCCTCCGTGGCCGACGCCGGCGCGGCGGATCGGAGCTCGGCGCCGGACAGCGCGGCGCCGGACCTGCTGCCAGCCGCGGATTATCTGCAGTCGGGCACCAGCGGCTACGGCGCCCGGTGTGAACCCGGCAAGAAAGACACCTGCCAGGCGGGCCTGACCTGCCTGCGGGTCCTGGGGCAGAGCACCACCATGGGCTACTGCACCAAGACCTGCACCAAGAGCAGCGACTGCACCGCCATCACGGGCGCCTCCTGCGTGTTCTCCAGCGGCAGCAGCAAGCTGTGCGGCTTCGTGTGCGACGGCGACAACCCCCACTGCCCCGGCGGGCTGGGCTGCGTGCTGCACCCCACGGTGGCGGCCTATTTCTGCACCGGCGATCCCCCGGCCCGCTGCGGCAACGGAAAGGCGGAGGCTGGCGAAGACTGCGATGACAAGGACCACGACGGGCTGAAGTGCGGCGCCTTCGGCTATTCCGGCGGCTCCCTCGGCTGCAAGGCGTGCCGCTTCGACACCTCCGGCTGCACCGGCAGCAGCACCTGCAAGCTGCCCCCCCGTCGCTGCGGGGACGGCACCGACTGCATGAAGCTCGAGGAGATGCTCCCGCGCAGCGGCGGCGACGGGTTCAAGGTCTACACCCTGTCGCAGTGGGCCTGGCTGCGGCGGGACACCTTCCAGCTGGTCAAGTACGCCTCGGCGGCCACCAATTGCGTGATGCCCGGCAGCTGGCCCATCAGCATGGCCGACGGCAGCGCCAAGGACGGCACGACGCCCAAGGACTCCAAGGGCAAATACCGCCACCCGCCCGGCAGCCACAACAACGGGGTGGACATCGACGTGGCCTACTACCAGACCGGCACCAAGGACAACGACCCGCGCCCGGTGTGCGACGAGACCAACAACGCCGGGATCAAGGTGAACCACTGCACCGAGTCCCCCAACACCCTGGACCTGCCCCGCTCCACCTTCTTCCTGGGCAAGATCTTCGAGAGCGGCCGGATCCGCGTGTGCGGCGTGGACGGCAAGATCGGCCCGATCATGATGGCGGAGGCGGCCAAGCAGAACCAGAAGGGGCTCATCTCAAACCGCGCGCTGAAGACCATGAAGGTGCGCACACGCTGGGAGATCACCAACACCGGCCAGGGGTGGTTCCTGTCGCACCACCACCATGTGCACGTGAGCACCATCTACCTGGGGTACACGAAGCACAAGACCGGCAAGAGCCTGTGGCCGGATCCGGGCCCGCCCATCACCCCGGAGGGGGCGACCTCGGTGCCGGCCAGCCCGGGGGATCACTTACAGTAGACCCGCCACTCGTAGATGATCGGGTTGCTCTTCTGGCCGATGGTGTTGGGCGCGTGCAGGTCATGGAAGCGCAGCTTGGTGGTGCTCACCTGCTTGAAGGAGACGCTCCAGTCGCTGGTCTTGCCCGACACCACGGCCAGGCTCTTCCACCCCCCCGCTGACCAGTACTGCACCTTGCCGCCGTACAGGGTGCGGCCGGAGCTCAGGCTGCACGAGCCGCTCAGGGGAGAGGTGTCGAACCAGACGCGCCCCACCAGCACCGGCGACGACCAGCTGTACTGGACCCACTTGCCCCCGGGCGCGCTGCCGGCGCTGACCCAGTGGAAGTCGCACTGGGCCTGCAGCAGGTTGTTGCGCATGGCGTCGGGCCCGCGCACGCCGAAGCCGCCACCGGAGGAGCTGGCCGCGGCCGCGGTGGCCAGGTTGGAGCCCGGGTTGCACGCCAGGCAGGCGCCCCCGGAGCAGGTGCCGCCGGTGCAGGCCTTGCCGCCCCCCACCTTGCCCACGGTGGCGCCGCAGCGGCAGGCGCCGCCCGAGCATGACTCGCCGGCGCCGCAGGCCACGCCGCAGCCGCCGCAGTGGGAGGGGTCCTTTTGGATGTCCTGACAGGAGCCGCCGCAGCACTGCTCGTCGCCCACGCAGGCCGGGCTGGTGGCGCAGCGGCACCCCTTTTTGCCCTGGCAGCTGTTGCCCTTGCCGCACAGGTTTCCATTGTCAGCGGTACCGTCGCAGTCGTCGTCCTGGCCGTTGCAGGTCTCCTTCTTCTGGCCGGGCGAGATGTTGCTCTGGCACACCAGCTTGCCCTTGGCGCAGCGCTTCTGGCCCGCGGAGCAGACCCCCGGCTTGCTGGTCTGGCAGGCCATGCCGAGGTCGGACTTGCCGTCCTTGTTCAGGTCCACCTCCTTGGCGTCGCCGTCGCAGTCGTTGTCCACGCCCATGTTCTTGCAGGTCTCCAGCGCCCCGGGGTGGCGGGAGGCGTCCTTGTCATCGCAGTCGTTGAAGCTCTTGCACTTGCCCTTGGGATCCTTGGTCCCCTTGGAGCAGTGGCCATCGCCGTCCTTGTCCACCGCGGCGGGCCCTGGCCCCTTGTCCTTCTTGGGCCCGGCGCCGCCCTCCGCCGGGGTGTGCACCGCGGCGTCGCCAGGCTTCGGCCCGGGGCCGCGGTCCTGGCCGATGTGCGGCCGCCAGTCGCCCTCGGTGGTGTTGGTGTCCACGCTGCCGTCGCCGGGCGCCGTGGTGCTGGCCCCGCGGGCGCACGCCCCCAGCTGCGCCAGGGCGGCACAGAGCAGACAGAGCAACAGCGCGCGGTGGAGCATCGCCTCCGACCTCCTCGCAAGGACACCCGATTGTACAACAGCGCGGGAGCGGATCAGGATTCCGGGGCGAAGGCGCGCCACAGCTTGTCGAAGGTCTCGCTGAACGAGCCGATGAGGCGCGGATCGTTGGAGACGACGATGTTCTCCTCGTTGCGCGCGGCGGCGGCGCGGGTCCAGTTGTAGGAGCCGGTGACCAGATACGCCCGGTCGAAGATGGCGAACTTGTGGTGCATGTGCGCCTCCGTGCGATCCAGGCGCACCTGCACCCCGGCGCGTTCCAGGTCGATCACGTCGCTGCCCAGGTCGGTGCTCTTGTCGTCGTCGCTGATGATTCGCACGCGCACGCCGCGGCGGTGCGCCTCGAGGATCGCGCCGGTGATGCGATCATCGGTGATGGTGAACACGCAGATGTCTGCCGCGGCGCTGCAGCGGTCGATGAGCGAGGAGATGCGGCGGCGGCAGCGGTCGCCAGGGCTGAAGTGGGCCTCGGCCAGCGAGGGCTGCTCGTCGTCCGCGTTCCGCGCCTGGGCCAGGGCCTTGAGCACCTCCTCGAGCCAGTCCAGGGTCAGCGACCAGGCGCGCCGGTCATGCCGCTGGCGC
Organism: uncultured Myxococcales bacterium; assembly: GCA_964511535.1. Classification (GTDB taxonomy): domain Bacteria; phylum Myxococcota_A; class Polyangia; family CAZCFB01; genus CAZCFB01. The sequence continues at coordinate 31,063 of CAZEFW010000033.1, read as the reverse complement.
GCCAGCTCGAAGGCGCGGTGGCGGAAATAGTCCAGCAGGGCAGGGTCGTCGCGGCGCTCGTACAGCAGCGCCGTCAGCGCCCGGCGCTCGCTGCGCGAGAGGCGGCCGTCGTCCAGGGTGCGCAGCAGGATCTCGTCGATCTCGTCTCGCTTCAGAGTCATGTCGGCATCTTACGCTCTGTGTGGATAAAAATGGCGCCACAAGTAGCCCGGCACCTCGTCCCCGGGCCGTTGATCTTGCCGCGCGAGCCCCTACCTTTTCGGGCATGAGAATCGACGACGAGGTAGAGATCATGGACGAGACCACCGAGCGCTTCACCCCCAGTACGGCATTCATCACCTGGCTGGCCTGCGTGTTCGGCCTGTGCGGGATCCACCGCTTCTATCTCAAAAAGCCGCTGTCGGGTTTGCTGTACCTGCTGACCTTCGGCGTGTTCGGCATCGGCCAGCTCATCGACCTGTTCCGGCTGCGCGACATGGTGGAGCTCGAGAACCATCGCGCCAAGGAGCTGTCCGCGAGGCCGGCTCCTCGCCTTCTACCCCCGGCGCGCAAGGTTAACCCGGAGGAGCAGATGCGCCAGCAGCTGCTGTCGGCGGCGCGCAAGAACGGCGGCTACATCAGCGTCAGCCAGGGTGTCATCGCCACCGGCAAGCCCTTCGCCAAGGTGGAAGAGGCGCTGGACAAGATGGCCTACAGCGGCTTCGTGGACATCGACAACGACCCCAACACCGGCGCCGTGGTCTACACCTTCGGCGAGCTGGCCGTCTAGCCGTAGCCGTAGCCGTAGCCGCAACCACCGTAGCCAAAGCCGTCGCCCCCTCCGCCTGCCCCCACCTGATGTAAACTTTCCCGCATGCCCCTCGAGGTCCGCACGCTGATCCTGGTCCAGGAGATGTTCGACGGGACCGCCCTGTGCGCGCCGCTGGCGCAGCTGTCTCTGCGCAGCTACGCGGTGGATGTCCAGGAGGCCATGGTGGAGCAGGAGACTTTCCTGGAGGAGTACCTGGCGGACCAGCGCCCCGAGGTGATCAGCGGCTTCGTATTCCCGGAGGCCACGGCCTTGCACGAGGTGTCTGCCGAGCTGCACCTGCCCCACACGTCGGCGCGGCTGCAGATGCCAGGGCCCGTGACGCTGCTGGCGGTGGTGGTCCCCCATGGCAGGGACCGCTGGGTGGTGCTGCCCGCGCTGGATCACACGTTCCACATGGACGCCAACGACGAGCTGGGCGACGCGGTGGCGGCGGAGACGCGGCGCATGATGGCCGCGCGCGAGCTCTCCTCGCTGGAGCTGACGCGCCTGCTGCCTCCCCGGTCCGCCTGGCTCGAGCCGCTGTCGGTCACCGTGGCGCAGCCCGACGAGGGGCCGGCGGGGCGGGCTCGCTCTGTGCGGCGGGCAGCTGCCCGCGCCCGCAGGATGCGCGATGCGGCCGAGGTGCTCGAGTCGGTGTCCACGCCGCTGCACCGCACGGTGGCCCACGACGCGCTGCCGCCGCTGGAGGGCCGGCAGGAGCAGCTCGAGCAGCTGGCCGCGCTGCTGTCCGGGCCCAAGCGCCTGTCCGTGGCGCTGGTGGCGCCGGCCCGGGTGGGCAAGACCGCCCTGATGCACGCCTGGATCGCCGCGCAGCTGCAGGACGAGGACCGCCGGCCGGTGTACGCCACCAGCGCGGCCCAGATGGTGGCCGGCATGAGCGGGCTGGGCCAGTGGCAGGAGCGGGTGCGCCGGGTGATGGAGGCGGCGGCGAGCCTCGACGCGGTGATCTACTTCGAGAGCCTGGCCGACCTGTTCGGTGACCACGCCGGCGGCATGGTGGACATCGCCAGCGCCATGCGGCCCTTTTTGGACGAGGAGCGGGTGCGGGTGGTGGGCGAGGTGCGGCCCGAGTCGCTGGACCTGCTGGAGAGCCGCCACCCCGGGTTCATGGGACCGCTGCACCGCCTGCGGATCGAGCCCCTCGACCCGGAGCAGACCGCGCGGGCGCTCATCCGCCGGGGCGAGCAGGAGCGCGAGCGTCACCCGGACCGGCCCCGGCTGGATCCCGGGGCCGTGGGGCCGCTGCTGGACCTGCTGGAGCGCTACCTGCCGTACCAGCACAACCCGGGCAAGGCGGTGGCCCTGCTCGAGGAGCTCGTGGCCATGAAGGAGGCCACCCCCGACGCCCAGGGCGCCGTCATCGGGGCCACCGAGGTGGAGCAGGCCTTCGCCCTGCAGACGGGCATCCCGCCCTTCCTGCTGCGGGACGAGCGCGCGCTGAAGCTGGAGGTGATGATCGACGCCATCGGCGAGCGCGTCCGCGGCCAGCAGGAGGCGGTGCGCCGGGTGGCGGAGATCCTGTGCGTGGTCAAGGCGCGGCTGCAGCCGCCGGACCGGCCCCTGGCCTCGCTGCTGTTCGTGGGGCCCACGGGGGTGGGCAAGACCGAGGTGGCCCGGGCCCTGTCCAGCGTGCTGTTCGGCTCCGATGAGCGGCTCACGCGGTTCGACATGAGCGAGTACTCAGACCCGTTCGCGGCCGAGCGGTTGATCCGCGGCAACGAGCGCGGCGATCAGGGGGAGCTGACCCGCAAGGTGCGCCAGCAGCCGTTCTGCGTGCTGCTGCTCGACGAGGTGGAGAAGGCCGACCCCGCCGTGTTCGACCTGCTGCTGCAGGTGCTGGGCGAGGGGCGGCTGACCGACGCGGCGGGGCGCACCGCGTACTTCAACAACGCCATCATCATCATGACCAGCAACCTGGGCGCCGCCCACCGGCGCCAGCCCATCGGCCTGGAGGCGGCCGCGCGCTCCGACGCGGAGTACTACATGGAGCAGGTGCGCCAGGCGTTCCGCCCGGAGCTGGTGGGGCGGCTGGACCGGGTGGTCCCGTTTCACGCCCTCGGCCTGGAGCATGTGAGGCAGATCTGCGGCCTGCTGGTGGAGCGGCTGGAGCTGCGGCGGGGGCTGGCGGAGCCCGGGGTCGGCCTTGAGGTCACGCCCGGCGCCGTGGGGCACCTGGCGCGGCTCGGCGTCTCGGAGCAGTACGGCGCCCGGGAGCTGCGGCGGCAGCTGGAGGATCTGCTGGTGACCCCGGCGGCGGCCATGCTCTGCCGCCACGCCAGGGCCGCGCGAGGGGGGCGCGTCGAGGTGGGCGCCGCCGCCGAGCTGGACGAGCCGGCGCCGCGCGGAGCCACCGCGCCCCTGGCCGAGGCCAGCGCCGGGCCGCTGCGGCTGCGGCTGCACCGGGGCTCGGCTGGTCGGGCCGGGATCGGGTCCGCCATCAGCCGGGTCAGCGAGCTGCGCCGCGCAGGGGCGCGGCTGATGCAGCTGGAGGAGGTGCAGGAGGTCCGGGAGCAGATCGAGTACCTGGTGGCCCAGCTGGCTACCCGGGGCGGCGGCCGCAAGCGAGGGGGCAAGCTCGACCCGCGGGCGGCGCGGGAGCTGGCCGAGCTGTCCACCGAGCACCACCAGCTCAAGACGCTCTGGGAGCGCGCCGAGGCGCTGACCCGGGAGCTGGGCGATGTGGAGGAGCTGTGCCTGGAGGCCACCCTGGACGAGCAGGACCCCGCGCCCTACCTGGAGGAGGGGGAGGCGCTGCTGCGGCAGCTGCGGGCGCACCTGTTCTACCTGCTGATCTGTATGCAGCCGCGGCTCAACGCCGTGAGCCTGCTGCTGCAGGAGCTGGACGGCGGCCGCGCCCTGGACCGCTGGCTGCTGCCCTTGCTGGACGATCTGGGCAGGCGGGGCTGGACCGCCACGCTGCACCTGGATGGCGACCGCGCGCGCCCCGGGGACGCCATCCCGTGGCCGGCGGGGCGTCGCTTCGGGCCCCCCCGGGACGCGGCCTGGATCACCGAGTGGATGGGCAAGGTCGAGCGGCCGCGGGCCAACCTGGTGCTGCGCGTGCGCGGCGCCAACGTCGGCGCGGCCCTGGGGCTGGAGGGCGGCGTGCATCGCTACGACGGGCTGCCGGGGCGCGACAAGCCCGCGCTGTTCATGGCGCGCGTGCTCTGCCTGCGCTGGGAGCTGGGCGACGAGGAGTGGGACCACGACGCCCTGGCCGTGACCACCCCGGCTGACCTGCCGGCGGTGCGCCGCCGGCCGCCGCGCCGTCGCTTCAAGCGCCCGGACGGGCCGTGCCTGCTGCCGCTGCAGGACGACGAGGTGGACATGGCCCTCGCGCGGTACTGGGAGCGGTTCGAGGAGATCGCTTGCCGCGAGCTGCTGCACATCCTCTACGCCGTGGGCGGCGAGCTGGCTGACCTCTACAGCGGGGCGCTGCCGGTCAAGGCGCCAGGCGGGGGAGGCGCGGCATGAACATCACCGTCCCCGTCTATGTGCGCCGGTTCGGCAAGCGCCTGGCCATGACCACGCTGACCCTCGGCCCGCTGTCCGAGGTGGTGCGCGGGCGCAACGAGGCCAAGCTGCGCCGGCGCCTGGTGGAGCGGCTGCGCGCCCGGGTGGACAAGGCCTCACCCGCCGAGCTGCCCTGGCTCTCGTTCAACCGCGGGCTCTCGCTGCGGCGCCTGCGGCTGGAGCTGACCCTGGGCGGCGGCGGCGAACGGCTCAAGGCCACCGGCATGTTCCCGCTGGTGCTCGAGCCGCGCTGGACCGGCCCCGAGGGCAGGGTGCTGCTGGCCTACCACCCGTACCGGCCCGAGGAGTGGTTCCCGGTGGCCCCGGAGCAGGAGGAGGCGCTGGCGGAGCTGGCCGCGCAGCACTTCTCCTCGGCCTGGGCGGCGCTGGACGAGGACGATCTGGCCGGCCTGGTCACCGACGGCAAGGACCGGATCAAGATGATCTCGTTTTCCGCCGCCGCGCCCTCGCTGCTGGATGAGCTGCCCGACCGCGGCGCCGGCGTGTGGGACGACCTGCGCAACGATCTCTTCGCGGGCAAGAAGAAGCGCCGGGGCGGCATGAAGGTGCTGCGGGAGCTGGCCGCGGACCAGACCGCGCGCGCCGCAGAGGGGGGGCTGCCCGGCGGCTCGCCCCGTACGCCCTACCGGGAGCGGCTGAGGTTGCTGCTGGCGGGCAAGCAGCCGCGCTCCACCCTGCTGGTGGGCGAGGCCCAGGTGGGCAAGACCACCCTGCTGCAGCGGGCGGTGCACGACCTGCTGGAGGCGGACGGCTACCCGGCCCACCGCAACCTGGACCGGGTGCGCCACGTGTGGGCCCTGTCGGGGCAGCGGGTGATCTCGGGCATGTCCTACCTCGGCGACTGGGAGCAGCGCTGCCTGGATCTGCTGTCCGACGCGGGGCGGGCGAGCGTCCTGCTATGGGTCGAGGACCTGGCGGCGTTCCCGCGGCTCGGGCGCACGCGGGACAGCGACCGGAACCTGGCCGACTTCTTCCGCGGGCCCGTGGCGCGGGGGGAGGTGACCATGATCGGCGAGTGCACCCCGGAGCAGCTGGCGCTGCTGGAGGCGGAGGCGCCGTCGTTCGTGCAGGCCTTCTCGCGCCTCCACGTGGAGCCCACCAGCGCGGTGGAGACCCGCCGCATGGTGATGGAGGAGGCCCGGCGGCTGGAGAGCGGGGCTCAGGTGGCGGTGGACCCGATGGTGGTGGAGCCGCTGATCCAGCACGCCCGGGCGCTGCTTCCCGGCGCGGCGCTGCCGGGCAAGGCGCTGGAGCTGCTGCGCGCCCTTTACCGCTCGGCCGAGGCCGCGGGGGAGGGGGAGACGGTGGACCTGTCGCGGCTGCTGTCGCACCTGTCCCGCCGCACCGGCCTGCCGCGAGAGCTGCTCGAGCCGGACCGGCCGGTGGACCCGGCCGAGGTGGAGCGGGCCCTGGGCCGCTGGGTCATGGGCCAGCCCGAGGGCATCGCCGCGGCGCGGGACCTGTACGTGCGCATCGCCGCCGGGCTCACCGACCCGCGCAGGCCGTACGCCGTGTACCTGCTGTCCGGCCCCACCGGCACGGGCAAGACGGAGCTGGCCCGGGCCCTGGCGCGGGAGCTGTACGGCGACCCGGCGCGGCTGCTGCGCTTCGACATGAGCGAGTACGGCGGGCCCGACGCGGCCGCGCGCCTCACCGGCGATCGCCTGTCTCCCGACGGGGCGCTCACGGCGCCGGTGCTGCGGGAGCCGTTCTGCGTGCTGCTGCTGGACGAGATCGAGAAGGCGCACCCGTCCGTGCTCAACCTGCTGCTGCAGCTGTTCGACGAGGGGCGGCTCACCGACGCGGCCGGGCGGGCGGCCGACTACACCCACGCGGTGGTGATCATGACCTCCAACCTGGGGGCGCGGTCCCAGGCGCCCGCCGGCTTCACCGACGCGCCCGAGGCTGTAATGGCCGAGGTGGCCGAGGCGGTGCGCGCGTTTTTTCCGCCCGAGCTGTTCAACCGTATCGACCGGCTGGTGCCGTTTCGGCCGCTGGGCCGGGAGGTGGCCCGGCGCATCGCGGACAAGGAGCTCGGCCTGCTGCTGTCCCGGCGCGGCCTGCGGGACCGCTCCATCTTCGTGGAGCCGTCGCGGCGGGTGCTCGACCGGGTGCTGGCCGGGGGCTTCGACCCGCTGTACGGTGCGCGGCCCCTCAAGCGCTTCCTCGAGCAGAACGTCGCCTCGCTGCTGGCCGACCACATCGCCGGGGCGCCGGCGGCGGCCATGCGGGTGCTGCGGCTGTACGTCGAGGAGGGAAGCGCGGGCGCCATGCGGCTGCACGCCGAGGCGCTGACCGAGGCGGAGAGCTCGGTGCAGGACCTGCCTCTGGAGCCGCTGATGTCGGCGCCCATCGGCGAGCTGCGGGCGCGCCTGCCGGCCCAGCTCGACTACCTGGACGAGCTGCTGCAGGGCGAACAGTTGAGCCGCGTGGCAGAGCGGATCCGGTTCCACCTGTCGCAGCTCAACCTGGGCAAGGACGGGCACGCCGAGGACATGCACAACCTTGAGGAGGCGCGCCTGTCGTTGACCCGGCTGCGCGGGCGCATCGGCCACCTCAACGGCAAGGCGGGGGCCCGGCGGCGGGAGCTGCTGTCGGCGCTGGCCGAGGTGACCTTCCTGCGCCGGGCGCTGGCATGCGCGGAGGAGCCGGGCGAGCACGCGGTGCTGGTGGAGCTGGCGCCCCTCGGCTGGGAGCCGGGCGGCGGGCCGCGGACCGAGGAGCCGGGGGAGGGCCTGCTCGGGCCGCTGGTGCGGGCCTACCTGGGGCAGCGGTGCGAGCTGGAGCGGTACGCCGTGGCCCGGCCGGGCGGCATCGACGAGGGCGACGACCCGGAGGAGCTGGGCCTGCTGCTGCGGCCCGAGCCCACCATGGTGGTGCTGGAGCTCGTGGGGCTCGGGGTGGCTGACCTGCTCAGCGGCGAGACCGGCTGCCACATGTGGAGCTCGCTGGCGGGCGGCTCCCGGGTGCTGCGGGTGCGCGTGCTGCCCGCGCCGCGCACCGACGGACCCGCGGCGCATGTCCGGGTCCACGCCGCGGCCGCCGCGCGCTTCACCGAGGCGCTGGAGCGCGGAGAGGACCCGCTGCCGCAGAACCCGGACCGGCTGCTGCCCCTGGTGCGCGAGTACCGCTTCGACCCGCCCGGCGGCGCCGGCAGCGCGCCGCTGGAGTTGACCGACCACGGCCTCGGCTACGCCGCGGCCCTGCACGCGCGCTCCCTCGAGGAGGGGCTCGGCATCCTCTGGCTGCTGCGCATGAGCCGCCAGGAAGAGGAGGCGTAGGCCATGGCGGCGCGGCGATCCATGCGGGTCTACCTGGTGCAGCACACCGCCGGCAAGGTGAGCGGCATCCTGCTGCGCCGCTGGGACCAGATGTTCGACCGGCCGCCGCCGGCGGCCTACGGCGAGGACGAGCAGGCGGTGCTGAATCAGCTGGAGCGTCAGCTGATGGAGCTGGACATGCAGGAGGAGCAGCTCGAGCGCTACCTGTGGAGCGAGCGGTTCGAGGTGCGCCGGGTGAAGGTGGAGATCTTCCCGCAGACCATGGTGGACGGGCAGCCGGTGGTGGGGCGCAAGCGGGTGCCGCTGTCGCTGTCCTATGCCTGCTGCAAGATGCGCGGCGAGGCTGGCGACGGCGAGTACTACCGGGTGATGCTGCCGCGGTTCGGCTGGTGGCTGCTGGTGGAGGACCTTTCGGTGGCGGCCGAGACCCTGCGCAACGCGGTGAGCGCGGCGCTGCTGGGCGAGAAGCCGCGCTGGCTGTACGACTTTCGGCGCGAGGGCGAGGAGCGGGTGGTGGCCTGGACGCCGGACCTGCTGCGCCGCACCACCCGCGGGGGCGACGACGACGAGGGCGACGCTGACGAGCGGTTCGAGGTGCTCGAGGCGGTGGCGGTGGAGCTGACCGCCCTGGCCGGGCGGCGCCGGCTGCCCGCGGTGGTGGGGGAGCTGCCGGACATCCGGCCGCACCTGCCCCTCTTTTCCCACTACCCGCCGCCGTCGGTGCTGCTGGTGGGCGAGCCGGGGGTGGGCAAGAGCACCTGGGTGCGCAAGCTGGCCCGGCAGCTGTGGCGCTGGCGGGGGGAGGACCGCATCGCGCCGCGGCTGTGGCGCACCTCGGGCGAGCGCCTCATCGCGGGCATGGTCTACCTCGGAATGTGGCAGAAGCGCATCTACGACCTGCTGGAGGAGCTGCGCCACGAAGGGGACTACCTGGCGGTGGATCGCCTGGGTGGGATCATGAAGCCCCAGCCGGACGGGCTGTCCATCGCGGACCTGCTGGCGCCGGCGGTGGTGGCCGGGGAGGTGAGCCTGATGGCCGAGTGCTCCCCGGCCGAGCTGACCCACTTCCGCCGCACCCACCCGACGCTGATGGACCAGTTCGAGGTGGTGCGTTTGGCCGAGACCGACCCGGCGCTGATGCCGGGGATCCTCGACCAGTACCGCGCGCGGGTGGCGCCGGAGCTCACCCTGCACCCGGAGGCGCTGCGCCGGCTGACCCTCTACCTCGACCTGTTCGCCCGCGGCGAGCGGTTCCCGGGCAAGGGGTTCCGCTTCCTCGACTGGCTGGCCCGCGACGGCGCGGGCGCGACCCAGGGCACCGTCTACCCGGGGGACATGGCGCGGCTCTACTCGCGCAACTCCGGGCTGCCGGTGGACCTCATCGCCGACGACAAGCCCGCCGGCGCCGGGGCCCTGGCGGACAAGCTGTCGGCGCGGGTCATCGGCCAGCCCGTGGGGGCGAAGGCGTGCGGGCAGGTGCTGGCGCGGTTCAAGGCGCGGCTCAATGACCCGGGCAAGCCGGTGGGCACGCTGCTGTTCGTGGGGCCCACCGGCGTGGGCAAGACCGAGCTGTGCAAGCAGCTGGCCCGGGCCATGTACGGCGACGACCGGCGGCTCATCCGGCTCGACATGAGCGAGTACATGGCGCCCGGCGCGGCGTACAGGCTGCTGGAGGCGGGGCGCGGGGTGGAGAGCCTGGCCGAGCGGGTGCGCCAGCAGCCCCTGTCGCTGGTGCTGCTGGCCGAGATCGAGAAGGCCCACCCCCAGGTGTTCGACCTGCTGCTCGGGGTGCTGGGCGAGGGGCGCATGACCGACCTGCTCGGCCGGCTGGTGGACTTCCGCATGTGCATCCTGGTGATGACCTCCAACCTCGGCGCGGGCCAGAGCGCGGCGGCCGGCTTCGGCGACACCGCGGGGGTGGACTACCTGCGGGCCGTGCGCCGGCACTTCCGCCCCGAGCTATTCAACCGCATCGACCAGGTGGTGCCGTTCCGCCCGCTGGATCGTGGCGACATCGAGGCCATCGTGGACCTGCTGCTGCAGGAGGCCGCGGGGCGCACCGGGCTGCGCCGGCGGGGGCTGCGGCTGGAGGTCTCTGCCGCGGCGAGGACCCGCCTGGCCCAGCTCGGCTTCCACCCGACCTACGGCGCGCGGCCGCTGCGCCGCACCGTGGAGGAGCAGGTGATCACCCCCGCGGCGGTGCTCATGTCCCGGGAGCCGAACCTGCAGGACGCCCTGCTGCCGGTGGTGGTGGCCGACGACCCCGCGCTCGGCGGGCTGACCGAGGCGGAGCGCCAGCGGGCGGTGGTGCTCCCCGGCGGCGGCGCCTGAGCCGCGAAAACTCTCCCGCGCAGCGGTTGTCTGCTACATTGCGCCCCCGTGGAGCAGCTGCGACACGACGGCCCCGTGCTGGGGCTTGGCCGGTCACCGACCTTCCCCTTCCCCCAGTGGCGGGACGACGACCCCTACCGCACCGTGTTCTTCGACATCGGCGAGGGCGAGCCCCTCGTGCTGGTGCACGGCCTGGGCGGCAACGCCACGCACTGGGAGCTGGTGGCGGCCGAGCTGGCGCGCACCCGGCGGGTGCTGGCGCTGGACCTGGCGGGGTGCGGCTGGAGCGCCAAGCCCCATGTCTCCTACTCGGTGGACTTGCTGCGGGATCACCTGCTCGACTTCTTGCGGCGTCGGGGCGTGCAACGGGCCGCGCTGCTGGGGCACTCCCTGGGCGCGGCGGTGGTGGCCTCCGCGGCCCTGGCGCGGCCCGGGCTGGCGAGGGCCCTGGCGCTGATCAGCCCGGTGGGCCTGACCGCGCTGCCGGGCTGGGTCGACATGGCGCGGCGGCTGGTGGTGCGGCGGCGGCTGCTCTTCCCGGTGTTCCGCTACGGCGCGCGCCAGGTGCTGGCCGGGTCCTTCGCCCAGAGCCCGCGGCGCAACCGCCGGGTGCGCTGGTTCGTGGAGAGCACCGGCACCGACGCCGCTGGCGGGGAGAACGTGCACGACCTAGCGCGCTTCACCGAGGCGATCCTGAAGGACCTGGCGCGCCACGACCTGTCCGACCGGCTCGGGGAGCTGACCATGCCCGTGCTCGGCCTGTGCGGCGCGGCGGATCGCCTCACCGTGCCGGCGCTGGCCAGGCTGTCCGGGCTGCCGCGGCTGCGGCGGGTGCAGATCCCTCGCGCCGGCCATGTACCCTTCGTGGAGCGGCCGGGGCGGTTCCTGGCCGAGCTGGGCGCCTGGCTGTAGCGCGCTCGAGTCCGTATGATGGGCAGATGATCCGAAGAACCTCGATCCTGTGCCTGCTCTGCCTGGCCGCGGCTTGCGGCGACGAGACCGCCCCGGTCGACCTGTATCGTCAGCAGGCCGAGCAGGCGGCGGCCGCGGTGGACCTGAGCCGGCTGAAGACCTGGCTGACCACCCTGGCCCACGACGACATGGTGGGCAGAGACAACCTGACCGCCGGCGGCAAGAAGGCGCGGGACTACATCGCGGGGGAGCTCAGGGCCATGGGCCTGAAGCCTCAGGAGCAGAGCTTCGCCAAGGGGGTCAACCTGCTGGCGCGGGTGCCCGGGGACGACCCGGCGCTGTCGGGGCAGGTGGTCTTGCTCGGCACGCACTACGACCACCTGGGCAAGGCGGGGGCCCCCAACAGCCAGTGCAAGGTCAAGGCGGGGGCGACGGACCTGATCTGCAACGGCGCCACGGACAACGCGTCAGGGTGCGCCCTGTTGCTGGAGCTGGCCCGGGCCGTGACCAGGGGCGGGCTGAAGCTGCGGCGGTCGCTGGTCCTGGCCTTCTGGGACGCCGAGGAGGACGGGCTGCTGGGCAGCAAGCACTACGCGGACAAGGTGCCCCTGGCCGAGGTTGTGGCCAAGCTGAACGTGGACACCGTGGGCTCGGAGATCATCCCGGGCGACACCTCGTCGTTCGCGCTGGGGCCCGAGTACTCCGCCGGATCGCTGCGGGCGCATGTCAAGCGCAACAGCAAATACCTCGGGTTCAAGACCTACCCGGTGTCATCGTTCTTCGTGGGCGATGGCAAGGGCGGGCGCTCCGACCACTACCCGTTTCGGATCAAGAAGGTGCCGGTGCTGTTCTTCTCGGCGGGGGTGCCCACGCAGTACCACACGCCCGCCGACGAGGTGGGCATCGTCAAGTGGGACAAGCTGGTCAAGACCGTCAAGCATGTGCTGCTCACCGTGGCCGACACGGCCAACGCCGACGCGGCGCCGGTGTTCGTGGAGCAGCCGAAGCCGAGCCTGGACGACGCCCACGCCCTGCTGGAGCTGGGCGCCGTGGTGCTCAAGAACCCCGCCGCGCTGGGCATCACCGACAAGAACCTGATCAACATGCTCAAGACCCTGCTGGGCAAGGTGGAGGGCTACGTCAAGGACCCGCCGAAGACCCAGAGCGAGTGGGACAGCTACGAGAGCCTGATCAAGAGCATCATCACCATGGTGTACAGCTACATCTGAGCCCCTCGGGACGACCAGCGCGCCTCAGCGCGCCGGCACCCCCTCGAGCACCTGCGCCACCGTCGGCCGCTCGGTGAAGTCGTCGGTGACATGCCGGAAGACCACCTTGCCCGCCGCGCTCACCACGAACACCGAGGGCACCGCGATATCTCTGCCCTCCTGCGCCACGCCGTAAGCCTTGATCGCCGCCATCTTCGGGTCCGACAGCAGCGGGAACTTGAGCCCGAGCTTGCGGTGCAGCTTTTTGGCCTGGGCCGGCGCGTCGGCGCTGACGCCAGCCAGCCTGGCGCCCCGGGCCGCGAACCGGTCGATCTTTTCATTCAGCTCGCCGAGCTGAGCGCGGCACCATGGTCACCAGTGACCGCGGTAGAACACCAGCACGGCGTGGCCGTCGCCCCGGGTCAGGTCCGCGAGCTTCACCGTCGCCCCGTCCTGCGCGACGAGCGCAAAGTCCGGGGCCGTGGCCTCGGGCTTCTTCGCCGGGGCCCGGGTGGTCACCCCGCACGCCCCCAGCGACATCAACGCGAGCAGAGCCAGACATGGTGCGCGTGTAGCGGTCATGCACCTGATTATGGCACCGGCGCGGCCGCTGGCTACTGCTCGAGGATGAAGTCGCACTTGCGGTACCAGGCGGTCACGCGCCAGGGCGGCGGAAGCTGGCCCACGTGGGCGTGGGCCCGCTGCTTCGCCTGCACCTGCTGCAGCGCCGACCCGGGGGCGGCCCCCCGGACGCCGATGGCCGCCAGGGCGTGGCGGAACTTCCCGGCCAGCGTGGCGTCCACCCCCACCGCGCGCAGGGCGGCCACCGCGTCGGCGTTGAACTTGCGGCTGGCGTCGTCCCGGGACGCCAGCGCCACGATGGTTCCGGGCGGCAGCGCCTCGATGAACCTCCGCAGCTGCCGGGCAGAGAACGCGTCTCGGTGCAGGTCGAACCCCGCGCTGGCCAGCACCTTGCCCCCCCGCGGCTCCACGGCAGTGACGTTCAGCCCGCGGCGGTTTTTGCACCGGCGCCGGCCGTCCACCCAGATGTCGGCGAACTCGCCCCGCTCACCCGACGAGCCCACGGCCGCGATGTCCACCGGCGAGGTGACCCCGGTCTGTCCGATGGCCCGCGACGCCCCGGTCCGGCGCTCCTGCCAGCCGGCCGGCAGGGTGTGCTCCAGGGTGACCCTGTTCATGCCGCGCCGCAGCCTCGCGAAGGGCACCCGCGTGTCGACGCCTTGCCACCGCCCGGCGAGGGTGTGCTGGCCCGCCTGGCGTCCGTTGACCAGCACCCGCAGCTTCGTCCCGTCGACGCGCGGCCGCAGCAGCAGCTGCAGGGTGACCGCCCGGTTGACGTTCAGCGGCAACAGGAAGCTCGCCCGCCGGGTCACGGCGGGGCGCACCTTGCCCACGGGCAGGCTCGTGATCTCCCCCCACCCGTCGAGCAGGAAGCGCTCGGGCCAGGTGCGCGAGAAGTCCAGGGTGTCGCGGGTCTTGACGTCGTGGGGGTTCGCCCCCGTGTGGTTTTCGTCGAGGAAGTGGAACCCATACAGCAGGTCGTAGCGGTCGGGGTCCACGCCGTAGCGCAGGGCGAAGGCCCAGTTGGCCGGGAACGACAGCGGGTTGCCGATCCGCTTGAACCAGTCCTGCGTGCCGCCGCGGAACATGATGCGGTAGGTCTCGCGGCTCGGCACCAGCTCGGCGCCGGTGAGGCTGCCCCGCTGGAACTCTCGCACCAGCTGCAGGTTGAACAGCGTCAGCAATACGAGGGACGCTGCCACCAGCGCGCCCGCCAGCCGCTCACGGTGCCGCTCGGCCAGGGTCCAGAGCCACCGCCCGGCGCACGCCACCCCCATGGCGAACAGCGGCAGGGCCACCGCGTAACGCCGCGCGCCGAACCCCCAGCCCCACCAGTCGTAGACCGCGCCGTTGACCAGCGCCAGCAAGCAGAGGGTGGCCGCCGCCGGCAGCCCGATGGCCGGCCGGTGGCGCAGCAGGAGCAGCAGCCCGAACATCCCCACCGCCAGCAGCGGCGCGTGGGGCAGCAGGCCGTTGCGCGGCGCGAACAGGGTCGCGTGCCACAGCGACTCGGACAGGCGCATGAACCCCTCGCCCTGGGGGGTCACCAGCAGCTTTCCGTAGATCGCCTTCCACGCCAGCATCTGGGGTGAGAACACCGCCACCGCCACGGCCGCGGCGAGCAGCGGCCCCGTCGCGGCGGACAGGGCAGCCCGAAGATCCCGCCGGCCCAGGGCGCGCACCAGCGGCGCTACCGCCGTGCCAGCAGGCAACAAGCAGAGCACGGCGTTGCCCGGGTGCATCAGGGTGGTCAGCCCGGCCAGGGCGCCCAGCGCGGCCCAGCGGCGGTGGGTCATCTGCTCGCGCCAGGTCAGCCACGCCCAGACCAGCGCCGAGAAGCACAGCGCGCTCTGGGCGTGGGAATAGGACGGGCTGAACACCATGTAATAAGCCAGCGGCGAGCCGATTCCGGCGCACAGGGCGGCGAGCAACGCCATGCGGCGCGACACCAGCCGCTGCAGCAGCCGGTAGCAGATGTAGATGGCGCCGCAGCCGTACAGGTAAGTACCGAACAGCGTCAGGTTCTGGTGCGCCTCGCTCATGACGTTGAGCGACAGCCCCGGGACGCCGAACATGCGCGCCAGCCAGATCAGCAGGTGGGCCAACAACAGGAAGGGCGCCCACAGGATGGCGGGCCCCACCGAGAAGGGGTTGGCTCGCCGGCCCGTGGCGGTCTTTTCGTATTTGACGCCGTAGCCGTGGAGGTCGTAGTCGTTGGCCAGGTCGAGGTCGCCGTCCGCCAGCGCCGAGTGCAGGTAGACGTAGTAATAGAAGCCGTCCAGCTGGACGCGGCCGCCCCGCTGCCCGTAGGGATCTTGCTGGGTGAAGTAGCAAAACGCCCCCAGCAAGAACAGGGCGATCACCGCCCAGGTCTGCCACCTCCGCAGTCGCTCCATGGCCGGGAACAGGGTATCCCCGGGAGCGCCGTGGGATCAATCACCGACGGCGGCGCACCAGCAACATCAGGCTCGCGCCCAGCAGCAGCGCCGCCGGCGCGAAGGGGGCGCCCTGCGGGGGAAGGCCGGGCGCGGCGGTGCAGCCGATCTCGTTGGAGGAGTCCACGTAACCCTCGCTGGCGTTGATGGTCACCAGGCTCTCCAGGCCATCGTGGCGCGCCCGCAGCTGCACCGGGTTGTGGGCCAGGTACCGGTAGCGGAACAGGTCGCCTGTGCCCGATTTCTCCGCCCCGTCCAGGGCCCACTCGTACTCCGCGCCGTGGACGTCCACCGAGCCGCCGGTGAGCGCGCGGGCCAGCACCACCAGCCAGTCGCCGTCGGTGGCGTGCGCCTCGTCCTGCCCCTGCAGCTTGATGTACGAGATGTCCGACGAGCGGACCGACTTGACCGGCAGCACGCCGAGCGAAACCCCGTCGGCCGAGAGCCGCACCTGGTGATCCCCCGGCGCCCTGGGCGTGATCCGGAGCCACTCCTGGTTCTCGAACAGGAAGGTGGTCTCCTCCTTGAGCATCACCGATGTGTCGCTGGTGGCCGCCAGCACGCCGTTGCCGCTCAGGGCCGTGGTGCCATGGAAATAACGCACGAGGAACGTGGCGGTCCCGTCGTTGAGGATGGCGGGCTTGCTCACCCGCGCCTCCGCCTCTGACCGACCCAGCAGCAGCGGGCCATGCGCGTACAGCTCGATCCTGTCGGGCTTGCGCACCTCCACCGGGGCGGTGTGCAAGGGTTCGCCCGCCGCCGCGGACTCGTAGACGCGGATTTCGGCCTGGCCCGCGGACACGGCCACGCACTCGGCGCGTCCGCCGGACTGGCTGAGGATCCGGACCACGGCAGGGTTGGAACTCTGCAGCCACCAGCCCGTCGTGTCTTGGTCGCCATCCGAGCTGTTGGCGTAGATGGTCATGCGGGTCCCCCTGACATAGGGGGTGTGGAGGGTATCGGATGGGCCCCGGAGGCGGTTGAAGTTGAGCACCAGATCAATATCGTCGGACAGGTAAACATCCTGACATCCGGCGAGGGATATCAGCACTGAGGCCAGGGCCAGCACGGTCGAAGTTCGCATGGGCATTGCTCCACGAGCGGTTATTCCATGATGATCCGAAGCAAGGGGCGGGCCAGACCATGCAGCGATGCGAAAATCCCTTTAATTTTGGGAGAGAATGCTGATCGGGCCTCTGGCCAGGCTGCCAGATGGCGCAACATATCAACACCTGCGGTCAGGATCTGTCAGCGACTGGACAGGGGGGAGATCCACGGCGCCAGGACGTGCCATGGATGAAAATTGCAGGTTTATTGAAAAAGGCAGCCAGCCGAAGGTACGAATATTGAAGGGAAAGAGGGGAGGGGATTAAGGGAGGGAGATGTAGGCGGGGTCCACAGGACCCACGATAGAAGAGTTTTTCGGATGGTCAAATGACCGTCCTGTTGACGTGACCAGCGGCTGGCTGCCGGGGTTGCGGTCTCTATATGGGTAGTACGCAATCATCGGTGGTTAGTTCTCTGCTTCTTTTACCCTTTGAACACCCCGAACGGGATGTTTGTTCCCGACCGTGGGCGACTTAGCTAACACTCATAATGTTAGTCTATCCGACGGGGCTTTTGTTATGCGGAGCTTGATTATTTTATTGGCCGGGAAGCCCGGGACGAGGCTCAGAACCGCCAGGTCGCCGAAAACACGCCGTTATCGCCGCTGGTGGCCAGATTCAACTGAGGGACGATGCCAGCGCGGGGCATGGAGATCTCACGCATCTTCTTCTGCCCCACCAGGGCCAGAGGCAGACCCACCGCGAGGCTGACCATCAGGGTCACGCCCCCGGCCACCAGGATCCCGGTGGGCACCGAACAATCGGTCTCGCTCTCGAAGCTTTCCGCAGCGATTGCGGTGCATAACCCCAGGGTCATGCCGCCCAGGAGCGCCCCGAGCACGCCCACGCCGCCGCCGATGGCGGAGACCATGATCCCGGCGTTTCTCATCTTGTTTGCATCGCGGTAATCCTGCGACCGGGCGTAGGGCGGCGTCCGGGGCCCCACCTGCCCTCCGCGGGCCTCCGCCTCGTGCCGCACAGGCTGGCGGTCCTCCGGCGGGATGGGGGGCGGCTCGGTGGGCAGCTGCCCCGCCCCCATGCCCACCAGGGCCGCCCGCGCGGCGCGGCGGACCTCGGCGGATGGATCCCGCACCGCCGCGCTGTCAAGGGCGCCCCGTGCCTCGCGGTTCTTGAGCACCCCCAGGCCCACGGCAGCGCCGGCGCGAACCTCGGGCGCCGGATCCTTCTCCAGCACGGACAGCAACAGGGCCCCGGCCCGCACGTCCCCGAGGTGCCCCAGCTCCACCGCGGCCAGCCGGCGCTGGTCCGGCTCCTTGCTCTGCAGCTGCTGCTCCAGCCGCTCGAAGGCACGCTCCACCGGCTCGGGGGCGGGCGCGTCGGCCCCCTCGGCGGGCGGCGCCGGCACCGAATCTACCGGCGGCCTCGTCGCTTCTTCGGGTGAGTCGGGCTGCCCGTGGGCAGCTGCGGGCAGCAGCAAGCAGGCGAGACAGGCGAGGGCCAAGGTGCGCATGCGCACATGATATCAGACCGGGTGACGACGCCAGATGGCGCGGAGGAGATCAGGACCAGATGCCCGGCACTTCGGCCTTGCAGTGGGGGCAGCGACCATCTTTCAGCGTATTGAGGCGCACGGTGAAGCCGTGGCGGTTGATGATCACCTTGCGGCACTTGTGGCAGCGCGTGTTCTCGCCCTCCTCACGGTAGACGTTGCCAACGTATGGGAAGCGCAGCCCCGCCGAGCGGGCGATCTGATGGCAGCGCCGCAACGTGGAGTAGGGCGTGGGGGGCAGGTGCTTGAGCTGATAGTCGGGGTGGAAGCGGGTGAAGTGAACCGGCACGTCCGGGCCGACGGTGGCCTTGACCCAGCGGCACATCTTCTTCACCTCCGCGGCGCTGTCGTTGATGGTCGGGATCACCAGGTAGACGATCTCGAGCCAGCGCCCCTGGGCCTTGACCGTCTCGATGGTGCGCAGCACCGGCTTGAGCTCGCCCTTGCACTGCCTGCGGTAGGTGGCGTCGGAGAAGGACTTGAGATCCACCTTCACCGCGTCGAGCACCGCCAGCGCCTCCTTGAGCGGCCCCGGCTCGATGGTCCCGCCGGTGATCATGCAGTTGCGCAGCCCCGCCTTGCGCGCCTGTCGCGCGCAGTCGATGACGTACTCCAGGTACACCACCGGCTCGGTGTAGGTGTAGGAGATGATCTTTGAGCGGCCGGCCCGCGCCCGCCGCACCAGCTCGGCCGGCGGCAGATTGTAGGAGCGCACCTGCTCCGGGCGGGACTGGGAGATCTGCCAGTTCTGACACGCCTTGCAGTCCATGTTGCAGCCCGCGGTGGCGATGGAGAAGGTGCGGGAGCCGGGCAGCACATGAAACAGCGGCTTCTTCTCGATGGGGTCCATGTTCATGGAACAGGGACGGCCATAGACCAGCGTGTCGTAGCGACCGCCGCGGTTCTCGCGCACTCCGCAGAACCCGCGCTCGGTGTCGTCCACGCGGCACTTCTTGGGGCACAGCTGACACTCCACGCGCTTCTGGGGCAGCTTCTTGTACCAGCGCGCAGGGTGCCCCTTGATGCGCGCCTCGGCCTCTGCGGGCAGGGCGACCACGCCGGCGCCCAGCGCCGCGCAGCAGGCCCCCCGGATGAACTCGCGCCGGTTGGAGCCGCTCATGCCTTCACCTTGACGGTCACCAGGTCGATGCGCGCGCGATCTCCGATGCCCAGGCCCTGGCGCGCGGCCGTGGCGATGTGCACCGGCGGGCGCTTGTCGGCCTCGAGGGTGCGCAGCTTCTTCTGCTTGCGCAGCTGCTCGAGCAGCTCCCAGGCCACCCGGTCCAGCGCCACCGGGTCGGTGGCCAGCAGCAGGGCGCCGTACGACATGGCGCCGGCCGGGTGGAACGCAGGCCCGCCGTCCACCTGCACCCGCAGCGCGTCGCACACCACCAGCTTCTGCTTCTGCCTGACGAAGGGCAGCGCGTTGACCTCCGCGACATGGGGATCGCACCCGTTGAGGTGGAACTTGTTCGGGTTGTGCACCAGGCCGAAGTTGTTCTTCAGCGCGCTGGAGATCCCTGCGAGGCCGTGGTCCTTGAGGATCGGCAGGTTGATCAGCACCGAGGCGGAGCGGGTGGCCACCACGGCGCAGCGCGAGGCGCCGGTTGGCATCACCGCCAGGTCTTGCTCGTAGCCCATGTGATCGTTGCCCACCACGCGGTAGCGGTCGCCGCTGGTGCGTTTGGGGAAGCCCCCTGACAGCAGGTCCTCGTCGCTGCGGTCGAAGACCACCTGGTTGCGCTGGGGGGTGCCCGCGGACGCCAGCGCGGCGGCCAGGGCGTCCACCAGGGCGACGCTGGTGGACATGCGCCGGCCGGCCAGGCAGTTGACCTTGAGCCCCACCGTGTCGACGGGCCGCACCCAGCGCCGCAGCGCCGCGCGGGGATCCTTGTCGCCGGTCAGGGCCCTGAGCCCCGCCGCCAGCATGGGAGCCACGCGAGAGGCATCGACCTGCCCGTCCTTGTCCACCGATGCAGGATCCCGCACCACAACGACCCTGGCTCTTCCCTCAACCCCAGCCCCGGCCCTGGCCCTGCCTTTCCCGTTCCCCGTCGCCGTGCCCCGGGAAGAGGCCGGGGCCCAGGCCCGGCCCCCCCCCGGGGC
>CAZEFW010000033.1:0-11237 GCA_964511535.1 uncultured Myxococcales bacterium | reverse complement strand
GCTCGGCGTCGTCCGGGCTCTTGACCCCCAGCAGAGCCGCGAAGATGGTCCGCGAGTGCGTCCCTCCCTGAAAGGTGTGCCCCTGAAGCTCCGCGATGGAGGTGGGCCCCCCCCGCGTCTCCTGTGCCGCCGCGCGCGCCCTGGCCGTCCCGTTCCCCTTCCCCTTCTTCGCGCACCCGGAAGAGGGCAGCAAAATGGCCGTCCCGCCGGCAGCCACCCCCGAGATGAAGTCCCGTCGTCGCATCAGTGTGAGTTTAGCAGAACAACCGGGGGCTCAAGCCTCAAGCCTCAAGTCCCGGGCCGGGCCGCGAAGGGGCCTCAGAACCAGACGTAGAAGAATTCCTGGGGGCGGTACTTGGCCAGGTAGGCCACCAGCCCGATGGCAAGCAGGATGAAGATCAGCAGGGCGGTGAGGTACCACTTGCCCGCCTGCTTGAGCAGGGACGGCTGCTGCTCCTCCTCGCCTTCGGTCTGTTCGACGTTGCTCTCATTTTCAGACATCACAGCACCTCCAGCACCCTGAGCGCGGACTCCACGCGCCCGAACGGCGGCATGATGTAGGCCCCCTCGACCATGTCCTTCGTGGCAGCCAGCGCCTCCTGGGCGATGGCCACGCCCTCGGCCCGGGCGGCCTCGGCGCTGTCCGCCTTCTTTATCCGGTCACGAAGGGCCTTGGGGATCTGCATCCCCGGCACCTCGTTGTGCAAGAACTCGGCGTTGCGGTGCGACGCCAGGGGCAGGATCCCCACCAGCACCGGGATCCTGCAATCCTTGATCTGCTCCAGGAAGCTCTCCAGCATCTTCGGCTCGAACACGGGCTGGGTCATGCAGAAGTTGGCGCCCGCCTCGACCTTGTAGCGGAAGCGCCGGATCTCACGCTCCATGTCCTGGGCCCCGGGGTTGGCCCCCACGCCGATGAGGAACTTGGTGGGGTCGCCGATGGGGCTGGCCGCCAGGTCCACGCCGCGGTTGAGCCCCTCGATGACCCGCACCTGGCCGATGCTCTCCACATCGTAGACCGCGGTGACATGGGGATAGTCGCCCAGCTTGGGCGGGTCGCCGGTGACCGCCAGGATGTTGCGCAGCCCCAGGGCGTGGGCGCCCAACAGCGAGGCCTGCATGCCGAGCAGGTTCTGGTCGCGGCAGGTCAGGTGCAGCACCGTCTCCATGCCGACCCACTGCTGGATCAGCACCGCGATGTGCAGCGCCCCCATGCGCGCGCTTGCCCTGGGACCGTCGGGGATGTTCACCGCGTCCACGCCGTTGTAGCGCAGGCGCTCGGCGGCAGCGAGCACCTTCTTGGCGTCGTGACCCCGCGGCGGGTTCATCTCCACCGAGACCACGAACTTGTGCCCCAGCACCGAGCGCCGGGCGAGCTTGGCGCCCAGGGGTGAGCGCTTGCGCATGGGCGCCGGCTTGTGGCGCTTGGCGCGCTGCAATGGCTGCACGTCGGGGATGGTGACCCGCGCCGGCTTGAGCGCCTTGACCATGTCGCGGATGGAGCGGACATGGTCCGGGGTGGTGCCGCAGCAGCCGCCCAGCATGTTCGCGCCGGCCTGGATGAAGCGCCTGGCATACTCGGCCATGTACTCCGGCGAGGACATGTAGAGCACGCGGTCGTCATGGAACCGGGGGCTGCCGGCGTTGGGCATGGCCGCCAGGGGCATCTCCGCGTTGGCCGCCTTGAGCCGCTCGACGGTCTCGAGCATGTCGTGGGGACCCTCGGAGCAGTTGGCGCCCACCACGTCCACCCCCTGGCGGGTCATGGCGGTCATCACCTCCACCGGGGTGTAGCCGTACAGGGTGCGCCCCTCGGCCGGGAAGGTGGCGCAGGTGATGATGGGCAGGTCGCACTCCTTGCGCGCCGCCTGCACCGCGGCGGACAGCTCCTGCAGGTCGCTGACGGTCTCGATGATGATCAGGTCGACGCCGCCCTCCACCAGGCCCTTGATCTGTCGCTGGTAGTGGGCCATGGCCTCTGCCACCGAGATCTTGCCGATGGGGGACAGGGGCTTGCCCAGCGGGCCCACCGACCCGGCCACCCAGGCGCGGTCCCCCGCCACCGCCTTGGCCAGCTCGGCGCCGCGGCGGTTGATCTCCTCCACCTGCTCGCCCAGGCCGTGGGGCTCGAGCTTGATCGGGTTGGCGCCGAAGGTGTTGGTCTCCAGCACCTCGGCTCCCGCGGCCAGGTACGCCTCGTGCACCTCCTGCACCGTGTCGGGCTGGCCCAGGTTCAGCTCGTCGTAGCAGCGGTTGATGTAGACGCCCTTGGCGTACAGCATGGTGCCCATGGCGCCGTCCAGGACGATGACCCTCTCCTTGACCGCCTCGATAAAGCTCGCTGCCATCTCACTCCTCCTCAATCCTCAAGCCTCAAGCCTCAAGCCTCAAGCCTCAAGCCTCCATCCTCACCTGACCACCAGGTTGACCAGCATGTTGCGTGGAATGAAGATCTCTTTGACCACCGTCTTGCCCTCGAGGAAGCGCGCCGCCGCCTCCCGCGCGATGGCCAGGGCGGCGTCCTTGTCGGTGTCCGCGGGCACCTGGGCATCGCCGCGCTTCTTGCCGTTGACCTGCACCACCAGGGTGCGGGTCTGCTGGGCCACGAGCGCGTCGTCGTATGTGGGCCACGCCTCGAGGCAGACGCTGCCGGCGTCCGGGTCGAGCAGGTGCCACACCTCCTCGGCGAAGTGGGGCGCGAAGGGGCACACCAGCCGCGCCAGCGTGCGCAGGTCCTCCGGGTGCACCCTGTCCAGCTTGCCCAGCTCGTTGCGGTACTCGATGAGCCGGGCGATGGCGGTGTTGAAGCCCATGGTCTCCAGGTCGTCGGTGACCGCCTTGATGGTGCGGTGGCGCAGCTTGGCCTTGCTGTCCTCGGCGTCATCAGCCGCGCGGTTGTCCGCGTCGTACAGGCGCCAGGCGCGCTTGAGGAACCGGTTGGGCCCCTCGATGTCCCGGGTGTTCCACGGGCAGGAGGCCTCGAAGGGGCCCATGTACATCTCGTACAGCCGCATCACGTCGGCGCCGTAGACGTCGATGATCTCGTCAGGGTTGACCACGTTGCCCAGGCTCTTGGACATCTTGGTGGAGAACTCGTCCAGCTCCAGCTCGGGGTGCTCCGGGTGCAGGGCGCGCTCGCCGTCCCACTTGACCTCCTTGAGCGGGACCAGCTTCTCCATCACCTCGCGACCGTCGGACATCAGGGTCCAGCGGTCCTCCTTCTGGTTCGCCTCGGCGCAGGCGTGGACGTTGCCCTGCTCGTCCTGCAGGTAGCGGTAGG
This sequence comes from uncultured Myxococcales bacterium, assembly GCA_964511535.1. Classification (GTDB taxonomy): domain Bacteria; phylum Myxococcota_A; class Polyangia; family CAZCFB01; genus CAZCFB01. The sequence continues at coordinate 7,957 of CAZEFW010000033.1, read as the reverse complement.
AGAAGCCGAGGATCATGCCCTGGTTGCGCAGGGCGGTGAACGGCTCGGGGGTGGAGACCACGCCGATGTCGAAGAGGAACCGGTGCCAGAAGCGCGAGTACAGCAGGTGCAGCACCGCGTGCTCGGCGCCGCCGACATACATGTCGACCCCCATCCAGTACTTCTCCTTGGCGGGGTCCACGAAGGCCTGGTCGTTGTTGTTGTCGATGTAGCGCAGGTAGTACCAGCAGGAGCCGGCCCACTGGGGCATGGTGTTGGTCTCGCGCCGGGCGCTGCCGCCGCAGGTGGGGCAGGTGGTGTTGACCCAATGCTCCACGGAGGCGAGGGGGGACTCGCCCGTGCCGGTGGGCTCGTAGTGGTCCACCTCGGGCAGCAGCAATGGCAGCTCCGCCTCGGGCACGGCCACAGCGCCGCAGCCGTCGCAGTGCACGATGGGGATCGGCTCGCCCCAGTAGCGCTGGCGGGAGAAGACCCAGTCGCGCAGCTTGTAGCGCACGGTGCCCTTGCCCTCGCCGCGCTGCTCCAGCTCGGCGGTGATGTTCTTCTTGAACTGGGCGGTGGGCAGGCCGTCGAAGGCCCCCGAGTTGATGGCCGTGCCGTCGCCGGCGAAGGCCTCGCCCTCCTGGAGCTTCGTGCCGGGCGGGGGCTCGACAACCTGGATGATCGGCAGGTCGAAGGCGGTGGCGAACTCGAAGTCGCGCTGGTCGTGACCCGGCACCGCCATGATGGCCCCGGTGCCGTAGCTGAGCAGCACGTAGTCGGCGATCCAGATCGGGATCTTCTGCTGGTTGACCGGGTTGATGGCGTACGCGCCGGTGAACTCGCCCGTCTTCTCCTTGGCCAGCTCGGTGCGCAGCAGGTCGCTCTTGGTGGCGGCGGCCTTGACGTAGGCCTCCACCGGCGCGCGGTGCTCGTCAGTGGTGATCTGCTCCACCAGCGGGTGCTCCGGCGCGAGCACCATGTAGGTGGCGCCGAACAGCGTGTCGGGGCGGGTGGTGTAGACGCGCAGGCAGGGATCCACGCCCTCGGGCGGGTCTGCCAGCTTGAAGTCCACGTCGGCGCCCTCGGAGCGGCCGATCCAGTCGTACTGCATCTTCTTGATCGGCTCGGGCCAGTCCAGGTCCGCGAGGCCCGCCAGCAGCTTCTCGGCGTAGTCGGTTATGCGCAGCATCCACTGGCGCAGGCCGCGGCGGCTCACCTCGGCGCTGCAACGGTCGCAGCGGCCGCCCTTGACCTCCTCGTTGGCCAGGCCGGTCTTGCACGACGGGCACCAGTTGATCGGCACGTCCGCCTCGAAGGCGAGGCCGTGCTCGAATAGCTTGAGGAAGATCCACTGGGTCCACTTGTAGTAGCCGGGATCGGTGGTGTCGACCTCGCGATCCCAGTCGTATGAGAACCCTAGGGATTTGATCTGCCGGCGGATGTTGTCGATGTTCTGCGCCGTCACCTTGGCCGGGTGGATGCCGGTCTTGATGGCGTAGTTCTCGGCCGGCAGGCCGAAGGCGTCGAAGCCCATGGGGTGCAAGACATTGAATCCACGCATGCGCTTGTAGCGCGCCAGGATGTCGGTGGCCGTGTAGCCCTCGGGGTGGCCCACGTGCAGGCCCGCGCCGCTGGGGTAGGGGAACATGTCGAGGATGTAGTACTTCGGCTTGTCCGAGCAGTCCTCGGCGGCGTAGAGGCGCTGCTCCTCCCACCGGGCCTGCCACTTGGGCTCGATGCTCTTGGGGTCGTATCGCATGGTGTTGATACCTATACCCGGAGCGGGCATCGCGCAAGGTCCGGAGACAGGGCTGTAACGACCCGCCCGGCAGGGAGACCCACTACCAAGGGAGGTATTGATGACCTACAGAGCTGGTACACGCATGTTGTTCGCCTCGCTGGTGGGGCTGGCGCTCCTGCAGGGGTGCGGCGGGGAGGCGCTGGGGGACCGCACCTTCACCGTGCCGCTGAGCTATCGCAGCGACTCGAACCACGGGCCCAAGGATGCCACGGGCACGGCCGTCATCGTGACCGGGACGGGCAAGGTCACCATCACCGTGCAGAAGCTGCCGATGCTGACCAAGGACCGCTACGAGGGCTGGCTCGCCGGCGGCGGCGAGGACGCGGTGAGCACGGCCAAGTTCAACACCGACGCCAGCGGTGTGGGGAAGTCGGAGATCACCCTGGGCGACATCACGGAGCGGCTGTACGAAAAAGTGATCCTCACCGTGGAGCCGGAGCCGGATCCAACCCCGGCGCCGGACCCGAGGCACAGCATCAGCGGGGCCATTGAATGACAGGAGGGCAGGACAAACCCCTGCCGTCCCCGGATATTCTCCGGTTCGGCAGCGGTTTTCGGCGTCCGCGCTGCGACGTTGCGCATTTTTTCACGCAACATCTCCGCCCCGGTGCCGATAACCAGGGTCACCATGCCCACTCATCGCTTTGTCATCACCCGCACATCCGCCACCCCCTTGCAATCTGCGGCCCCCTCACGTTATGACCCGGCCGTGCAATTCACAGACAATCTGAACGATCCCCAGCGCGAGGCCGTGCTCCATGAGGACGGCCCCATCCTCGTCCTGGCTGGCGCCGGCAGCGGCAAGACCCGCGTCATCACTTTTCGCATCGCCCACCTGATCCACCGCGGCATCTCGCCCCACGGCATCCTGGCGGTCACCTTCACCAACAAGGCGGCCGGCGAGATGCGCGAGCGCGCGGAGAAGCTGCTGCAAGGCTCCGCCAGGGGCCTCTGGATCGGCACCTTCCACAGCATCTGCGCCCGGCTGCTGCGCATCTACGGCGAGCCCCTCGGCCTGTCGCGCTCCTTCACCATCTATGACCAGGACGACTCGCTCTCCCTGCTCAAGCGGTTGATGAAGGACATGCAGGTGCCGGAGCGGCTGTTCGTGCCCAAGGACGTGCGCGGCCGCATCGACCGGGCCAAGAACGCCGGCATCGGCCCGGACCAGTACCAGGGCGACGACTACTTCACAGACCTGGTGGCCAAGGTGTACCCCGAGTACCAGAAGCGCCTGCTCGCCGCCGACGCGGTGGACTTCGGCGACCTGCTGCTGATGGCGGTGCGCCTGTTGCAAGAGGACGACGACCTGCGCGTCCACCTGGCTGGCCGCTTCCGCCACCTGCTGGTGGACGAGTTCCAGGACACCAACCCGGTGCAGTACGAGCTGGTGCGCATGCTCAGCTCCGAGCACGGCAACCTGTGCGTGGTGGGCGACGACGACCAGTCGATCTACTCCTGGCGCGGCGCCGACATCCAGAACATCCTCGGCTTCGAGCGCGACAACCCCAACGCGAGGGTGGTCAAGCTGGAGCAGAACTACCGCTCGACCCAGACGATCCTCTCGGCCGCCTCGGCCGTGATCAAGCACAACCAGGGCCGCAAGGAGAAGACGCTGTGGACCGCCGGAGAGGAGGGCGCCCGCATCATCTGCCGCCTGTGCGATGACGAGCGCGCCGAGGCCCAGTTCATGCTCAGCAAGGTGCTGGAGCTCAAGCGGCGCGAGAAGCGCCCCTTCGGCCACTTCGCCGTCTTCTATCGCACCCACGCCCAGTCCCGCGTGCTGGAGGAGGCCCTGCGCTCCGCCCGCCCGCCGGTTCCCTACGCCATCGTGGGCGGCGTGCGCTTCTTCGATCGCGCCGAGGTCAAGGACATCCTGGCCTACCTGCGCGTGCTGGTGAACCCTGCCGACGAGACCTCGCTGCTGCGCATCATCAACGTTCCGAGCCGGGGTATCGGCAAGTCGACCATCGAGAACCTGATCGGCTACGCGCGCGAGCGTGATGTGACCCTGTGGGAGGCCGCGTGCCGCGGCGGCGCGGGGGCGGGCGATGCGGCGACCCTGGTCAAGAAGGCGCCGCGCCGCAAGCTGCTCGCCTTCTGCGACCTGATCACCGACCTGGCCACCCTGAGCCACACCGCGCCGCCCTCGGAGCTGGCCGAGGCGGTCATGGAGCGCACCGGCTACATGGAGCGCCTGGCCATCGACGGCTCGCCGGACGCCCAGGGGCGCGCCGAGAACCTGATGGAGCTGGTGCAGAGCCTTCGCGACTACGAGCGCGCCAACGAGGGCGAGGAGGAGGGGCCCACCCTCACCGGCTTCCTGGAGCAGGTGACCCTGGCCGCGGACGTGGACGGCTACAGCGAGCGCGAGGGGCAGCTGACCCTGATGACGGTGCACGGCGCCAAGGGGCTGGAGTTCCCGGTGGTGTTCATCGTCGGCCTCGAGGAGGGGATCTTCCCCCACGTGCGATCGCTGTACGACGACGTGCAGATGGAGGAGGAGCGCCGCCTGGCCTACGTGGCCATCACCCGCGCCCGCGAGCAGCTCTACCTGTCACACGCGCGCCAGCGCTGGCTCATGGGCCAGCAGAAGAACAACCCCGCCTCGGAGTTCATCAAGCACATCCCCGACGAGCTGCTGGACCGCACCGGCTTCGGCCGCTCTCCCGGCGTGGGCCGCTCGGTGGACAGCTTCCTGTCGTCACCCCGGGGGCGGCGAGGGCAGCGCAAGAAGCCCGCCGCCAAGAAGTCCGGTGATGTGTGGGTCGATACGTCCTTTGATCAGCGCCCGCCCGAGGAGACCATGGGCGGGGATCAATATGTGCCCGGCAGCAAGGTGCGCCACGCGAAGTTCGGCGTCGGGGAGGTCCAGGCCGTCACCGGCATCGCGCCGAACCAGAACCTGACCATCTACTTCCCCCGCCAGGGCCCCAAGACCATCCGCGCCAAGTTCGTCAAGCCCGAGTGAGCGCCTCCCGTGGAGGCGCGGGCTTGAGACTTGAGGCTGTGAGGCTTGAGGGGCAATAGGCCTGGACCATCTACCCTCAAGCCTCAAGTTCCGAGCCCCAGGCCTGCCTCGCGAAGTTCGTCAAGCCCGAGTGAGCGCCTCCCGTGGAGGCGCGGGCTTGAGACTTGAGGCTGTGAGGCTTTAGGGGCAATAGGCCTGGACCATCTACCCTCAAGCCTCAAGTCCCGAGCCTCAAGCCTGCCGCGCCAAGTTCGTCAAGCCCGAGTGAGCGCCTCCTTCGGAGGCGCGGGCCTCAGGCTTCTGGCTTCAGACTTCAGGATTGATTGTCCAGGCACTCTCACCTGAAGCCTGAGGCCAGAAGCCGGGCGAGCGAAGCTCGCCCTACCCCTTCATCCCGTTGTCGCTCCCCGGATCGAACGTCGCCTTGCACATCTCGACCTGCCGCCGGGTCAGGCGGACGGTGATGCCCGGTCCGGTGATGTAGCCGGCCTTGAGGAACAGGTGAGCGTTGCGCACCCCCTCGTCCTCGGGAGCGGCGCCGTGGGATTTTTTGCCCGCGCTCCCGGTGACCAGGCGCACCACCTCCTGAGCCTGCAGCACGAGCCCGGCCTTGACGGTGTGCACGATCTTGGGGCGGCCTCCCCCCCGGCCTGCGGTGACGGAGCAGCCGTCGAGGTTGAAGGCGCGATCGGTGTCGTTGTGCACCAGCACCCATTCCTCGTTGAGCTTGCCCTTCGCGCTGGCCCTGGCCAGCGCCTTGATCACGAGCGCCATGTCTCTCTCCTGGTAAGAAGGCGCCAAAGCATAGTGGCGCCCCCTACCTCACGCAAGAAGTAACCCCGGCCCTGGCCCCGGCCCGCCTCGTACCCGCCCCCCTGTCTCCTTATAGGTGTAAGCTCCCTCCATGCCCCTTGCCGAACTGCTGTTGAAGAGCGCCGCGGAGCTGGCTCGCCTGATCCGCCGTAAAGAGGTCTCCCCCATCGATGTCGTGGACGCGCACATCGCGCGCATCGAGCAGGTGAACTCCGCGCTCAATGCCCTGGTCTGGGATTGCTTCGAGCAGGCCCGCCACGAGGCCCGCGCAGCGGAGCAGCGCCTCATGCGCGGCGGCGAGCTGCCCCCGCTGCTCGGCGTCCCGTTCACCGACAAGGAGGCCATCGCCCTCGAGGGCGCGCCGTTGACCTCCGGCTCAATCTACCGCAAGCACGCCGTGGCTGACGAGGACGCCACCGCCGTGGCCCGCGTGCGGGCTGCCGGGGCCATCCCCCTGGGCGTGACCAACATTTCAGAGATGTGCATGTGGATGGAGTCGGACAACGTGCTCTACGGGCGAACGGGCAACCCGTACGATCCTGCCCGCACATGTGGCGGCTCGTCTGGCGGCGAGGGCGCGCTGGTGGGCGCCGGCGCCTCACCCTTTGGCGTGGGCGCCGACATCGGCGGATCCATCCGCATGCCCGCCTTCTTCTGCGGGGTGTTCGGCCACAAGCCCACCGGCGGCCTCGTGCCCATGACAGGCCACATGCCCGCGCCCGAGGCTGGCGCCGGTCGAGTCAGCACTGTCGGGCCGCTCTGCCGCCGCGCGGAGGACCTGATGCCGCTGCTGTCGCTCATGGCAGGCCCCGACGGCAGGGACCGCACGGCGCGCAACGACCCGTCCCTGGGCGACCCCTCGTCGGTGAGCTTCGAGGGCAAGCGGGTCCTGCTGTGCGAGGGGCTGGGCGGACCGACCACGCCGGTGAACCCGGAGCTGCTCGGCGCGCTCCGTCGAGCAGGGGCCGTCTTCGAGGCCGCCGGCGCCGTGGTCGAGCCCTGGTCCTCGCCCCTCACGCGCAGCGCGTTTCAGATATGGGGGGCGGTGCTCACCCTCGCTGGAGAGGCGTCGTTCCACAGCATCATCGGTGAGGGCACGCCGCCGCCATTGTTAAAGGAGTGGCTCAACCTGGTGCGCGGTCGACGCAACCACACCCTGCCTGCCTTGGCCCTCGCCACCATCGAGAAGCTGTTCGACAAGATGCCGACGGTGGGGCTGCAGAAGTATGCCGAGGCGGCCGATACGCTCCGTCGAGAGATAGCGGCCCTTCTCGACGGTGGCGGCGTGCTCCTCCTGCCCACGCATCCCAGACCGGCCCCGCGGCATGATGCGCCGCTGTTCCGCCCCCTCGACTGGGTCTATACCGGCCTGTTCAACGCCATGCAGCTGCCGGTCACCGCAGTTCCCATGGGGCTCTCTTCCGAAGGGCTGCCCCTGGGCATTCAGGTGATCTCGCCGCGCTTGAACGATCATAGATCCATCGCCGCGGCCATGCTCCTGGAGGGTTCGGGAGAGGCCGGATGGGTCCCACCCGCCTGATCTTATTGGAAAATTCCGTTCGCACCGCACCGGCAGGCAGCGAAAAGTGCAGATCTTGCCTGCCCCGCGAGACGAAAAAAAAAGCGATGACTGCCCCCCTCCGAACCGGGGAAATGTCAACTTAACTTTTTGAAATTACGAAAAGAAACAAAGATCGAGAAACCTGTTCCTTTTTGCTTGACGGTCCAGGGGGGGGCTGATAGTTATCCGTTCGCGTTTGGGGGTCACTTCGGTGGCCAAAAGGTTGGGACGGAAAAAAGTTGAGGCGCTGAAATTTAGGCCTTGACTTACCGGGGAGCGCCGTCATAATGGCGCGCTCGTGTGGTTGCGAGTTGATCTTTGAAAACTGAATAGCAGGTAAACGAGAAGCTTGAGATTTTGCGTAGGTACATGAATGTACCACATGGCAGCGCAGATGACGGCGTGAGCTGGATTCTGTGCTGACCACTGAGATTCCAAGAGAACGGTCGAGGGTTAAACCTCGGCCTCGAACTCAACAGTTAAACTGGAGAGTTTGATCCTGGCTCAGAGCGAACGTTAGCGGCGGGCTTAACACATGCAAGTCGAACGAGAAAGCGTCCTTCGGGGCGTGAGTAAAGTGGCGCACGGGTGAGTAACACGTGGATAATCTACCCTCTGGCGCGGGACAACAGCTCGAAAGGGCTGCTAATACCGCATAAGTCGAAGACCTCATAGGCGGTTTTCGGGAAAGGATGGCCTCTATACTATGCTATCGCCGGAGGATGAGTCCGCGTTCCATCAGCTTGTTGGTGAGGTAATGGCTCACCAAGGCTAAGACGGATAGCTGGTCTGAGAGGATGATCAGCCACACTGGGACTGAGACACGGCC
>CAZEFW010000032.1:0-64310 GCA_964511535.1 uncultured Myxococcales bacterium | reverse complement strand
CGCCGCCGCCGCGTCCGCGGCCGCCCCCGACCCCGATCCCGACCCCGATCCCGCTCCCCCTCCCAATCCCAATCCCCTTCCCGCCCCCCAGCCATCCCCAGGGACACAGCCCCGCGCTGCTGCTACCCTTCCTCCATGCGTATCTTGATGGCGGTCAACCAGCTCCCGGGCGCCGAGATCGGCGGCGTGGGGCTGTTCTCTGGGCACCTGGCAGGGGCGCTGTCGTTGGAGGGGCATGACCTGCTGCTCCTGGGCGGCTCCGAGCGCACCGCGGCCGGGGCGAGCCGGGTGGAGGAGGTGGAGTCGGTGGCCCCCGGCGTGCGCTCCATGAGGTTGCTTCGCGCCCCGGCGCCGGCCCGCCTCGGCCCCCTCGCCGGCATCGTGAACCCGGCGGTGGACGCGCTGCTGGAGCAGGTGGTGCACGAGCATGAACCGGAGCTGGTGCACATCCAGCACACCCTGCAGCTCAGCGCACGGCTCACCTCCATCGGAATCAAGGCGGGGGCCGCGGTTGTGGCCACCGTCCATGACTACTGGCCCATCTGCCAGCGCATCGACCTGCGCCGGGCCGACGGCGGGGACTGCGACGGACCCCGCGCCGGGGTCCGGTGCGCGCTGTGCGTGCCGGGGGGCGCCACCCGGGGCTTCGGCGCGCCGTTGCGGGCCGCCGCCCGGCTCGGGCCTTACCTGGTGAGGACCCAGGTGATCCAGGGCTGCTACGCCAGGGCGCACCGCCTCACCTGCCCCGCGCCGGATGTTGTGCACCGGCTGGCCGGCCAGGGCTTCGACCCCGACCGCATGGTGGTGGTGGACTACGGCATCCCGCATCTGCCAGCGGCGGTGGTGGAGGCGGCGCGGCCGCGCGAGCCGCTGCGCCTGGGCTACCTGGGCAGCCTCGGCGCTCACAAAGGGGTGCGGGTGGCCCTGCGCGCCATGGAGCTGCTGGAGCAGGAGCCGGTGCGGCTGGAGGTGCACGGCGGACCGCTGCGGGACGCCGGCCTGCGCCGACAGCTGGAGCAGGCAGAGGCCCGCGGGCTGGCCCGGTATCGCGGCCCCTACGGAGAGCAGGACCTGCCGCGCGTCCTGGCCGGCCTGGACGCGCTGGTGATCCCGTCGCTCTGGCCCGAGACCGGCCCCATGGTGTGGATGGAGGCCATGGCCGCGGGCATCCCGGTGGTGGCGTCGGCGGTGGGCGCGCTGCCCGGGCGCGTGCGCGACGGCGAGGACGGTCTGCTGGTGCCGCCAGGGGACGCCCAGGCCCTGGCCGAGGCGGTGCAGCGGCTGGCGCAGCAGTACCACACGCTGCGCCGGGGCGCGGTGGCCCGGCAGGTGCGCGGCCTGGACGACGTGGTGTCCGACCTGTCCCAGGTGTACGATGAGGCGCTGGCCGAAGCCCGCGCCTAGATGTCCTCGGCGCAAATAATGATACGGGCTGGCCGAGCAACTGGAGCCGAGATCAAGGCGCGACAACGAAGGCGTACCAGGGGTACGTCGAGGCGGAGCAACGCCGAGATCGGCTTCAGGGGCCGGACAGACCGTGTTGTTACTTCAGCCGAGGACATCCAATGATGCCCACGCTCACCCTCGCCATACCCTGCTACAACGGCGGACCGCAGCTGCGCCAGGTGCTCCAGGCGGCGTCCGCCCTGCGCCCGCGGCCCGACGAGCTGCTGTTTGTGGACGACGGCTCCACCGACGGCAGCACGGACCTGGCCAGGGAGTGCGGCTTCCAGGTGCTGAGCCACCCGCAAAACCGCGGGCTGGCCGCCGCGCGCAACACGGCCCTGGCCCGGGCGCGGGCAGAGCTGGTGCTCTTCCTGGACGCCGACGCGGTGCCGCGGCCGGACCTGGCGCGTCGCATCACCCGCGGGTTCGAGGACCCGCGGCTGGCGGGGGTGGGGGGGCAGGTGCTGGAGCCCGCAGCCGGCGACGCGGCCGGCGCCCTGCCCGACCGGTGGCGTGGGCATTTCTGGCGCCAGACCCAGGGCGCCGAGGCCCTGGCCGACGCGCCCTTTTTGGTGGGCGCCTGCTGTTGCCTGCGGCGGGAGGCGGCGCTGGCGTGCGGCGGCTTCGACGAGGGCTACCGCACCAACGGCGAGGACGTGGACCTGAGCGTTCGCCTGCGGCGGGCCGGCCACCGGCTGGCCTACGAGCCCGCGGCCCAGGTGATGCACCTGCGTCGGGACAGCGTCTCCAGCCTGCTGCGCATGATCTATCGCCACAGCCGGGATCAGGTGCGCGCCCTGCGGCGGCACGGCGAGTCGCCCGCGGCGGTGGTGCGCAACGCGGCCCGCTGGGGGCCGGTGACCCTCGGCAGCTCGCTGCGGCGCCACCGGGACCCGGCCCTGGCCGCCCTGTGCTTGCCGTGCCACGCCGCGTCCATGGCCGGCTGCGCCGCCGGGCTACTCAGCGACGAAACGTAGATTTGTACAGCGACAGGGCCGCCGTGGCCGGCGGCTCCCCCTGGCAGGTCAGGCGGGCCTGGCGCCGCTGCCTCAGCTCCAGCGTCCCCGGGTAGAGCTGCTCCGGGTCCACCTCCGGCGGGTGCAGCACCAGGATCAGCGGCGCGTGCAGCACCGCCTCGCGCAGGGGGTCGAAGGGCCGCTCCGTGGGCTCCATCACCAGCCGGTCCCGGGCGGCGTGGGCCATGTGGGTGCGCAAGTACCAGAACAGGTTGCGCACCCGCACCAGGTCCGCGCCGGGCGCGTCATCGGCCCAGACCATGGCAACCATCAGCGGCTGGTTCGAGGGGTCTGACCGCTCCAGGGCCTCGGCCTGCTTCATCAGCTGGCGCAGGTCGCACTGGTGGTGGTGCTTGTAGCGCCGCAGCCCGGCGAGCGTGCTCACCCCGGGCAGGCGCAGCTCGTACATGTAGTCCTCGGGCCCGCGGCTTCGCTCGTCCACGAACCAGGGGGTCGGGTAGAAGTGCGCGGCCAGCAGCGCGGCCGCGAAGGCGGCGCCCACCGCGGGCAGGGCGAAGCGGGCCGCCCTGCCGGAGCCGATCCGGGCCAAACCCCACACTCCCACCAGGCAGAGCGCTGGATAGACCGGCAGCAGGTAGCGCTCAAGCTTGTGGCCCATGAGGGTGAGCACCAGGTAGGCGCCCCACAAAAACGACAGCAGCAGCCAGCGCCCGGGCAGCGCCCGCCGCGGGTGGTGCGCCAGGCCGAGGCCCGGCAGCAACAGCAACAGCAGCGGCCAGGGGAAGTTGTTGGCCGCGAACAGCGGCAGCGCCATGACCCAGCGCAAGGTCCAGGGCTGGATCACGTGCATCTCGAAGTGCTCATTGGGATCGCCGGTGCCGAAGTGCGCCGACGCCTCGGTCCACACCTCCGCCAGATCCACCCCCACCAGGTAGGCGCCCAGCCCCAGGGCCACCAGGGCCGCCAGCGCCGCCTGCCCGGCCACCCGCGCGCGGGCGCGCCATCCCCCGGGGCGCAGTCCGAGGACCAGGGCCACCACCGACGGCCCGAGCAGGTACAGGCCGTAGGTCAACTTCACCGCCACGGCCAGCCCGGACCAGAGCCCGAAGGCGGCGGTGTACCCGGGGCGCCGAAATCGGTCGCTGCCCAGCAGCAGCAGCAGCCCCATGGCCACCATGGAGGCCAGGGGCAGGTCCAGGCTCAGGTACCAGCCGGCGGCGAAGTGCCACGGGCTGAGCAAGACCAGCAATGCCGCCCACAGCCCGAGCCTCGTGCTGCCCAGCGCGTGCCGTCCCAGGCCGGCGAGGGCCAACACCAGCAGCGCCGCGAACAGGCCATTGGTCAGCTGGGTGGTCCAGATGGACATCGGCCCCAGGGCGCCGGACCAGAGCCCGGCCAGGTGGTACACGCCGTGGGGCCACTTCATCGGATGCACCGGCAACGGCAGGGTGCGGTGATGATCCAGGTGTGGGTGGTCGAAGCTCCCCGGCCCCAGGCGCCCCGCCTTCTCGATCAGGTCGACGTTCACCTGGTGCCGGTTCATGTCGAGGAACTCGATGCGCGGGCTCTGCTCAAGGCCGCGGTAGGCCACCACCCGAGGGGCGACGTAGGCCGCCACGAGCGCCAGCGCCCACAGGGCGATTGCGCGGCGGCTCATCTCTGGTTCCAGGCTCAATGGGCGCCCGGAATCAGAAGTGGATCTGCTTGATCTTCTGGTTCCCACGGTCGACCAGGTAAACCACGCCGGTGGGATCCACTGCCACCCCGTACGGCTGGTGGAACATGGCCACGCTGCGGTCGCCGTCCTTGTCGCCGCATCCGGAGGGCAGCGGCTGGGGCGGCCCCTTGCCGATGAGCGTCGCCAGGTGCCCGTTGTGGTACACGCGGATGGCGCAGTTGGAGTAGTCCGAGATGTACAGCCGGCCGGCCTTGTCCGACCCCACCGCGTAGGACCAGCCGATGCCTGCGGAGACCGCAGGGCCGTCGATGAACTTGGAGGTCCCGAGGCCGAGCAGGGTGGTGACCTGGGTCTTGCCGAGCCGCCGGATGCGGTAGTTGTTCGTGTCGCTGACGTACAGATCCACGCTGCCCACGGCCACGATGCCGTGGGGGTTGTTGAACTTGGCTGAGAGCAGCGCGCCGTCGAGGTAGAACGGGTCGCCGGTGCCGGCGTAATGCGTCGCCGCGCCGCTGCCGGTCACCCGGTAGATCCGGTTGTCATTGCCCGTCGTGAAGAACAGCTCCGGGGTGCCTCCCGGGCGCAGGGTGAGCCCCACGGGTTTCTTGCCGAGGCTGGCGAAGTCGCTCACCTGGCCGTTGTGCAGCTTCCGGATCTTCTGGTTGTAGTAGTCCGCGATATAGAGCTCGCCCGAGCTGGCCAGGGCGATGCCCTGGGGGTTCTTGAACCTGGCCGTGGCCGCGGGGCCGTTGGCGTGCCCCGAGGAGTTGCTGCCTGCGGCGGTGCTCACCTTGCCGGTCAGGACCTCGATGAGCCGGATGCGGTGGTTGGCATCGTCCGCGATGTACACCTTGGCGTTGGAGCCCTGGCCCATTACCGCGATGTCGAAGGGCTGGTTGAACTCGGCGGAGCTGCCGGCGCCGTCCTGGAACCCCTTGCTGCCGGTGCCGGCCAGTGTCTTGGCGCAGGTGGGCATCCAGCCGGTCTTGTTGATCTTTGCGAAGCAGGTGCGGCAGGTGTTGCCCTTGAGCGACTTGCCATCGTCGTAGCAATTGCCGCCGATCTTGCACTGGGTCGCCGAGCACTTGACCACGCCCTTGTCCGGCTGGGGCGCGCCCTTGTCCGGCTTGGGCGGGGTGCCCTTGTCCGGCGTCGGTCCAGTGCCCTTGTCCTGCTTGGGCGGGGTGCCCTTGTCCGGCTTCGGGGTTACGCCCTTGTCCTGCTTCGGGGTCGTCCCCTTGTCCTGCTTCGGCGGCTTCTTGCCGTCTGTGCCGCTGTCCTTGTTCCCCTTCGGTTTGTCCGCGCGGGCGTCGGTGGCCTTGCCCTTGTCCACGCACTTGTTGCCGTCGCACTCCATACCATCTGGACAGACATCGCCCTGGTGGGCGCAGTAATAAGTGGCCGGGGTGTCCGGGTTGAAGCAGCCGGCCGGCAACAGCAGGAGCGCCAGCAGTAGAGTCCTCGAGTGAGCCATCAGAACCGCCCTCCCAGCACCACGCCGCCCCCGAGGCCGGAGGCGTAGGGTGCCAGCTTCAGCGCCGCGCGCTCATCATCACTCCCGCCGAGCAAGCTCCAGGTGAGCAGGCCCGCTCCGGCAGCCGCGGCCACGCCCCCCACCACCAGGGTGGCGATCTGCGCGGCCTCCAGCGCCTTGCCCGAGCTCTCGATGTCCTGCAGCTCGGAGTAGTGCTTCTTGTCCGCCGCGGCCTGGTTGTACTCGTCGGTCTTGCCGCTGGCCATCACGCCGAGCACCACCCCGGTGATCACCAGCGCGCCCCCCACGCCCACCGCGGCCCAGCCCGCCGGCCAGCGCCAGTCGGACGGCGCCGACACCTCCGGCCGGGTCGCCGGGGCGGCCTCCACCGGCGCCGCCTTCTTCGGCTCCGGCGGCGCCTTCGGCTGTTTCTGTTTGGCCAGCCGCGCCTTCAGGCTCGCCAGCCGGGTCTCCACCAGCGCCCTGTTCTTCGCCCGGGGCATGGCCGCCAGGTAGTGCTCGTAGTGCTTGATCGCCAGCTCCAGCCGCGCCAGCACCTCGTTGCAGCGGGCGATGTTGAACAGGAACTCCGGCTGCGGGTCCAGCTGGTGCGCCTTGTTGAATCGCGCCAGGGCCTCCTCGTACAGCGAGGTCCGGTACAGCTCACGCGCGGCCTTGAAGTGGGCCTTGGCCGCTGCCCGGTCCGCCGCCGGGATCCTGGATTTCGCCGCCGCCGGGGCGGGGGCCAGCGCCAGCGCCAGCAGCAGGAGCGCCAGGCCGCCCGTGAGAATCTTCGAGGGAGTCATCAGGCTCAACCATCCATCCGTGGATTATCGAGGGACAACTATAACACCGGAGCGAGGCCGCTCAGCGGATGGTGAACTGGTCCCACAACGAGGTGGTGAACGCGCCCGGCTTGCCCTCGTAGCCGACGATGCGCACATGCGCTTGCCCGCCCCGGACGATGACCTGAGCCATGTTGTGCCCGCACCCCCTGCCCTGCAGATAATTGAGGCTCGGCTCCTCCCGCGGCGGGGGCGTCTTGCGGCAGTAGTCGCCCGGGATGAACGCCGAACCGCAGGGTCCCACCGTCACGTGGTGCACCCCCTTGCCGTCCTGGTCGAAGCAGCGCCGCGGGGTCCCCTCGGCCCGGGTCGGCTTGCCGTCATCCGGGACGTAGAACCGCTCGTAGACATGAGAGTGCCCGGTGAACACGGCGGTCACGTCGAAGCGTCGGAACAGGTGCTCGTAAGGCGCGCGCACCGACAGCAGCGAGTCGCCGCCGCCCCCCTCATCCATGTAGGTGGAGTAGGCCGGCTTGTGCATCACCACGAACAGGTGCTGGATGCTGCTGTCGGCGCGGGCCATCTCGAAGTGCTTGCGGATCCACGCCATGGGCGTACACACCTCCCAGCGCGTGCCCACCTCGAAGATGACGAAGTAGGCGTTCTGGTGGCGGAAGGCATAGTACAGCTTGTGCGAGAAGCCGCTCGGCACCAGGTTCATGTCCCGGGGCTTCTTCTTGTCGGTGGAATACTCCGTGGCGTCGTCGCCGTAGGTGATGGGGAACCGGGCGTTGTAGCGGCCGCCCACCAGCACGGCGTTGCGCAGGAACAGCTGGTGCTGCAGGTACTCGCGGAAGTTGACGATGCCGAGGTCGTAGTCCATGTCGTGGTTGCCCACGGCGGGGAACATGGGTACCCGGTCGAGCATGGCCCCGAGGCAGCTGGTGAACACATGGTAGGTGCTCGGGTCCCGGGCCTCGTGCATCAGATCGCCCACGTGCAGCATGAAGTCCGGCGCCAGCGACAGCACCGCCCCGGGCAGCGCGTTTAGCTCGGAGGGCCCGGCGTGGCAGTCGTTATTGTGGAACTGAGTGTCGCCCAGCACCACAAAGGAGAACGCCGCGTCCGACGGCGCGCGGGCTGCCACCAGCTTGCCGTCCCCCGCGCCAGGCGGGGGCTGCAGCTTCGGCTGGCCCGAACGTTTCTTGCAACCGGACAGCGCGGTGATGAGGAGCAGGAGGATGAGCAGCAAGCGCGGCATGTGCGGTGTGTATGATAATTGCTGCCGGTCACAAGTCCACTGTGACCTGAAACCTGAAGCCTGAAGCCCGAAGCCTGAAGCCGCGGCCGCGTAGCGGTCGCTACTACTGGATATAGCCCAGGCTCTCCAGCTGCTTGCGGATCACCTCGGGCTTCGGGTCCTGCTTGCGCCGCGGGCGGCGTTTTCCTGGCGGCAGGGCCCGCTTCTCGGCGGCCGAGGCGCGGCGCGCCAGCTCGGCGGCCAGGGCGTCACGCAGCGGCGACGCCGAGGTGTCCGGCGCCACCTCGTTGGGATCCGCCTCGAGGTCGAACAGCTGCATCTCGCCGGTCTTGCGATCCAGCAGCAGCTTGTGCTTGCCCTTGATCAGATAGGTCAGGTCCCGTCGGCGGAACCGGGTCGAGCCCATGGCCACGCCCTGCTCGCCCGCGGGGCGCAGCCCGCCCAGGGGCAGCAGGCCCCCGTCCAGCCCGCCGGTCTGGGGCGGCAGCCGGTTGAGCGCCAGCAGGGAGGGCAGGATGTCCACCTGTTGAACCACCCGGGTCTCCTTGCGCGCCCGATCCAGCCCTCCCGGCATGCGCACCATCAGGGGCACCTTCACCATCTCCTCGTAGACCTGGTAGCCGTGGCGCAGCAGCCCGTGGTCCATGAACTCTTCGCCGTGATCTGCCGTGAGCAGGACGATGGTGTCGTCTTCCAGGCCGCTCTTCCTCAGCTTCTCCAGCACCCTGCCCACGGCCATGTCCACCAGGGAGATCTCGCAATCGTACAGGCCCTTGAGGTAGTCCTGCTCCTCCTCGGTCATGGCCAGGGGCGTGGGGATGCGGCCGCCGCGCAGCGCCTTGCCCAGAGCCTCCTCGCCGCTGAGGATATGGGCCTTGCCGGCGCGCACATGCGGGTTGGTGATGATGCGGCCCGCCAGCCGGCGCTGGCAGTACTCGGTGCGCACCACCGGGTCGTAAGGGTCATGCGGGTCGAGGTAGTGCACGTAGAGGAAGAACGGGTTGTTGGCCGCGGCCAGCCGCCCGAGCTCGGCGATTGCCGCCTCGGTCAACCGGGGGGTGGTGCCCTTGTCGTACCCCATCAGGTGCGGGAAACGATCGAACCCCTGGGCCAGCCCCACATGCCGCGCCACGTTGGGGTTGGCTGACAGCCCCACCGTGGTGTAGCCGTGATGCGAGAAGATCTCGGCCATGGTGTTGGCCTTCTTGGACAGGATGGCGAACCGCCCCCGCTCCTCCCACAGCCGGTGCCGTCGCGGGTAAGCTCCAGTGAACAGCGAGGCCACCGACGGCTTGGTCCACGGCGCGTGGGCGTAGGCGCGCTGGAACTGAACGCTGCGCGTGGCGAAGTGATCGATGTTGGGCGTGATGCCGCCGGTGGCGCCGTAGCAGCCGAGGTCTTTCTGCCGCACGGCGTCGATGACCAGCACGAGCATGTTGTACCGCTTCGGCTGAGCTGTGGCCCGGGCGAGGGTGCCATCGGCGATGCCGGCGGCCGCCGGGCAAGGGCAACACGCGGGGTCCTGGGATCGGCTGATCCCCCCGTTGTAGAGCACCACTCCTGCCAGCAGCAGCATCCCCCCGGTGGTGACGATGAATGCCTGCGTCGGTGCCTTCTTGCGCTTTTTGCTCGTCAATGCCTCTCAACTCCTCCCTGGGAAAGTCATACTTCAAAGTGGCCGTTCTGGATACCGTGGACCCACCAAAAACTCACCCTGGAAGCAAAGTCGTTTGCTCGCCGCGGAATCGAATATACTGGGCGCGGCCATGGACCGGACCCTCCGCCAGACCCTCGGAAAGATCCCCTGGGGCATCCTGCTCGCCTCTCTGCCGGCGCTGGTGCTGCTCGCCGCCCTGGCGAGCTACTACCGGGACATGGCCTCCGACGACGCCTATATCTCGTTCCGCTACGCCGCGAGGCTCGCCGCGGGAGACGGGCTGGAGTGGAACCCGGGCTACCGGGTCGAGGGGTACTCCAACTTCCTCTGGGTCCTGATCATCGGCGTGCTCGGGGCGCTGGGCGCGCCCATCCCCGAGGCGGCGCGCGCGCTGGCCTGGCTGGCTGCCGCCGTGGCCATGGTGGCGGTGGTGGCCGCGTCCAGGCTGGGCGCGGACCGCGGGGCCAGGGTGAGCTGGTCTCTGGCCGCGCTGGCGCCGCTCCCCCTGGCCGTGAGCTTCCCCTATGTATGGTGGGTCAGCATGCGGCTGGAGACCGCGGCCTACGGCACCCTGCTGCTGCTCACCTTGCTGCTCTTCGCCCGGGAGGAGGCGGATCCGCCTGACGCTGACCGTCGCCGCTGGGGTTCGGCCATCCCGCTGCTCGGCCTGATCATGATCCGCCCCGAGGGGCCCGCCTTCGTCGCGGTGCCCGCGCTCTACCTGCTGCTGAAGCTTCGCTCCGTCGAGGACCTCCGCCGCCAGCTGCGCCGCCGGTGGGTCTGGGTGGCCATCTGGGCCGGCGGCGCCCTGCTGTACCACCTGTGGCGAGTCTCATATTTCGGCGAGCTGCTGCCCAACACCTACCACGCCAAGGAGATGGGGGATAACCAGCTGAGCGAGGGGTGGGTCTACCTGAGGCGCCTGGCCACCGAGCGGCCCATGCACGTGGTGCTGGCCTGCGCGCCGCTGCTGCTGGGGGCGCTGGCCGTACGCGCCGGGCAGCTGCTCATGGGCGCGCTGGCGCTGATGACCGGCATCATCGTGCTGGAGGGCGGCGACTGGATGCGCGAGTGGCGCTTCTTCCAGCCCGGCGTGCCCCTGGCCGCCGCGGCCCTGGCGGTGGGGCTGCAGCGAGTCGCCAGAGGCGGTCGCGCCGCAGCCCTGGGGGCCGCCGCCGGGGTGCTGCTGCTGCTCGGCGCGGTGCACAACCTGATGGGCACCCCCTGGAGCGAGTGGAAGGCCGCCTTCCGTGGCGAGAAGCGGGACATGCTGATCAACATGGAGGGCGAGCTGCCCCGGGTCAGCGAGGAGGTGGCCCGCTGGCTGCGGGAAAACGGCCGCCCCAGCGATCTGATCGCGGTAAACCACGCCGGCGCCCTGCCTTACTACTCGGGCATGCCGGTCATCGACATGGCCGGGCTCAACGACCGACACATCGCGCGACAGGCGGGGCACGGGCTGGTGCACACCAAGTGGGACTCGGACTACGTGCTGTCGCTGAAGCCCACCTTCGTGGTGCTCAACACCCGGGTCTACCCGTCGGACTTCGAGTATGTCCCGGGCTACTGGCAGGGAGAGACCGACCTGGCCCAGCACCCCGACTTCCGGCGCCAGTACGAGGCAGTGCGCAAGGTGTGGCGCTGGCGCGACCTGGGGCTCAACGTGCGCGGCGCCCCTGCCCTGGCCTCCGAGAAGTACATCATGGTGTTCCGCCGGGTGAAGGCGAGCCACCGCAAGGTCGGCGCCTGCCTCGACTTCGAGAGCGGCGACTTCAGCGGCTGGACCCCCACGGGTGAGGCCTTCGGCGGAGGGCCGGTCAAGCGGCGCCCGCCGCCCGGAGTGCGGGAGGACTTCATCGGCAAGTGGATCGCCGACAGCTACCAGGGATTGGACGCGCGCACCGGCACCCTTCGCAGCGATCCCTTCGAGGTGGTGGGCGACCGCTTCGAGCTGGTGGTGGGCGGCGGCGGCGGCCCCGGGCGCGCCGGCGTGCGCCTGCTGCTGGACGGCGCGTCGGTGCGCGAGGTCAGCGGTCGCAACGACCACCAGCTGCGGCATGTGCGCTGGGACGTGACGGACCTCAAGGGAAAGTCGGTTCAGGTGGAGCTGTTCGACGAGGGGAGCGCCGAATGGGACCATGTGCTGGCTGACAACATCTGCCAGTACGTGAAGGTGAAGTAGCGGCTCAGGCGCCGGCCATCACCACGCGATCCCGGCCACCCTCCTTGGCCTCGTACACGGCGCTGTCCGCGCGGGCCACCAGGGTCTCGGCCGTGTCCCCCTCGCGCATGGATGCCACGCCGACGCTGACGGTGATGCGGTACGACTCGGCGCCGTCGGCCAGCGGGAACGGGCTGTCCCGCACCGCGGTGCGCACCCGCGCCATGGCCACGCCAGCCCCTTGAAGCGGCGTCTCCGGCAGGATGACCACGAACTCGTCGCCGCCATAGCGCGCCAGCACCGGCTCGCCGTCGTCAGGGGTGAAGGTCAGGTCCGACGTGCGCAGGGTGTGCTGCACCACCTCACCCAGAAGCTTGAGCGCCCTGTCGCCGGCCTGGTGGCCGTACTGGTCGTTGATCGGCTTGAACTTGTCCAGGTCAACGAAGGCCAGGCTCAGCTCCCGCCCGTGGCGCTGGGCCCGGGCGATCTCGCGCTCGATCTGGTGCACGAAGTAACGGTGGTTGAACAGGCCGGTCAGGGCGTCCACCGTGGCCTGGGTCTCCAGGTCGACGGTGGTGGACTCCAGCTCCTTGGCCCGGACCTTGAGCTCCAGCAGCGCGGTCTCACGCTCCTCGAGCATGGTCACCGCGTGCACGTTGGCCTCGGCCAGCGCCACGGCCTGCTCCATCATGGCGGTGGACCGCTCGGCCAGCTGCTGCTGGACGGTGCCCTCCACGTTCTCGCCATCGCGCAGGCTCCTTCCCACGGCCACCAGCTCGTCCAGCAGCGCCTGGATCTGGTCCTGTTGCTGCTGGAGCTGCTCGTTCTGGCGGCGCAGCTGCTCGTTGAGATCGATCTGCCCCTGGAGGATCTCCACCCCGCGGGCGTTGGCGTCAGCCACCGCCTCGGCGCCCTGCCGCAGCTCGGTGAGCCGCTCGCCCACCTGCCCCTCCAGCTCGGCCAGGGCAGCCTCCACCACGCCAGGGTCCTCGCTGCCCAGCGCCTGGCGCGCCCGGGTGAAGCCTCCCAGCAGTATCAGGTCTTCCCCGCGGAGCTCAGGACGGGCGCGAGGCCCGTCGCTCAAAGCGTCACCACGGATGCGTCCAGCGCCAGGTCCACCACATGGGTCAGGCCGGCCAGCTCCGCGCCGTTTATCAGCGGCTCGCTGGCGCCGATGGCGCAATGAAACTCGTTGCACGGGCTGCACACCAGGACCCGCCCGCCCATCTCCACGAACTGCTCCGAGTAGGTCGTCAGGGGCTCGAAGCCCTTGATATGCACCAGGTCGATGGCCCCCTGTCGAGACCAGACGGTGCCGCCCATGGTGAGGTAGATGGTAGCCTCCACCCCCGAGATGAGGGAGGCCACGCCCATGGAGTAGGCCAGGGTCGCGCGGTTGCCGCGGTCCTCGGATCCGGTGGTGAGGATAACCAGAAGTTTGTTCGCCATGATGTCTCCTGCCCGCCGGGCCGGTCAGTCAGTCTTCTTGATCAGAGCCGTGAAGAGGGCATCTTCCTTCTGCAGCTCCATCAGATCGTGGCCGGTGCGGCGGCACCACGCCTCGATGTCCAGCTTGAAGGCCGGGTCATCAGCGCGAACCTCGAGGACCTGCCCGCCTTCCATGTCTTTGATCGATTTGTGCACCTCGAACAGCGGCTTGGGGCACTTCATCCCCACCGCGTCGAGCGTCTTGTCAGCCATGTCTCCTGCGCTCGCCTTTCCCCCCAAGGGAGTTAACGTCTACGACTTCCCATGTCGTGAAGCGAGCCCATGATAGCCCGTATCAAACGAAGAGGGTAACTTTGCTATCCAGGGCGTAGCCGAGAAAGGTGCCCACGCCGCAGCACTTGATCCCCTCGTGCTCGCACAGGTCCTCCATGCTGAGCCCGAGCAGGTTCATGCTCATCTCGCAGACGTTGATCTCCACGTCGCAGTCCCGCGCCATCTGGAACAGCTCGTCCAGATCCGCGGCGCCCTGCTCCTTCATGCGCTTGCGGATCATCGACTTGCCCATGCCCCACATGTTCATGGTGGAGAGCTTCAGATCGGACGGCCCGGAGGGCAGCATCCAGCCCATCATCTTGTCCATGAAGTTGCGATCGGCCTTCTCCTCGGCCTCGGCGGCGCCGTCGGCGTTGCGTAGCGCCGCGGTGCCCCAGAAGGTGAAGAAGAGCCGCACCTTGCAGCCCATGGCAGCCGCGCCGGTGGCGATGTTCATGGTGGCGAGCAGCTTGTCGAGGGTGCCGCTGTAGACCACGATACAGACCGAATCATCTGCTGACGCCTGGGAGCGCTCCAGCACCTCGACCCGCTGCTCGAGGGCAGCCAACCTCTGATCGACGTTTGATTCCGGGAGTTTAGGTTCTGGCCTGCCGCCTGCGCTCTCTTGCATGGTGTCCTCCGTAACCAGAGCCAGCGGGGCGACATCTAAAGGCAGCCGTGCCGCCCGTCTGGACAGATCTCATGTTTATACAGGTTTTGGAGGATTTCAAGACTTTATTTTCAGTTTTTTTAGGTACTCCCTATTACCTTTTTTTCTTCGACCGTTTACGAGACCCGCGAGATTTGCCAGGTCTGGCAGGTGCGCCCGGCTCGGAGGGCGGGATGTGCCCGGGGCGGCGCGTCTTGAGGGACCAGATCACCACCGCGACCCCCAGCAGGAAGAACGGGATGCTCAGCCACTGCCCCATGGTCAGGGGGTAGCTGGTGGGCAGCGCCTGGTACGCCTTGAAGTACTCCACGCCGAACCGACCGGCGAAGTAGGTGGTCATGAAGGTGCCGAACAGCAACCCCATGGGACGCTCATCCTTGCCCGCCAGGCGATCCACGATGAAGAGCAGCGCCAGCACCGACAGCCCGAGGATCGTCTCGTAGACCTGGCTCGGGTGGCGCGGGATCATTGCTCCCCGATCGAAGCGCGGGAAGCAGACTGCCCAGGCCACATCGCTCTGGCGACCCACGATCTCCGAGTTGAAGAAGTTGCCCACCCGCACCAGGGTGGCGCCGATGGCCACGCCGAAGATCACCCGGTCGCCAAGCTCGAGGAAACGGATCCTGGTAAGCCGGCTGAAGATGAACATGCCGGTCAGGATGCCGACGGTCGCCCCGTGGCTGGCCAGGCCCTTCATCCCGCCCCGGATGTCGAACACCGACAGCGGGTTGTCCACGAACACATCCCACCGGTAGAAGATGCGGTGGCCGAAGAAGGAGCCGAGCACGGCGCCGAAGAAGATGTACAGGAAGTAGCGCCGGGCCAGGTCGAGGTCCATCCCCGGGCGGCCGAACTGCCACAGCAAGGTGCGGTAGCCGAGGTAGAAGGCGGAGGCGAAGAGCAGCCCGTAGTAGCGGATCTGCAGCGAGCCCAGCTTGAAGATGATCGGGTTCAGGTCCCAGACATAGCAGTCGGCGGCTTCCACGGCTCAGCTCCGGGTGTTCGGTTCAAACGTGGTCGATGATCTGGCCCCGCACTTGCCCGTAGACCCAGTTGCCCGCCAGCATGAAGAACACGCCGAAGGCGGCGGCGTAGGCCAGGTCCACAACAGGCGGCCAGGTGTTGTGCAGCAGCAACGATCGGTAGGCCTCCACCACCGCGGTCATCGGGTTGCAGTCGATGATCTGGCGCAGCATGGGGGGCAGGAAGTCCCGCGGGTAGAAGATGGGGGTGCCGAGAAACCAGATGGTGACCAGCGAGTCGGTCAGCGCGCCGATGTCCCGGAACATCACCGTGATGCAGGCGATGGCGGTGGAGATGCCCAGGGCGATGGCGATCTGTATCGGCAGGATCGCCACGAAGGCAAGGGCCTTGAACCCGGGCGGGCGGCCGAAGACGAACAGCAGCGCGAAGAAGATCAGCAGCGCGATGCACTGCTCGATGAGCACGGTGGAGACCCGCGCAGCAGGCAGCACCGCCGGCGGCATGGGCAGGCGCCGCAGCAGGTGGGACTGCTGGATGAACACGTCGGCCGATCGGCGGATGGCGTCGGCGACGATGTTGAACGAGATCATGCCGCAGATCAGGAACAGGCCGAAGTCGGTGACGCTGCCCTTGGCGCCCACCTTCACCTTGAGCACCACGGCGAAGATCAGCGTGTAGAGCGATATCATCACCAGCGGCTGGACCACCGCCCAGACCACGCCCAGGGCCGAGCCCGAGTAGGAGCCGCGGAAGTCGGTCAGGGCCAGGCGCTTGACCAGCGGGAAGCTGCGCCACACGTCCAGGAACAACGTCCCGGTGCCAGCCACCGGGTCGGTTGCGGTACCAGAGATCGGGCCTCCCGGCCCGGCGCCTGTCTGTGCCTGGGGTTCGCTCATGAGCTAGATGTGATCAATCGACTGTGATGCTCTCCAGCTCGGCGCGGCGATCGGGCAGCTGATCCAGAAAGCGCAGGCGCTCTGCCTTGGGTAGCAGCGGCCCCTTGCCAGCGTCGAACTTCAACGGGTCTACATACTTGCCACGTACGTAGATACCGTAGTGCAGGTGAGGCCCGCTCGCCAGGCCAGTTGAGCCGACATATCCGATCACTTGCCGCTGGCGCACCTTCTTGCCAACGCGGATGCCCCGCTCGATGCGGGAGAAATGCATGTACACGCTGCTGACGCTGTTCTTGTGCAGCACCTGGACCATCTTGCCCGCGCCGCCGTAGCGGCCCGACTTGGTCACGACCCCAGCGGCGGTGGCCCACACCGGAGTGCCCGGGGCAGCGGCGTAGTCCACGCCGTAGTGGCCCTTTGTGCGGTGGAGCACGGGGTGGTAGCGCTTGCGATCAAACTTGGAGCTGATGCGCCTGAAGTTGAGCGGCACCTTGAGGAACGAACGGTATACCGAGCGCCCCTCCGGGGTGTAGTGGCCGCCCTTGCCGGCGCGGTCCTTGTAGTAGAACACCTGGCGCCGGCCGATGACGCCCTTGTACTCTCCGGCCAGGACCTTGCCGTAACCGTAGAACTTGCCGTCCAGGAAGCGCTTCTCGACGATGAGCCGGTACTCGTCTCCCTCGCGCGGATCGGCGTACCAGTTGATGTCGTAGGACAGCAGCGAGACGAACCGGGCCACCAGGGAGGACGCCTCGCCCTCCTGCTGGATCGCGTGGCCCAGGGACGTGGTCACGTTGCCCCCAAGCCTGAGCACCTTGACGTCCATCTTGCGGTCCGCCTTGCGGGCGCGCAGCCCGCCGCCCACGCCGCGGCTGGCGACCACGGCGGAGATCTTGGACAGGCGATAGATGAACTTGCGCAGGGTGCCGCTGGCGGCGTCCAGGTGCAGCTCGAAGCTGTGGCCCGGCTGCAGGGCGCGCATGTTGAGCACCGGCTTGAGGGCCTCGATGAGCTCTGCCGCCTGGCGGGCGTCGAGCTTGTTGGCGGTCAGGGCGGTGGAGAGGCCGAGGTGCCCCTTCATGCTGCCCTTGATGACCAGCGCGCCTTCGGTGGCGGCCTGATCGCCCAGCAACGGGTCCTTGGCGCCGTCCGCGGTGGCCTTGCCCTTGCCGGATGTCTCGGCCGCATCGCTCTTCTTGATGGCGCTCGCCTTGAGGATGTCCTGGATCGAGGTGCCGCCGCGGAAGAAGAAGACGTAGACGTTGATGCCCACCAGCACCGCGAACAACAGCCCGAGGCGCATGCTGCCACGCCAGCTGCCCTTGCGCCGGGAGCGCCGCGATTGTGTGCGGAAACCGTAGTAGTCCTGTCGTCTCATGCGTATCGTCGCTGGGCGTCGGTATGCACCGGTAGTCGTGGGGGAAGAGCCGCAGCAGGTCTCTGGGTAGCACGCCGGACACCGGAGTGTCAATTCAGCCCCGGCCCCTCCCCCTCCGTAAAGTGTCAACCGGTGGGGTCTGACCCCCCTAATTGACATTTTATTGAGGGGGGGAGGATCAGGATCCCGCGGCGGTCTCGAGCAGGCGGCGGGCGTTGGCGCGGGCCTCTTCGGTCACCTCTTCGCCGCCGAGCATGCGGGCCAGCTCCTCCACCTGTTGGGCTGGATCCAGGGTCCGCAGCCGGGTGCGCGCCCGGGCCTTTTTTCCGCGTCGGGCCACGGTCTTGTCCACGTGGAAGTGGTGCGCGGCGTGGGCGGCCACCTGGGGCAGGTGAGTCACACAAAGCACCTGACGGTGGGCGCTCACGTCCGCCAGATAGCGCCCCACCACATCTGCCACCGCCCCCCCTACCCCGGCGTCCACCTCGTCATACACCGCCGTGGCGCGAGGCTCGTACTCGCCCAGGACCCGGTGCAGCGCCAGCATCACCCGGCTCAGCTCTCCCCCGGAGGCGATGCGCGCCAGGGGCTTGGGATCCTCCCCCGGGTTGGTGGCCATGAGGAACTCCACGCTGTCCCAGCCATGGCTCGCCAGCCGCCTGTCTGCAAAAACCAGCGCCGGATCGTCGCCATCCCGCGCCTGCAGGGCGCTCAGGTCCACCTTGAGCCGGGCCCCTTCCATGCGCAGCCGCGTCAGGTGATCGGTGACCTCGGCCGCCAGCTTGCGCGCCGCCTTCCGACGTTTATTCTCCACTTTTTTCGCTTCTTTTTCGGATGCTTTTCTCTTTTTTTCTAGATTTGACTCGAGGTCATGCAGGTGATGCTCCAGCGACTCCAGCCGCGCCAACTCGGCCTGCATCTTTTCCTGGCGAGCCAGCATCTCTGCCACTGTACGGCCATGCTTGCGCCCCAGGCGGTGCAGCAGATCCAGCCGCGCCTCCACCTGCTCCAGCCGGGCCGGATCGAGCTCCGCCGCGGCACCGAGCCGGCGCAGGGAGTGCGCCACGTCCTCCACCTGCAGACCCGCCTCTTCAAGCTGCCCGGCCAGCCCCGGCAGCGCGGGATCCAGGTGCGCGAGCTCCTCCAGCCGGCGCCGGAGCAGGGCCAGCCGTTCGCTCACCGACCCGTCCCCGCCGTACAGATCTTCCTCTCCCTCCAGCGCCACGCCGGTGAGCTCCGATGCGCGCTGCAAGCGCTCGCGCTCCAGGGCGAGCTGCTCGTCCTCGCCCTGGCGCAGGTCGGCCCCCTCCAGCTCCCGCAGCTGGTAGGCCAGGAAGTCCTGCCGCTCTGCCTGCTGCTTCTCCTCCTGCCGCCCCTGGGCCAGCCTGGAGGAGACCTTGCCCAGCTCGGCGTGCCGCCTGGCCATGGTCTCGATCTGGCCCGCGCCCAGGGCGAGGGCATCGAGGATCCGCCGCTGCCGCGCCCGATCCGACAGCAGCTGGTGCTCGTGCTGACCGCTGATGTCCAGCAGCTCCCTGGTGATGCCTCGCAACACGGCCAGGGTGCAAAGCGCGCCGTTGACATGCACCCGCCCCCGGCCGGCCCGCGAGATCACGCGCCGCAGCAGCAGCTCCTCCCCCTCCAGCGGGAGCCCCGCCTCGGTGACGGCCCGGGCCACGTTGGGCAGGCTGGTCAGATCGAACAACGCCTCCACGACCGCCTCCCGCTGCCCCTTGCGCACAATGTCAGCAGAGGCTCGCCCCCCCAGCAGCAGCCCGGCGGCACCGACGATGATCGATTTGCCCGCGCCGGTCTCCCCGGTCAGGATGTTGAGCCCTGGACCCGGGCTGAGTTCGACTTCGTGGATGATGGCCAGATCCTTGATGTGGATATGCAGCAGCATGGGTGTTCCAAGTATCACCATAAAAAGCGGTTGTTAAGCCTTCCGAGGTTGACAGCCGCGCGTCAAGACAGTACAAACTCCCGGTTTCGACCCCCAGGGCCGCGCTACGCGTCACTGGTTACGAAAGGTATAGGAATAAAGATGTCCAAGACTTATCAGGCAAAGCCCGGTGAAGTGGCCCGCGAGTGGGTGCTGGTGGATCTGGACGGGGTGACCCTCGGCCGGGCCGCCACCGCCATTGCACGCATCCTGCGGGGCAAGAACAAGCCCCAGTTTACTCCCCACGTGGACACTGGCGACTTCGTCGTCGTGGTCAACGCCGCGGGGGTCAAGCTCACCGGTCGCAAGGAAGAGCAGAAAAACTACTACTCCCACAGCGGGTTTCCGGGGGCGCTCAAGACCACCTCCGCCGCGGAGATGCGGGAGAAGAAACCGGAGGACCTGGTGTTCCACGCGGTCTGGGGCATGCTGCCCAAGGGACCGCTCGGTCGCAGGCTCCTCAAGAAGCTCAAGGTCTACGCCGGGGCGCAGCATCCCCACGAGGCCCAGCAGCCCAAGGCAGTGGAGATCCAGGCATGACCACCGAGACCCAAGATCGTTTCTACGGCACCGGCCGCCGCAAGGCTGCCGTGGCCCGGGTATGGATGACCCCCGGCACCGGGCGCGTCCTGATCAATGACCGCGACATGGAGGACTACTTCCCTCGCGCCACCAACCGGCTGGTGCTCATGCAGCCGCTGGTGCTCACCGAGAACGAGGCCAAGTTCGACATCAAGGCCAACGTGCACGGTGGTGGTTCGACGGGCCAGGCCGCGGCCGTGCGCCACGGGATCTCCCGCGCGCTGCTGCAGTTCAGCGACGAGCTGCGCCCGCCGCTGAAGAAGGCCGGCTACCTCACGCGCGACGCCCGCGTCAAGGAGCGCAAGAAGTACGGTCAGCCGGGCGCCCGCAAGCGTTACCAGTTCAGCAAGCGCTAGGCAGCCTTCAGCAGACAGCGATCAGCTGTCAGCAATCTCCTTCCCCATGATCGACTACCAGGTCCGACCGGACGAGGCAGGGCTTCGTCTGGATCGGTTCCTGTGCGCGCGCTTGCCCCACATGGGCGGCGCCGGCGCGGCGCGGCTCATCGCGGCCGGCGAGGTGCGGGTGGATGGCCGGCGCGGCGCCAAGAAGGGCCTGCGGTTGCGGGCCGGGCAGCGGGTGTCGCTGCCTGCCGCGGCCGCCCAGGTAGGCCCGACGCCCCAGCCAGAGATCCCGCTGGAGATCATCGCCGAG
Organism: uncultured Myxococcales bacterium; assembly: GCA_964511535.1. GTDB lineage: Bacteria > Myxococcota_A > Polyangia > CAZCFB01 > CAZCFB01. Next base: position 44,004 of record CAZEFW010000032.1, on the reverse strand, counting down.
CGCGCGGATCTGGTGGCCATCAACAAGGCCGCCGGGCTGCCCTGCCACCCGCTCCGGCCTGCCGAGCGCGGCACCGTGGCCAACGGCATCGCGGCGCGTTTTCCCGACTGCGTGGGGGCCTCGCCGGACCCGCGCGAGGCCGGGCTGGTGCACCGCCTGGACCGCTCCACCAGCGGCGTGCTGCTGGCCGCGCGGGATCCAGAGACCTACAGCCGCCTGCGACAGCAGTTCGGCGATGGCCGGGTCACCAAGGAGTACCTCGCAGTGGCCACCGGCGCGCTGGCGGAGGGCGCGGAGGTCACCGCATCGGTCAAGCCCGTGCCCGGGGACCGCACCCGGGTGGCGGCCGTGGAGGAGTACCTCCCGGATCCCGCCCACGAGGCGCGCAGCGTGGTGGAGCCGCTGGAGCAGCTGGGCGGTCACACCCTCGTGCGGGTACAGAGCGCCACCGGGCGGCGCCACCAGGTCCGCGTTCACCTGGCACACCTCGGCCACCCCCTGGCGGGCGACACCCTGTACGGCGGCGCGCCCCTGGACCTGCCCGGCCGGGAAAATGCCGGCGCCCTGCTGCACGCCAGCAAGGTGGCCCTGCCTGACGACGAGGGCAGCTTCGAGGTGCCGGCGCCCTGGGACGATCTGCTGGCGGCGCTGCGCGCGCGCGCCAGGTAAGGGGGCCCCAGCTATTTCCCACCGGAACCGCGAGCGGCTGCGGTAAAATGGCCAGGTATGCCAGGCGCCCATGACTTGCTGATCTTCGACGTGCAGCGGTTCTGCACCCACGACGGGCCCGGTCTGCGCACGGTGGTGTTCTTCAAGGGCTGCCCCATGCGGTGCGCCTGGTGCCAGAACCCGGAGTCGATCTCTGCCCGCGGCGAGATCGCGTTCCACGCCAACCGGTGCGTGCGCTGCTTCAGGTGCGTGGAGGTGTGCGAGCACCGAGCCCTGGTGGAGGCGGACGACCGGCTGCTGCGCGGGCTGTGCCAGGCCTGCGGCGACTGCGCCCGCGCCTGCCCCCAGGAGGCGCTCCGGCGCGTGGGGCGGCGCGTGATGGTGGACCGCCTGGCCGAAAAGCTGCTCGCCGACAAGGCCTACTTCGACGCGTCGGGGGGCGGGATCACCCTGTCGGGGGGTGAGCCGCTGATGCAGTACCGCGCCGCTTCACGCCTGCTCTCGCGCTGCAAGGTCAAGGGCGTGGGCACCCTGGTGGAGACCTGCGGTGAGGCGCCGTGGGAGGCGTTCCAGGCGCTGCGCCGCTACACGGACCAGTTCTACTTCGACCTCAAGGCGGGCGGCGCCCGGCTGCACCGCGAGCTCACCGGGGTCGGCACCGAGCGCATCCTGGACAACGCCAGCCGCCTGCTGGAGGCGGGCGCGGCGGTTCGCTTCCGCTTCCCCGTGGTGCCAGGCCACAACGACTCGGACGAGAGCATCTCTGCGCTGGCCGTGGCCCTCAAGGGGCTCGACCAGCAGGAGCTGCGGCTGCTGCGCTACAACGGGGCGGGGGCGGCGAAGCTCGAGCCCCTTGGCAGCAAGCAGCCGACCCTCGACATCAGCGCCGATGAAGCAGAGGAGGCGCTGGCGCGGGCCGCCACCCTGTTCAACATGCACGGCATCCAGGTGACGGTGGAGGGGGAGCCCACCGAGACCCTCGCCGCCGTGCGCAAGGAGGATCCGTTCACGTCCCGCGTGTACCGCCTGCGCAAGGCCGTGCAGCGCGCCAGGCCGGGGATCTGCGCCGAGCGAGCGCTGCTGGTCACCGAGTACTACCGGGACAAGCCGAACCGGAAGAAGCCGGCCATCATCCAGCGCGCGGAGGCGCTGCGCCATGTGCTGAAGAGCCGCAGCGCCAGGATCTACGACCACGAGCTGCTGGTGGGCAGCTTCAGCTCTCGCCGGGTGGGAGGCGGGATCCTGCCGGAGCTGCACGGCGTGGCCCAGCTGCTCGACCTGAACAGCTTCGACACCCGGGAGGTCAATCCGCTGGAGATCGACGAGGAGGACCGCGCCGCGCTCAAGCGCAAGGTGTTCCCGTTCTGGGCCACGCGCCACCTGGCGGCCCGGGCGTTCCCGTTCTACAAGGCGCCCGGGTTCTACCGCGAGTCCCTCAAGGCGACGCGGTACCTGATCAACGAGGCGGGGGGGATCTCTCACTTCGTGCCGGACTATGAGCTGCTGCTGCGCGAGGGGATCTCCGGCATCTCGCGGCGGGCTGCCAGGGCCATGGACTCCGCCCGGGACCAGGAGCAGAAGGACTTCCACGCCGCGGTCCAGATCGTGTGCAAGGGCGTGGAGGAGATGGCCGCCGCCTACGAAAAGGAGGCCCGGCGCCTGGCCCGCCGGGAGCGCAACGCCGCGCGCATGGCCGAGCTGTACGCCATCGCCCACATCTGCTCGCGGGTGCCCGCGCGCTCGGCCCACACCATGCGCGAGGCGCTGCAGTCGATCCTGTTGGTGCAGATCGCGCTGAGCCAGGAGAGCCTGGACAACAGCATCTCCCCGGGGCGGCTGGACCAGCTGCTCTGGCCGCTGTACGAGGCGGACCGAGCCAGCCAGCGCATCGAGCGCCACGAGGCGGCCGAGCTCATCGGCTGCTTCACGGTGAAGATGAGCGAGATCGTCCCGGTCTTCTCCGGTTACCTCACCCGGTTCCACGGCGGCATGTTCAACGGGCAGGTGGTGGTGGTGGGCGGGCAGACCCCCGCAGGAGGCGACGCGGAGAACGAGCTCACCGGATTGTTCCTCGACGCCATGGAGCGGCTGCGCATGCGCCAGCCCAACTACCACGCGCGCGTCCACAAGGGGAGCCGCCCGGCCTACGTCCATCGCATCGCCGCCATGCTGCGCGACGGGGCCGGGGCGCCCTCGCTGATGAACGACGACGTGGTGGTGCCCATGCTCCAGGGGCGGCGCATGACCCGCCGGGACGCCCTGGACTACAGCCCGGTGGGGTGCGTGGAGCCGGTGTCCTGCGGCAAGACCTACGGCTCCACCGACGCGGCGCTGGCCAACCTGGCCATCTGCCTCGAGTGGGCCCTGGGCACCCGCGGAGGCGGCACGCGTACGCCGCCAGTCAAGAAGCTGGGCTCCACCGAGGAGCTGTTCGACGCGTTCGAGAAGCAGGTGGCCCACCTGGTGGCACAGCTGATGAAGCACCTGCAGCCCATCGAGCTGGCCAACGCGCGGTTTCACCCCACGCCGCTGACTTCATGCCTCGTGGACGGCTGCCTGGAGAAGGGCGTGGACGCCTCGGCGGGCGGCGCGCGCTACAACGCCAGCGGGATCCAGGGCGTCGGCGTGGTGGACGTGGCCGACAGCCTGGCCGCGGTGGCCGACGTGGTCTTCACCAGCCAGCTGTGCGATCTGCCCACGCTGGTCACGGCGCTGAAGAAGGACTTCGAGGGGTACGGTTGGCTCCAGGGGCACCTGATGCGCGCGCCCAAGTTCGGCAACGACGAACCCCTGGTGGACCGCTGGGCCGACGCGGTGATGGGCGCCTTCGCCGATGCCCTGGGCAAGCACAAGAACACCCGGGGCGGGCCCTACGTGGCCGGCTTCTATTCGGTCACCAGCCACCAGGCGTTTGGCGAGACCGTGGGCGCGATGCCGTCGGGGCGCCCGGCCGGCGCGGCCCTGGCCAACGGCCTGTCCCCGGCAGACGGCATGGATCGCGCCGGGCCCACGGCGGCGCTCAACTCTGCGGCGCGCCTGGACCTCAGACGGCACGCCAAGAACGGCGTGAGCGTGAACGTGATGCTCGACCCCTCGGCAGTCCCGGGCGAGGCCGGCGCCGAGGCGGTGGCGGCCCTGATCCGCGGCTACTTCGCCAACGGGGGCATGCACGTGCAGCTCAACGCGGTGGACCCGGATCTGCTGCGCGAGTCGCGGGAGCACCCCGAGAAGCACCCGTGGCTGCTGGTGCGCGTCAGCGGCTACAGCGCCTACTTCGCCGACCTGTCGCCCGAGGTGCAGCAGGAGATTATAGAGCGGACGATTCACGGCTGAATGTAGTCGACGGTTGACAGTTGCTGTTGCTATTCGGCCTCGGTTTCGGCGTCAGCCTCAGCATCAGCGTCAGCTTCAGCCTCAGCATCAGCTTCAGCATCAGCTTCAGCATCAGCCCCAGCCTCAGCATCAGCCTCAGCTTCAGCCGTCACATTCTGGCATTCTGGCATTCTGGCACTCTGGCACTCTGGCATTCGGCGGCCACAGGCCGCCGCCCCGCCCGTAGTACAATCCGACCATGCACCGCCTCCTCCCCCTCCTGCTCCTGCTGGCCGCCTTGCCACGGGCCGCCGCCGCCCAGCCGCCGCCGGGGCAGTCGGCGCTGCTCAACGGCATGCACGACATGCAGGCAGAGTCCTGGATGAAGGGCGCCACGTCGGGCTGCGACAAGGGCTGGATCACCGACCTGCAGTACATCGGCACCTCCGGCTCGCCCGGGGCCAGCTGCCACACCTCGGCTACCAAGGCGGGTATCTCCATCATCCAGCGCCTGGACGTCTCCGGCTCGGAGTCGGTGCCCAAGAGCGCGTCCCAGGCGCCTGGCTACGGCGGGGCCTTCGCCTCCTTCGTGAGCAAGTGCCCCAATATCCATGTCTGGATCGTGGGCAACGAGCCCAACTTCACCTGGAACAAGAGCGACCCCGACTGCTCCTCAGCGGGCTACGCCGCGGCCTACGTGGAGGTGCACAAGCGGGTGCACAAGCTGCCGGGCCACCAGTCGGACCTGGTGCTGGTGGCGCCCAACTCGCCCTACTCGCCCGGCTGCCTGCACTCACTGCGCATGATCATCGACAAGATCAAGGCCAAGGGGGTCACTCCCGACGGCTTCGCCCTGCACGCCTACACCCAGGAGGGCACCGGCTCGGCGCTCAAGGCGTCCAAGGTCACCGACGGCAAGAAGGCCACGGACAACACCGTCGACCAGTGCCCGGGCGGCGCCACCTGGAGCGACACCTGGCACTGGAACTTCCGCATCTACCGCGACTACATCACGCAGGTGATCGAGAAGAAGGGCCTGGGCGGCGCGCCGGTGTTCATCACCGAGAGCGGAAACGCCTGCACCCCTCAGAAGGGGAACAAGTGCTACCCCGACGCCGACGTGGGCTACTTCCAGGCGCTGTACGCCGACGTGGCGGCGTGGAACAAGACCGCCAAGACGAAGGTGCGCGCCATCACGCCCTACCGCTGGACCAAGAACGACGACGGCACGGGCCGCGACTTCGCCATCGGCAGCCGCAGCAAGCTGCTGGGCGACCTGAAGAAGGCGTTTTCCAAGAAGTATGCCTGGACCAAGGTCAAGTGCGGCGGCACCACGCCCACGGGCTGCACCCACGACCGCGACTGCAAGGGCAAGCAGATCTGCGAGCTGGCCAGCGGCAAGTGCAAGGCCACCGCCTCATGCGGCGCCGCCGGCGGCTGCAAGGCGGGCTACACCTGCCGGTCGACCCGCGGCGACTGCGCGCCCACCTGCCGGGGCACGGCGAGCATGAGCTGGTCCCCGGGCAAGCCCGCGCCGGGCGCCAAGGTGAATGTGGACATCTCGGCCGCTGCCCCGTACGCCAACGTGGGCCTGGAGGTGGAGGCGCCGGCGGGCGGCAAGCTGCCCACCACCTGGGGCGGGGTGAAGAAGGTGGGCGGCAAGTACCACTGGTATTACGCGGTCACGCCCAAGCAGAAGGGGACCCACCGGCTCACCTTCACCGCCGACCCGAACAAGAGCACGGTCTACGCCATCTGCTACCTCAACATCGGGCAGTCCAAGCCGCCGCCCAAAAAGGACGCCGGGGCCCCGGGCAAGGAGGCGGGCGCGCCCCCGGGCAACGACGCCGGCAAGACAAAGAAGGACCGCGGCGCTGCTGCCACGGACGGCCTGCCCTCCCCTGCCCCCGACCGCGGCGCCGGCACGCCGGGCAGCACGGGCGGCACCTGCGCCGTGGCGGGCGGGCCGGCTCCCCTCTGGCTGCTTCTATTGGCCGCTGCGCTGGCCACGCACCGCAGAATGCGCTAATCAAGCAACCGCCATGACGTTCGTCGCGCGATTCTTTCTGTTGGTAATGGTGGTCGGCTTCGCCGAGCTCTACCTGCTCATCGAGGTGGCCGCGCGCTTCTCCTTCCTCACCGCCGCCGCCATGTGCGTGCTCACCGGCGTGGTGGGCGGCAGCCTGGTGCGCATGCAGGGCCTGGCCACACTGGCGCGCATGCAGGGCGCCATGAACCGCGGCCAGATGCCCGCCGAGGAGATCGTGGCTGGCATCATGCTGCTCATCGTGGGCGCGACCCTGATCCTGCCCGGGTTTATCTCCGACGGCGTGGGCTTCCTGCTGCTCATCCCGCCGGTGCGCGCCCGGGCCGCGCGCTGGCTTGTGCGGTACCTCAAGGGCCGCGTGCAGCTGACCCCCATGGGGCCCTTCCCCGGGGCGGGCCCCGGCCCTGGCCCCGGCCCCGGCCCCGCGCAGGGTGACGTCATCGACATCGAGCCCGACAGAGACTGAGAAACAGACATGCCCGCGCCCCCTGAACTGAACGAGGACCTCGACCTGTACCAGGACCACCTGGCGCCCTTCTCACCGCTGGAGACCGTCGGGTCCGTGGCGCGCTGGGCGGTGAGCGCCCCGCACCTGGGCGCCTGGCTGCTGCTGTTCAACCTGCTGGACAAGACCGTCATCCCTGGCCGCAAGTTCGATCGCCTGGGCAAGTTCGTCTGTCGCCGGGTCACGGGGCTCGCGGGGATCGAGGTGGAGCAGCACGGGCTGGAGCGCCTGGACCCACAGGGCGCGTACATTTTTTGCATCAACCATGTCAGCCTGCTGGACCTGTTCGTGGTGTTCCAGTCGATCCCGTACTTCCACCGGTCGTTTCAGGACCAGAGCCACTTCGACATCCCGATCTATGGCGGGTGCGTGCGGGTATTCGGGCAGATCCCGGTGGACCGCAAGAACAAGGAGCTCAACCGGCAGGCCTTCGAGCGCGCCGCCGAGATGATCCGCGGCGGCGACAGCTTCGTGGTCTTCCCCGAGGGGCACCGCACCCGGGACGGGCGCATCGGCCCGTTCTACCCGGGCGCCTTCCGGCTGGCGCTGATGGCGGGCGTGCCGGTGGTTCCCATGGGCCTGCGCGGGCTGCGCAACATCTGCCCCGCGGGCGACTGGCGGGTGCGCCCGGGAAAGGTGGACGTGCTGTTCGGTGAGCCGATCCCGGTTGCCGGGTCGCAGGAGCAAGATCTGCCGGGGCTGGCCAAGCAGGTCCGACGGGCGCTCAACGAGCTGATGCGCGCTGGACCGCCCCTGCCCTGACCCCCCGCCGGTGCTACACTATCCCGCCATGACGACGCTGGTTCCGTTCCCCGAAAAGGTGATGGTGCAGACGGTGAGCCGCTGCAACGCCGCCTGCCGTTTCTGCCCCTACCCCAAGGTGTCCGGCGATCTCGACCAGGGCGTGATGCAGGAGGAGCTGTTCCGCCGCATCATGGACGAGTGCAGCGAGCATCGTGATGAGGTCCAGAGCATCATGCTCTACCTGATGAACGAGCCGCTGCTCGACCCGGACATCGTGCCGCGGATCAACTACGCCAAGGAGCGAAACCCCCAGGCCACGGTTCACATCCTGACCAACGGCAGCCTGCTCACCGACAAGCGCGCCGACGCGCTGCTCGACTCCGGCCTCGACTGGATCGGCATCAGCGTGCACGGCTTCTCGGAGGAGGCCTACAAGGAGGCCATGGGCCTCAAGCGGGACGTGACCTACCGCCGGGTCGACAAGTTCGTGGAGAAGGCGGTGGCGCGCCGCGGGCCGGAGTGGGTGATGGTCACCTTCAACGGCGGCGGCCCGGTCACCGGCGAGGAGCGCGACGCCGAGCTGACCCACTTCCGCGAGCTTGGCGTCAAGCGGATCAGCTTCTTCGGCCAGTCCATCAGCCGCGCCGGCAACGTGGACGTGGAGGTGGCGGCCCCACCGGAGAACACCACCGTGATGGGCTGCAACTCCATCTGGTGGCCCGAGATGCTCCATGTTCTCTACAGCGGAGAGACCATCCTGTGCTGCATGGACTGGCAGCGGCAGGTGATCCCCGGCAGCCTCGAGGGCCAGAGCATCGAGCAGCTGTGGCACTCGGACCAGTACCGGGCGGTCCGCGAGATCGTCGACGGAAAACACCCCCTGCCCGAGGGGTTCCCCTGCAGCCGTTGTGAGGAGGCCATCGTGCAACCCGTGACCCCCAGAACCGAAGTGGACATGGCCCTGGTCCTGCTGCCGTGCGCAGTCATGGACAGCGACGGCTCAACCATGCCCTCCGTGCAATCCGGCCTGCGAAAGATCGGCCTCACCGAGACCATGGCGGACCTGAGCGACAAGGTCTACCAGCGCATGGACAACACGGTGACCCACCTGTGGCACCGCGCCGGCCACGGCGTCGTGCACCACGGGGACGGCTCGGCCGAGCTGCTCCAGCAGGTGCCCGACGAGGTGGAGTGGTGCGTGGCCCGGGCCCGAGAGGTGGCCGCGGGCCACCTGCTGTTCATGATCTGCGAGGCGAACCAGGCCCTGACCCTGGAGGTGATGCGCCGGATCAAGGAGCGCGACCCCGGCCGGTTCCTGCTGGCCTACGGCACCATGGACAAGCCGGGCCGGGTGCTCGACGAGTTCGGCATCCCGTACCTGCGGCACCGCCGCAGCATGGAGACCGCGGTGTGGGCCGCCCAGAGCATCGGCCGGGACGTGCAGATGCCGGGGCAAGAGCCGGAGCCCGAGGAGCCGGCCGAGCCCGAGGCGCCGGCCGAGTCCGAGGAGCCGAAGGCTGTGGAGCCCCCCTGGCGCCCACCCGGCTGGGAGGGCACCGGCGCGGGTATGGTGCCGCCCGAACAATCAGAGACTCAGCCGGGCAAGGTGTCGCGGGCCATCAGCAGCCTGCAGCGAGTGGGCGGCGCCATGCGCGCCTTCACCCGCCAGGGCCCGCTGCTCGCCACGCAGGAGCTCCGCCGATCAGTGGGCGAGGCCAAGGACGCGTTGGTAGGGCTGGTGATCCCCGGCAAGGGCCCGCAGTACGAAGCCCCTCCCGGCGCGTCGGGCACCCCCGGCGCAGCCGTGATGGCCGAGGCCGAGCGGCCGAGCCTCACGGGCAAGGACCCTGACGCCGTGGACGAGCTGACCGGCGAGGCGCGCGAAGAGCTCGCGCCCCTTCAGCCAGCCAAGCCGGTCCCGCGTCCCGATTCCACTCCCGAGCCCGAGCCCGAGCCCGCGCCCGCGCCCGCCCCCCGCGCCCGCCCCCCAACCCGCTCCCGACCCCGACCCCGCTCCCGACCCCGCCCCCGACCCCGACCCCGATCCCGCCCCCGAGCTCCACCTCCCCCCCGAACCCGCTCATGATGCGGCGCCGCCCCCCCACGACCCGGGCCACATCCCGGTGCCCGAGACCCCGTGGCAGAACCGCCCGGACGAGGGCCGCCCCATCGACGTCATCCTGGCCACCGCCGCCCCCTGGGGCTTCAACAACCCGCCCACGGCCCTGGCCCACCTGGCAGGCTACGCGCGGCACAAGGGCTACGGCGTGGAGGTGCTCGACTTCAACGTGGACCTCTACCATCGCCTCGGCGCCGAGTGGCAGCTGCTGTGGCATGTGGAGAACAAGAACTACTGGAGCAACGAGACCACCTTCGACCTGCTGCTCGACATCATCGGTCCGCACCTGGACGAGTACGCCGACATCGTCGCGGCCAGCGATGCCCCGCTGGTTGGCTTCTCCGTGGTGGACCCCAAGGAGCGCTGCACCATCGAGCTGGTCCGCCGCATCAAGGAGCGCGCCCCCGACAAGCACATCCTGCTGGGCGGGCCCGCCTGCGTCACCCCCGAGTACCGGCAGATCTTCATCGACAACATCCCCGAGCTCATCGAGGGCTACGCCATGGGCGAGGGCGAGGCGATCCTGGTGGAGGCCATCGAGCGGCTCCGCGCAGGTGAGAACCTGAGCGGCATGACCGGGGTCTACATCCAGCGCGCCACCGACGCGGAGCCGGAGCCGTACAAGCGGCGCAAGCGGATCCTCCCCCTGGACGGCATCCCCTTCCCGCACTACGAGGACTTCCTGCTGGACCGCTACCCCGGCGACGAGCTCATCGTGGAGTGGAGCCGCGGCTGCATCGGCGCCTGCAGCTTCTGCAAGGGCAAGATGATCGACGGCAAGTACCGCACCCACTCCGCCGAGGCGATCCTGGCCAGCCTGAAGCACTACTCCGAGTTCCTCGGCATCAAGCGCTTCACCGTGTGCGACCCGGTGATCAACGGCGACGTGGAGGAGATGGGCAAGCTGTGCCAGCTGATCATCGACTCCGGCATGGAGCTGGAATGGCGGGGTGAGGCGATCCCCCACAAGGGCCAGAGCGCCGAGGTGCTGCAGGCCATGCGCGCCGCCGGCTGCTACGAGCTCCAGCTCGGCGTGGAGTCAGCCTCCGACCGGGTGCTCAAGCTGATGAACAAGTTGCGCCTGTTCAGCCGCGAGGAGGCGCAGAAGGTGGTGCGGGACGCCCACGACGCGGGCATCAAGACGGCGCTGTTCACCATCATCGGCTTCCCGGGCGAGGACGAAGACGCGTTCCAGGAGACCTACAGCTTCGTCAAGGAGAACGCCGACTACATCGACGAGCTGAAGTCGATCAACGCCCTGCACATCATCACCGACACGCCGATCCACATCCGCGCCGACAAGTACGGCCTCTGCCTGCCAGACATGGACTACCACTACAAGTGGTCCACCACCGACGGCACCAACACGCTGGAGGTGCGCAACGACCGCATCCGCCGGCTCAAGGCGCTGGCCGACGAGCTGGGGATCTTCGTGCGCGAGACCAACCTCGCCGAGGGCAAACACCGCTCCCTGGAGGAGGCGCTGTCCGACGAGGCCAAGGAGCGCGGCGAGCTGGTGTGCGAGCTTCAGAAACAGGTCAACGCCATCACGAGCGTGTAGAGCGATGGACAACTAACCGGACCGAGCCAGGCGAAGCGATTGGAAATGCTGGCGCGGCGCGAGGAGGGAGCTTGCTGGCGGCAAGCGACCGACGAGCAACAAAGCCAGCGTTTTCTAGGGCGAGTCTGGCGAAGGGAGGTTAGATAGCCTCCCGCGCGGCGGCCACCACCGCCAGTAGCACCACCAGCACGCTCATTGCCAGGTACTGTTCGTCGAACCAGGGCGTGATCAGCGGGATCAGCCGGCTGGCGCAGGCGAACAGGTTCAGCCCCACCGCGGCGATGTCCGAGACGCCGGCCAGCAACCCGTGGGGCAGCAGGAGCGCCATGTAGTAGCAGTTCGACTCCAGCGCCACCGGCAGCAGCCCCGCGGAGAGCGCCGCCGCGTGCCAGGCAGGGAGCCCTCGCGTGGCCCGCCAGAGCAGCAGCAGGAAGCCCGCCACCATCAGGTAGAAGATGGGCCGCCGCTGCTGGAAGGTGCTCTTGCGGCCCTGTTGCCACAGGGTGTAGCGCCGCGGGCCGTCCTGACGGCTGACCACGCGCTCGCGGCTGGAGGGAGAGAAGGATGCCACGACCTTGAGCCCCATGGTGGTGGTCAGCGTGGTGGCCTGCTTGTCTCGAAACTTCTTGGCGAAGCCGAGCCACCCCTCCATCCCGCTCACCGCCAGGCTGGCCGCGGGCAGCAGCACCGCCGCGGCGAGGGCAGCGCCGGCCAAAAACCGCCGCTGCTCTGGCGCCAGCCGCGGGCGCTGCCGACCGAACAGAGCCCGGGCCACGCCCATGGCCGGCCCCACCAGCAGCACCCCCGGCCCGAGGCGCAGCAGGGTTGCGCTGGCCAGGGCCGCCCCCGCGGCGAGCTCTCGCCCCCCCTGGCGCAGCCAGCCGAGGCCGCACATGGAGAGCGCGAGGTAGGGCTGGCGCAGGAAGGAGCCCGCGGTCCAGGAGAATCGCGCCGGGTAGTTGGTCAACCAGAAGGCCGCCGCGGCCAGCGCGGGCCGGAAGCCGAACCCGAGCAGCACCACCAGCCAGGCCAGCCCCATGATCAGATCGTCGAGGCTGGTGAGCAGCAGCAGCTGCAGGTCCGAGGCAGGCCCGACGGAGGTGAACAGCCGGCCCATCAAAATCCAGACGGGCGTGGCCATGAAGCCGTGCACCTTCTGCATGTCGAACCAGCGCCCGTCGGTCATGCCGGCTCTAAACCAGCCCAGGTCGCTCCGAAACGCGCGCCACCTCGCGGGAGAGAACGCCTTGCGGCAGTGCTCCGCACGCTCCCTGGCCATGTCGGCGCGCTCCAGGCGGAGGGTCTCCATGTCCCGGATGTTTCGTCGTGTCAGGTCGCCCGCCCGATCGGCCTGAAGGTCGGCGGCCAGCGTGCAGTCGTAAAGGCCGCGGTAGCCGAGCTCGGGGAAATACTTGGCGCCCATGTAGTAGTGGTAGGTGTCCCAGCGGTTGATGCGCTTCACGCCGCCGCCCCCAAGAACGGAGGCGCCCACGCCCACCACCAGCAGCCCGGCCAGCGCCAACTTCGCGCGCGCGCTGTCCGCCCTCATTGGGCGGTCAAGCAGGGCAAAGAGCGGCGCCTTGTGCCCCAGGGCGAGCCAGATGGCCGCCAGCAACGCCCCCGCGGCGGGCAACCAGGTCGTGTGGAGTTGTCCTTCCAAGCCCCAAGTCTATGTCCCGGCAGCGCGCGGGGACAATTCCTGTCTTGTGGGCTCCTCACATCGGTGTAAGCCTTGCTGTTGAATCTTCTAGCCTCCGGACCTGATCCCAGATGCCCCACCGCCGCTTCTTCCTGCTCAGCTTGCTCCTGTGCAGCGGCGGCGCGTTCCTGCTCTACGGCCCGGTGCTCACCTCCTTCTTCATCCTCGACGACTTCGTCTGGCTCGATTGTGCCCGGGAGACCACGACCGGATCGCCGTGGCATGTGTTCAACCGGCACATCAACTACTTCTTCCGGCCGGTGGTGCACGGGCTGTTCGCCCTGCTCTTTGGCGCCTTCGGTCCGTCCCCGCCGGCGTTCCACGCGGCGGTGCTGGCCCTGCACGGGCTGGCCGCCGCCATGCTGTGCTTGCTCTGCCTGCGCCTCACCCGCAGGCCCTGGCCTGCCGCCGCCACCGGCGCGGTCTTCATCCTGCTGCACCCGATCTACAAGGAGGCCATGGTGTGGGTCTCCGCCGCCGCCGAGCCGCTGCTGGTGATCTTCGGCGCGCTGGCTGCCCTGGCCTGGCATCGGGCCCTGCACCGTGAGACTGGCGGGCGCCTGCGCCACATGCTCGTGGCGTGGGCTGCGTACGTGCTGGCGCTCTGCTGCAAGGAGACGGCGGTGGTGGTCTGGCCGCTGCTCGTGGTGCTGGAGATCGCCCTGCGCCGCACCGGGCGCACCTGGCGAATCTCGCCCCTGGCGCACCTGCCCTTCGCGCTGGCCCTGGTGGCCTACCTGGGGCTGCAGCTCATGGTCCAGCATCAAAACCCGCTGGTACGCAGCGGCATGTACAGCTTCGGCTCGCACGCCGCGGTGGTGCTGTCCAACAGCGCCTACTACCTGACGCTGGAGGCGTGGCCTGCCCTGGCTGCGGTGCTGCTGCTCGGGCTGCTCGCCCGTCGCGGCGGCGCTGGCGCCCACGCCCCGGGGCGGGTCATCCTGCTCTCCGCGGCCGCCGTCATCGCAGGTGTGGGCCTGGCCATGCTGCCCTACATATGGTTCCAGGCCGAGGTGATGCCGAGCAGGTACTTCTATTTATCGGCGGCGGTGCTCTCCCTCGGCATCGGCGCCGCCCTGGCGGCGGTGCGGCTGGACCACCGCTGGCTGGCCCCGGCCCTCGTGGGCGCCGCCTTGTGCGTCATGGCGATCCCCGGGTTCTTGACCTCGCGGCGCGAGCTGATCCGCTACCAGCAGGTCACCATCCCGGTGGAGCGCTTCGTCCACGAGCTGGCCACCTTGCGCCTCGACGGTCACACCCTGGTGCTCGGCTCGCCGCTGCGTGGGCTGCATGTCCGGGGCGCGTTCTATGTTTTTCACCCCGACCACCCGCGCACGGTATGGGGAACCCACCGCAAGATGCTCCCGCGCAAGTGGGGCAAGAAGCGCGCGCTGCGCTGGGACCCGGTCTCCGGGCACTTCAGGCGGGTTCAGTAGCCGGTCTCAGGGGGAGGCCACAGGGTGGAACTTGCGGGTCACGCGATCCCAGGCCCAGACGGTGCCCGCTGCCCACTGGCCGGGGAGCTCGTCCCGGCCCACGCTGCTCATCTCGGCGCCTGCGCCGGGGCGCGCCAGGGCCATGGCTGCCTGGAACTGCTGGTCGCGCAGCAGCCCGTCCACCACCACGATCTTCCCGGCTCGTGATTTCAGGCTGGCCGCGCTCTTTACAAAGTACTCCGTCTCCAGGGCCGTCTCGGCGTAGCGGACAATCTCGGCCCGGGCAGCGAGAGCGCCCATGGCCAGCCCCACCAGCAGGGCGACGAATGGAAACAGCGCGGGCCAGCGCAGAGGCCTCGCCAGGGCGGGTGCAGCCAGCGCTCCGGCGGCCATGGCGAGCACCATGCCGGGCAGGTAGAAGTATCGGTTGGGCAGCGTGGCGCCGGTGAACATGGCGTATGGCAAGATGGCCGCCCCAAACGCGAGCACCAGCAGCCCGGCCCACAGCAAGAGCCGGCCCACCCGACGCCCGGCGTTGCCCTCCTGGCCGCGGGCGCAGCAGAGCCAGCCAAGCCCGAGGATGACCAGGGGGATCCAGGCGATGCCCATGAGGTACCGCCCCCCGGCCGCGGTCAGCTCGAGCGCATGCCAGCCGGGAGCCCACATGCCGCTCTTTACCAGGTAGCTGACCTGCTGGGTGTCGTACTGGAATCGCAGATAGCCCGCCAGCAGCAGCACCATGGGCAGGTACAGCACCGGGTGCCGCCCCCTGTCGCGCCCCTGCAGCCGCACCGCCTGGTGCAACAAGAGCATCAGCGGCAGCACGCTGACCGCCGCCTCCTTGGCTGCCAGGCTCATCAGATAAAAGATGAACGCGGCCAGATACCAGCCGAGCCAGCCCTGCTGTCGGATCAGCAGCTGGTGCCAACACAGCAGCGCGCCAAGAGCCGCAGCTCCATAAACGGGCTCGGTGACTGCCGAGATCCAGACCATCACCTCCCCGTGCAGCGGCAGCATCGCGAACAGGATCCCCGCCAGGATACCAGCCAGCGCGGCGCCGCTCAGGCGCTGGACCAGGATCCCGAGCAGCGCCGCGTTCAGCGCGTGCAGGAGCAGCGAAGCCACGTGATGTGCCGTTGGGTCTGCGCCGAACAGGGCACCCACCAGCGCGAAATGCAGGTGGGCCAGCGGGCGAAAGAAGTTGGAGATGCTGCGGTTGAAGATCACCGCGGGATCCGAGCCCACCCGGGTGGCACACTCGAGCCAGACAAAATCATCCAGAATGAAATAGGCTCCCAGGATCGGCCTGTAGAACAGCAGGCACACCCCGCCACACAGGGCAAAGATGAAGAGGCCAACATACCGGCCCTGGATCCTGGAGTTCACCTCCCCTTCTTATCACGCCGGGTCCCGGTACCAACACCCCCTGTGCCACCGGTGCCTGCGCGGAGCCAGGACCGCACGATGGGGGGAGATCTCCTCGCGAAATTTAACGATAAATCTGTCGTTTTAGTGCGGTGGATCACACTTTCCAGCGCAGGCGAACAGGATCCACCCTGTTGACAGCATGCGGGATTATGTGTTTAAATTCATGCAATTAGCCGCACAGCGCCGTTTGTAAATTCCTACTACTTTATTCAAGAAACTTCCTTGACTGGCTAATACCCCGTCAGCTATTCTCATTTTGAGCCTGGGTTTCCATTTTGGAAGCCTGTTTTCATAAACCTGTTTCACCAGGAAGAGGTAAAGAAATGAACAAGAAAAATTCCAAGCTGTTCGTAGGAGTGGGCGTCCTTTGTTTCGTGGGCGTCATGGCCCTGTGGCTGGGAGCCTCCGGGGACCGCGCCATCGCCGACGCCGACCAGGCACCGGTGATCACGCAGACCCTGACCATGGCTGTCGAGAACCCAGTGGCCATTACCGGTAAGACCCACAGCAACGTGGTCTTCGCCGAGACCGACGGTCTGGTGCAGCGCCTGAGCGTGTACCTGAACGTCGCCACCCCGCAGGCCAAGCAGGCGAAGGTTTACCTGACCTCGCCCTCCGGTACGCGGGTGCTCCTGGCGGACGGCGCGCGCTCCAAGGCTGCAAACGCGAAGGGCCTTGAGGGCTGGTTCGGTACCAATGGTCTGCAGACCGCTGAGTCCCTGGCTGCCTTCGCGGGCGAGCCCGTGACCGGTACCTGGACCCTGACCGTGGACGCCCTGTCCGGCAGCCTGGTCAAGTGGAGCCTGAACAGCGATGTGGGCCCCAACACCACCATGGCCGGCATGGAGACCTACGGCGAGTACGACGGCTCCGGCGGCGGCTGTGACTGCCAGATGGGCCAGACCAGCGAGACCGCTGGCGCGGCGCTTAGCCTGGCGCTGCTGTTCGGTCTGATGTTCGTGCGTCGTCGCGCGTAACGTCAAACCTCGGCTGTAAAGCCAGAGGGCGGAGCCTCGTTGCTCCGCCCTCTTTTTTTGTCCCTTCCTTGCTCCCTCCCTACATTGCTGAAATAATTCCACCTCACCTTCGCATGCGCCGATACCCTCCATGGAATTGAACCTTCGACGTGCCATCACCTGGGCTCTGCTCGCCCTGCTGGTGCTCGTGCCCCTCGCGCTCTCCTTCTGGTCCATCTACCCTCACCAGATCAAGGATGTCTTTCTGGTGGGCATCGTCGCCCTGGCCTCCATGGGGTGGCTCTGGCTCTCGCTGGGCGAGGAGCGCAGCGAGCTGAAGCTGACGCCGCTGATGGCGGTGCTCGGGGTCAACGTGCTGGCCTGGGTCGTGACCCTGGCAGCCAGCCCGCACCCGGAGGCCGGGTTCCCGGTGCTCGCCTCGCGCCTGGGCGGGCTCGGCTTCCTGCTGCTCGGGGCGAGCTTCTTCGGCAGCCGCAAGTGGCTGCGCCGCGCGGTGGGGTTCCTGCTGTTCGCGTGCTCCATCATGGCGCTGTACGGGGTGCTGCAGTTCTTTCACCTCGACCCGATCTTCAAGACCGAGGGGCTGGTGGGGCACTTCCGCGTGTCGAGCACCGCGACCCACCCCAACATCTTCATCACCTTCCTGGTGGCGTGCCTGCCGTTGAACCTGGCCGCCTTCTGGTTCATGGGGCGGTCCGCCACCGTGCGGGCGCTGCTCGCCGGGGCGCTGGTGCTGAACATCGCCGCAGCGGTGGCCACCCTGAGCCGCGCCGGGCTGGGGGCCATGGGCTTGACCCTGGTGTTCACGGTGGTGGGGCTCGCGCTTCTGGCCAGGCGCCGCACCGACGACGGCGAGGGCGAGGCGGGCGAGGAGCCGACCTCCGGCGGGGCGGCGCTGAAGCTCGGCGTTCCGGTGGTGCTGGCCCTGGTTGCGCTGGCCGCGCTGGCGGTTACCAAGGCAGACCTGGATCCCGGCGAGCGCGACCGGCTGCTCTCCCTGCGCGGCCCGACGGTGCAGAAGCGGCTGCTGATCTGGGAGGGCGCGCTGAAGATGGCCAGGGAAGATCCGGTGCTGGGCAAGGGCCTGGGCACCTTCTCCCTCAACCTCCCGCGCCACAGGACCGCCGAGCTTGCCCGCTACTTCCCGCGCAACGAGTACCATGTGGAGCATGGCGTGAGCGAGCCGATGGAGGTGCTGGCCGAGTCGGGGCTGCTTGGCCTCGCCGCGTGGGTCACCCTGGCGGCGTGCTTCTTCTTCATGCCCCTGGCCGGCGCCCGTCGCGCCCGGGATCCGGGGCTGCGGGCGTTGATGCTGGCCTGCTCCGCCGGCGTGCTCGGCCTGGTGGCCCATGGTTCGGTGGAGGTATGTTTGCGGTTCCAGCCGCCGCTGTTCATGTTCTGGGCGCTGCCGGGCATCGCCCTCGCCGCCGCCCGGGCGGCGGAACTGCCGGCGCCGCGATCCCGCGCCATATCCCTCGATGGCGTGGGGCCCCGGCTCGCGGTGAGCGCCGCTGTGGGCATGGCGCTGGGACTGGCCTTCGCCATCACCCTGAGCGACTTCGTGGCCAACTTCCATGTACACCGTGGACGGCAGGCGCTGGAGCGCGACGATGCCGGCGCGGCCGAGCGGCGCTTCACCCGCGCCGTGGGGACCTGGAGCGGCAACATCAAGGCCCACTACCTCCGGGGCTACAGCCTGTGGAAGCTGGGGCAGCTGGCCAGGGCCGAGGCCGCTTATCGAGAGGTGCTCCGTCGCAGCCCGTACTACTTCGACGTCAACCACAACCTGGCGCGCGTGCTGTTCGAGCAGGGCAAGGTGGATGAAGCCGCCGCCCGCGCCTCGGAGGCGGCTCACCTGAACCCGTTCCACCTGCCGTCTCACGAGCTGTGGGTGCGGATCGCGCTCAAGCAGGGCAAGCTGCCCCAGGCGCGCAAGCTCGCCGCGCACATGATGAAGGTGGGCGAGGACAACGCGCTGTCCCACCTGACGACGGCGCGGGTCCAGCTGGCGGACGGCAAGAAGGGCAAAGCGCGCCGTACGCTGGACGCAGCGCTGAAGCGGTGGCCGAAGGATGTGGGGTTGAAGGGGATGCGGGCCGGGTTGTAGGCGCAGCTGCTATCCAACGTAGACGTAATCGTGGACGTAGACGACCGGTTCGATACCGATCATCTACGTCCAGGTCCACGTCCACGTCCACGTTTTCTTACCCGTGAACCAGCGGCTTGTAGAGCTCGTCCAGGCTGCCCTCGATGCGCTTGTAGTACTCCATGTACCGGTCCACCGTGGGCAGCTCGCCGCTCAGGGCGGTCACGGCCGCCAGCTGAGCCGAGCCGAGGTAGACCTGGGCGCCCACGCCGAGGCGGTTGTCGAAGTTACGCGTGCTGGTGGACAGCACGGTGGCGTCGGTGGCGACCTGCGCCTGGTTGCCCATGCACAGCGAACAGCCGGGCACATGCACGTTGGCGCCTGCCCCGAGCAGCTGACCGTGCACACCCTCCATGGCCAGCGCCGTGTTGCTCTCGCGGTCCGGGGGCACGGTCCAGAACTTCATTCGGTGGTCCACCCGCTCGTCGCCCAGCATCATGGCCACAGCGCGGAAGTCGGTGATGTCCACCATGCAGGAGCCCACGAACACCTCGTCGATGTTGGTGCCCGCCACGTCTGACAGGGTCACAACCTTATCGGGGTCGTTGGGCGCGGCCAGCAGCGGCTCGGTGATGGTGTCCAGGTCGATCTCCAGCACCTCCGCATACTGCGCGCCGGGGTCGGCCTCCAGCAGCTGCGGATCAGCGAGCCACTGCTCCATCTGCTCGATGATCTTGTGCACCACCTGGGCCGGGTGGCGCCGGGAGAAGTTGTTCTTCAGGAAGCGCAGGTTGTTCTCCACGTAGGCGATGGCCCTGGCAGGGTCGTGGTGGAAGGTGGAGCCCGCGGCGCTGCGCTCGGCCGATGCGTCGGTCAGCTTGTACGCCTCCTCCACGGTGAGGAACTCCAGCCCCTCGATCTCCAGCACCCGGTCGGCGAAGATGTTCACCTTCTCGTCGCCCTTCTTCAGGTTCAGCTTGCCGGCCTTCATGGCGGCGTACGGGATGGCGTTGACCAGGTCACGAACGGTGATGCCAGGCCGGGGCTTGCCGGTGAAGCGCACCAGCACCGACTCGGGCATGTCCAGCGGGAAGTACCCCTGGCTGGCGGCGAACGCCACCAGGTCCGAGCCCGCGGGGAAGGACAGCCCCACCGGGAAGCGGGTGTGGCTGTCGCCGCCGGTGCCCACGAAGTAAGGCAGCAGGAAGCGGTTGCCGTTGGTGTGGATCACCCCGTCGCCGGGGCGCAGATCGATGCCGCCCATCTCGGAGATGAAGCCGCCCAGGTCGGTCTGCATGAGGGCGTCCTTGCTCTTGGGGCCGGCCGCCGTGTGGCAGAACGACTGGATGGTGGGGGCCGCGAAGCGCACCGTGGCGAGCTCCATGATCTCCTGCTGGGTCATCTTGCCCGTGGTGTCCTGGCTGAACACCATGTGAGCCGTGGGCTCGCAGTAGTCGCCGGGCAGCACGCCGGCCAGGCCGGCGGCCTCGCCCACCATCTTCTGGGCCAGGGAGAACTTCGTCCCGGCGTCGTGCTCTGGCCTGGGCGTGGGGGACACCGCGGCCTCGCCCATCTCCAGGCCGAGGTCGGCGCAGACAGCGCGGGCGTTGGCGGTGAGCTTGCGGCCGATGATCAGGTTGTTGCGGCCGCCGGCGCGGGCCTCGAGCATGATGGAGCCGGGGACCACGTCGAAGCTGGTGAGCACCGCGCCGTCGTCCAGCCTCACCTCGCCCTTGTTGAAGTCCACCACCACCTCCTGCCCCTCCTGGAGATCTCCGGTGGAGCACCGCACGGGCACGGCGCCGCAGCCGCGGATGGTGTTGAAGAAGATGGGCGCGATCTTGGCCGCAAACACCAGGCCGCCGCGCTTCTTGTTCGGCACGTGGGGGATGTCCTCACCGACCCACCAGACCAGCGAGTTGGAGGCCGACTTGCGGCTCGATCCGGTGCCCACCACGTCGCCCACGTAAAGGAACGGCAAGTCCCGCTCCAGCAGCTTCTCACGCCGCTCGAGGAAGTCGCGGTCGTGGGGGCTGGTGCTCAGGATGGCCAGGGCGTGCAGGGGGATGTCGTCCCGGGTGGAGGCCTCCTGCGCGGGCGAGTAGAAGTCGGTGTTGATCTCGCCGGTGGTGCGGATCACCACGCGCCGCTGCTCCATCGGCACCTCGGGCGCGTGTGCGAACCAGCTCGCCTCGGCCCAGCCCTTGAGCAACCCCCGTGCGGCCTCGTTGCCGCCTGCCGCGAGCGCCTTGACGGCGGAGATGTCGTCGGGCGTCACGAGGATGATGTCCTCCAGCAGCGCCGCAGCCTGCTGGGCATGCTCGCCCTCGAGCGCCTTGAGCAGAGGCGGGATGTTGTACCCGCCGCCCATGGCGCCGAGCATCGCCACGGCCTCGGCCTGGCTGATGTGCGGCGAGGCTGCCTCGCCCAGCGCGAGATCGGCCAGGAACGCCGCCTTTACCTTGGACGCGGGGTACACCCCGGGCGGCACTCGCTCGCCGAGGAGATGGCGCAGAGACGCCACGGTGTCGGCCTGATCGTGCACGGTGAGCAACGCCGGGTCTGCCTGGGCCTCCAGCAGCGCGGCGCAGACGGTCTCGGTCTGCCCTGGGGACAGGGGCAGGGGCGGGATGCCCTGGGCGGCGCGTTGCTCCAGATGCTTGACATACTCGGTGGCGAAGGTGGTGAGGTCCGTGGCCATGATCGACTCCCTGTTCAGGTGATGTTTTCAGCGGTGCCGTTCTACTATGGCTGGAGGCAAGTCTCAACCCCGCGTGGCCCTGGGCAGGACTACACCGCCTCGCGGAGAGTTGACGGGTCGTTACACGGCCTATAGCATCGGGCTGTGATCTGCCGTTTCCTTTCTGTCTTCGCGATCCTATGTACGCTCGGTGGCGCGGCCTCCGCCCAGCAGCAGGGGGCGCCTTCAGCGGACTCCGCCAAGGCAAACGCGCTGCTCCAGCAGGCCGAGCAGGCGTACGACCAGATGGAGTATGACCAGGCCCTCGAGGCGCTGATTCAGGTGCTTCAGGTGCCCGGCATCTCCGACGTGCAGAAAGCCACGGTGCACCTTTACATGGGGATCTGCTTCACCGCCGTGGGTCGGGCCGAGGACGCGGTCCAGGCGTTCATCGCGCTGCTGAGCGTACGCCCCGGGTTCCGGCTCCCTGGCGGCGTGTCGCCCAGCATCAAGGCCATGTTCGAGGAGGCGCTGGATCGCCTCAAGAAGAAGGGCCAGCTGCAGCCGCCTGGTGCTCAGCCTCAACCGGGAGCGGGGCAGCCTCAGCCGGGCGCCGGGCAGCCTCAGCCGGGCGCCGGGCAGCCGCAGCCGGGCGCCGGACAGCCCCAGCCGGGCGCCGGGCAGCCGCCTGGCCAGCGCTTGCCGGTGGAGCTGAAGGTGGATGCGCCGAAGCAAGCCAAGGCAGGCCAACCCATCACCGTGACCCTACAAATCCACGACCCGCGCAAGATGGTGGCGGGCGCTCTGGTGCGCTGGCGCAGGGTGGGCGCGGGGGACTTCTCGAACATCAAGTTGAAGGTCAAGCCGGGCCAGAAGAAGGTGAAAGCCAACATCCCCGCCATCGACCTCGGTGAGGAACAAGATGCCCGGGGCAAGGTGCTCTTCTTCGTGGTGCTGTTGGGCGCCGAGGGCTTCGCCGCGCTGGCCGCTTCGGGCGCGCCCGACGACCCTCACATCGTGCGCGTGGTGCAGCCGCCGCCCAAGAAATCCAACTGGCACTGGTATGCAATCGGCGTCGGCGCGGGGCTGGCCGTGGCTGGCGGAATCGTGGCCGCGCTGCTGGTGACCAAGCCGTGGGAGCCGGGTGAAGGGCCGCTGCCCACCAACGTGGGCACCTCGGTGGTGCTGAAATGAAAAGCGTTGCGTTGAAACGACCGTGGCTCGCAGTCTCGGCGCTGGCCGTGTTGACCGTCGCCGCGTGCGCGGGTGACCCCGAGCCCCGGCCTTGTCCACCCTACGGTGATGCCGGCGCCGCCAAGCAGGCGTTCGTGACCGACCGCACTGTGCAGCAGGTGATCGAGCGCTACCAGGTCACCATCATCAGCGGCCGGACCACCAAGGGCGGCCCCCTGTCATGCAGCCAGATCCCCGGGGTGTACGCCATGGGACACCCTGCCCTGGCCATCCTCTCCACCCGGACAATCAGCCGGCCCACCAAGGACGCCAACTCCACCGTGGTTAACGGTCTGGTGTTTCCCGTGGGCAAGGAGGTGGTCCTGGTGGTGGAAGGGCTCGGCCGGGACAGCTACGGCGGGGTGCATGTTGTGGCGCGCGGGTGCGCGGACAAGCTGCGGTTCAACACCTGCAACCCGATCCCCATCGGCTACGACAAGGTGCTGGAGGTCGACCTGGTGGCCACCACCGGAGCTCCCTGCGCCGGCCAGAAGCAGGGGTGCGAAAACAACATGATCTGCCTGACCGACGTCGGCGGCGGCTACTGCGCCAAGGCAAACTGCGCCTCGGACGGCCGCTGCCCCCCTGCCTCCACCTGCATCGCCAACATCAACAGCGTCGGCTCCTGCATGCGCAAGTGCGCGGACAACGGCGACTGCAAGTGGAACCAGGCCAAGGGCCAGGGCCCCTGGGACTGCGCCTACCGCCGGGGCGGCGATGGCCAGTGCTACCGGGTGTGCGTACCGCCGAGCTGGAATACGAAGTACATCTGCACGCCAGGAAGCTAAGGCGGCGCGCCCTTTGGGCGCGAATGCCAGAGTGCCAGAGTGCCAGAACGCCGGGATGCCAGAATGCCGGAGGTTTCTGCCTGCCAGTTGCGCTGAGAGGCCCTCGCCGGAAAATGTCAAGTGTAGGGGTCTGACCCCCCTACTTGACATATAAATGGAAACCGGGCGTCGCGGTTCGTTAAAATGTCAAGTGTAGGGGTCTGACCCCCCTGCTTGACATTTTGTGCGCTTCTGGAAGTTAGCCGGCGCGCCCGTCGGGCGCGAATGACAAAACGATGAAACGACGAAATGACGGAGCGGGCTTGCGGCAGCCTGGCGGCAAGGAAATAGCGTACCTTTATCCGGTCTCGTCCACGTCCATGTCTACTGGCCTTATTCGATGAGCGCCGAAGATCAAACAGGGTCTAAAGGGCCGCGAGACGCCCGGGAGGCAAGGCGCGAGCGAGGAGCCCGCGGAGCGCACTTGAGGTGCGCGAGCAGTCCAGACGCCGGGCGTTTGGCGCCCGGCAACTAGCCTGGCGCAGCCAGGCGAACAACAGAAGCGGACCGAAGGTCCGCTGCGAATCCGCTGGGGCTTCAGGCCCCGGCGGGTTCGCTCAGATGCTGGTGTCAATATCGGAGCAGGTCTTGCTCTTGGGGTCGTTGGTGGGGGTGGTGCTCTTCTTGACCAGGTCCCAGACCTCGATCTCGGACAGGTCGAAGGTCTCGCTGCTGGTGTAGCTCTCGCCGTCCTGCATCATGATGATGCCCACGTGCTGGACCATCAGGCCCTTGTTCTTCAGCTCGTGGGTCTCCACGCCGCCGCTGCCGGCCTTGACGGTCTTGATCTTGGTCCACAGGGTGTTGTCCTGGGTCAGGTCGCCCGGGGTGCCGGTGGCGGTGTACATCTCATACTCGGCGGCGTAGTGCTGGGTCGAGCTGCTGGAGCTGTGGCGCCACTTGATTTTAATCTTGTCAACCTGCACCAGCTTGCCCAGGTTCACCATGACCACGCGCTTGGCGGCCCAGCCGAGCCAGCCGCCGGTGTACTGCGCGTAGGTGGTGGCGTCGCCATCGGTGATGGCCGTGTTCTGGCCCGCCTTGGGGGTCTCGTCGCTCTTGACCTTGGCGCCGAGGGCCTGGTTCTTGGACTTCTCGGTGGGCGTGGGGTTCGGGTTGGTCGGCAGGTTGCACTTGGTGTGGGTGATGCTGATGGTGGTCGGGGCGCTCAGGCCGAGCTGCGGGTCCAGCGCGTACACCTTCAGGGTGTTGGTGGTGTTCTTGTAGAGCTTGACGTCCACGCAGAAGCGGCCGGTCACGGAGTGGGTGTCGGTGCTGATGTCGCCAGCGCCGCCCTTGACCAGGATGGAAGCGCCGATGGGGCCGCGGCCGGTGAGCGGGATGGAGGCCGTGCATGCGGTGTTGGCCTGGGCGTCCACCGTGGGCTTCTGCACCTTCTTGCCGTTGTTGTTGTTATTGTTGTTGTTGTTCTTGTTCGGGTCGTTGTTCACGCCATTGCCAGTGGGGGGCGTGTACGGATCCGGGGGCTCGACGCCGCCACAACCAACAGCCACGAGGGCCACGATGCTGCTGAGCAGGATTGCCGCGTTCAGGCTCGAGGTCTTGTTCTGGCTCATGGTCGCTCTCCGGGTCATTTCGTCAACGGCCCAAGAAACTGCAAGACGCGGGCCGGTTTCCCCCCGAGGCCGGATCCACCCTGCCCCGCACCGCTTTGCCCACGTAACATCCTGCAATCGAATCATTTTTCTATACTACCCTTTCTGCACGGTTCAGATCAAGCTCGACGCCATCTTGCCGGCAGGTGGCTACTATTGTCGCCACTTTCGGGCTTTCCGTCCCCGGGCAGGTGGCCACTGGATCCTCCGGTCGCCAGCCGTACCCGGCGTCAGCCCCCTACTGCGGCCCCGACTCGAACCGCTTGCGCAGCTCCTTGGTAAAGTACCCACCGGTCAGCGCGTCCAGGTTGGCGGTGATCTCCTGCAGACGCAGCTCCTCGGTGATCTGCTCGTTGGGGTCCTGGGGCGGGTTGAGGTTGATGGCCGTCATCAGGCGCCGCCGGGTGAAGTACAGGCTGGTGATCTCGCGCAGCAGCCCCTCCTGCACGCCGACCAGCGAGGCCACGTCCAGCGATTCCGCGTTGAAGATGAGCCGATCCAGCGCCCAGTGAGCCCGGATGCCGTAGGACGTGGTGCTCCGGCTGCCCTTCTCCAGGTCCTTGTAATCCGTGAACTTTGGATACAGGCGGTCCCACAGGGTCCGGTCGCTCGTGCCGTCCTCCCGGTTGAAGATGAACTCGACATCCGGCATCAGCGCCTTCCACGCGGCGCCCCGCCGAAATGACGCCACCCTCTCCGGGTGGACCTTGAAGAACTTGAGCGCAGCCTTCTGCACCTCTGCGACGCCGGGCTCCTGCTCGAAGCGCAGCTTGAGCGCCCGTACGACCCGCGGGTCCGGTGGCGGGGGCGCCTGCGGCTGCTGTTGTTCCATCTCCTCGGGGCTCCCCTGGGCCAGCGCCTCGCCGCCGCCCAGAGAGGACAGCAGCACCATCAGCGCCAGTGTGGGTGTCAAAAGCTTCATTTTTGGCCTCCTTTGCTCGTACGGCTCCAGTAGCCTCCGCTGATGGCGTCGAAGTAAGCGGAGATCTCCTGCAGCCTGATCTCGTAATGCAACCTTGTGTTCGTATCTCGTGGTGGCGCGCCCTTCATGGTCAGATAAAGGCGCAGATATTCCTGGTACAGCCGGTGGACACGCTCGTGGATGTCCCGCCGGGTCGCTGACAGGTTCCGCTGGATGCGGCCAAAGTGCGGCAGCTGGCGCAGGTCGAACACGAGCCGCCCCAGATCCCAGTTGGCCATCACCTCCCAGTTGAGCCCTTCGTCCTGGTCCCGGTAGTGGTACCGGTACGGCAGCGTGCGGTAGAGCCGGTCGTAGGTGGTGGAGTTGTCCTGGGACTGGGTGTGGGTCACTGCCAGGGTGACGTTGGGAAGCAGCGCCGCCATTGGGCCGCGGTCGCGGTATTTCTGATTGTCCTTGAAATACAGCCGGTTATGTTTCTTGATCTTGACCCAGAACTGGTGAAGCGTCGGCACTTCGGGGGGCCAGATGCGCCGCTTCTTCCGCCGCGGGGCTGGCCGCGCGAGGTTGGGCGCGCCGACGCGGTAGACCTGACGGTTGGTCAGGATCCACAGGTGGTTCAGATCTCCCCTGTGGCAGCTCATCCAGCGTGGAGCCTCCTTGCCGCCGGTGTGGAACACCTTGGTCCAGTTCAGGCCCGCGTCCATGGTGGCCCACACCGCCTCCTGGGTCATGGCGAGCCACACGTTTGGATCCGCCGTGGCCAACACCTTGATCATGGCCGTGCCCACGAACCGGATGCCGCGCCGGACCCAGGTGCCCATCTCGCCCCCTTGCCACGAGGCGTACAGCCCGTCGCGGGTGCCGATGAGGCGCACGTTGCCCGGCCCCATGCTGAAGCTCTGCACGTCCGCGCGCGGCCCCCACTCGTCCCAGTGGGTGGTGATCCAGGAGTCCCCGCCGTCGAGGCTCGCCATTGCGGAGCCGCCCATGGCCACGTGGACCAGGCCCGGCTGCTCCGGATCGAAATGGATCTCGCGGATGTACGAGTCCCGCATGTAATAGTTCATGGTTTTGCGGAAGTACGTGCCGTTGTTCTTGGATACGAACAGCCCCGAGGCAGTGCCGATGAGCACCCGGCGGGGATCATGGGGATCCACGGCCACGGTGTTGACCATGCGCTCCGCCATGGACTTCTGCCCCTGGAAGATGCGCTGGAAGGTGCGCCCGCGGTCGATGGATCGATATAAGCCGTCGACGGTGGCCACGAAGACCCGGCTATCGTTCGTCGGATCGATCTCGATCCAGTTGACCGCCGTCATCTTGTCGCCTTTGTTCACCAGCAGCTGCTGCAGGTTGATGCCCGACGTGGCCAGGCCCTGCCGTCGCAGCCAGGACTGAAGGTGGGGCGACTTGCCCGGCAGCCCGAGGGCGTACTCCAGCCTGGGGTCCGAGGATCGCTCGCGCCCGAAGAACAGCGTGCGCACCGGCGTGATGGTCACCACCTGCCAGGTGGCTCCGCCGTCCGCGGTGCGGTAGATCTGCCCCCGGGTGTTGCCCACCAGCACGAACTTGGTGTCCGCGGGGCTCATGCGCATGGTGGTCAGCTCATCGCCGAGCCCAACGTTGCCCAGGGCGAACAGCCCCTCTGCCCGCGCGTCCGCCGGGCACAGCGCCGCGCATGCGAGGATCCCTGAAATCGTCAGGATCCGTAGCCGGGACAGATGCAGGCTTGTGGTTGTGGGAATCACGAGTATTTGTTTAGTTCTTGCAGTTTATGGCCTCGATGGCGTCGAGCTTCGCGCTGGCTCCGGGCGTGCTTTCCAGCTTGATCTCCGAAAAGGATGGTCCGGAAAAGGGCACGTGCCCCACGTCGAATCCCGTCTTGGTCACGGTACCGGGGGCCCAGATGCCCACCTTGAACCACTGGCTCCCGCCCCAGGGCAGCGAGTCCTTGGCCCACACCGTGATGCCACCCCCACCGCCATTGGACACTGTGCCGAGCAGGTTGAAATCGAAGCCGACCTGGTTCTGGATCCCTTGCCCCATGGCGAGCACCAGCACCCCGCTGACGCCAAAGGTGGCGGACTTGCCATCCGGGCGACCGGCCGCTGCCTCGGGGGTGGAGACCCCGCTGTTGCCGACCACCACCATGGCGTGGCAGCAGGAGCAGTCGCCGGGGCAGCTCTGGCAGCTCTCCGTGGCCAGCTCGCATACC
Organism: uncultured Myxococcales bacterium; assembly: GCA_964511535.1. Taxonomy (GTDB): domain Bacteria; phylum Myxococcota_A; class Polyangia; family CAZCFB01; genus CAZCFB01. Next base: position 15,928 of record CAZEFW010000032.1, on the reverse strand, counting down.
CCGTTGCTGTTGCAGGTCCCGTCTCCCCCCCCAGGGGGGCCGCCGTCAGGCGCGCAGCCCACGAGTAGTACTGGTAGCAGCAGCAGGAGCAACAGCAGCGGCCCGTATCTCATGCCCCGAGGATACTCGGCGGTCCGGCAGCCCACAAGAGTTAGCACAGCGGGCCGGGGTGGGAATGGGGTGGCGACTCCTGCCGCCACTGCTCCTCTACAGGCAAGTGGATCTGCCACCTGGGACCTCACCTTCCGGCGACAACAGTCGCCACCTGGGGCCAAACCGACCATTTCGGCCATTAGATATCAGCCACTTGTGATACCATTGGCGTTGGCCCCCATCTTGCTTGATAGATGGGCCATGAGCCAACCCCGGAAGATGCCCTCGGTGGAGAAAGCCATGAAAGCCAGCACCAGCGCCCTGATCCTCGCCGCGTTCCTGTTCGCCGCCTGCGGTGGCGAGGAGGAAACCAACACCGGCAACGGCGGCAACAACCCGCCGCCGTGGAAGAACAAGACCCCGCGGCTGTTCATGGCCTCACCGGGCGAGTTGGCCGTGGGTGAAAAGCTCAAGATCTACGGCGAGGACTTCATCCCGCCCAACAAGGGCCACCAGGTGGTGCTGTTCAACGGCAACTTCGTGCTCGCCTCCCAGACCGGCAAGGGCGACACCGTCAAGACCCAGCCCGTGGCCCTGCAGTACAAGGCCAAGTACCAGAACTCCCGCACCCTGAACTGGTCCATGTGGCCCAACATCGTGTTCGAGAAGACCGGCAGCAAGCTCGGCTCCTTCGTCGGCACCGTGCAGCTGGTCAACGTCGGCTACGACGGAAGCCAGCGCGTGTCCGAGCGCCTGCCGATCAAGGTCAAGGTAAAGCCCAGTATTATCATGAGGATTGCCAAGCCCACCGGCACAACCTGCCAGCCCGTGGTGACCAAGACCATCGAGGACACCGGGTTCGCGTTCGCCGCCGAGGCCGTGGGCCTGACCGCCGGCACCACCAGCGACCCGATGACCTTCTACTGGACCTTCATGTCCGACCAGTGGAAGGTCTCCTGGAGCTACGGCGTGGGCACCGACTTCTCGTCCCTGTGGCCCAAGACCGGCCCCTTCGTGGTGCAGGAGAGCGTGCAGAAGGGCGCCATCAGCATGATGAGCGACGACTCCAACCGCTCCATGCTGGTCAAGGTGGGCAGCGACCTGCTGGGCAAAGCCCGCATCAAGGTGCTCAAGACCGGCAAGGTCGCCCAGGGCGGCCAGAGCATGCCCGCCAACATCCTGCTGCTGGCCGTGGACGCCAAGGGCAAGAGCGCTCGCCTGACCGTGCCCATGGAGATCGCCAAGATGGCGAGCATGAGCTACGACAACTCGCTCAAGATCGCCGAGCGCTACAAGCCGGTCATGGTCACCGACTGCATCAACGGCGGCGACATCGGCCGCCAGGTGACCTACGCCGAGGACAAGAGCGAGTCCCGCAGCCGCGGCATGAGCTTCAACTACAACACCCAGCTCGGCGTCAACTTCGCGCCCATCCCGAGCAACCCGTTCATGCTGGGCATCAACTTCAGCGTGGGCTTCGGCGTCGACGTCAACGCCCAGATGACCACCACCAAGAGCAAGAGCCTCAATATTTCCGGGCAGATCCTGCCGGGCGAGTGGGGCGCGTTCTACCGCCAGACCACGCGGGTGCACCGTGTTGGCAAGCTGATCATCCGCAACAAGTGCGGCGTGGAGAAGTCCGCCGGCGAGGCCATCCTCACCGACTGGCTCTACACCCCGGACCTGGCCACCGGCTACACCTGCCCGCCCAAGACCCACCTCCCCGCGGCCGGCAAGTGGTACTAGCGCGACCTGCGGTCGCGCAGGCTTCAGGCCTCAGACCTCAGGCTTCAGGGTTGATGGCCTGGGGCAATTTCACCTGAAGTCTGAAGCCTGAAGTCTGAAGCCTTCAACGCCCATGCCACGGAACTGCGCACAGGTCACAGGCGATTGGATCTGCCGATCTGCTGGTAACTCGAGTTGCCGGCTGGATCCCCACCTCAACGATTTCAACAGTTTAAAATTGGCCCCATGTTTGCTTTAATAGGGGAACATGATGCCGACCGCCACTTCAGCCAACCCGAACCGGATCCTCTCCCTCTGCCTCGTCGCGGCCCTGAGCCTGGCTTGCGGCGGTGACGAGCAGGGCAACACTGGCGACGGCAACAACACGCCTCCGCCGTGGAAGAACAAGACCCCGCGCCTGTTCATGGCCTCGCCGGGTGAGATGGCCGTGGGCGAGAACCTGAAAATCTACGGCGAGGACTTCATCCCGCCCAACAAGGGCCACCAGGTGGTGCTGTTCAACGGAAACTTCGTGCTGGCCAAGCAAAGCGGCACCGGCGACACCGTCAAGACCCAGCCCGTGGCCCTGCAGTACAAGGCCAAGTATGTCAACGGCCGCACCCTGACCTGGTCCATGTGGCCCAACATCGTGTTCGAGAAGACCGGCAGCAAGCTGGGCTCCTTCGTCGGCACCGTGCAGCTGGTCAACGTCGGCTACGACGGCAGCCAGCGCGTCTCCGAGCGCCTGCCGATCAAAGTCAAGGTAAAGCCCAGTATTATCCTGCGCATAGCCAAGCCCACCGGCACCACCTGCCAACCTGTGGTGACCCGGACCATCGAGGACACCGGGTTCGCCTTCGCCGCCGAGGCCGTGGGCCTGACCGCCGCCACCACCAGCGACCCGATGACCTTCTACTGGACCTTCATGGCCGACCAGTGGAACATTTCCTGGAGCTACGGCGTGGGCACCGACTTCTCGTCCCTGTGGCCCAAGACCGGCCCCTTCGTGGTGCAGGAGAGCGTGCAGAAGGGCAGCATCAGCATGATGAGCGACGACTCCAACCGCTCCATGCTGGTCAAGGTCGGCAGCGACCTGCTGGGCAAGGCCCGCATCAAGGTGCTCAAGACCGGCAAGGTCGCCCAGGGTGGCCAGAGCATGCCGGCCAACATCCTGCTGCTGGCCGTGGACGCCAAGGGCAAGAGCGCCCGCCTGACCGTGCCCATGGAGATCGCCAAGATGGCGAAGCTGAGCTACGACAATTCGCTCAAGATCGCCGAGCGTTACAAGCCGGTCATGGTCACCGACTGCATCAACGGCGGCGACATCGGCCGCCAGGTGACCTACGCCGAGGACAAGAGCGAGTCCCGCAGCCGCGGCATGAGCTTCTCGTACAACATGGACCTAGGCGTCAACTTCGCGCCGATCCCGAGCAACCCGTTCATGCTCGGAATCAACTTCAGCGTGGGCTTCGGCGTCAACATCAACGCCCAGGTGACCACCAGCAAGAGCAAGAGCCTCAATATTTCCGGGCAGATCCTGCCGGGCGAATGGGGCAGCTTCTACCGCCAGACCACCCGCGTCCACCGCGTGGGCAAGATCATCATCCGCAACAAGTGCGGCGTTGAGAAGTCCGCCGGCGAGGCCATCCTCACCGACTGGCTCTACACCCCCGACCTGGCCACCGGCTACAGCTGCCCGCCCAAGACGCACCTGCCCGCGGCTGGCAAGTGGTATTAGCGCGACCTGCGGTCGCGCAGGCTTGAGGCTTTAGGCTTGAGGCTTGAGGGTTGAGACTTGGGGCTTGGGGCTTGAGGGTTGGGGCTTGGGGCTTGAGTGGGAATGGCTTTGAAGTCTGAATCCTGAGTTCTGATTCCTTCACTCTCCCCGTACCGAGTCTGGCGCCCCGTACCGCGTACTGGCCACCACACCAGCCACTGATCCTGGACTGACCACCCCACTGGCCACTCAAGTGGCCGATCCAGCCCCACCTCTGCCACCAAATTTCAAGCACTTACAGGGCATTTGATCGTTGATTTTCGCGGTACGCATATTGCATAATAGGACCGCGAGCTTGAGGAGATAGAAATGAATCGCAATCACCTGACCCTGGCAACCCTGTTCACCGCAGCCATCCTGCTCGCCGCTCCCAATGTCGAGGCGAGAGGAAGCTGGCAGGCCAAGACTCCGCGGACCCAGACCGCGCAGAAAAGCCTGAAGCGCTCAACTTCGAGCTACGGCAGGGCAAAGGCGAGTTGGACCAAGCACAAGGGCATGGTCCGCCGCCAAATGAAGCGCTTCCGCAAGACCGGCAACGTCAAGCAGAAGCAGTGGGCTCAGAAGAACGCGCTGAAGGCCGGGCGCTCCCGGGTCAGCATGTACAAGGCCCAGGCCCGCGGCCTGCAGGCCAAGGCCAAGATCGCGATCAAGGCCGGCATGCTGGACAAGGCCAATCAGTACCAGGACCAGGCGGCCAAGCTCTCCTCCAAGGCCAACAAGCTCTCCTCCAAGCTCGACAACTTCCAGGCCAAGATCTCCGGCAAGGCAGTGGCAAGCTCCAAGGGCGCCACCCACAAGGCCAGCACCTCAAGCTCCTCGAGCGCTGGCAGCGTCTCCAACCCCGATAACCTCCCGGTCCCCGTGAGCAACAGCTCCAAGACCACCGCTGCCAAGGGCGACAAGACCGCCGTCAAGGTCAACACCCGCAAGCTCAAGCGTCAGGCCAAGCTGCAGCTCAAGTCCGGCGACTTCGCCGGCGCTGTCGACTCTTACCAGAAGCTCGACTCGGCCCCGCGCCGCCGCGGCCTTGGCGGCCTGGTTGACGGTTACCGCCGCTGGAGCACCCGCCGCGCCATCAACAAGAAGGCTTACAAGGCCGGCAAGACCGCCGCCCGCATCGGCGACATGGAGATGGCCACTGACTCGGTCAACGCCCTGCGCGCCATGGACAAGAAGGGTGGCGACAAGCCAAGCTGGAACACCCGCCGCAAGATCAACAACATCAGCAACCAGGCTCGCAAGGGCGCCAAGAAGGCCGCCAAGAGCCACCGCCCCGAGCTGGCCTCCGAGATGCTGGCCTTCTCCAAGGCCGTGCGCGCCAGCGTGGGCTACAAGAAGCCGACCCTGCGCTACCGCTGGACCCGCCGCGTGGCCAAGAACCGGCTGATGAAGGACCTGAAGATGCGGGCCAAGCAGGGCAACATGGAGGCCTTCCGCTCCGCCATGCGGCTGGCCAGCGCCTACGCCCGCGAGGACGGCCGCGCGCTCAAGAAGGGCCAGGTCAAGCAGATCCGGAAGCTGTACATGACCGCCATGAAGAACTCGGTGCCCCGCGCGCTGGCCGACGCCCAGCTGCTGCTCTCCGGCCGCATGGGCGGCGTCAACGTCGAGGAGGCGGCCAACCGCTACCTGTACGCCATGGACACCGCCGGCCGGCTGGCCAAGCGCGGCGTGAAGGTCAAGACCGGCCTGTTCAGCAAGAGCATCGACAAGAAGTTCGCCCAGACCCGCAAGATGCTGGTCACCTCGATCCAGAACCAGGACAGCTTCGAGGGCAAGCGCCCCGGGCCGCTCAAGCGCCTGTGGGAGAAGATCACCAAGCAGCCTTACAACCGCACCCAGCCCCAGATCGCCCCCATGGACTCCGCCTGGATGCAGCGCATGCAGCGCCGCGCCGAGGTCGAGCAGATGGCCAACATGGCCGGCCCGGCCCCCCAGCAATAAGAGCCGCAGCGCAGTTCCTGGCTCGAGGCTCGAGACATGCGACTTGAGCCTCAGTTGCCCCGAGCACTTCCCCCTCAAGCCTCAAGCCTCAAGTCTCAAGTCTTCACTGCCTCCCCATCTGTGTTAGTTATCATTCAGTCATGACCGTCATCGACGAGGCCCGCCTCGAGCGGCAGTGCGTGCGCCTGATCCAGGCCGTGGACCGGGAGACCTATAGCGCCTGCCGGGCGGACAGCGATGAGCACCGGCTGTGGCAATCCACCGTGGTGGCCATCGGCTGGATGTACATGGAGCTGGAGCGGGCGGTGGTGGAGCTGGAGAGCGCCATGGCATTGCAGCAGGAGGACGGGCGGCTCCCCCTGAGCCCCGACGCCGCCGGCACGGCCCTGCCGCTCATCTCAAGCATCGCGCGCATGATCTATCACGGCTGCCGCAGCCGACAGCGCTCCCTGGAGGGGCGCCTGGCGCGGCTGGTGCCTGCCCTGGACAAGTTCCATGGCTGGCTTGAGAACCATGGCCAGCGTCACCTCTACCTGCGCCAACCCGGGGACGATGACCTGCTGGGCCCTGACGCCGCAGCCTCCCCCGACACGCCACGCAAGGATCTGGCGTTCAACGCGCTGCTGATCCAGGCCGACAGCGACCTGGCGGACGTGGCGATCCACACGGGCCACGCCACCCGGCTGATCATCGCCCGCCGCACCCGGCGGTCCCAGTCTCTGGCGGGGCACCTGTGGTGGGAGGAAGAGGGGCTGTTCGCCTCGCGCATCAAGGCCGAGCGCATCCGCCCGCGGGGCGCGAGCGCGCTGTTGCCCCTGTGGGCCGGCGCCGCCCTGGCCAGCCAGGCGCGCGCCATGGTGGACCGGCACCTGGGCGAGGGTCGCCCGCTCTGGACGCGCCACGGCCTGTGCGCCGACCTGGAGGGGCGGGTAGTCAGCCCGCTGCTCAACTGGCTGCTCATCCGGGGGCTGTTTCGCTACGGCCACGAGGAGCTGGCTGGCGCGCTCAACGACACCATGCTCACCCTGGTGAGCGAAGCAGGCATCTGGCAGGCGTACGACGCCGACTCCGGTGAGGGCCGCGGCGAGCAGGGCGCGGCCACCACGGCCTCCCTTGTGCTGGACCTGATCAAGACCCCCTACCATTACGACCGCTGGTAGTGCTATATAACTGGCGGCGGCCGCCGCCAGAGGCGGACGGGTGATCGCCGCTGGGACCTACTGTCCCAGGGGAGGAAAGTCCGAGCTCCACAGGGCAGGGTGCCGGGTAACGCCCGGTGGGGGTGACCCCAAGGAAAGTGCCACAGAAAGCAAACCGCCGATGCGTCCGCTCGTGAGGGCGGGGGCAGGCAAGGGTGAAAGGGTGCGGTAAGAGCGCACCGGGCCCCTGGTAACAGGGGTCGCATGGTAAACCCCACCCGGAGCAAGACCGAACAGGGGCGGTCCGGCGAGAGTCGGACCAGGGGTAGCCCGCCCCAGTCCCCGGGTAGTGTCGCTCGAGCCGCGTGGCAACGCGCGGCCTAGATGAATGATCACCACGCGCTTTCGGGTAACCGGGGCGCGGACAGGACTCGGCTTACAGCCCGCTCTCTGACGGCGGCCGCCATTTTCAACGCCTTCAGGGGATTTCGACGTGGATCGCCGGGCCTGCCAGGGTGGGCAGATCTGCCAGGGGTACGGTGAGCGCCTGGACCGGATCGACCGCGCTGCTGTGGCCGCGCTGGAACACCACAAAGGCGCGGAAAGTCCCCTGCTGCAGCACATGCTTGAGGCCGAAGCCGGCCCGCCACAGGGCGCCGGACTGCACCACGCCGCGGTTGTGCATGTCATCGCCCCAGCGGTAGAACGCCACCAGCCGGACGTTGTCGGCGCCCAGGCGGGCCATCATGCCCGGGCCGTCGTCGCGCAGGCGATGCACCCCGGGGGTGGCCAGGCCGAACAGGTCGAAGAACGGCATGCGCGACCAGTACGCGAACTGCCCGGCCTGGATTGCGGCCACGGCGGTCTGCTCGCCGTACCGGTCCCGGAGCCAGCGCCCGGCCCTGGCGTCGAACGAGGATGTGTAGCGCGCGTCCCGAAAGGGGGCGGTGGATTGCCGCCACCACTGGCGCGCCGGTGCGCGGGACAGGGCGGCGGCCGAGCGCGCCAGGGCCTGGCGGGTCAGCGCAGGCCGCCCTCCCCTGCCCGTCATGTGAAAGTGCGGGGCCAGCTCCACCCCGGTCAGCGCCACGAGATCCACCTGGCTCACCAGCGCCAGGGCGCCGACAGCAGCGGACAGCGCCCTGCGGTTCCCGCGCTGCCACAGGAGCGCGCCGGCGTCTGCGAGCAGCCAGAGGCAGAGCGGCAGCACCGGGTACAGGAAGCGCCCCATGCCGAACATGTGGGGCCAGTCGCCGCCGCTGAGCACCATGAACAGGGCCTGGGTCGCCACCAGCAGCAGGAGCGTCGGGCGGAGGGCGCCGGCGTCGCCCGCGCGCCAGGCCCAGAGGCCCGCGGCGATGCTGGCGGGCAGGAGCGGCTCTGCCAGGGCCACGGTTCCGAGGTAGAGCGCCCCCTGGCCCAGCTTGGCCGCGGCGTCGGGGAAGAACACCGCCTTGGCGTGGTAGGCGCCGGGCAGCAGCTGGCCGAAGGTGGCCAGGCGCCAGACGGTGTAAGGCGCGTAGAGCACGACGAAGGGGATCAGCCACTGCAGCAGGCCCGCCAGGTCCAGAGGCTCCCCGGCGGCGCGCCGTCGCAGCGCCGTCCACCCGCGCAACGCGGCCAGGGCGATGACGTAGATCGGCCCCTCGGGGCGGGTCATGCAGAGCAGGCCCAGCAGGACGCCGGCCAGCAGCTGGCCGCGGCCGCCCCGGGCCATGGCCACCACCGCCCCCAGCAGCAGCAGCCCCGCCAGGGTGGTCTCCAGCCCGTTGACCGCGTTGAGGTGGGTCACGGTGAGGCAAACGAGCAGGGGCGGCGCCCACAGCGCCCCTCGGCCCGGCCACCGCGCCAGGGCCAGCGCCAGCAAGACCAGCGTGCCCAGCAGAAACAGCAGATTCAGCGCCAGCGCCGCCTGGATCAGCGGGGCCCCCGCGGCGTGGGCCCCGGCCAGCAGCGCGGTGAACAGGAAGCTGGAGGCCGCCTCGGACGGTGGGCCGTCGGCGTTGAACACCACGCCGTGCCCCGCCGCCATGTTGCGCGCGATGCGCAGGGAGATGAAGGCGTCGTCGCTGGCCTCCAGCGCGCGGGTCTGGACCGCGGCGAGCAGGGTCACCGCGAGCAGCGCGCCGGCCAGCAACGCAGAGCCGACAATCCAGCGGCCACGACATGACGGCATGGGAGGTACAATACACCCTTTGCCAGCAGGAGCACCGCGACGATGCCACAGGATGACGAGACCCGGTCCGCGCCCGAACTACGCGAACAGCTGAGCGAGCTGCGCGCCGAGGTGGAAGACCTGCGCGCCAGCCTCACCGCTGCCCGCAACCGCGCCGAGCTGACCATGCGCGGCCAGCGTCGCTGCCCCGCCTGCGGCGGCGAGGAGATCTACCACGCCGCCCATGTGCTCGACCGGGATCAGGGGCGCGCCCGCATGTCCCTGGTGTTGCCGAGCATCTGGCGCAGCAAGGGCGCGGGCGAGCTCGAGGCGTATGTCTGCGGCGAGTGCGGCAAGGTGGAGTGGTACGTCAAGGACACCGAATCGCTGGCCGAGCACCTGACGCGGCTGGAGCCGATTCAGCCCGACCGAGGCAGCGGTCCTTATCGGTGATGGGAGGAGCGGCGGCGACGGCGGCCTGGGCCGCCTTCGCCGGTGAATGCCAGAGTGCCAGAACGCCGGGATGCCAGAATGCCAGAATGAACGGCTGAAGCTGGGGCTGGGGCTGGGGCTGGGGCTGGTGCTGAGGCTGGGGCTGTGGCTGAGGCTGAAGCTGAGGCTGGGGGTGGGGCTGGGGCTGCTGAATGACAGAACGCCGAAACGACGAAATGACAGAATGAACCGCGGCGGCGTAGGTGCTGAGGCTGAAGCTACGGCTCGGGGTCAGGCGGCCTCTCGTACCAGGGGACTCCCGCCCGGGAGCATGCTTCGAGCTGCGCTATGACCTGGGCGCCCAGCAGCAGGATGATGGCCGCCACCTCGAGGCTGAGCAGGACCACGATCACCGTGGCGAGGGAGCCGTACACCACGCCCACCAGGGAGATGCGGGCGAAGTAGTACGCCAGGGCCCGGCCGGCCACCTCCCACAGCGCGGCCGCGCACAGCCCGCCCACCAGGGCGCGGCCCATGCGCACCCGGGTGACCGGGAGCACGCGATAGATGGAGGCGAACAGCAGAACCAGCCCGGCGAAGGTCACCAGCCGCACCAGCGCCCCCGACGCGGCCTGCAGGGAGATCTCCTTGCCGAGGATGTTGAGCGTGCGCGGGCCGAGGGCGTCGAGGGAGGTGGTGAGCAGGGTCACCGCCAGCAGGGCCAGCACCAGCGCCCCGATGAAGATGTACGGCAGCAGCGCCGAGATCCAGAAGCTGCGCTTCCCCTCGCCCTCGCGGATGGCGGCCTCGCCGAAGATCACGGCGATGGCCTCCTCGAGCATGCGGAAGGCGATGGAGGAGAAGAAGAGCAGCACCATGAAGCCGATGACGCCCACCACCTCGCGCGCGGCGAGGAAGGCGCGCACCGCCTCCAGCAGCGCCTCGGAGTGCCGCGGGAAGAGCAGCTGCATCTCCACCTCGATGGTGCGCAGGATGAGTGGCTCTTCCACGAGGTAGCTCAGCCCGGTCACGGTGACCGCCAACAGCGGCACGGCGGAGAGCAGCGCGTTGTACCCCACGCCGCCGGCCAGCAGCAGCCCCCGGTTGCGGCCGAAGGCGCGCAGCACCCGAGCCGCGAACCGCAGCAGGCGAAGGGGTGTTGTACGAAGGGGCTGCTTCAACAGGTCGACTCCAAACTCCCGACTCCCAACTCCCTACTACTTCGGCCGCACCAGGCCCAGCTCGATGAAGGATTTGCAGGTGTCGAGCAGGGTCTCGTCCATGGGCCGGTAGGTCACGCCGAGGTCGTCGATGGACTTTCGGTTGTTCACCAGATGCCGCCGGCCGAGGTTCCGCCGCACCCAGCCGAAGGAGACGCGTTTGCTGAAGAGCCCCACCGCGTACATGGCCAGGTTCGGCAGCCGCCCGGTGGGCACCTTGTACTGGGGGAAGTGCGGCGCGATACGCTTCGCCACCTCCTGCATCCAGAGCCCCTCGTGGTGCAGGATGTAGCGCCCCTCGGCGTCAGGCTTTTCCAGGGCCAGGGCGTGGGCCATGGCCACGTCTCGCACGTCCACCATGGACAGGCAGATCCGGGGGCACGCCGGCATGGCGCCGGCCATGAGGTCCCGCACCAGCGCCGGCGAGCTGCGCCCGTGCCCGCGGGTGAACAGCGGGCCGAGCACCACCACCGGGTTGAGCACCACCAGCTCGTAGCGCTCCTCCTCGGGCAGGGCGTCGTGAGCCTTCCACGCGGCGCGCTCTGCCAGGGTCTTGGCCAGGTTGTACGGCTCCGAGTCGATGGTGGAACTGCCGTTCCAGTCGTCCTCGGAGAACTGGTGATCGTGGGGCTTGCCGTCGTCGAAGATTGCCGCGATGGAGGAGGTGATCACCACCCGCTTGACCGTGCCCGCCTTGCGCACCGCGGTCAGCACGTTGGCCGTGCCGAGCACCGCGGGATCCACGATCTCGCGCTGGGGGTCCCTGGCGGCCAGCTTCACCGAGGCGGCCACGTGGCACACCAGGTCGCAGCCGGCCACGGCGTCGTCGTAGCTGCCCGGCTCCACCAGGTCGGCGGCCAGCAGCTCCAGCCTGTCCTCTCGCCCCTCGCCCATGGCCGCCAGGTGCGCTGTCTTCTTCTCGTCGCCCGGGTCGCGGACCATGGCCCGCACATGGTAGCCCCGGTCCAGCAGGAGCTGGATCACGTGGCTGCCGATGTACCCCGATGCGCCGGTGACGCAGACCTTGTGCCCCTGGCCGGGGCTCGCTTCCGACATGGACTCCCTCCTGATTTTTTTACCGGTACAGTTCCCACCCCGGCAGGTTCTTGCCGCCGCTCACCGCGGCGATGGTGCGCTGGAGCAGCCGCACCGTGTACGGGACATTGTGCAGCCCCCGGCTGCCGTCCCGGACCACGACCAGGTAGTTATAGGCCGCCTTGTGCAGCAGCGCACCCTGGGGGGAGGACGGGAAGGTGTACGGCTGCTCGTCCCGCTCGATGCCTCCGCTGCGGTCGCAGTCGCCCAGGTCATGGCCGCCGGCGTCGGTGATCACGACCCGCAGCTGAAAGCCGATCTTGAACGATACGCCGGCGGGCTTGCTGGCGGCGCAGCCCTGGACGGCGCCGGCCTTGATGGTGGCGTCGATGCGTCCTTTCAGCAGCGCCAGCAGCCCATCCACCTCGGCGCGCACGCTCTCCACACGGCCGTCGCCGTCGCGGTCCCCCCGGGCCAGCGGATCGAAGCTGGTCATGCCCGCGTGACACGCCTGGCAAGGCCGCACGTTGGGCCGCCCGCCGGCCGAGATCATGCGGAAGGTGTGGCCGCCCACCTGGCGGTGATCCGGGTCCCCGGCGGCCGGGCCGCTGTCCATGTGACAGGTCACGCACCCCTCCCCTACCCGGGACGCGCACGCCACGCCCTCCAGCGACGGGTGGCCCGTGGCGTCCAGCGCGTGGCCCGCCTTGCCGTGCAGCAGCTCGGCCTGCGGCGCGTGAGGCCCGAGGCGCATGGCGAGCGTCTGCTTCGCCCCCGGGGCGTGCTCGTCGTTGTGGCAGGTGACGCACAGGGCGCCGCTCCCCTGGCCCGTGAGGGTCAACCCGTCACGCAGGGTCACCGCGCCGGATCGGAACACCTGCGCCTCGTCGTGGGCGTACATGGGGCTGTGGCAGGCCTGGCAGGTGATCGGCTCCAGGTTCTCGCAGCAGGAGAGGATCGCCACCTTCTTCGACGGGGGGCGCGCCAGGGCGAAGTGCTCGTAGTAGAACCCCTGCGCCGTGTGGCAGCGCGCGCATTCCTCCCGCGCCTCCGGGCCGTTGAGGTCGCCGGTCACGGTGCGGGCCATGCGGTTGCGGCGCCACTGGTCAACCAGGTCCTGCTCGGGCTTGCGGTCGTGACATCGCGCGCAGACGCCCACCGCAAAGCGCCCCGGCTGCTCCGCCACCGGCGGGTCCACCCGCGCCGGGCCGTGGCACGCCAGGCAGTACACGCTGCTCACCTCGCGCAGGGCGGCCGGCAGGCCGCGGTAGACTCCCCGGGTCGGCGTCGACGGGAAGGTCACGCCGAGCTGGCGCGCCACGTCGTCGTACCCGCCGTTGTCCGCCGAGGGGTTGTATCCCAGGGCGTGGCAGGCGGCGCAGCTGGCGGCGCCTCCGCCCCGGGAGGCGGACAGCTCCCCTTCCACCAGCCGGCGCCAGGTGGTGGCGTGGCGCGTGCGTTCCCAGCTCTTCTGCAGCCCGGGGTGGCAGTCCGAGCGGCCGCAGTCCCGGTTCACCAGGTTCCACGGCCCCACCACCAGGGTGAAGGAGGTGTTGCTGTTGACCTCCCGGATGATCAGATCCGCCTGCACGGTCATGCTCGACGGCGGCAACGGCGTCACCGACGGGGTGCGGGTGGTGGCCCCCTCCAGGGTGCGGATCCAGCCGGCGGGCCAGCGGTCCACGATCCACTTCCAGGGCCCCTGCTTCGGCCCCATCAGGTAGTAGCGCAGCCCGGGCGGCACGCTGGTCACCGGCCCCGTGACGTCGGTGGAGGTGACCAGCGCGTAGGCGCTGGCGCTGACCCCGTCGGCGCGCCGCGCGGTGACGCGGAAGACATACTGGCCCGCCTCGTCGGGAGAGAAGGAGAGCAGCCGCGGAGTGGCGGGCAGGCGCTTGACCTTTTCCAGTGCGAGGGTGGTGAAGTCGAGGCTCGGCGCGACCCATGTCTTGACCGTGGCGCGCGCGTCCGGGCCCTCCACCTGGGACCAGGTGAAGGTCGCTCCCTTCCAGGCGTCCCCACAACGGGTGGTGGCCGTGAGGGTGACCGACGTGCCGAACCCAACGCGATGACGGTGGGGCCCTGTGCTCACGCAGGGGGTCAACATGATGCGATGGGTGAGCGCCGCGCCCTGGCCAGGGGTCACCGTGCGCTCGGCCGCCGCCGCGAACCCGGGGGCGGAGGCCAGGAGCTTGTAGGTCTCCCCGGGCAGGTCCTTGAGCACGAGCTTGCCGTCGGCGCCGGTGGTCCCGCCGAGCCCGCCCGGCGTCAAGCGAACCCGCGCCCCCTTGATCGGGTCCCCCGCCGGGTAGAGCTGCCCCAGGGAGCTGTCACCCGAGACGCAGCGCGGCCGCGGGTTGGCTGGCCCAACCACCTCGACCGTGAGGGTGGCGCGCGGCCGCGGCTCCATGCAAGCAGCGAGCAGCAGCCCCAGAGCCAGTGAGAGCGGGATGATTCGCATCACCCACCCAGAATGGAGGCATCGGGTGCGGCGGCGCAAGTGAATGGCGATGGGCGTTAAGCAAGAGCTCCGAAGCCCCGAACACCACCGCCAATTTTTTGTTCTTTGTTTTTTGTTCCTTGTTTTTTGTTACACGAGCGTCGCTCCCCAACGGCAAGCACGCCCCAACTCTCGCCCCCCCCCGCCGCGCCACCCGCCCCAAAACCCCGCACTGCCTACATTGCTCCAGCCCGGGCATCCTTTGCATTTGCCGCCCCCCCTTGGCACTCTGGGTTGATGAAGCTCGCCCCGGCGCTGGTGTTGGCATTTGCCCTGGCAGGCTGCTGCCCGGAGGTTCGCGCCGTGGACGGGGCCGCCGCTGCCGCCGGCGACGGCGGCGCCACCGGCACCGGGGCCTCCACGCTGTCAGCCATCCAGACCGACATCCTCGACCGCCACTGCGTCACCGACTGCCATGACCTGGGCAAAGCATCTGCCGGGCTGAGGCTGGACCGGGGCAAGACCCACGCCGCCCTGGTCCAGCGCGCCAGCGCGCAGATCAAGAGCGCGGTGCTGGTGGCGCCGGGGGATCCCGACCGGAGCTACCTGATGCGGAAGCTCGGCGGCGCCGGCATCGTGGGCACCCGCATGCCGAGGCTCGCCCCGCCGCTGACCGCGGCTCAGGTGGCCCGCCTGCGCGCCTGGATCACCCGCGGGGCGCCCAATGACTGAGAAGCTGCTGGCGGCCCTGCTCCTGCTGGCGGTCGCGTCCCCGGCGGCCGCGGAGCCGCGCTTTTCAGCCGACAGCGGCCTGCGCTGCGGGCGTTGCCACACCTCGCCTCTGGGCGGCGGCAAGCGCACCGCTTACGGCGCGCTGTACGCCATGAGCCACCTCTCCCTCGCCGGGGGCCAGCCCCGCGCCGCCCTGCCCTCCCGCTCCCCGGCCGCGCCCACCGGCAGCGGCATCCTCACCGCCATCACCACCGGCGAGGTGGCCTCCTGGTTCGCCCTGGGCGCTGACCTGAAGCTGGCCAACCGCACGAGCCTTGATGACGGGGCTGGCAGCGGGGTGAGCAACAGCTTCGACGGCTCGGGCGGGCAGCTCTACCTGGAGCTTCGCCCCTGGCCCGACCGCATCGTGATCTACCTCGATGAGGAGATCTCCGGCGACGGCCTGCGCACCCGCGAGGCGTGGGCCCTGGTGCGCGGCCCGTGGGGCGCTTACCTGCGCGGCGGACGCATCCTGCCCCCCTTCGGCCTGCGCCTGCGCGACGACGCGGCCCTGACCCGCCTGGTGAGCGGCGCCAACTTCTCCAACCCCGACTACGGGCTGGAGCTGGGCGTGGACCTCGGCTGGGGCATGGCCGCCGTGGCCCTGACCAACGGCAGCTTCACCACCGGCGACACCGACACCCTCAAGGCTCTGTGGGCATTGGTGGAGGTGGATCTCGGCCCGGGACGCCTCGGCATCTCCGGGGCGTACAACCCCACCGACCAGGGCTGCCGCGCCATGGCCGGGCTGCACGGCGCGCTGGCTCTGGGCCGCCTGGTGCTGCAGGGCGAGGCGGACTGGGTGGCCACCCGACCGGCAGACACCGGCGTCTGGTCGCATCAGCTGGTCGCCCTGGTGGAGGGCCACCTGTTCATCACCCACGGGCTGAGCGCGGTGGCCGGCTACGAGTACCACGACGCCAACCTGGAGCTGGGCCAGGACCGCCGCCAGCGGGTGCGCCTGGGCGTGGACATCTACCCCGTGCGCCAGGTGGCCGCGCGCCTGGGCTACGTGCTCAAGCACGCCGAGACCATCGCTCCATCAGACCGCGCCGACATATTAGAGGTGATCCTTCATGTCTACCTCTAGTCCCGTAGTCGTAGCCGTGGCCATGGCCGCAGCCGTCACCTCAGTCGCCTGCGGGGGGGGGGGGGGCGGGGGGGGGGGGCGGGGGGGGGGGGGGGGGGGGGGGGGGG